>NZ_LZTA01000102.1 GCF_001665875.1 Mycobacterium sp. 852002-40037_SCH5390672
TACGCGTCTCGTGGGCTCGGAGATGTGTATAAGAGACAGGCTGAACAAGCAGCGCCGCCACGCCACCGCGGCACAGACGCGCGATCAACGCTTCGTCGACACCGCGACGCAGACGGTGGTCAACATGTTCAGCTATAAGCAGGACAACATCGACGAGAGCGTCAACCGCTTCATCAACGGCACCAGCGGCCCGCTGCGCGGCATGCTCGGCGCCAACAACAACGCCGAGAATCTCAAGGCACTTTTCCGCTCCACCAACGCGACGTCGGAAGCCGTCGTCAACGGCGCTGCATTGGAAGGCGTTGACGCCGTTACCGATAACGCGTCTGTGCTGGTGTCGGTGCGTGTCACGGTCGCCGACATCGACGGCGTCAACAAGCCGTCGATGCCCTATCGCTTGCGCGTCATCGTGCACGAGGACGACGCGGGGAAGATGAGCGGCTACGACCTGAAATATCCCGACGGAGGTAATTGATGCGATGGCGGCGTTGGCTGCTGGTCGTCGCGGGTTACCTCTTGGCCGTGGCGTTCGTCGGGCTGTCCGCGGTGGCCGGCTGGATGTACTGGGACCGCGTGCAGACGCGCGGCGAGCAGGCCGCGCGGGCGGTGCTGCCCGGCCTGGCGGCCAAGGAGATTCCCGAGGTCTTCGCGTACGACTACCAAACGGTTGAACGGAGCCTGTCGGCGGCGTATCCGCTGTTGACCCCGGACTATCGCGCGGAGTTTCAGAAGAGCGCAAACAACCAGATCATCCCCGAGGCCAAGAAGCGCGAAGTGGTGGTCCAGGCCAATGTCGTTGGCGTGGGAGTGATGTCGGCCAAACGGGAATCGGCCTCGGTGATGGTCTTCATGAACCGCACCGTGACCGACAAGTCACGCCAGCCGCTGTATGACGGCAGCCGGTTGCGGGTGGACTTCAAGAAGATCGGCAAGCAGTGGCTGATCGCCTACATCACGCCGATCTAGCCCCACCGAAAATCGATCGACGTCAGTAGCACATGGCAATGCCGTTGCAGTACAACGGGTAACGCTGCACCGGACTGGGCGGCGGCCCGATCATCGCCAGCGAGAACGGTTGCTTCTTCATCTCCGGCTGCATGCCACACACGGGTCCGTGGATGGTGGTGTGGGTGCCGCTCATCGTCTCGTCGCTGAAAGCGAAGGTTTCGTTGGACGGCGCAGTGCCGCCGCCCGGGCAGGCCACACCATTGTCCTTCGTGACCTGGAAGGTCCACAGCATGCTGGACATTCGGGCCCGGCCGCTGAAGTTCTGCAGCTTGTCCGCAGCACTGATCCGCTCATCCGTAAAACTCACGACGTTCAGCGCGCAGTTCATCGCGAACACGATCGGATCGGAGTAGTCGTTCATATTCCGCGTGCCCGAGGGCTGATCGCATATCGCCGTAACGGTCCAGGTAACCCCGGACACGCCGGCCTCGTTGAAGGAGTAATTGCCATCCGCCGGTGGTCCGAGCGCTTTGGCCGGTTGACCGGATTGCAGCGCGATTCCCACCGCGACGGCAGTGAATATCGCGGCACCCGCGGCCATCCCGTGACGGAGCTTCATGTGATACTCCTCCCTCGCGTGCGACGCTGCACCTGAGTATCACAGCGTTTGGGCGCCAACACCATGGGTCCTTGCACCTGCGAACTACTCGGCGTCGCCGGGTCGTGCTTCGGCGAGCGCGTCAAGGAACGACCTCGCCCAGCGGTCGACGTCGTGCGCGAGGACCTGGCGGCGTAGTGACCGCATCCGGCGTCGTCCGTCTTCGACGGTCTGGTTGAGCGCGGCCTCGATCGTGTCCTTGACGCCTTCGAGGTCGTGCGGATTGACCAGATACGCGTGCCGGAGTTCGGCGGCGGCGCCGGTGAATTCGGACAGCACCAGCGCACCGCCGAGATCGCTGCGGCAGGCGACGTACTCCTTGGCGACCAGGTTCATCCCATCGCGCAGCGGGGTGACCAGCATGACGTCGGCGGCCACGAAGAACGCGATGAGTTCGTCGCGGGGGACCGGCCGGTGCAGGTAGTGCACCACCGGATGGCCGACTTCGGCGTACTCGCCGTTGATGTGGCCGACCTGACGTTCGATGTCGTTGCGCAGCTGCTGATAACTGTCCACCCGTTCGCGGCTCGGTGTCGCCAACTGGACCAGCACCGTGTCGTCGCGCTTGGCGCGGCCCTCCGCCAGCAGCTCCGAAAAGGCTTTCAGGCGAACGTCGATGCCCTTGGTGTAGTCGAGCCGGTCGACGCCGAGCAGCATCTTGCGGGGGTTGCCCAACTCGGCGCGCAGCTCCCGGGCGCGGCGCTTGATGTCGCGGTGACGGGCCGCCTGGTCCAGGGAGCTGGAGTCGATGGAGATGGGGAAGGCGCCCACCCGCACGACGCGGGACCCGAGCTCCACCTCGCCGTACCGTGACCGCACTCCCACCGCGCCGCGCGACGTGTTGGCACCGGTCAACCGCCGGGCAAGGAATAGGAAGTTTTGCGCGCCGCCGGCCAGATGGAATCCGACCAGGTCCGCGCCGAGCAGGCCCTCAACGATCTCGGTCCGCCACGGCATCTGCATGAACAGCTCGACCGGCGGGAAGGGGATGTGCAGGAAGAAGCCGATGATCAGGTCGGGCCGCAGTTCGCGCAGCATCGCCGGTACCAGCTGCAACTGGTAGTCCTGCACCCAGACCGTCGCGCCTTCTGCGGCGGCACGAGAGGTGGCTTCGGCGAAGCGGCGATTGACGTCGACGTAGCGCTCCCACCATTCGCGGTGGTAGCTCGGTTTGACGATGACGTCGTGATACAGCGGCCACAGCGTGGCGTTGGAGAAACCCTCGTAGTATTCGGCGACGTCGTCGGAGCTCAGTTTGACCGGCCGAAGCTCCAGGTCCTCCTGGACGATCGGCTCGCCCTCGTGGTCGGTGTCCTCGTCGACGACCCCAGCCCAGCCAACCCACGCCCCACGCCGGCGGCGCAGCAGCGGCTCGAGCGCCGTGACCAATCCGCCGGGGCTGCGTTTCCACGCCGTGGTGCCGTCGGGAAGCCGCTCTTGGTCCACCGGCAACCGGTTGGCGACTACGACGAAGTCGGAATTCCCGTAGTCGGCCGACTTCGAGCTTCGCCCTCCCCCTGGAGACATTTACACGTCGAGTTTCGAAGGCCCAATACCCAGCATGGACAGAAACACCCGGCACTCGTCGGCGTCGGTGGCGTACGCCGCGACGACCCGCCTGGCCTGGCTCGCAGTGCTGTCGGCCACCGGCTCGACGTCGTCGATTTCGCCAGGATCAGATTTCGTAGGCATGACTTAACTGTAGGCGACGCCGGTGACCGGTCGCAGCCCGTCTCGCCAGCTAACGGGTGCTAGCCGCATTTATGGCTGGTTTGCAGGTGTTCGCCGCGCCGCTCGCGAAGACGCGATCGGCGGTACCCGTCGTGATGCAGGATAAGCGGGTGGTTGACGAGGGCGCCGATAACGACATGGTGTTCGAGTTCCTCGATGTCGTCGTGGAACGGCAAGGGGTGCGTGCGCTGGACGGGCTGACCGCCTGCATCCCGGGTCACGGTGTGACGGCGGTGTTCGGCCCGTCGGGCTCGGGCAAATCGACCCTGCTTCGGCTGTGCAACCGGCTGGAGCTGCCGACGAGCGGGCGGGCGTCTTTCTATGGTTCGGACATCGCCGCGCTCGACCCGCTGTGGCTGCGACGCCGGGTGGGCATGTGCTTCCAGCGTCCGACGCCGTTTCCGGGCACCGTCGCCGACAACCTGCGGGCCGCCGCCCCGGACGCATCCGACGCGCGGATGCGAGACGTGCTGGCCCGGGTCGCGTTGACCGGATCGTGGTTGGACCGCGACGTGGCCGGGCTCTCGGGTGGCGAAGCGCAACGGGTGTGCCTGGCCCGCACCTTGATGGCGCAACCCCGGGTGCTGCTGCTGGATGAACCCACCTCCGCCGTCGACACCGAAGCGGCCGAAGTCATCGAGTGCGCGGTGCGTGATCTGGCCGCCGACGGCACCCCCGCCCTGTGGGTCACCCATAACTCGGCGCAGGTGAAGAGGGCCGCCGACCGGGTCCTGCGCCTGAAGTCCGGCCGCAGCCTGGGACTGGGCCCGGTCGCCTCCAGGCCCGGCGACGGATCGGTGGCGTGGTGAACGGTCAAGTCGGCTGGGTGGGCCTGGCGACGTCGCTGATCCTGGTGGCGTTCGCGGCCGGGATCTCAGTGTGGCGGCGGTTGGGTTTGGAGCGGCAACTGCTGTGGGCCGCGGCGCGCGCGCTGGTGCAGTTGCTGCTCGTGGGCGGTGCGCTGACGCTGCTGTTCGAGCCGGGCCGTTCGCTGTGGTGGTCGTGGGCGTGGGTCGCCGGGATGGTGGCCTACGCCGGAGATGTCGCCCGCCGCAGGGCACCGGAGGTGCCGCGGTTTGCGCCGCTGGCCGTTGCCGCGTTCGCCGGCGCTGCGGTGGTGACGCTGGGGGTGATCTTCGGTCTGCGAGTGTTCCCACTGCAGGGGCGCACCCTGGTGCCGGTCGCCGGGATGATGATCGGCAACTCGATGACCGCCATGGTGCTGGTGGCTCGGCGGTTGGTCGACGAGCTGCGCGACAAACGCGACGAGGTCGAAGCCCGCCTGGCACTGGGCCAGCCCTCCGGACAGGCCGCGTCCCCGTACCTGCGAATCGCCTTGCGCTCGGCGATATCTCCGCAGATCGAAACGACCAAAGCCACCGGCCTGGTATTCCTGCCGGGCGCCATGACCGGCCTCATCCTCGCCGGGGTGCCGCCGTTGCAGGCCGTGTTGGTACAGGCCGTGGTGATGTTCTTGATCCTGGGTTCGGTCGCGGCCACCACGGTGGTCGTCGCGATGGGCATCGTCCGGCTGGTGTTCACCCGCGACCATCGGCTGCTGCCGCTGGGCCGGCGGCCCGAGACCGCAGGGTGATGCGCGGCTGGTAGGGCCGGCGGCTGATCACCCCAGCGACGACCGGTTACACACTGGCCGTAATGTGTAAACGAGTCGGAGCTGACAACAAGCGAGGTGGGCGGAATGACTCTCTCCGAGCAAGCCGGCGCGCAGGCGGCCAATGCCGGCGCCGAGGAGCTGGTTACCTATGAAACTCTGGACGATGGTCTCATCGCCCGGATCTGGCTCAATCGGCCCGACGCTCACAACGCGCAGAGCCGCGGCCTGCTGGTTCAGCTCGACGAGGCGTTCCTGCGCGCCGAGGCCGACGACACCGTGCGGGTGGTGATTCTGGCCGCACGCGGCAAGAACTTCTCCGCCGGTCACGACCTCGGCTCGGAGTTGGCGCTCGCCGAGCGGGCGCCCGGAGCGGGGCAGCATCCGACGTTTCGGATCAACGGCGCCACCCGCGATCCGGTCGCAGAGAAGACCTATCTGCAGGAGTGGCATTACTTCTTCCAAAACACTTGCCGCTGGCGCGATCTGCGCAAGATCACCATCGCCCAGGTTCAAGGCAACGCCATCTCGGCCGGCCTGATGTTGATCTGGGCGTGCGATCTGATCGTCGCCGCCGACAATGCGAAGTTCAGCGACGTGGTCGGCGTCCGGATGGGCATGCCGGGCGTCGAATACTACGCTCACCCTTGGGAATTCGGCCCCCGCAAGGCCAAAGAGCTGCTGCTGACCGGTGATGCGCTGGACGCCGACGAGGCCTACCGCCTCGGCATGGTTTCCAAGGTCTTCCCTGCCGACGAATTAACGGACAAGACACTGGAATTCGCGCGCCGCATCGCTGAGCGGCCGACGATGGCCGCCATGCTGATCAAGGATTCGGTCAACGCGGCGGCTGATGCGATGGGCTTCACCGAGGCGTTGCGGCACGCGTTCCACATTCACGAATTGGGTCACGCGCACTGGGCGGCCCACAACGAGAACAGGTATCCGGTCGGCCTGCCGCCCGACGTCGAGGATTGGCGCAACGCCAAGCCGACCAAGCTTGCCCGTCGCGACATCCCGTAGCCGGGGCCCCCCTCTGGTCACATGTTCGGGGGAGTCGTCACCACCGGCAACGGCGCATGGTTCGATGACTAGAACCTGTTTCAGTTGAGAGGCGGCTTGCGTGCAGCTTTCTTTCGAAGACCGGACTTATCTGATCACCGGTGGCGGTAGCGGAATCGGCAAGGGCGTCGCCGCCGGGCTGGTCGCCGCCGGCGCCTCGGTCATGATCGTCGGCCGCAACGCCGACCGACTCGCCGGGGCCGTCAAGGAGATCGAAGCCCTGCCCGGTGGCGGCTCCATTCGCTACGAGCCCGCCGATGTCACGAGCGAGGACGAGGTGGTCCGTGCGGTCGACGCGGCCACGGCCTGGCACGGCCGGCTGCACGGCGCGGTGCATTGCGCGGGTGGCTCTCTGACCGTGGGACCGATCACCCATACCGACTCGGAGGCCTGGCGAAACACCGTAGACCTCAACGTCAACGGCACCATGTACGTGCTCAAGCATGTGGGGCGCGAGTTGGTGCGTGGTGGTGGCGGCTCGTTCATCGGGATCTCGTCGATCGCGGCCAGCAACACCCACCGCTGGTTCGGGCCCTACGGGGTCACCAAGTCGGCGATCGATCACATGATGATGCTGGCCGCCGACGAACTCGGCCCGTCATGGGTGCGGGTCAACAGCATCCGGCCCGGCCTGATCCGCACCGATCTGGTCGACGCGAGCGTGATCCAATCGCCGGAGATCAGCGGCGACTACGCCCTTTGCACTCCGCTGCCGCGAGTCGGCGAGGTTGAAGACGTCGCCAACCTGGCGATGTTCCTACTCAGCGACGCGGCCGCCTGGATCACCGGCCAGTGCATCAACGTCGACGGTGGACACATTTTGCGCCGCGGTCCGGATTACTCCTCGATGATGGTGCAGATGTACGGCGCCGACGCGCTGCGCGGAGTGGTGACACCCTGACCCGTCGCCACGCCTAGGGAACCGGAGATGCAATGAAGCGACTCGAGGGCAAGCGGATCCTGGTGACGGGCGCCGCGTCGGGTATCGGCCAGGCCACCGCGCTGCGCTTGCTGGAGGAGGGTGCCGCCGTCGTGGCCTCCGACGTCGCGGCCGACGGCTTGGACAACACCAGGGCGCGGGCAAAAGAGGCCGGCACCGCCGACCGGCTCACCACCGTGCCGATGGATGTCGGCAGCGAGGATTCGGTGAGCGACGGGGTATGCCTGGCCGTCGAGCAACTGGGCGGGCTTGACTCGCTGGTGAATGCCGCCGGCATCCTGCGGGCCGCGCACACCCACGAGACCAGCCTCGAACTCTGGAACCAGATCGTCGGCGTGAACCTGACCGGGACCTTCCTGGTGGTCCGGGAAGCGCTACCGTCCCTGCTGGCGAATTCGCGCAGCGCGATCGTGAACTTCAGTTCCACGTCGGCCTCGTTCGCCCATCCCTATATGGCCGCCTACGCCGCGAGCAAGGGCGGGATCCAGGCCTTCACGCACTCGCTGGCGCTCGAATACGCACGCGACGGCCTGCGCGCGGTGTGCGTGGCGCCGGGCAGCATCAAGTCCGGGATCACCGACGCCACCGGCGGGTACATTCCCAAAGACGCTGACTGGTCGCTGTTTTCGAGGCTGATGCCGGTGCTACCGACCACGGTCGAATCCAGCGGCACCGGGATGGCCGATCCCACCGCCGTCGCGGGTGTGATCGCCATGCTGGTATCAGACGACGGGGCGTTCATCACCGGCACCGAAATCCGCATCGACGGCGGCACGCATGCTTGACGGCGGCGACCCGCTGCGCCCGGCTTCGCCGCGCTAGTTAACGCACGGCACGCCGCCGCCATCGATCGGCTTTCCCTGATCGGGCGTCGGATAGGTCGTGGTCGTGCCGTTGTAGTAGTAGCTCTTCGCCTTGGTCGACGTCGTGCTCGAGCTGGTGCTCGTCGTGTCGTCCATCTGAGTCTCGTCGTTTGTGGGCATCGTGAAATTGGTATCCACGGTCACCCGGATGTGTCCGGACTGCACGCTGGGGCTGGGTTGCTTAGGCGCGTCCACGCCGAGCAGGTTGGCCAGATTTTGCGCATCGGTCTGCGCACCGGCGCCGTATTCCACCGTGGTGGTCGTCGGGTCGCCGGATTCGCGATCGCGGACCTGGCCCGGGGTGTAGCCCTTCTTTTTCAGCGCGCGCGATACCTCGGTGGCCAGACCGCTCATGCTGCCGGAGTTCACCACGTCGACGACGGTGGACGGATCTGGCTTCACGGCGGTGGTGGTCGTCGCGGTCGTCGGGATGTCGGCGCCAATCGCCGCCGCCACCTCGGCCTTGATCGCCGCTGGGTCGACGATGTTGACGTCTTGTCCGTCGATGTTGTCGTAGCGCACCACCGGCAGCGTCCGGAATTCGACGTTGCCGCCGGCCAGCCCGCCGAGCCGTTGGATCATGTCGTCGTTCCAGCCCGCCGAGAGCACCACGTCTTTGCGGGCCACCGCCATCAGGTTCTTGAGCTTGTCGATGTTGCTGAAGGTGCCCGCGGCCTGCAGCTCCTGCATGACCGACGAGATGAACGCCTGCTGCCGGTGCGTGCGGTCCAGATCCCCGTTCTCCAGGCCGTGACGCTGCCGGACAAACGACAGCGCCTCGGACGCGTCCAGCCGCTGCCGCCCGGCCGGGAAGTCGGCCCCGGAATACGAATCGTAGACGGGGTGATTCAGGCACACGTCAACGCCGCCGAGGGTCTGCGCCAGATCGAAGAACCCGGCCAGATTGACCTCGGCGAAGTAGTCGATGGGAACACCTGTCAGGCTTCGCACCGCGCGCAGCGTCGCCGCCCGGCCGGCTTCGCGCCCCTTGGTCTCGAGTTCTTTCTGAGTGGCGCTGCCCTGGTTGGCCAGCTTTTGGGCGACGTACTGTTTCGTCAGCCCGTATGCCTCTTTGATCTTGATGTGGTTGTATCCCGGGACCCCGGTGAAGGGCACCCAGTCGTCGCGCGGGATCGAGAAAGCGACGACTTTGTTGTCGGCGCTGACGTGCACCAGGATCATCGTGTTGGTGTTGTAGCCACCGTCGTCGGAATCGCCGGCGTGCAGATGCTTGAGGATCGAATTGGGCAGGTCGTTGCCGTCCTGATCTTTGCGCGAGTCCAGCCCGATCAGCAGGATGTTCATGTTGTCGCCGCTGGACCTGGGATCGTCGGGCTGCAGCGCGTTCGACACCGTGATGCCGCCCAGCGCACCGTGCGCCACGTAATATCCCGCCCCGGTCAGACCCACGGCCGCCACGGAGACTAGCGCGCCCAGGGTGCGGGTCAGCCCTTTGCGGAGACGTGAGGGTTGACGGACGGCTCGATGACGGCGATGGGCGCCGCCCGAGCGGGCCATCACAAACCTCTGCCCACGCCCAGCACATCACCGGGCACCGCAACGGTGCTTTGCGGCGATGTCGCTTCAAGCATGGTGACAAGTATGCGTTAGCTTGCTATGAAGCCCCCAATCGAGAGCACCCGTCACACGGTCGGCGGGAGCACGTTCGTCGGGACGGGCGGGCGCGATTCGTGCTTCCCATCCTCGCTCTACCAGCATGTTTTGCCCTGTTGTGGCCGCCATGGTCTCGGGCATGTCTCGAGCCGGCCACGTGGTCGCCCGGATCGAGCCGAAGATGTTACCGAGCGGATACCGCCCAGCGGGCGCGGTCGCATCGACATGGCCAGCAAACCGCCGCCACCCGCTAGCGGGCTTTGACCAGGTCCTCACCCGAGGAGTAAAAGAGTGTCAGGTTGGCGCCGGTGACGATTTCAGCGAGGTAGACGCCGACCGGTTCGACCTCGTAGTAGTAATGGATATTGCCGTCGGTATCCAGCGTCGACGCGCACGAAAAGCCCGGCGCACCGCATCGCTGCTTGATGGGCACCGCGAGGACGGCAAAGAGCACGACGACGGCAACACCGACGATCATCGGGATCCTGTTGACCGCCGACCCCGGTTGCGCCGGATTGACCACGGTTGGAGTGTATGCGGCTGATCCAGCGGTAGGCCCGCGCGGCCAGTAGGTTCTTCAGCTGTGGCCACCGCAGACCCGCACGACGCAGCCCCGGCGCACACCCGGGTCGAGGTACTCGGCAACATCGGACCCAACTGGTTCGCCTCGGTGATGGGCACCGGGATCGTCGCGATCGCCGGCGCCACCCTGCCCGTCCACGTCGCGGGGCTGCGGGCCTTCGCGCAAGTGGTCTGGGTGGTCGCGGCCGCGCTGCTGGTGGCGCTGATCGTGGTGGTCGGCGGCCACTGGTTCCGCCATCCGACCGTGGCGCGCACCCACGCGCGCAATCCGCAGATGGCCCACTTCTACGGCGCCGCCCCCATGGCGCTGATGACGGTCGGCGCGGGGGCCGTGCTGGTCGGCAGGGACCTGCTCGGGGAGCGCATCGCGGTCGATGTCGACTGGGTGCTGTGGATCGGCGGCACTCTCGGCGGGCTGTTCACCGCCGTCAGCATTCCGTTCCTCATGTTCACCCAGCACGCCGTCGAGCCCGACGCGGCGTTCGGTGGATGGTTGATGCCGGTCGTTCCCCCCATGGTGACCGCGGCGACGGGCGCGCTGCTGCTACCTCATATGGCGGCGGGCACGGGTCGAGCGACCATGCTGTACGGCTGCTACGCGATGTTCGGGTTGTCGTTGGTGGCTTCGCTGAACATCATCGCAATGATCTGGAGCCGCCTGACCCTATTCGGCACCTCGGGCTCCGCGCGGGTGCCGACGTTGTGGATCGTGTTGGGTCCGCTCGGCCAATCCATCACGGCCGCAGGGATTTTGGGGGCCAATGCGGCATTGGCCGTCGACGCGGAGCTGGCCGAGGACCTGAACGCCTTCGCGATCCTCTACGGCGTCCCGGTGTGGGGTTTCGCGGTGTTGTGGATCGCGCTGGCGACCGCGTTGACGGTTCGCACGCTGCGGCGGGGAATGCCATTCGCGTTGACGTGGTGGAGCCTGACCTTTCCGGTCGGAACCTTCGTCACGGGGACCTCTCAACTCGCCGGGCACACCCATCTGCCTGCGTTCAAAGTGGCGGCGGGTGTCGCCTACGCGGGTCTGCTGTTCACCTGGTTGCTGGTGACCGTTCGGACCGCGCGGGGCAGCCTGCGCGGCAACCTGCTCATGGTGGCGCCCAGCACCGCGCCGATCAAGGCTCACAAGGACCCGGCTCGTCGCTAGGGGCGTCGCCGAGGTCGGTCCGGTATCGCCGCGGGCGTTTGGGTGCCCCGGTACGGCGGGTACGCGGCCATGAGCCGAGCAAAGGACTGAGCATGATCGATACCCGCCTCAGGCCGTTTTCGGCGGAGCGGCCGGAAAATTCGGAGCCCCCGCAGGGTACTCCCGGCGAGACGCCGGAGCGGCTCACGCCGGCGGAGACGCCCGAACGGCTCACGCCGGCAGAACCGCCCGAGCGCTTGACGCCATCGGAATCACCCGAGCGTCAGGCGCCGGAATAACGAAACAGGATTGGAGAGCAGACATGCGCGCCGAGGAAGGCGACGAATCCGTCAAGGATTACGCGAGCGAGGGACGAGAAGCCTTGGGCCGTATCAAGGGTTCGCAGCACGCGGGCGGTCGCCTCGGCGA
Source organism: Mycobacterium sp. 852002-40037_SCH5390672 (assembly GCF_001665875.1). Lineage (GTDB taxonomy): Bacteria > Actinomycetota > Actinomycetes > Mycobacteriales > Mycobacteriaceae > Mycobacterium. The sequence continues at coordinate 11,572 of NZ_LZTA01000102.1, forward strand.
CATCGCCCGACGCTTCGCCGGCTTGTGGCGGGGCCAGCGGGGCCAGCGGGGCCCCGAAGACGCGGGACCTGGCGCCTGAGACGCGTCGAAGGGCTAATCCGGTGCCGCGACTGGTGCCGGATGCCGGTGGGCCCACGGCCGCGCCTCTTCGAGTTGCGCGGCCAACTGCAGCAGATCGCCGTCTGAGCCGAGCTTCCCGACGAATTGCACACCCAGGGGAAGTCCGGCGTCCGTCCAATGCAGGGGCACACTGATCGCGGGGCGGCCGGTGAGATTGGCGAGTTGCGTATAGGGCACCCAGCCCAAACTCTCCTGAATGAGGTCGTCGAGAATTCCGCTGAGCCCCATGAGTTTTCCGGCCCGGACCTTGCTGACCAGCCGGGCCACTCGCTGCAGTACGGCCGACGTTGTCGTGGCGCCGACCGCAAGGGGAGGAGCGGCCAGGGTGGGGGTCAAAAAGAAGTCGTAGCTGTCGTGAAACGCCGCCAGGGATTGGATGTAATCGTTCCTGTTTTCCAGCGCGGACATGACCGGCAACACACCGCCGGACCGGCCGAGTTCGGCGATGGCCAAGGTATCGGCCTCAAAGTCGTTGTCGTGGGCACCAATTCGTTTCCTGATGTCGGCGACTTGCTGGTGCAGCTGGGCGAACCAGATGGTCAGAAAGTCACGCCCCAGCGCGGCGTCGTCGTAGGGCGGTGCGACCTCCTCGACCCGATGACCCAGCTCGTCAAGGAGTGCCGCGGCCGCTTCGACCGCGGCGACGGCCTCGCGGTCCGGCCGCGCGTTGATGGCCGAGCGTGCCGAGTATCCGATCTTCAGGGTTTGCGGCCGATGCTTGATTTGTTCACCAAAGAGATTGTCGGGCAACGCTACTCGGTAGGCGGCGCCAGGGTCAGGTCCGACGATCGCGTCGAGTAGCGCCGCGCTGTCGCGCACGGTGCGTGACACCACTCCCTGCGTCGCCATGCCCAACAACAGTTCACCGGTCTGCGGGCCGTAGGGCGCCAATCCCCGACTGGGTTTGAGCCCCACCAGCCCGTTGCAGGCGGCGGGGATGCGGATCGATCCACCGCCGTCGTTGGCGCCCGCGGCGGGAACGATGCCCGCCGCCACCGCCGCCCCGGACCCGCCCGACGAGCCGCCGGGCGTGTGCCCGGTGTTCCAGGGATTACGGGCCGGGCCCCAGTAATCGGGTTCGGTCACGCCTTTGGCCCCGAACTCCGGGGTATTGGTCTTGCCGAAGATCACCAGGCCCGCGTCGAGGAAACGCTGTGTGACCAGCGCGTGCCGGTCAGCCACGTCATGAGCGAGCGAGCGGGATCCGCACGAGGTCGCAAAGCCACGGTATTCCTGGCCGAGGTCTTTGAGCAGGAACGGCACACCGGCGAACGGCCCGCTCAGGGTTGGGTCGGCGGCTTGCCGGTCGGCGACGCCGTCGAGGCGGCAGACGATGGCGTTCAGTCGTGGATTCACCGCATCCGCTCGTTGCCGCGCCAACGCGAGAAGCTCCGCAGGGGTGACCTGCTTGCGCGCGACCAACTCGGCGAGGGCGGTCGCATCCAGCGACATGTACTCGTCAAGATGCATGCGTTCTCCTTCGCTCCGGTCCGGTTCCGCGCGGCGCCGGCAACGCTTGGCACCCTCCGAATTGACGCCGCCGCATGCCGTTGACGTTAAGCCAACGCGAGCTTTTCGTGGGTGCGCCTTAGTATCACCTGATGCCCACGGCAGCTGAACCGTTTACGATCCAGGGCCCCGGCGGGGTGCAGATCGTCGCTGACCGCCTCGGGGATCCGCACGCGCGCGCCGTGGTGTTCTTGCACGGCGGCGGACAGACCCGCCGGTCCTGGGGTAAGGCGGCCGCCGCTGTCGCCGCCCGTGGCTGGCAGGCCGTCACCGTCGACCTGCGCGGCCATGGCGAATCGGATTGGTCCGGCGACGGCGACTATCGCGTCGTCAGTTTCGCCGCCGACGTCCAAGAAGTGCTCCGCACGCTGCCCCCGCAGCCGGTTCTTGTCGGTGCCTCCCTGGGCGGTTTCACGTCGATGCTGCTCGCCGGAGAGCTGTCGCCGGGCATCGCCAGTGCGGTCGTGTTGGTGGACATCGTGCCCAACATGGACCAGTCCGGGGCGAACCGGATACATGCCTTCATGGCCGACCGGGTCGAGTCGGGTTTCAGCTCACTCGACGAAGTCGCCGATGCGATCGCCGAATACAACCCGCACCGGCCGCGGCCAACCGATCTGGAAGGACTGACCACCAACCTGCGTCGCCGCGGTGATCGCTGGTACTGGCATTGGGATCCGCAATTCATCAGCGGCACTGCGGCTTTCCCTCCTTTCGAGGTCACCGACCCCGATCGGATGCACGCCGCCGTCGAGGCGATCCTGCGCAGCGGGGTGCCCATCCTGCTGATCCGCGGCCAGATGAGCGACCTGGTCAGCCAGGAGCGCGCCGACGAATTCCTCGCACGTTTCCCACAGGTCGAATTCACCGACGTCCGCGGTGCGGGGCACATGGTGGCCGGCGACCGCAAGGACATCTTTGCCGGCGCTGTGCTGGACTTCCTTGCCCGGCATGTCGACGCCGAGTGAACCACGTGCACGGAACAGATTGGTCGCCACCTCATTTCGGGTGGGCAGCGCTGCTACTATCTGCCGGGCGCAAGCGGAGGGGGACGGCGTGACCATAGCGTGGTTGCGGGGATTGGGGCTCTTAGCGGCCGTGACGGTGGCCGCGACGACGGTGGCGAAAACCGCTGTGGCAGCGCCACCCCCGGCTCTGCCGTCGCCGCCGCCGGCGCCGGGCATTGGAGTCGATCACGAATCCGGCAGGTGCACAGCTGGATTCGCAGCGCAGGGTTCCGACGGCAGTTATTACCTGATGACCAGCGGGCACTGCGACGCGCACGACGGCACCGAGTGGACGTACGGCAACGATGCTCCCCTGGGCAGGATCTCCGCCAGCGAGCATGAGGGCGATAAGAGAGACGCCGCGATCATCCGTCTGGAGCCCAGTGTCGGCATGCCCGTGGGTGACGTCGGCGGCAGGTACCAGGTTCGGGATGTGTTGAGCCGCCAGCAGATTCAGGTCGGTATGCCGTTCTGCAAGGTCGGCGCGGTGACTGGTGAGACGTGTGGCGCCATCAAAGGCATCAATGGTGACGTCGTCGAAGCCAGTGTGTTCAGTCTGGACGGCGACAGCGGCAGTCCCGGTTTCGTGATGAACCCGGACGGCACCGTCAGCGCGGTCGGCCTGTTGATGTCATCGCCCGATGGTGACGACTACACGACCTACTTCATGCTCATCAATCCGCTGCTGGGCAAGTGGGGGCTTCGCGTTCTTCCGTGAGACGCGCACACGGGCTGGTGACCAGGCCCGCGGCACGTAACGTAGCGTTTGCAAACCTGGGGTACCGGGTACCAGGTGGACCGGCCGTAACGCGTCGGCCCGCAGGGGCAGGTAGTCCACCTGTGTTGACGCGGCCAACGTGAAGAGGCAGCGGAACCAGCGACACGAAGGGAAGCAGTAGTGAAGCGTGGGATCGTGGTCGGCGTAGCCGGCGTGGCCCTGGTGGTCGCCGCCAGCGCCGGATGTTCGAGCAACAAATCCAATACCGGGTCGTCCGGCTCGTCGTCCTCCGCGGCGCCAGCAGCAGCGGGCCCGGTGCTCATCGTCGACGGTCAGAACCAGAACATCAGCGGGCAGGTCACCTGCACCGCGGCGGGTGACAACACCAACATCGGCATCGGTGACCCGACCGCCGGACTCGGCGCCGTGGTCAGCAACGGCAACCCGCCGCTGGTGCACTCCGTCGGATTGGGCACCGTCAACGGCGTCGCGCTCGGTTTCTCCGACGCCGCGCCCAACCAGAGCGGCAGTGCCGGGGCCGCGGTGAAGGGCAAAGACTGGGCGATCAAGGGCACCGCCACCGGTACCGACATGAGCAACCCGCAGCAACCGCAGCAGGTCACCAAGCCATTCGAGTTGGACGTCACCTGCCCGTAGTGCAGGCCGATAACTCCCAAGAGGGGACACAGCTATGTCTATGAAACGTGTCGTCAGCGCTGCCGCGTTGGCTGCCGGCCTGAGTATCTCGGCGGCGACGCTGAACGCCGGGTCGGCCTACTCCGCTCCACTGGATCCGCCGCCCCCGTGCCCGAATTGCCACGGCGGTGGTGGCGGCGGCGGGGGCAACCCCGGCGGCCCGGGCGTACAGGCGGGCGGCGGCGTCCAGGTGGGCGGTGGCCAGAACCCGCAGAACCCCCCGCCGACCCACGACGCCCCGAGCACCCAGAGCCAGCCACCGGCCACCCAGAGCCAGCCGCCGGCCAGCCAGCCCCAGAGTCAGCCGCCGGCCAGCCAGCCCCAGAGTCAACCGCCGGCCAGCCAGACCCAGAGTCAACCGCCGGCCAGCCAGACCCAGAGTCAGCCGCCGGCCACCCAAAGCACACAGCCTCAGTGGTCACGGGGCAGCGAGCCGCAAACCACCCAGCCCGGGGTGCAAACGACGCCGCCGAGTGCGCAAACCACCGCGCCCGCGGGTGGACAGACCACCCAGCCGGGTGAGCACGGCCAAAACCCGCCGCCGAACGACAACCGGCAGCGGTATGCGGACATGCATCCGCCGGCCACGCAGCCGCCGCACCCGCCGTACATTCCGCGCCACGACGTGGTCACTGCCAACGCGCAGATCGGTGGTCCCGCCGGTCCGGATGTCCAATTCAGCATCCCCGGTCGCGGGGCGCCGCCGCCGCCGCGCGAGCACGGCTACGGCTGGAACGACGGCCGCGCTCCCGGCCACCCGCCGCCACACTGGGAGGGCCCGCCGCCTCGGGGCGGCTGGGACGGTCCGCCGCCCCCGGGAGGCTGGAACCGGCCGTGGGACGGACCGCCGCGTGACGTCGCGGTGGCACGGGCCGACTTCGGACCCTTCAACTACAACACCTTTACCGTCATCCCGGTCTTCAACTGGCAGTACGGCGGTTGGGGTTACTGGTTCTTCGGTGTCTGGGTGCCCCTGTACTGATCCAGTACTGGTCACCTGAACCGTCAGCGGGCGCAGCCGTAACTCGGTGTGCCCGCTGACGCGTCTTCCGGGCTTGTGTGGACCCGGCGGCAAGAGCTCCGGCATGGCAGGCTCCGGGAATGGACGTGAGAGAGAACGTTCGCCGGGCCATCGACGTCATGACGGCTTGGTCGTCCGACAGCGGGCCCGAATTCACCTGGAGCCGGCTTGTCGAGAACGTGGTCGACGAGCCGGACGGCGACATCATGCTGCTGATGGGCTTCGTCAATCTCGCCGGCGAGCTGGGGATCAGACTCGAGCGGGCCACCGGCCAGGATGTGCGCTCACACCTGCAGGACATTGCCCGCAAGTACGTCTGACCGCTAAGCGACCGCGCCTACTGCGGGTGGGCCGCCACGTAGTCGGCGGCCGGGATCGGTGAGGACGCGTCGTAGCCGATGGGCAGCAGCACGTCGCCGGCCGTTGTGAGGCAGTAGACGTCCCACCGGTAGTACGCGGCGAACGTCGCGGGATCGGCGGCGATCAGCGCCGCGTATTGGTCGACCGCGCGGACGTATTCGCTGGCGTGGTTGTACCCGTAGATGGCGTGATCACGATCGTTGGCGAAGCCATTGGCGGCCAGGTAGCGCCCCGCCGCCAAGATGCTGTCGTGGGGTGAGTGGATGTCGCCGCCCTGGCCGTAGCCGGCGAACGTCGAGGGCAGGAACTGCATGGGCCCCTGGGCGCCGGCGGTGCTCGCGCCGACGATGCTGCCGAAGCGCGTTTCGATGAAGTTGATCGCGGCCAGGTAGTTCCAGCTGACGCCGGATTCCGACTCGGCCTGGTGGTAGTAGTTCATCAGCTCGCCGGCCGGTGCCGGCGGCTCGATGCGCCAGGCGGGCAGGGTTTCTCGCACCGGTGTCAGGGCAGTGAGTTGCCGGCGGGCGTCGACGTTGCGGTCGTAGACATCGACCAGCTCCGGTGGGATGCGCGGGCGCGTGGCGGCGTCCCATTCGGGATGGCGCCCGATGGCGCGGTAGGCCGCCTGCTCACGATGCGCCGCCGCCGTCAGCGCCGGGTCCGGTGTCCCCGGATCGCGCAGAGCGCGTTCGTCGGCCACCAGGTCGTCGGCCAGTTGTGCGGGATCCGACGCCAGGCGAGGTTGCGCACCGCCGGGCGTACCGGCGTCGGCGGGCACCATCCGCGCCGGCGGCGCGTCCGCCCGCGCCGTTGTGGTCGGGCCGGTCGCGGCCGGGTGCGATGCCGAACAGCCGACGAGCGCGAACATGATCGCGCCGAGTACCAGCGGCGCGGCACGCCGACGACTGCTCACGGTGATCATTGCTCGAATCCCACGGCTCCGGCTGGTCGGTTCACAGTGAGTCTTTCGCATCGGACCGCACGAATTCAATGCGGTGACGGTGCTCTGTTCGCCGGGGGAGTTGTGACAATGGCGTGCGACTCTCAAACTGGTTGATATGCGCGACCGCGAGCAGATCGACTCTGAATTGCGGCTCGTCGCGCTGCGGCGCCGGGCGATCCGTGAGCAGGGCGGTCAGTTGTCGTCCCGAGAGGCCGACGAACTGCTCGACGAAATCTTGGCCCATGGCGCAGGGTCATCTAAGGTCGACGCGTTTGATGCCTGGGAAACCGGGGTCGATGCCGCCACCGGGTCGCGCGCCGGCAAAATCCGCGCCATCGTGTCTCGGCGACGCAAGGTTGCCGCGCTGCGCCGCTTGGGTCTTTTCGCGGCGTTACCGCTATCCCTGGTAGCCGTCGTCTCCGCGGTGGTGGTGATGTTCGCGCTCCACCGCCAGGATTCGTCGGCACAGCCGGAGGACACGCCGCCGTCGTCCGCGCCCTCAAAACCTGTTGCGCCGAAGGCGTCCGGTCCGGCGATCGGCGTGGTTGACGCGGCGTTCATCGCCGCGTTGAAGCAGGAAGGCGTGCCGGTTCCCAGCCAGGAATACGTGATGAGCCAAGGGCACGCGGTCTGCGACTTCCTGGCGCACCAACGGAACTTCGGGGATGCGGCCGCTTTCGTGCAGCGAACGTCGATATGGGACGCCAAGCAAAGCACCGCGGTCACCGCGGGCGCCATCGTCTCGTACTGCCCTCAGTCTCGACCCGCAGGCCCGGACCCGATGCAGCCGGATTATCAGAAATCGTTGTCCGACCTGCAGGACATCGAACGAAACCTGCAAGGCATCCAGGGGAAGCTGCAAGACATTCAAGGTGGTCTGGACACCGTCCCGGGCCGCCCGTAACGGGTTATCGCGACGCTGGGACTTCAGGCCTAAACTTTTTCGCCATGGCACCCGAACCAGAGGCAATCCCCGACTTCTCGCCGTTCCACAAGATGAGAGAGATCGAGCTCGACCCTGAATCCGTCGTGGGCAAGGAGCTGCGCGACCGGTTCGCCCACCTCGACCAGTCCTTTACCGGAAAGAACCCTCTCTGGGCCGCCGTCGTGAAACTCATCGGCCTCACTGCTATGTGCGCGAAGGGCGTCATCGACCTCGAGAAAGAGGTGATCGAGCTGAGGCGCGAAGTGAGAGCCCGCCGCGCCACATGATCATTGACAGCCGAGCCGCCGCGCTGGCCGGTTGCCTCGAAGATCACGCCTAGTGGCCGGGGTTCGCCCTGCGATGATGGATGGATGGCCGAGCGCGATCGCGACGAGTCCGGCAGACCCCGAAGCAGGCGCCCACGCGACTCACTCGGGCGCCCGCTTCCGACAGGCAGTGAAGGTGTCGCACGTATCCCGGACGACTTGGAGCTGCCGCCGGTCGAAACCCTCGCCTACGCGCAGGATCTGCTAGACCGAGGACTGGCCTTTAACGCCCACGAGGTGCTCGAGGCCGCATGGAAGAACGGGCCGGACGAAGAGCGCACGCTGTGGCAAGGGCTGGCTCAGCTCGCGGTCGGCATCACCCATGTCCAACGCGGCAACGTCCAAGGCGCAATCACGCTGCTTCGTCGTGCGGCGGGCCGCCTTTCGCACGGTGAGGTGCCGGCGCCGTACGCCATCGACACCCAGGGTTTGGCCAATTTCGCTGATGCGCTGATCGACTACCTTGCCGATGGCGCCGAGATCACAGCGGAGTGCCTGCGACCTCGTCTGCTTGTGTCCGACCCGACGAGCCAGCATCGCTGATCCGGCCCGGTCGACACTTCACCCGGACTAGAACCGGACGTTGTGAGCCCCCTGTCAGGATTGAACTGACGACCGCTCGCTTACAAGGCGAGTGCTCTACCACTGAGCTAAGGAGGCGGGGTAAAACCGGACCCAGCCTAATCGGTCACTGATCGCTGTCGATCACGCGTGCTGAGGGCACCGCCCGCGACGAGGGACGCCGCCGTCCCGGGAACGGGATCCGGTCGGCGATGTTGCTCAGCGGGTTGACCACCATGGTGAGCGCGATGACGGCATCCTGCAGGGTGGCGATGGCGGGCTCGAGCGCCTCCATCCCGGGTGTGAGCCGGGCCAAGGTGTCGGCGACGTCGGCGAGTTGGTCCAGCGGTCCGTTCTTTGCCGTCAACTTGTCGACGAGCCCGCCCTCGCTCAGCAGCCGGTCGGCCAGCCCGTCCTCGGCCAGCAGCCGCTCGATCAGACCCTCCTCGGCGACCAGCTGATCGGCCAGCCCGCCTGGTTGCAGCGTGCGGTGCAGGGCGCCGCCCTCGGCGGTCAGCCGGTCAAGCAGGCCACCCTCCGAGGTCAGCAGGTCGACCACTCCGCCCGGGCGCAGCAACCGGTCGATCGGACCGTCGGGGGCCACCGCCCGACCCAGCGGGGCGTCGTCGTCGAGCAACCTGGCGAGCCGATTGGCCCGGACGATCGCGTCGTCGATCCCCAGCATGGACGTCATCGCGTTGGCGCCGCCGGCCCCGCCGTCACCCAGAGCTCGCTTCGCCACGCCAACGGCCGCGCTCGCGACGCCCAAACTCGCATCCGCGGCGGCCAGTCCCACCCGGGCGGGCGCCGTCGCAGCCGACACGATGTTTTTGGCGAGGTTCATTCCACGAGTCTATTCGCGACGCGGCCGGTAAACCCCTATACGTCCCAAGGCAATGCGACGATACCTGGCAGAATACGATCAGACGGTTGGCACTGACCTTCCAGGAAGCACACAAACTTTGCATAGCAAACGTTCAGGCAAGGGGCATAAGCATCTCATGACATCGGCAACCCCTAATGACACGAAACCCGAGGCTCGCGTCCTCGTGGTCGACGACGAAGCCAACATCGTCGAACTGCTCTCGGTGAGTCTGAAGTTCCAGGGGTTCGAGGTCTATACGGCAACAAACGGAGCCCAAGCGCTGGACCGGGCGCGCGAGGCGCGACCCGACGCGGTGATCCTCGACGTGATGATGCCGGGCATGGACGGGTTCGGGGTGCTGCGGCGGCTGCGCGCCGACGGCATCGATGCTCCCGCACTGTTCTTGACCGCCCGGGATTCCCTGCAGGACAAGATCGCCGGCCTGACGCTGGGCGGCGACGACTACGTGACGAAGCCGTTCAGCCTGGAAGAGGTCGTAGCCCGGTTGCGGGTCATCCTTCGCCGCGCCGGCAAGGGCGGGGCCGAACCACGCAGCGCACGCCTGTCTTTCGCCGACATCGAGCTCGACGAAGAAACCCATGAAGTGTGGAAGGCCGGTCAACCGGTATCGCTGTCGCCAACCGAATTCACCCTGCTGCGTTACTTTGTGATCAACGCGGGCACGGTGTTGAGCAAACCGAAGATCCTCGACCACGTGTGGCGCTACGACTTCGGAGGTGACGTCAATGTCGTCGAGTCCTACGTGTCGTACCTGCGTCGCAAGATCGACACCGGCGAAAAGCGGCTGCTGCACACCCTGCGCGGAGTGGGGTATGTATTGCGGGAACCCCGTTGAGCCGGCCCACGGCCGGCGGCGGTAGCGAAGAAGTAGGTAGATGGTCACCAAGTCTCGACGTGGATTGCCCCTCCGGATAGGGCTCGTCGCCGCCACGCTGGTGCTGGTCGCCTGCGGCCTCGCCGTTTCCGGCATCGCGGTGACGTCGATCCTGCGGCACAGCCTGGTCAGCCGCATCGACTCCACCCTGCTCGACGCGTCCCGCGGCTGGGCGCAGAACCCACGGCGGCAGTCGCCGCCGCCCTACGAGGGTCCCGACCCGGGCCGGCCCCCGTCGAAGTTCTACGTCCGCGGCGTCAGCATCGATGGCACCCCGTTCACCGCCATCAACGACCGCAACGCCGAACCGGCGTTACCGGCCAACAACGACGTCGGGCCCAACCCGACGACGCTGCCCTCGGTGAACGGCTCGGACATTCAATGGCGCGCCGTCTCGGTGCACGGTCCGCACGGGATGACCACGGTCGCGATCGACCTGTCCGACGTCCAGCACACGCTCACCTCGCTGGTCTGGTTGCAGATGGGCATCGGGGTGGCGGTGCTGGCCGTGGTCGGAATCGCCAGCTTCGCGGTGGTGCAGCGCAGCCTGCGGCCGCTGGTCGAGGTCGAGCGGACGGCCGCGGCGATCGCGTCTGGACAGCTGGATCGCCGTGTCCCAGAACGTGATCCGCGGACCGAGGTGGGCCGGCTGTCGCTCGCGCTCAATGGGATGCTCGCGCAGATTCAGCAAGCGCTGGCGTCTTCGGAGTCCTCCGCCGAGAAGGCCCGCGGCTCCGAGGACCGGATGAGGCGGTTCATCACCGACGCCAGCCACGAACTGCGCACCCCGCTGACGACCATCCGCGGTTTCGCGGAACTGTATCGCCAGGGCGCCGCCCGCGACGTCGCGATGCTGTTGTCGCGGATCGAAAGCGAGGCCTCCCGGATGGGCCTGCTGGTCGACGACTTGTTGTTGCTGGCCCGCCTCGATGTGCAACGACCGCTCGAACACCATCGGGTGGACCTGCTCGCGCTGGCCAGCGATGCGGTGCATGACGGGCAGGCGATAGACCCCAAGCGCACCATCACCATGGAGGTGCTCGACGGTCCCGGCACCCCGGAGGTGCTCGGTGATGAAGCACGGATCCGGCAGGTGTTGAGCAACCTGGTCGCCAACGCGTTGCAGCACACCCCGGAAAGTGCCGACGTCACCGTGCGGGTCGGCACCGACGGCGACGACGCCGTGCTCGAAGTGGCGGACCAGGGTCCCGGGATGAACCAGGAGGACGCGTCGCGCGTGTTCGAGCGGTTCTATCGGACCGACTCGTCGCGGGCACGGGCCAGCGGCGGTACCGGACTGGGGCTATCCATCGTCGACTCGTTGGTGCGCGCGCATGGCGGCGTCGTGAGCGTGACCACCGCGCCCGGCGAAGGCTGCCGCTTCCGGGTGACGCTGCCGCGCATCAGTGACGTGCCCGCGCACGAGCCGGCTCACGCCAACTGAGCCAGCGCCGCCTTGATCTTGGCCTGGGCCTCGTCCAGCGATTCCGCCGACGGGTTGCGGTCGACGTTGGCGAAGCCGAAGTCGCTGAGGCTGCGAGTGGGGAAGACGTGCACGTGCAGATGCGGAACCTCCAGCCCCGCGATGATCAGGCCGGACCGTTCGGTTCTGAACGCCTTGCACACAGCCTTGCCGATCAACTGGCTGACGGCCATGACCTGGGCGAAGGCCGCGCCGTCGACGTCGTGCCAATTGTCGATCTCGGCGCGCGGCACCACGAGGGTGTGTCCCTGCGTCATCGGCTCAATCGTCAGGAACGCGACGACGTCGTCGTCCTCGTAGACGAAACGGCCGGGAAGTTCTCGGTTGATGATCTTGGTGAAGATCGACGCCATGGGCCCCAGCATAGGTTCGACGCTCGGACGGCCCCGCGTCAGTCCTCCTTGCCGAACTGCATCATGTCCAGGTTCCAGTAGCCGCGCATGTTGGTGATCAGTCCCGCGTCGTTGACCTGGTAGGTGAACACGCCACGCACCGTGCTGGTGAAGCCGCCTTCGAACTTGCTGTTGAGCACCAAAATGTGGGCGATCTCGTCGGGCGAACTCGACGGGAAGGTCTCCTCGCAGGAGATGGAGAGCTGGTTGGCGGCGATGTTGGTGTCGAAGAACGCGCCGACGGCCTCCTTGCCGCGCACCCCGGTGCCGTCGGGGTTGGTGACGGACTTGCCGATCGGATCCTCGATGACGACGTCGTCGGACATCAGCGCCAGCCAGCCCTCCCGGTCGTGCGCCTGCACGCACCGCCACGATGACTGCGACGCGGCCAGGGCCGGGGATGCCTGGGATTCTTGAGCCTGTGCGGTTTCGGCCATTTCTGTTCTCCTGTCACTAGATTGCGCACGCCGCGCGCGCCTTCCTCGGTGGATTGCGGATCAGGCCCAGTCCGGTGCAGTCGCCCGCGGCGTGCACTTCGGTACCTGGCAGGGCATCGACGAGGCCGAACAGGGTGGTGTCGGGCTCGAACGCGCCGCGAAGTCGTCGCCGGCGTTGCGGCGGCAGCCCGTCGGGCGTGCCGTACCTCGTCTTTATTGGAGTCTTTATTGGAGACACCAGCAGGCGGTTGCGCACCCTCATGGCGCCGATTCGTCCCGGCGCCATGAGGTGGCCGAAGCCGGTCATCGAAGAGACGCGGCCGATGACCGGTGGTTTACCGGTCGGCGTCGGTGAACCGGATGACGCCGCGAATGTTCTTGCCGTCCAGCATGTCCTGGTAGCCGTCGTTGATCTGCTCCAGCTTGTACTGGCGGGTGATCATGTCGTCCAGGTTCAGCTTGCCGGCCTTGTACATCGACAACAGCTGCGGGATGTCGTACTGCGGGTTGCCGCCACCGAAGATGGTGCCCTGCAGGTTCTTTTGCATCAGGGTCAGCATCGCCAGGTTCAGGGTGACGTTGGTGTCCAGCAGGCTGCCGATGGCGGTCAGCACGCAGGTGCCGCCCTTTTGGGTGAGGTTCAGGTAGTTGTCGACGTCGGCGCCCTGCAGCTCGCCCACGGTGACGACGACCTTGTGGGCCATCAGGCCATAGGTGACCTCGGCCATGCCCGCCATCGCGGCGAAGATGTCGGGGTAGACGTGGGTGGCGCCGAACTTCAGCGCCTGGTCGCGCTTCCACTCGACCGGGTCGATCGCGAAGATGTAGCGGGCTCCGGCGTTGACGGCCCCCTGTAGCGCAGCCATGCCGACCCCGCCGACGCCGACGATGGCGACGTCTTGGCCCGGGCGGATGTCAGCGGTGCGGACCGCCGAACCGTAGCCGGTGGTGACGCCGCAGCCGACCAGCGCGGCGACCTCGAACGGGACCGATGGATCGATCTTCACCACCGAGCTTCGGTGCACGACCATGTAGGGGGAGAACGTTCCCAGCAGTGTCATGGGGAAGACGTTCTGGCCGCGGGCCTGGATGCGGAAGGTGCCGTCGGATACCGCGGCACCGCCCAGCAGGCCGGCGCCCAGATCGCACAGGTTGCGCAGGCCGGCCTGACACGTCGGACACGTCCCGCAGGACGGAATGAACGACAGCACGACGTGGTCTCCGGGGGCGATGTCCTCCACGCCGGGGCCGACCTCGGTGACGATGCCCGCGCCCTCGTGGCCACCGAGCACCGGGAATCCGGCCATCGGGATACCGCCCGTGACCAGGTGATGGTCGGAGTGGCACATGCCCGCCGCTTCCATCTGGATCTTGACCTCATGCGCTTGCGGGTCGCCGATCTCGATTTCCTCGATAGACCAGGGCTGGTTGAACTCCCAGATCAGTGCGCCTTTTGTCTTCATGAACAACCTCCATTAGCAAGCTCTGACCCAAAGTTCGGCAAGGCGGCCGGTCAGGGCCCCGACGGCATGTTTAGAACGTGTTCTTGTTCGCCCATCCATTATGACCTGCGTCACCGGAGTGTAGACAAGCGGGGACCACCAACCGGTGGGGGGATCACCAAATCGGGACGGGTGCCTCGCCGAGCGGGTAGTAGCCCGGTAACTTCTCGCCGGCGATGCTGCGCTCGATCCGCTTCTGCATGCCGGCGGACAGATCGCCGGATTCGATCAGGTTCGCGAACATCTTCGCGACGTGACCGAAGTCGAAGAAGTCACGCTGCCACTCGATGAGCTGGTCGCTGTTGAGGCGGAACCAGCTGCCGCCGATGCCGTAGATCTCGTCCCGGGTGCCGTCGGTCTTGTTGACGATCTGCTTCCAGAACCCGACGATCTCGCCCTGCTTCTCGTCGATGAGCACTTTCTGGTATTCGTACACCCAGTTCTCCAGGCCCTCCATCTCCAGGCCGAGCGCGATGTCGCGGATCTCGTCGATCCCGACGCACATCACGTCCTCCTTGGGGCCGATGTTCCAGCCGTAGGTGGCGTCCTGGGTGTAGAAGTCCCCCAACGGCCGCCAGTCGCCGGCCTTTTCGCAGTCCTTGTTCGCCTGCAGCCAGCGGTCGACCCATGCCTCGAGTTGCTCACGGGAGTGTGACGCCTTTGATGTCATTGGGTCAATCTTCTTTCTCTTTGATGGAAAGCGCTTGTGTGGGGCACATATCGACCGCGCGTTCGACTTCATCGCGGGCGTCTTCGGGCGGTTCGGGGTCGACGATCTCGACCTTGCCCCGCTTGGGCACCCGGAAGTAGTCCGGCGCCTCCAGTTCGCACATGGCGTGGCCCTGACACAAATCCAGATCGGCTTCGATTCTGAATCCGCCCATTGGACTTACTCCTTACGCATTGCGCTTGCGGTAGCGGACCTTCGCCGGCCGGGCAAGCTGCACGACCATCTTGGAGTGGTCGTTGTGATAGCTGTCCGCCGGCTGGGCCATCTCAAATTCGTACTCGCGCAACAGGACCGAGAAGATCGCCTTGATCTGCATCTGGGCGAAGGCGGCGCCGACGCAGCGGTGCCGTCCCGCGCCGAACGGAATCCAGGTCCACCGGTTGACGATGTCGGCCTGCTCGGGCTTGTTGTAGCGGTCGGGCTTGAACGCATCCGGGTCGGGAAAATCCTCGGCTATCCGGTTCGAGATCGCCGGGGACGCCGCGACGAAGTCACCGTCGTGAATGGGAAAGCCCTCGACCTCGAACTCGCCCTTGGCAACCCGCATCAGGATGATCAGCGGCGGGTGCAGCCGCAGCGTCTCCTTGACCACGTTGTCCAGCTTTGGAATGGACCGCAGGGCATGGAAACTCACCTCCTGGCCGTCGGCGTAGAGCTCCTCGAGCTCGGCCCGCACCTCGGCGTACTCCTCGGGGTGGCGGATCAACTCGATCAGCGTCCACGCCGAGGTCCCCGAACTGGTGTGGTGCCCCGCGAACATCAGCGAGATGAACATCCCGGTGACCTCGTCGGCGGAGAAACGGGGCTGGCCCTCTTCGTCTTTGATGGAGACCAGCACGTCGAGCATGTCGCGGTCGGCCTTGTCTTTCGGCGGGTTAGCCAGCCGCTGGTCCATGATTTCCTGCACCAGCGCAACAAGTTTGACGCGGGCCTCGTCGCGTCTTTTGAAGCTTTCGATCGGCAGGTAGGGATCGACGTAACACAGCGGGTCGGTGCCGCGCTCCAGCTCGTGGTAGTACTCGGCGAACCGGTGGTCGAGTTGCTCGCGGAACTTCAGCCCGATCAGGCAGGCCGTCGAGGTGTAGATGGTCAGCTCGGCGAAGAAGTCGAGCAGCTCGATCTCGCCTTCCTCACCCCAGTTGGCGATCATCTTCTTGACTTCGCCCTCGATGGTGGCCGCGTGGCCCTTCATCTGCTCGCCGCGCAGCGCCGAGTTGTGCAGCATCTCCTTGCGCCGCTCGGGGCTGGCGTCGAACACCACGCCCTTGCCGAAGATCGGCGTCATGAACGGATAAGCCTCGGCCTGGTCCAGGTCTTCGTCGGCGGAGCGGAAGAAGAATTCGTTGGCACCGGCGCCGGACAGCAGGATGACGTGCTTGTCCACCAGCTGGAACCAGCCCACGTCGCCGCATTCCTCGCGGACGCGCTTCATCAAACCGATTGGGTCGGTGCGGAATTCCTCGAGGTGGCCGTGCTCTTCTTCGCCACCGGAAACCCGGGGCACGATGGCGGTGGTCATATTGCCCACTCCTCACCAGCGCGCGTCCCGCGCGCCGCATCGTCGATTCGCGAAGTCATGACGGCATCCCCTCTTCGCCGAGTGCGAGTTTCTGGCGATCTTTGTTGTCGGTCAACGGGGCTTCGGGCTGAAGCTCCATGTTCGCGATGAAGCCACCGCGCGGTGTCTCCGCGACGAAGGTGATGGCTCGTGCCAGGTCGGCCGCGCGCAGGAAGTAGTCATGGCGGGCCTGGCCCCATTTGGCCCAGTCCTCGAGTGCGGGGCCGATCTTGTCGGCCGGCAGGCTCCAGCCCATCGACGTCTTCGTCGGCCCGGGATGCACGATCGAGGCCCGCACGCCGGTGCCCTCGAGCTCCATCTGGAAGTTGGTGACCATCGCAACCAGCGCGGCCTTGGCCGCCCCGTAGGCACCCATGTGCGGCCGTTGGCGCAGGGCCACGTCGGAACCGACGAAGATCAGGTCGCCGCGCTGCCGGTCGAGCATGCCGGGCAGCACCGCCCCGGCCAGGCGGTTGGCGCCGACCAGGTGGATCTGCAGCTGCGACTCGAACTCGTCGGTGGTGATCTCGGCGAGCTTGCCGAAGTAGGTGTCGCCCGCGCCGGCCACCAGTACCTCGATATCGCCGAGCGCGTCGACCGACTGTGCAACAAAGGATTTCACCGAGTTCGGGTCGGTGACGTCCAGGTGGAATCCGACCGCCTCGCCGCCTTCGGCGTTGATCTTGCCGACGATGTCGTCGAGCTTCTCGACCCGGCGGGCGCCCAGCGCGACCGGGAAACCGTGCGCCGCGAGTTCGATGGCGGTTGCCTCTCCGATGCCGGAGGAAGCGCCGGCCACGATGGCGGGCCGGCGGTCGGGCAGGGGCTCAAAGCGGGGCATTCAGCGGACCTCCACGCTCATGGGTAGGTGAGCGAATCCGCGGACATTGCTCGAGTGGACTCGGACGGCGTTGGCCTCGTCCACCTCGTAGCCGCGGATTCGCTTGAACAACTCGGTGAGCGCAACCCGGGCTTCCATCCGCGCCAGATGCGCGCCCAGGCAGAAGTGTGCGCCGCTACCGAAACTCAATAGTTTGGGCCCTATTTCGCGCCCGATCAGGTAGTCGTCAGGGTTGTCGAAGACGCGCTCGTCGCGATGCCCCGACCCGGGCAACAGCAGCAGGACATCGCCCTCGGGAATGGTGGTGTCGTAGAGGGTGAACTCGCCGGAGACGGTGCGGGCCAGGATCTGGCTGGAGGTGTCGTAGCGCAGCGTCTCCTCGACCCACAACGGCACCCGCGAGAGATCCTCGTAGACCGGTGTCAGTTGATCCGGGTTCTTGTGACCCCAAAATGCCGCATTGGCAAGCAGTTTGGTAGTGGTCTCGTTTCCGGCGATCACCATCAGGAACATGAAGCCGAGCACTTCGTCGTCGGTGAGCCGGTCGCCGTCGATCTCGGCCTCCAACAGCGCCGAAGTCAGATCGTCGGTCAGCTTCTCGCGGCGCTCGGCCACCATCCCCTGGTAGTAAACGATCAGGTTCAGGGAGGCCTCGACAGCCTCCGGTGGCACGTCGGTGACCCCCTCCGCGCGGTGCATCACGCCGTCGGCCCAGGCCCGGACCTGATCCCGATCCGGCTCGGGGACGCCCATCAGCTCGGAGATGACGTCCATGGGCAGCTTGCCGGCGAACTCCTCGACGTAGTCGACCGCACCGTCCTTGGCCTTGGCCAGCATGGTGTCGAGATGCTGCGTCGCGATCTCGGTGACCCGGGGCTCGAGTTCCCGAATCCGGCGCGGCGTGAAGCCTTTTGACACCAGCGTCCGCAGCCGCAGATGAGCGGGATCGTCCATCGCCAGAAACGACATCGTCTTGCTGGCGTGCGGGCCACGCGACGCCGGGTCCAGCGAGACGCCGTACTTGTTGGAAAGCGTTGTGCTGTTGCGGAATCCCTGCAACACGTCCTGATGGCGCGACAACGCCCAGAACTTCAGCTCGTCATTGCGATAGAGCGGGGCCTCGTCGCGCAGCCGCTGATAGTACGGGTACGGATCTTCGTGGAAGTCGTAGTCGTAGGGATCGAGGACCAGCTCGTGGTCGCCCACATGGACGGTCATTTAGGTTCTTGTCTCCTGGTTCGTCTCGCCGGGGCCGGGCAAGATCAGACTCACTACATAGGCCAATTGGTCGGCGATCTGGTGATAGGTGAACTGGCCACTGGCCGCCTGTACCAATGCGCCGAAGAACATCATTTCGAGCGCGGTCACCGTGTTCGGGTCGGCCCCAGGCCCGATGGCGGTGGCGATGCGGCGATGGATCTCGGCGCCGATGCGGTCGCGCACCGCGCCCACCGCGGGATCCGTGCCACCGCCGAGCAATGCCGTCGTGCATGCGGCGCCGACCTCGGGTTCATCGGCGACCACCAGGGCCAGGTGATGCAGCACCCGTTCCACCCGGGTGGTCATCGGGTCGTTGACGTCGGTGAAATAGGGGACCTGCCGCACCAGGTCCAGGTAGACCTCGGCGATCAGATGATTCTTCGACGAGAAGTAGGTGTAGGCGGTGGCCGGTGCGACCTTGGCGCGGGCTGCCACCGCGCGCACCGTCAGATCGGCATAGGACTTCTCGCGCAGCGTTTCGATGCCGGCCGCGAGCACCTTGCGGAAGGTCTCCTCCTGGCGACGGTTGCGGGGCGGCTGACCGGTCTGGCGGTCGCCATCGGATGTCACCGTCACCAGTGCGTCGCTGGACACATGTCCAAGCTATCGGATCCGATCGCCGCGAAGCAAGCCCGACCCATGAACATACTGGTTAATCAATGATTTTCACCGCAGTGGGAGCGGCATTCGAGATCGGCCCTTGCACCGCCGACGACCTGGCGGCTAAGGTTCGATCGGGCAATATCGGACAACTGTCCACTAGATTGACGTGTGCCGGGTTGGCCGCGCACAGACGGGAGCGGGACATGGCCTTGTTGGCCGACGGCGTGAGTGAACTCTTCATCGACGGCAAGCTGTCGGCCGGCAGCGCCGGCAACTTTGCCACGGTGAATCCGGCGACCGAGGAAGTGCTGGGCCTCGCCGCCAACGCCGACGCCACCGACATGGACCGCGCCATCGCGGCCGCGCGGCGCGCCTTCGACGAGACCGACTGGTCCCGCAACACCGAACTGCGGGTGCGTTGCATCCGGCAGCTGCGCGATGCGATGCGTGACCACATCGAAGAACTGCGCGACATCACGATCGCCGAGGTCGGCGCCCCGCGGATGCTCACCTCGGCCGCCCAATTGGAGGGCCCGGTCGGTGATCTGAGCTTCGCGGCCGACACCGCCGAGTCCTACGAGTGGAATCAGGACCTCGGTCAGGCATCGCCGATGGGCATCCCGACCCGGCGCACCATCGCGCGGGAAGCCGTGGGCGTCGTCGGCGCCATCACGCCGTGGAACTTCCCGCACCAGATCAACCTGGCCAAACTGGGGCCGGCTCTGGCCGCCGGCAACACGGTGGTGCTCAAGCCAGCACCGGACACACCCTGGTGTGCCGCGGTGCTCGGCGAAATCATCGCCGAACACACCGAGTTCCCGCCCGGTGTCGTCAACATCATCACGTCCGACGACCACCGGGTGGGGGCGCTGCTCTCGAAAGACCCTCGGGTGGACATGGTTTCGTTCACCGGCTCGACGGTGACCGGCCGCGCCGTCATGGGCGATGCCGCCGCGACCATCAAGCGGGTGTTCCTGGAGCTGGGCGGCAAGTCGGCGTTCGTCGTTCTCGACGATGCCGACCTGCGGGGGGCGTGCTCGATGTCGGCGTTCACCGCGGCCATGCACGCCGGGCAGGGGTGCGCCATCACGACCCGGCTGGTGGTGCCGCGGGCCCGCTACGACGAGGCCGTCGCCATCGCCGCGGGCACCATGGGCTCGATCAAACCTGGCGACCCCAATGACTCCGGAACCGTGTGCGGGCCAGTGATTTCCGCTCGGCAACGGGAGCGGGTACAAAGCTACCTCGATCTGGCGATCGCCGAGGGCGGGACGTTCGCCTGCGGCGGCGGGCGCCCGGCGGACAAGGACGTCGGGTTCTTCATCGAACCGACCGTGATCGCCGGCCTGACCAACGACGCCCGGCCCGCCCGTGAGGAGATCTTCGGGCCGGTGCTCACCGTGATCGCCTACGACGGTGAAGACGACGCGCTGCGCATCGCCAATGACTCGCCATATGGCTTGTCGGGCACCGTGTTCGGTGCCGACCCGGAACGTGCCGCCAACTTCGCGTCGCGGATGCGGGTGGGGACCGTCAACGTCAACGGCGGTGTCTGGTACTCCGCCGACGCGCCGTTCGGCGGATACAAGCAATCCGGCAACGGACGCGAAATGGGCCTGGCCGGCTTCGAGGAATACCTGGAAGTCAAAACCATTGCCACCGCTGTGCAGTGACCGTGCCACTAGGCGACCGAGAGGAAAACATGCGATTCGAGAATAAAGTCGGCATCGTCACCGGTTCCGGTGGCGGCATCGGGCAGGCGTACGCCGAGGCGCTGGCCCGCGAGGGCGCGGCGGTGGTGGTCGCCGACATCAACGCCGAGGCCGCCGAGGCGGTGGCCAAGCAGATCGTTGCCGACGGCGGTACGGCGCTCAGCATTCCGGTCGACGTGTCCGACCCCGCGTCGGCCAAGGCAATGGCCGATCGCACGCTGGCCGAATTCGGCGGCATCGACTACCTGGTCAACAACGCCGCGATCTTTGGCGGCATGAAGCTGGACTTCCTGCTCACCATCGACCCGGAGTACTACAAGAAGTTCATGAGCGTGAACCTCGACGGGGCGCTGTGGTGCACCCGGGCGGTGTACAAGAAGATGGCCAAGCGCGGCGGCGGGGCGATCGTCAACCAGTCGTCCACCGCCGCCTGGCTTTACGCGAACTATTACGGCCTGGCCAAGGTCGGGCTCAACGGTCTGACCCAACAGCTCTCCCGCGAACTCGGCGGCCAGAAGATCCGGATCAACGCGATCGCCCCCGGCCCCATCGACACCGAGGCCAATCGGACCACCACGCCGGCGGAGATGGTCGCCGACATCGTCAAGGGCCTGCCGCTGTCGCGGATGGGCACGCCCGAGGATCTGGTCGGCATGTGTCTGTTCCTACTCTCCGACGAGGCGTCGTGGATCACCGGGCAGATCTTCAATGTCGACGGTGGACAGATAATTCGGTCGTGACGGGAGGAAATGTCATATGACTGACCAGCTGAAGCTCGGCTATATCGGTTTGGGCAACATGGGCGCGCCGATGGCCACGAAGATGACCGAATGGCCGGGCGGGGTAACGGTTTACGACATCCGGACCGAGGCGATGACCCCGCTGGTCGAAAAGGGCGCCGGCCTGGCCGACAGTGTCGCCGATGTCGCCGCCGCCGACATCATCCACATCACCGTGCTCAACGACGCCCAGGTGCGCGAGGTGGTCGGCGAGCTGGCGGCCAACGCGAAGCCCGGCACCGTCATCGCGATCCACTCGACCATCAGCGACACCACGGCGGTCGAACTCGCGGCAGAGCTCAAGCAGCGGGGCATCCACATCGTCGATGCCCCGGTCAGCGGCGGCGCGGCTGCCGCCGCGAAAGGCGAACTCGCCACCATGGTGGGCGCCGAGCGGGAGGTCTACGAGCGGATCAAGCCGGCATTCAAGCACTGGGCATCGGTGGTGATCCACGCCGGTGAGCCCGGTGCGGGCACCCGAATGAAGTTGGCGCGCAACATGCTGACCTTCACCTCGTACGCCGCGGCGTGTGAGGCCATGAAGCTGGCCGAGGCGGCCGGCCTGGATCTGCAGGCCCTGGGCCGGGTGGTGCGTCACACCGACGCGCTCACCGGCGGCCCGGGGGCGATCATGGTGCGCGAAAACATGAAAGACCTTGAGGCGGACGACTTCTTGTACCAGCCGTTCTTGCACACTCGCGGCCTGGGGGAGAAGGACCTGAGCCTGGCATTGGCCCTGGGCGAGGCGGTGTCGGTCGATTTGCCGCTTGCCCGGTTGGCCTACCAGCGGTTGGCCGCGGGTCTCGGGGTACCACACACGGAGGAAGAGGCGTAATGGACGAACAGCGCAGCAAGGGCCTCGCGAAGATGAACGAGGTTTATGGCTGGGAGATGCCCAACATCGAAGGCGACGCGTACTTCGACCTGACCGTCGACCACCTGTTCGGCAGCATCTGGACGCGACCGGGATTGTCGATGCGCGACAAGCGCATCATGACGTTGACGGCGGTGACCGCGATCGGAAATCGCGACCTGGCCGAGATCCAGATCAACGCCGCACTTCTCAACAGCGAGCTCACCGAGACCGAGCTGAAGGAGATGGCCGTCTTCCTCACCCACTATCTGGGCTTCCCGCTGGGTTCTGCGCTCAACGGCGCGGTCGACGCCGTCGTGGCCAAACGCAAGAAGGCCGCGGCAAAGGGCTCAGGAGAGGACAAGAAGGGCAACGTCGACGCTGCTTTGAAGATGCACTCGGGCGACTGACCCGCCAATCTCAGTACGGCTGAACACCTTCGGGCATCACGTACTCGGAGATCGGCGCGGAGACCCCGTTGATCGTCGTTCCGCCGTTGATGATGCCCGGCGCCATTTCCAGCATGTTGTGCGGAAATCCGAACTTCGGCTTGGTCAGCGCGTCGAGCCGCGCCAGCTCATCGGCGCCCAGGTGTACGTCGACGGCCCGGACGTTGTCGTCGAGCTGGGAGAGCCTGCGCGCCCCGATGGGATGCGAGAACCCCTACCCGGCCGAGTTGGCCGCGACGTTGAGCATGCCCAAGGCGATGGTGACTCTTTACCTGAAACGGCTCGAGGCCGCGGGGTTGTGCGGCGCGAGATCGACCCGTCCGATTTGCGGCGCCACCGGCTCGGCTCACCCCGCCCGGGCGTCAGGCTGCCAGGAACGGCTTGACACTGCTCTCCGACGAGTTCGACAAGCGCCTCGGACGCCTCACCGCCGCGCAGCGAAATGACCTCAAGGGGCTGCTCGAGAAAATCCTCTGAAGCCGGGGACTGTGGGCGTGAGCCGTTTGACCGGGCTAGTCTGACGTGTCGTGCGCGTCCTGGTGATTGGTTCCGGTGCCCGTGAACATGCGTTGCTGTTGGCGCTGCGCAAAGACCCGCAGGTCACGGGGCTGGCGATCGCTCCGGGCAACGCCGGCACCGCTCGGCTGGCCGACCAGCACGACGTCGACATCACCTCGGCGGACGATGTGGTCACGCTTTCGCGGGAGGTCCGCGCCGACTTGGTGGTGATCGGTCCCGAGGTGCCGCTGGTCCTTGGGGTGGCCGACGCGGTGCGGTCCGCAGGCATCGTCTGCTTCGGCCCCAGCAAGGACGCCGCTCGCATCGAAGGTTCCAAGGCTTTCGCCAAGGAGGTCATGGCCGCGGCCGGGGTGCGCACCGCAACCAGTGAAATCGTCGACACCCCCGCGCATTTAGATGCCGCGCTGGACCGGTTCGGCCCGACGGCGGGGGACCCGGCCTGGGTGGTGAAGGACGATCGCCTGGCCGCGGGCAAGGGCGTCGTGGTGACCACGGATCGCGCTGTCGCACGTGCGCACGCCGCCGGGCTGCTCGAGGCGGGGCACCCGGTGCTGTTGGAGTCCTACCTGGACGGCCCGGAGGTGTCGCTGTTCTGCGTCGTAGACGGCGAAACCGTGGTGCCGCTGCTGCCGGCGCAGGACTTCAAGCGTGTCGGCGACGGCGACAGCGGGCCCAATACCGGCGGCATGGGTGCCTATGCGCCCGTCCCCTGGCTTCCCGACGAGGTGTATCGCGATGTGGTCAGCAACATCGTCGAACCCGTTGCGGCCGAGATGGTCGCGCGCGGCAGCTCGTTCAGCGGATTGCTGTATGCCGGGCTCGCTATCACCGCGAACGGACCCGCGGTGGTCGAATTCAATTGTCGCTTCGGCGATCCCGAAACACAGGCGGTGCTGGCGCTGCTGGAATCGCCGCTCGGTCAGCTGTTGTACGCGGCGGGCAGTGGCGCATTGGCGGACTTCGGCGAGCTGCGCTGGCACGACGGTGCGGCCGTGACGGTGGTGGTGGCGGCGGAGAGCTATCCCGGCCGCCCCCGCGTGGGAGACGTCATCGTCGGCTCGGAAGCCGACGGGGTATTGCACGCCGGAACGGCGCGGCGTGACGACGGCGAAATCGTCTCGTCGGGTGGTCGAGTGCTGTCGGTGGTGGGCACCGGCGCCGACCTGACGGCCGCGCGTACCAAAGCCTACGAAGTCGTTCATTCAATTCGACTGCCGGGCAGCCATTTCCGCAGCGACATCGCCCAGTTGGCGGCCGACGGGAAGATCCGCGTCTAGAAGGCGGCGGCCTGACCGTCGCGGCGGGGATCGCTGGCCGCGAAATAACCGCCCTCGAGGCGCCAGATGGCCTGGCAGCTGCCGAATTGGTTGTAGTCGTCGACGGCAACGAGGTCGTGTCCGCGCCGGCGCAACTCGTCCAGAGTGGATTCTGGAAAGCCCTTTTCGCAGCTGACCTGCATACCTTCCACCCACCGGAACCGCGGGCCGTCACACGCCGCCTGCGGGTTCTGACCGTGATCGGCGATGCGCACCATCACCTGCACGTGGCCCTGGGGCTGCATCATTCCGCCCATGACCCCGAAGCTCATGACCGGGGCCCCGTCTTTGGTCACAAACCCCGGGATGATGGTGTGATAGGGGCGCTTATTCGGTCCGACCTGGTTCGGGTGCCGGTGTGCTGCAACGAAATTCGCACCACGGTTTTGCAACGAGATCCCGGTGCCGGGTACCACCACGCCCGAACCGAACCCCATGTAGTTCGACTGGATCATCGACACCATCATCCCCGCGGCGTCGGCGGCGGTCAGATAGACGGTCCCGCCCGCCGGGGCCCCCGCGGATGCCGGCTTGGCTCGCGCGCGGTCGATCAGTGCCGCGCGCTGCTTCAGGTATTCGTTGTCCAGCAGGCGTTCCGGCCCCAGCGACATGTGCTCGATGTCGGCGACATAGGCCTGGGCATCGGCGAACGCCAGCTTTACCGCTTCGATCTGCAAGTGCACGCTGTCAGCGGAATCGGCCGGCAGCGAAGAGATGTCGAAGTGTTCCAGGATGCCCAGGGCGATCAGCGCGACGATGCCCTGACCGTTGGGCGGGATCTCGTGCACGGTGTATCCGCGGTAGCCGCCGTCGACCGTGCCCACCCAGTCGGCACGGTGAGCGGCCAGGTCACTGGCCCGCATGGCGCCCTGGTTGCCCAGCGCGTGCGCCTCGAGTCGGGCGGCCAGTTCGCCACGATAAAACGCCTCGCCGTTGGTCGTGGCGATCGTTTCGAGCGTGGCCGCATGATTGGGCAGGCTGAATCGCTCGCCGGGTCTCGGCGCTCGCCCGCCGGGCATAAACGCCTCGGCAAAACCCGGCTGGCTTTTGAATAGTGGAACTTGCGCCGCCCATTGCTCTGCGACCGTCGGCGAAACCAGAAAGCCGTTGCGACCGTAGGATATTGCTGGCTCGAAGAGCCGTTCGAACGGCAGCTTGCCGAACTTGGCGTGCAGTGCGGTCCACGCCGACACGGCGCCGGGCACGGTCACCGAATTCCAGCCGAGGGCCGGAACGGCCTTGCCGCCAAAGTATTCCGGCGTCCAGGCTGCTGGCGAGCGGCCCGAGGCGTTCAGCCCGTGCACGTGCTTCCCATCCCACACGATGGCGAAGGCGTCCGAACCGATGCCGTTGGATACCGGCTCCACGATCGTCAGCGTGATGGCCGTGGCGATGGCCGCGTCGACCGCGCTCCCGCCCTGCGCGAGCATCCGCAGGCCGGCCTGGGCGGCAAGCGGTTGCGATGTGCACACGACGTTTTCCGCCAAGATGGGCTTGCGTGGCCAGGCGTACGGAAAGGTCCAGCCGAAAGGTGCGGTCACCTTCGCGAGCGTAACGCTACGGTGACTTTCGGCGGGAAATCTCGCGATGGCGTTACGCTCGCGAACCGGCGGCGCACCATCTCGCGGGCCGGGGCTCATGCCGTCAGCAGCGGCGCCATCCAGGTCAGCTCGGCGGGCAACTGCGAGCTCCAGAACGCCCCGTCATGCCCACCGGGCGAGAACCCGCCGGCCGGTGGATGGGGCAGTTGGGCGATGAACTGCTTTGTCGCGGCATAAAACGGATCGCTGTCGCCGCAATCGATTCGGATCGGGATCGAGGCCAGGGCGGGCATGCCGAACACCGAGTTTGCCGCGAAATCATCCGGCCCGTCGAAGGCTCCCGGCGCCGCCGCGCCCGAGGACATCCACAACGCCGGGCTCACCGCGCAGATCGCCGCGGTGCGGCCCGGTCCCAGCCGGCCGCCCAGCAGCAATGCCCCGTAGCCGCCCATCGACCAGCCCAGGAAGGCCACTCGTGAGGTGTCCAAATTCTGATTGCCCAGCATCGGGATGAGCTCGTCGAGCACCATGGCGCCGCTGTCCTCACCGGAAGACCGCTTGTGCCAATAGCTGCCGCCCCCGTCGACGGCGACCACCGCGAACGGCGGCAGTCCGGCGTCGACGGCCTGTGCCAGACCCTGTTCGACGCCCCCGGCCATCACGGTGGACGCGTCACTGCCCTTGCCGTGCAGCGCGATCACCGGTCGCAGCGGCTTCGTCTGGCCCGGCGGACGCGCGATGGCCCAGTTGGTGGTCGCACCGCCGCGCGCGGCGGAGGCGAACGAACCGGTCACCATGGTGGGCGCGGGCGCCGCCGGAGGAGCCGGATCGCGGGGTGGGCTGGGCGCCGGCGCCAACGGCATCTGGGTGCCGCCCCTGGAAACGGGCGCGGACACCGGCATGGCGTGAGATGTCCGAGGCTGTAACAAAATGTCGAATCCGTAGGCGCCAACCGCCCCGAGAGCCGCGCTGGCGCCGAGGCCGAGCAGGGCGCGTCGGCTCAGGTCGGGCATGCGGACCATTATGCCCTGGCCGTTTGGCCGAAATGGCAATGCAGTACCACTTTGGCTGGCACGATGGCTACTCGTGACTGCAGCGGTTACTCCAAAAGGAGAACGTCGGCGGTATGCGCTCGTCAGCGCTGCCGCCGAGCTGCTGGCCGAGGGCGGGTTCGAAGCGGTGCGCCACCGGGCGGTCGCGCGGCGGGCCGGATTGCCGTTGGCGTCCACCACTTATTACTTCTCCTCCCTCGACGATCTGATCGCACGCGCCGTCGAACACATCGCGATGATCGAGGTGGCGCAGCTGCGGTCGCGGGTCAGCGCCTTGTCGCGCCGCCGCCGGGGGCCGGAGACCATCGCCGAGGTGTTGGCCGATCTGCTCGTGGGTGACGTGTCCGGCCCGGGTCTCACCGAACAGCTGATCTCGCGCTACGAGCGCCACGTCGCGTGCACCCGCCTGCCCGCGCTGCGCGAGACCATGCGTCGCAGCCTGCGCCAGCGCGCCGAGGCCGTGGCCGAGGCCCTCGAGCGTTCGGGCCGCTCGGTGCACATCGAGCTGGTATGCACGTTGATCTGCGCGGTCGATGGTTCGGTGGTCTCCGCCTTGGTGGAGGGCCGCGATCCGCGCGCGGCGGCCCAGGGTGCGGTGGTCGATCTCATCGAGGTGCTCGCGCCCATCGATCAGCGGCCTGTGCAGATCTGACCGACCGCTCCGCGCGGATCGGGTCCGCCGGCAGCGACGGCGTCACGATGTACCCGGTGTCGAGGTCGCCGTAGATCGTCACATCCGCGGGGCGGCGCTGCGCGTACAACGCCACATAGGCGCAGACCACGGCGTCGACCGGATCCTCCGCGCGGCGAAGCTCGCTTTTGCGTTGCGCGGCCGCAACGGCGCGGCCCAGCGCGATCCAGCCGTCGTGCCCGCCAACGCGTAGCGGTACCGGGGCATGCGCCAGCCGCTCGACGCCGTCCATCAGCAGCAACAGCTCGGATTTGAGCCGGTCGACGGTGCGTCCGGGCTTTGCCTTGTATTTCAGCGTGCGCTCCAGGCGGAACAGCGCGACGGTCGCCGCGTGCGGGTAGACCTCTATCGCGCGTCGGGCGGCCGGCGACCGAGGATCCGGATCCAGGCCCAGCGCCGCGGCCAGTCGGCCCGCGCGCGGGCCGTTGGCGAATTCGGGTTTTCCGGTGTTGCAAGGGTGGGCACCGGCCTCGTACCTGCGGAAATCACGGTTGAGCGCGGTCTCGGCGGGACGCTGGCCGGTCGGGTTGTTCACCACCAGCGGCGCATCGAAGGCGACGACGCAATCGCCCTGCAGGTAGGGGTTCAACGCGGCCAGGATCTCGTCATCGTCGCGAACCGCGCACACGCTCACCAGAACGCCGCCGGAGTCGACGACGGCGAGGCCGGTCGGGTTGCGACCCGCCCAGGCGAGGTCGACGCCGGCGAAGTACATCCGCATAGGCTATGACCGCCGACCGTAAGCTGTGTGTTCGTGAGGACCAAGTGAGCATTCCGAATGTGCTGGCCGCTCGGTACGCCAGTGCGGAGATGGTCGCGATCTGGTCACCGGGGGCCAAGGTCGTCGCCGAGCGCCGGCTGTGGCTGGCGGTGCTGCGCGCGCAGGAGGAACTGGGCGTGCCGGTGCCTTCCGCGGCGATCGCCGACTACGAGCGAGTGATCGAGGACGTCGACCTGGCGTCGATCGCGGACCGCGAGCGGGTGCTGCGTCACGACGTCAAGGCGCGCATCGAGGAATTCAATGCGCTGGCCGGTCACGAGCACGTGCACAAGGGCATGACGAGTCGTGACCTGACCGAGAACGTGGAGCAGCTGCAGATCCGGCGCTCGCTGGAACTGGTTTTCGCGCACGGCGTGGCGGTTACGGCGCGGCTCGCCGAGCGGGCCGTGGCCTACCGCGACCTGGTGATGGCCGGTCGCAGCCACAACGTCGCAGCGCAGGCCACCACGTTGGGCAAGAGGTTCGCCTCGGCGGCGCAGGAGACGCTGATCGCGTTGAGTCGACTGCGGGAGCTGATCGACCGGTACCCGCTGCGCGGCATCAAGGGGCCGATGGGCACCTCCCAGGACATGCTCGACCTGCTGGACGGCGACGCGACCAAGCTCGCCGAGCTCGAGCGGCGCGTCGCCGAATTCCTGGGATTCGCAACGGTATTGACCAGTGTCGGACAGGTGTATCCGCGTTCGCTGGACCACGACGTGCTCTCGGCGCTGGTGCAGCTGGGCGCCGGACCGTCGTCGCTGGCCCACACGATCCGGCTGATGGCCGGGCACGAACTGGTCACCGAGGGATTCGCCCCGGGGCAGGTCGGCTCCTCGGCGATGCCGCACAAGATGAACACCCGCAGCTGCGAACGGGTCAACGGGCTGCAGGTGGTGCTGCGCGGTTATGCGTCGATGGCCGCCGAACTGGCGGGTGCGCAGTGGAACGAGGGTGACGTGTTCTGCTCGGTGGTGCGCCGAGTGGCGTTGCCGGACAGCTTCTTTGCCGTCGACGGGCAGATCGAGACGTTCCTGACGGTGCTCGACGAGTTCGGCGCCTATCCGGCGGTGATCAGTCGTGAGCTCGACCGCTACCTGCCGTTCCTGGCCACCACCAAGGTGTTGATCGCCGCGGTGCGCGCCGGCGTGGGCCGCGAGACCGCGCATCACGTGATCCGCGAACATGCGGTGGCAACCGCGCTGGCCATGCGCGAACACGGAGCCGAGCCCGACCTGCTGGACCGCCTGGCCGCCGACGAGCGGCTGCCGCTGGACCGGGCGGCGCTGGACGCCGCGCTGGCCGACAGGAAGGCGTTCACCGGCGCCGCGGGTGACCAAGTGGACGAGGTGGCGGCGCAGGTGGATGCGCTGGTGAGCCGCTACCCGGACGCGGCCAAGTACGCCCCGGGGGCGATCCTGTGACGCTGGCCGGCGCGCTCTCGGAGATCGACTTCACCGATCTGGACAACTTCGCCAACGGATTTCCACACGACCTGTTCGCCGTCCATCGTAGGGAGGCGCCGGTGTACTGGCACGCACCGACCGACAACACCCCGGACGGTGAAGGCTTCTGGTCGGTGGCCACCTACGCGGAAACCCTTGAGGTGCTCAAGGATCCGGCGACGTATTCATCGGTCACCGGTGGCACCCGGCCGTATGGCGGAACGCTGTTGCAGGACCTGGCGATCGCCGGTCAGGTGCTCAACATGATGGACGACCCGCGGCATTCGCAGGTTCGGCGACTGGTCAGCTCCGGGCTGACGCCGCGGATGATCTCCTCTGTCGAGGACGACCTGCGGATCAGGGCGCGCCGCCTGCTGGACGACGTGGTGCCCGGCGAGCCATTCGACTTTTTGGTCGACATCGCCACCGAGCTACCGATGCAGATGATCTGCATCCTGCTGGGAGTTCCTGAATCCGAACGACATTGGCTGTTTGAGGCCATCGAGCCACAGTTCGACTTCGGTGGTTCGCGCAAGGCAGCCCTGTCGCAGCTCTCGGTGGAAGAGGCCGGCTCGCGGATGTATGAGTACGGTCAGCAGTTGATCGCGTCTAAGCGTGAAAACCCGACCGATGACATGTTGTCGGTCGTGGCCAACGCGATGCTCGACGACTCTGACGGCGATGACGGATCGGCCCTTACCGACCTGGAGCTGTACCTGTTCTTCAGCCTGTTGTTCAGCGCCGGTGCGGAGACCACGCGCAACGCGGTCGCGGGCGGCCTGCTGGCGCTGGCCGACCACCCGGACCAATTGCATTCGCTGCGGCGCGATCTCGACGTGCTGCCCACGGCCGTCGAGGAGATGGTGCGGTGGACGTCGCCGTCGCCCTCCAAGCGGCGCACCGCCACCCGCGACGTCACGCTCGGCGGGCAGTCGATCGAGGCCGGGCAGAAAATACAGATCTGGGAGGGCTCGGCGAATCGTGACGCCGGCGTATTCGAGAACGCCGACGAATTTGACATCACCCGAAAGCCCAACCCGCATCTGGGATTCGGTCAGGGCGTGCACTACTGCCTGGGTGCCAATCTGGCCCGGCTGGAGCTGCGGGTGCTGTTCGAAGAGCTGCTCTCTCGGTTCGGCGGGGTGCGGGTCGTCCGGCCGGTCGAGTGGGCCCGCAGCAATCGGCATACCGGCATTCGGCACCTCGTCGTGGAGCTACGCGAAGATCAGTGACGATCCGATTCGCCCGCGGGCCTTGCTGCTAGATCCCGCGAATCGCGATACCGGCCGACCGTAATTCGAGCGCGACCAACGCCCCGATGGTGACGGGATCCTCACGGCGCCAGCCGCCGACCGGGTCCGCGCTGACGGCGATCAATTTCTTGGGCGGCCGGTTCGTCAGCGCGCGCAACGCAAGCAGTTGCGCACCGGCCGGTGTGGCGGCCAGTGCGGTCACCGTCAACTTGCGCCGGAAGAAGCGAAGCCGCAGAAAAAACCACGGCAGCACCGCGAGGAGGATCGGGACCGCGACGACGGCCATCGCGAGCAGTACTGCGAGCCAGCTCGCCGCGCTGTCCAGGTCGTGGCCCGCCCCAGCGATGTCCAGCGCGGCGTGGCTGGCGGAGTTGAGCGGCTTGCTGACCGTGTCGCCCACCACCGGAATGTGCTGGGCTCCATGGCCGGCGGACGCGAGGTTGCCGGCAATGCCGTTCGCGCCGCTCTCGACCTGCCGCCCGGCGTCGGCGATGGTGGCGATGGCGTCGTAGACGGCCAGCCCAACGAGCAGCCAGAGCACCGTCCACACGACGACGGCGAGGTCGCTGAACAGCTGGACGGCCAGCCTGCCGGGCCTGGTGGAGTAGGGCAGAAACCGCAATGTCATAGCCCGATCCCAGCACAAAGCCCGTTTGCAGGGGCCCGATAGGCTGACCGGATGCCCGCATTGTCCGACTATCAGCATCTGGCCAGCGGCAAGGTCCGTGAGCTGTATCGCGTCGACGACGACCACCTGCTGCTGGTCGCCACCGACCGGATCTCGGCGTACGACTTCGTCCTGGACAGCACCATCCCGGACAAGGGCCGCATCCTGACCGCAATGAGCGTCTTCTTCTTCGGCCTGGTCGACGCCCCCAACCATCTGGCCGGGCCGCCCGACGATCCACGCATCCCCGACGAGGTCCTGGGCCGCGCGCTGGTGGTGCGTCAGCTGGAAATGCTTCCGGTGGAATGCGTGGCCCGCGGTTACCTGACCGGCTCGGGACTGCTGGACTACCAGGCGACGGGAACGGTCTGCGGCATCACGTTGCCGCCGGGATTGGTCGAAGCCAGCAGGTTCGCCGAACCGCTGTTCACCCCCGCGACGAAAGCCGCATTGGGCGACCACGACGAGAACATCTCCTTCGCGCGGGTGATCGAGATGGTTGGTCCCGTGCCGGCCAACCAGTTACGCGACCGCACATTACAGATCTACGTTCAGGCCGCCGATCACGCGCTCCGGAAGGGAATCATCATCGCGGACACCAAGTTCGAATTCGGCACCGACCGTGACGGCAACCTGCTGCTGGCCGACGAAATCTTCACCCCGGATTCGTCGCGCTACTGGCCGGCCGACGAGTACCAGGTTGGCGTGGTCCAGAACAGCTTCGACAAACAGTTCGTCCGCAACTGGCTGACCGGTCCCGAGTCCGGCTGGGACCGCCACGGCTCCCAACCTCCGCCGCCGCTGCCGGACCACATCATCGAGGCCACCCGCGGCCGTTATATCGATGCCTACGAACGTATTTCCGGCTTGAGCTTCGATGACTGGATCGGTCCCGGCGCATGACCG
Organism: Mycobacterium sp. 852002-40037_SCH5390672; assembly: GCF_001665875.1. GTDB lineage: Bacteria > Actinomycetota > Actinomycetes > Mycobacteriales > Mycobacteriaceae > Mycobacterium. The sequence goes on from NZ_LZTA01000102.1 coordinate 44,267, forward strand.
AAACGCATCTGGACGGCTCGGTACCCCCGGTCGCCAAGCGGGTGGAGAGCCGGCGCGAACATCACGGTGACGTCTTCATCGACCCGTATGAGTGGCTGCGGGAAAAGGCCAACCCCGAGGTCATCGCCCACCTCGAGGCGGAAAACGCCTACGTCGATCACATGACCGCCCAGCTCGAGCCGTTGCGGCAGCAGATTTTCGCCGAGATCAAGGCGCGCACCAAGGAGACGGATCTATCGGTACCGACCCGGCAGGGCCAGTGGTGGTACTACGCACGCACCTATGAAGGCAAGCAATACCGCGTCCAATGCCGTTGTCCGATAGGAGGATCCGACGACTGGGACCCGCCGACACTGGACGAGGACACCGAAATCCCGGGGGAGCAGATCCTGCTCGATTCCAATGCCGAGGCCGAGGGCCACGAATTCTTCTCCCTGGGCGCCGCGACGGTGAGCCTGGATGGAAACCTGCTGGCCTACTCGGTCGACACGCTGGGCGATGAGCGTTACACGTTGCGGTTCAAGGACTTACGCACCGGCGAACTGTACCCCGACGAGATCGCCGACATCGGCGCGGGTGCGACCTGGGCCGCCGACAACCGCACGGTGTACTACCTGACCCTGGATGCTGCCCACCGTCCCGACAAGGTGTGGCGGTATCGGGTGGGCTCCGGTGCACAGCCGGAGCTGGTTTATCACGAAGCCGACGAAAAGTATTGGCTTGGTGTGGGCCTCACGCGCAGCGAGGCCTACGTTTTCATCGCCTCGGGATCCTCGATCACCTCGGAGTATCGCTACGCAGACGCGGCCGATCCGCAGGCACGGTTCACCGTCGTGCTGCCCCGCCGCGAGGGTGTCGAATATGCGGTCGAGCACGCGGTCATCGGGGGCCAGGACCGGTTCTTGATTCTGCACAACGACGGCGCGGTCAACTTCACCCTCACCGAGGCGCCGGTCAGCGATCCGGCACAGCAGCGCACCCTGATCCCGCACCGCGACGATGTGCGGCTCGACGCGGTGGACGCTTTCGCCGGCCACCTCGTCGTCAGCTATCGGCGGGAGGCGCTGCCCCGGTTGCAGTTGTGGCCCGTCAACGCCGACGGCACTTATGCGCAGCCCGAAGAGATTTCATTCGACTCCGAGCTGATGTCGTCCGGTCCCGCCGGTAACCCCAACTGGGATGCACCCAAGCTGCGGATCAGGGCCGGCTCCCTGGTCATTCCGGCGCGCGTCTACGACATCGACCTGGCCACCGGTGAACGCATCCTGCTGCGCGAGCAACCGGTACTCGGCGATTATCGGCCCGACGACTATGTGGAACGGCGTGACTGGGCGGTTGCCGACGACGGCACCCGGATCCCGGTGTCTATCGTGCACCGCGCCGATCTCGAATTCCCGGCACCCGCACTGATTTACGGCTACGGCGCCTACGAGCTGTGCACCGACCCCAGCTTTTCCATTGCCCGGTTATCGCTACTGGACCGTGGCATGGTGTTCGCGATCGCCCATGTCCGTGGCGGTGGCGAGATGGGCCGGCTGTGGTACGAGCACGGCAAGCTCTTGCAAAAGAAGAACACGTTCACCGACTTCGTGGCCGTCGCAAGGCATTTGGTGGACTCCGAAATGACCCGGCCGGGTCAGCTGGTCGCGTTGGGGGGTAGTGCCGGCGGTCTGCTGATGGGGGCGGTGGCCAACCTGGCGCCGGAGCTCTTCGCCGGAATTCTCGCGCAGGTCCCGTTCGTCGACCCGCTGACCACCATCTTGGATCCCTCCTTGCCGTTGACCGTCACCGAGTGGGACGAATGGGGAAACCCCTTGGCGGACAAAGAGGTTTATTCCTACATGAAGTCCTATTCGCCTTATGAGAATGTCGAGACCAAGCATTATCCGGCGATTCTCGCCATGACGTCGCTGAACGATACGAGGGTCTACTACGTGGAGCCGGCCAAGTGGGTTGCGGCGCTGCGGCACGCCAACGGTGACGGCAGCCCCGTTCTGTTGAAGACCCAGATGAACGCCGGACACGGTGGGGTCAGTGGCCGCTATAAGGCATGGGAGGAAGCGGCCTTCCAATACGCATGGCTGTTAGCTGCCGCCGGCGCCCGCTCGTCGGTGTAGCCACTCCGCCGGCCGAGGGCCCGCGCCGCCGCCACTTCGCGAGGTGATCTTGCTTATTCGTCGGCCGGCAGGGCGGGCGGCTTCTTCGGCAAAAAGGATGCCGGGATGATGGTGAAGGCGACCAGCGCGGCGGCCAGCACGAACACCGCCGTATAGGCGTGCGCCAAGTGGTGAGACACGTGGCTGGCCAGATCGGGAGCAGGCTGGTGCCGCGGGACGGCTGACGGATCGACCGGCAGATCCCGCTTACCGACGCCCGGGCGCTCCCCGCTCATCTCGTTCGCCGCCATCAGGGCCTCGTTGCGATTGAATTGGTTGGTCAGGATCACCGCCATGAGCGCTGCCCCAATGGACCCGCCGACCTGTTGGTTGACGCTGATCAGCGTCGTCCCGCGGGCGACCTGATGCGGGGCCAGCGCCTGCATGAGCGCGGCCGAGAGCGGTGTGGTGGTGAGGCCGATACCCAGGCCCATGATCGCGAGCCCGGTCACCAAGACCGGTGAGTACGCGGCCTGCCGGGCGACTCCGTAGGTGAAGACGCCCAGACCCACAGCCATGAGGGGCAGGCCGATGAGCACGATGTTTCCGGGGCCGCGTTTGTCCATGAAGGCGCCGCCCAGCGGCATGGTCAGTACCGCACCGATCCCGATCGGCAGCATGTGCAGACCCGACTGCATCGGCGTCTCGTGGCCGACGATTTGAAAGAAACTCGGCACCAGCAGCCCGATGCCCACCGAAGCGGCCCCGAACACCAGCAGCGTCAGATTCACCTGGGTGACCACCGGATTGCGGAACAGCCGCAGGTCAATGAGGGGGTGATCGGTCCGATAGCAGGCATGCAGGATGAACGCGGCGATCAGACCCAGTCCGACGAGCGCCGGCACCAACACGTAGCGGTCGGCTATCGTGTGCCGCCCCGGGATGGAACACACCCCGCACAAAAAGATCGCCACGCCGGGGGAGAGCAGCAGCGCGCCGGTGATGTCGAGGGCCTCCGTCGGGGCCGACCGATCTTTCGGGAACATGATCGCTGCGAATGCGAGCGCCGTCAGCCCGATCGGCAGGTTGATCAGGAAGATCCACTTCCAGCCATACGCGCCGATCAGCCAGCCGCCCAGGATGGGCCCACCGATGGGGCCGAGAAGGATCGGGATTCCGCCCACCGCCATCAGGCGACCGACACGCTTGGGTCCCGCTTCGCGCGTCAAGATGACGAAGCTGAGCGGCAATAGCATGCCGCCGCCGATGCCCTGGACCACTCGAAACAAGATGAGCAGCAATATGTTCGGTGCCATCGCGCACAGCAGCGATCCCAGCGTGAAAATCAGGACCGAACCTATGAAGAGGCGTTTGGTGCCGAACCGGTCCGCTGCCCATCCGGTAATCGGGATCACGGTCGCGAACGCGAGCATGTAGCCGGCGATCGTCCACGAGACGACGGCCTGGGTGGACCCGAATTGCGCGATGAAGGTGCGTTGCGCGACGGCGACGACGGTGCTGTCCAGCACCGCCATGATGCAGGCCAGACCACACACTCCGGCGATCCGGAACAGCGCTGCGTCCAGCTTGTCGGGGTACTCATCGGGGCGCAGCGACGGTCCCGAGGCTGCGGGCAACGGGACGCTGAAGGCTGCGGAACGGGTCTTCTGCATGGCGCCGCTGAGCATATCCGCAGGGTTGCCCCGGCTGAAGCCCTTTTACTCGTATTCGCCTGTCGCACGCTTGTAATTCGCGCTGCGCAGATTATGTTCCGGACTGCGGTTAAAGCAATAAACGGCTGGTCGCGGTCCTACCAGGGCGAATATGTTATTCGCCGGCGGTTTCGCTCGCCGGTTTTTTGGGCAGAAACCACGCCGGAATGAAGGTGCAAACCACCAGCACGATGGCAATCACGAATACCGCCGTATAAGCGTGTGAAAGATCGTGCGACACATTGCTCCAAAAGCCAGGGACAAGCGACTGGCGGGGGATTGCGGACTGCTCGACCGGCACCCCGTCAATGACCGACTTCTGATGCAAAGCGGCAAGCTTGTTTGCTGCGACGATGTCTGGGCTCCTGATGAACTGATTCGTCAGGACCATCGACATCAGCGCCGTTCCCATCGAGCCGCCGACCTGGTGGCTGACGCTCATGAGGGTCGTTCCCCGGGCGATCTCATGGGGCGCCAGGGCCTGCACCGACGCGACCGACAGCGGCATCATGGTGCAGCCCATGCCCAGGCCCATGATCGCCAGCCCGACCAGCAGCGTGGGTAGATAGTGGGCCTGGGTGGCCACCCCGAAGGCGAAGGCGCTCAGGCCGGCGGTAATCAGCGCAATCCCGACCAGCACGATCTTGCCCGGTCCCTGCCTGTCCACCAGCGGACCGGTCAGCCGCATGGTCAGCATGGCGCCCAGCCCCTGAGGGATCATGTGCACGCCGGCCTGCATCGGCGTCTGGTGCAGCACCTGCTGGAAATAGCTCGGCAGCAGCAGGCCCGCACCGAAAAATGCGCCCGCGAAGACCAGCATCGTCACGTTGGCGTGGGTGAGCACGGGATTGCGGAACAGCCGCAGATCTATCAGGGGATGATCGGCGTGATGCCACGCGTGCAGGACGAAGCCCGCGATCAACGCCAGTCCGATCATCGCGGGTATCACCACATGGCGGTCAGCCACCGTGCCCCGGCCCGGGATGGAGGACACGGCGAACAGGAACATCGCCAGGCCCGGCGAGAGCAGCAGCACGCCGACGGCGTCGAAGGTTTCGGAGCGGGCCGGGTGATCCCGGGGGAACACGATGGCGGCGAGGGCGATGGTGAGAAATCCGATCGGCACATTGATCAAAAAGATCCACCGCCAGCTCGAGGTGTCGATCAGCCAGCCGCCCAGGATCGGCCCGCCGATCGGGGCGAGCAGCATCGGGATGCTCAGGATCGACATCAGGCGCCCGAGCCGCCCCGGGCCCGCTTCACGGGTCAAGATCATGAATCCCAGCGGCAACAACATGCCACCGCCGGCTCCCTGCACCATCCGAAAGACAATGAGCTGCACGACGTTTGACGCAATTGCGCACAGCAGTGAGCCCAGGATGAAGGCCGCCACCGAACCGATGAACAGGCGTTTGGTGCCGAACCGGTCGGCTGCCCACCCGGTTATCGGGATCACCGTCGCCAAGGCCAGCGTGTAGCCGGTCATCGTCCAGGCCACGACGGCCTGCGAGGACGCGAACTGATCGATGAAGGTGCGTTGGGCGACGCTGACGACCGTGACATCCAGGATGGCCATCACCGTGGCCAAGATGCACACGCCGGAGATCCGCAACAGCGCGGCGTCGAGCTTGTCGGGATATTCCCGTTCCTCGACGCCCGGCTGCCCGGTGGGGGCGTGGGGCAGCGGCGTTTTGGCCGCTGCGTACGAGGCCTCATCCATGGCGTTGCTTAGCATATCGAACTGATCGCATCGACTGACGCTCGCGGCCGTTCTGGTCTGCAAAGGTTCGACGGGGCGGCTGAAATCAGTTATCGCGCCAGCGCGCGTGCATATACGCTTGCTGTCTGCGTGTCCTTCACCATTCCGACACTTGAGATCGGCAAACTGCTGGTGTGTCTGGAAAATTGATCGTCTCGGTCTCGGGGATTGGTGAACGCACCCTGCCCGACGTCGAGGCTTTCTGCGCGCAAATGGATGCCCGCAAAGTACCGGTGTCGTTACTGGTGGCTCCCCGCCTGTCCGGTGATTACCGGCTCGACCATGACCCGGGAACCGTCGAATGGCTGACCACCCGTCGCGCCGGCGGTGACGCCATCGTGCTGCACGGCTACGACGACGCGGCCACGAAGAAGCGACGCGGCGAATTCGCCATCTTGCGGGCCCACGAGGCCAACCTGCGATTGACGGCCGCCGACCGGGTGCTCGAGCACCTCGGGCTGCGTACCCGGCTGTTCGCCGCGCCCGGCTGGGTGGTGTCACCCGGTGTTGTCAAAGCGTTGCCGGACAACGGATTCCGGTTGCTGGCCGATCTGCATGGGATCACCGACCTGGTCCGCCACACCACTGTCCGCGCACGAGTCCTCGGCATCGGTGAAGGCTTCCTCACCGAGCCATGGTGGTGCCGGATGGTGGTGTTGTCCGCCGAGCGAATCGCCCGGCGCGGCGGTGTCGTGCGGGTTGCGGTCGCGGCTCGGCATCTCCGTAAATCCGGGCCGCTACAGGCCATGGTGGACGCGGTCGACCTGGCGCTGATGCACGACTGCACCCCCTGCGTATACCGCTGGGATCAGGCTAAGGCCGTGCTCGACGCCGCCTGACGAAGCGACTGTCTGACCTGCTCGTCGGGGCACTACCCTGGTCCGACATGAGCGATTCTTCAGTTGCGGGGTTCGACGCCGACGCCATCGTCGTCGGAGCGGGACTGGCCGGCCTGGTCGCCGCCTGCGAACTGGTGGATCGCGGCCTGCGGGTGCTGATCGTCGACCAGGAGAACAGCGCAAACCTGGGCGGGCAGGCCTTCTGGTCCTTCGGCGGTCTGTTCTTCGTCGACAGCCCCGAGCAGCGCCGGTTGGGTATCCGCGACAGCCATGAACTGGCGTTGCAGGACTGGCTCGGTACGGCGGCCTTCGACCGTCCAGAGGACTACTGGCCCCGCCAGTGGGCGCACGCCTACGTCGATTTCGCCGCGGGGGAGAAACGCAGTTGGTTACGTTCGCGGGGCCTCAAGCTTTTCCCGCTGGTGGGCTGGGCGGAGCGCGGCGGGTATGACGCACAGGGGCACGGCAATTCGGTTCCCCGCTTCCATATCACCTGGGGTACCGGGCCCGCGCTGGTCGAGATTTTCGCCCGTCAATTGCGGGACCGCTCCTCGGTGAGGTTTGCGCACCGCCATCAGGTCGACGAGTTGATCGTCGAGGGCGAGGCGGTGACCGGCGTGCGGGGCACCGTGCTGGAGCCCTCGGCCACGCCGAGGGGGGTCGCGTCATCACGAGAGCCCTTAGGGCAGTTCGAGTTTCGTGCCGACGCCGTGATCGTGACGAGTGGTGGCATCGGGGCCAACCACGAGTTGGTGCGAAAGAATTGGCCCAAACGCATGGGCCGCGTCCCCGAGCAACTGCTGAGCGGGGTGCCGGCCCATGTCGACGGCCGGATGATCGGCATCACGCAGCGGGCCGGCGCGCGGGTGATCAACCCCGACCGGATGTGGCACTACGTCGAGGGCATCACCAACTACGACCCGATCTGGCCGTTGCACGGCATTCGCATCATCCCCGGGCCGTCGTCCCTGTGGATCGATGCGAGCGGCAAACGGTTGCCGGTGCCCCTCTATCCCGGCTTCGACACGCTGGGGACCTTGGAGTACATCACCAAATCGGGGTTCGACTACACCTGGTTCGTGTTGAACGCCAAGATCATTGAGAAGGAGTTCGCACTCTCCGGGCAGGAGCAGAATCCCGATCTGACCGGACAGAGCATCCGCGAGCTGTTGCGAAACCGGGCGCGATCCGGGCCGCCGGGGCCCGTGCAGGCGTTTGTCGATCGGGGTGTTGACTTCGTCAGCGCAAACTCGTTGCGCGACTTGGTGTCCGCGATGAACAAGCTGCCCGACGTGCAGCCGCTGGACTATGCCACGGTGGAGGCCGAGGTCACCGCCCGGGACCGGGAGGTCGCCAACAAGTTCAGCAAGGACGGTCAGATCACGGCGATCCGCGGTGCCCGCAACTATCTGGGCGACCGGCTGGGCCGGGTCGTGGCGCCGCACCGGCTGACCGACCCGAAGGCGGGGCCGATGATCGCGGTCAAGCTGCATATCCTGACCAGAAAAACGTTGGGCGGCATCGAAACCGACCTTGCCTCACGGGTGCTGAAGGCCGACGGCACGCCCATCACCGGTCTGTACGCGGCCGGCGAGGTCGCCGGATTCGGTGGCGGCGGCGTGCACGGCTACCGCGCGCTGGAGGGCACGTTTTTGGGCGGCTGCATCTTCTCGGGCCGCGCCGCCGTCCGCGGCGCCGCCGACGACATCACCTAGCCGGGGCGCGGGGTAACCCGTCCGCTTCCGAACGTCACGCCGGCGTGACCGCCGCTAGAACGTGACGGCGTCTTCTTCGGGAAGCACCTGGAAGTCGGTGCTGGTCATCTCGGTGAGCCGTCCGTAGTAGATGCCACGGGCGTCTGGGGCGATGATTCCCTGGTGAATGGGAACGGCGCGCTCCGGAGCCACCGCACGCAGGTAATCGACCGCCTCGGACACCTTCATCCACGGCGCGGCCGCCGGCGTGGCCAAGACGTCCACCGGCTCACCGGGCACGAACAGCGCGTCACCGGGATGCATCAACCGGGCACGATGGTCCCCGTCGCCCACCAGAAACGAAATGTTCTCGATCACAGGGATTTCCGGGTGGATGACCGCATGCTTTCCGCCGACGGCGCGCACCGTCAGTTCACCGATTTGCAGCTCGTCGCCGACATGGACCTCCCGGCAGGGCGCGCCCAGCTGCGCGGTGGTCTGCGGGTCGGCGTACAGCACCGCATCCGGGTTACCCTCGAGCAATGCGGGCAGCCGTTTGGCGTCGACATGGTCGGGATGCTGATGGGTGATCAAGATGGCGGTCAGGCCGGTGATTCCCTCGAAGCCGTGCGCGAAGGTACCGGGATCAAAGAGCACGCGGGTGTGGTCGAATTCGGCAAGTAGGCACGAATGGCCGAAATGCGTCAGTTGCATATCTACGATTGTGCCTTGATGGGCAAGCTGCCGATGCGCGTGATCCTGGCCACGATGCTGGTCGCCGGCAATTTCGCAATTGCTCTGGTGGTCGTCATTCCTGCGCATGCCGACCCGGAGACTTGCCCGGGGCTGTGCGACCGGATACCGAACACCGCGTGGATCGATCAGCATGCCGTGCCGCTGGACGCGTTGTATCACTGGCCCGCGCTGGCCGGCCAGGCGGTGCAGACGACCGGTTCGGCGCCCGGCCCCCGTTTTCGGTTCGAGGAGCTGTGCGCCACGCCGCCGATACCGCAGGACCCTCGCGACGCCGCCGTCGCGGCTCGCTCGACGGTTCAGCATCCCGACGGGCAGTGGCAACTGCAGGCCCAGGTCCTGCACTGGCGCGGTGACACGGCCCACGGCGGCACGATCGCGGCCACGGCGTTCGGCAACGCCGTCGCCGCGCTGCGGGCATGCCAGCAGCGCGCACCGACGGAATCACCGTCGCTGACCAGTGACGAAACCAACCGAATGGCCGCCGTGATCAGCGGCCCGGTGGTGATGCACTCCTACCTGTTCGCCCACCCCGCCAGCAGCACGATCAGCGAGGTCACGCTGTGGTCAACAGCACCGCCGCAGGCGTCCTGGCCGGCGATGGCGGACGATCCGGTGCTCAATGCCATGAGCGCGCCGCTGTGCGAGGCCTACATTGCCTCGTGCCCGTAACCGTCAGCTGCGCTTTCGCCGGTAGAGTTGGCGCCGAAACGCCAACTGAGGAGGAGCGCCGGTGGCCCGGGTGATCGTGAGCGTGATGCCCAAAGCGGAGATTCTCGACCCGCAAGGTCAGGCGATTGTCGGCGCGCTGGGTCGCCTCGGACATCCGGGGATCTCAGAAGTGCGGCAAGGCAAGCGTTTTGAGCTCGAAGTGGACGACAGCGTCGACGATTCGGCGCTCGCCGAGATAGCGGAATCGCTGCTGGCGAACACCGTGATCGAAGACTGGACCATCAGCCGGGAGACACCGTGACGGCACGCATCGGGATCATCACGTTTCCCGGCACGCTCGACGACGTGGATGCCGCTCGCGCGGCGCGCCGCGTCGGAGCCGAGCCCGTCAGCCTGTGGCATGCCGACGCCGATCTCAAAAGCGTCGACGCGGTGGTGGTGCCCGGCGGTTTCTCCTACGGCGATTACCTGCGGGCCGGTGCGATCGCGAGGTTCGCCCCGGTGATGACCGAGGTGGTGGAGGCTGCACGGCACGGCATGCCGGTGTTGGGCATTTGCAACGGTTTTCAGGTGCTCTGCGAGGCAGGCCTGTTGCCCGGGGCCCTGACTCGTAACGTGGGTCTGCACTTCATCTGTCGCGACGTGTGGCTGCGGGTGGCCTCGACCTCGACGGCTTGGACGTCGCGCTTCGAGCCCGACGCCGACCTGCTGGTCCCGCTGAAGTCCGGTGAGGGGCGGTACGTGGCGCCCGCCGACGTGATCGAGGAGCTCGAGGGCGAGGGGCGGGTGGTCTTCCGGTACCACGAGAACGCCAACGGCTCGCTGCACGACATCGCCGGGGTCAGCTCCGCCGACGGCCGCGTCGTGGGTCTGATGCCGCATCCCGAGCACGCCATCGAAGCGCTGACGGGGCCTTCCGATGACGGGCTGGGCCTGTTCTATTCGGTGCTGGACGGAGTGCTCGCCGGCTGAGCGGAAATGCCTGCGGCTTCGCGTAATTCGGCAAAGGACGCGCTGATGGCATCCGTTGCCTCATGCGGATCGTTGAATGTCCGGTCGTCGGTGAGCACCGCGACGCCGAGTCGGTCCACGTAACTCCACACGGTGATGTTGACGGGGGCGCCGGGAGAAAGCACTCCGGTGGAGTAGATCTCGCTGACGGCGGCGCCGCCGAAGTGGCCCCGCTCGCGCGGGCCCACCACGCTGGACACCGCGACGTTCATCAGCTTGTTCGGCGCGTCGCGCAGGCCCAGCCACCGAAACGCGGCGGGGGCCAAGGCGGTCGGCAGATAGCCCATCATCTTCCCGTAGAGCTCTGGGCCGAGGACTTCGTGGTCTTCCTTGGCGATCTTGGTGGCCAGGGCCACCAGGCGGGCCCGTTCCATGGGGTCGTCGATGTGGACCGGCAGCGAGATCATCAGACCGCTGAGCTCGTTGCCGGTGATCCGGTCCGACTTGTCGGTGGCCGTTGGCACCGACGCGATGATCGGGCGTTCGGCCGCGCCGTCATAAGCCAGCAGGAGAGTTCGCAACCCGCCGGTTGCCATCGTCAGCACCACATCGTTCACCGTGATGCCCAACGCTTTTGCCGTCGCCTTGACGTCCGGTAGCGGTAACGACGTGCTGGCGAACCGGCGCCGCGGCGAGACGACATGGTTGAGGAAGGTCGGCGGTGCGTCGAACGCGTCGGCCAGGTCGGGGTGATCGCCGCGCTCGCGAGACCGGCGTCGCACCCGCATCATCCCGACGGCCGCGTCCTTGAGGAGTCCGGGCAGTTCGCCGATCTGACGGACGTGGTCGCGCGCCGCCGCGCGCAGCAGGTCGGCGTTGGACGCGGTGATGCCGGCTTCGTCGTTGTCACGCTCGTCGGTGCGCCCCTCGCGCAGATCCATCGCGCGGGCCAGCAGGTTGACCGAGGCGACACCGTCGGCCAGCGCATGGTGAACCTTGCCGATCAAGGCGAATCGACCACCGGCAAGCCCCTCGGCGAAATGAAATTCCCACAGCGGTCGGCTGCGGTCCAGCGGAGTGGACGCGATCTCGCCGATCACCTGATCGAGCTCGCGCCGCCCGCCCGGCGCGGGCACCCGCACTCGCCGCAGGTGATAATCCAGGTCGACCTCGCAGTTCTCCTGCCACATCGGGTGATGCAGATGCCAAGGGATGTCAACGAGCTTGTAGCGCAACGGTTCCAGCAGATGAAGCCGACGACGCACGTGGCGCCGGAACACGTCGAATCCGAATTCGCCGTCGGAGTCGGCGGGGTCGATGACCGCCACCTTCAGCGTGTGCGTGTGCAGGTTGGGCGTCTCGCTGTAGAGCAGCATGGCGTCCATGCCGTTGAGCCTTTTCACATGTCACCCCGCCCCGCCGACGCGTCCGGGCCGACAACCATGCCGCGATGTCACGCACCGCCGACGTGGATCGGCGGTCATCGTATCGGGGCGGCCCGGCCGGCCCGGCTCGTCCGCGGCCCCGAACATCGTCAGCCCAGGATCGGGAACCGGCGCTGCCCGGCCAGCCGCTTGAGCGCGGCTTCCATGACGGCGCGTACGTGGGCGTCGACCTCGTCGACGTCGGGGTCGTTGCCGAAGCGGGCGGTGATGTCGATCGGCTCGAGAACCTCGGTGACGACCTTTGCCGGCAGGGGCACGTTGGGCGGGAAGATCACGCTCAGCCCGAACGGGAACCCGACGCTGATCGGCAGGATGTCCATCCGTGCCTTGGTCAGCCCCAGCTTGCGGGCCAGCCAGTTGCCCCGGGTCAGGAACAGCTGAGTCTCCTGGGCGCCGATGGACACTGTCGGCACGATGGGGACCCCGTCTTCGACGGCGGTCCGCACGTAGCCGGTGCGGCCGTTGAAGTCGATCGTGTTCGCGCTGAAGGTCGGCCGGTAGGAGTCGTAGTCGCCACCGGGGAACACCAGTACCACCGCGCCGGAATGCAGGGCGGTGGCGGCGTTTTCACGGCTGGCCTCGATGACCCCGAGGCGGCGAAGCCAGCCGTCCAATGGCCCTATGAACAGCCCGTAATGGGCCAATGTGTAGACGGGGCGGTCGTAGCCGAATCTGTTGTAGAAGGCGGGCGAGAAGATCAACACGTCCGGGGTCAGCATGCCGCCGGAGTGGTTGGAGACCACCAGGGCGCCGCCTGAGGACGGAATGTTGTCGATGTTTCGCACCTCGGCCCGGTAATACCGTTTGATGGCCGGGCCGAGCACTTTGGTGACCTGTTCGGTTAAGGCCGGATCCCATTTGGCGGTTTCGTGGTTCTCCGCCGCGTCCACACCGTTGCCCTTCATGGCTTCCCCGCTGTCAGTTCCTGCACTTTGCTATTGGTTGCCGGTGTGACGCCGGTCTCAAACCTCCGCCCCAGACAGCATATGCTACTCTCCATTTAAGAGAATGTCATATCCGTTTGCTGGGGGGCGAACGCGTAGTGGGGGAGCATGTCCGAAAAGGTTCTGGTTACTGGGGGTTTCGGTCTCGTCGGATCCCAAACGGTGCGCCGGCTGGTTGCCGACGGCCATCGCGTGGCCGCGACCGACCTGGGCACTACCGCCCAGCGCAAAGCCGCGAGTTCGCTGCCGGCCGGCGCCGAAGCGCACTGGGCGGATCTGACCGACCCGGGCCAGGTTGATCGCCTGCTCGCCGAAACGTCGCCCACGGCCATCGTTCACCTGGCCGCGGTGATCCCGCCGGTGATTTATCGCCAGCGCGCGCTGGGGCGCCGCGTCAACGTCGACGCGACCGTCACGTTGCTGCACGCGGCGCAGTCGCGGCCACGTCCGGTGCGGTTCATTCAGGCGTCGAGCAACGCCGTGTACGGCGCACGCAACCCACACCGCCATCACGAGCTGTTACGCCCGGACTCCCCGATCAACCCGGCCGACCTCTACGGCGCCCACAAGGCCGAAGCGGAACGGCACATTCGATCCTCGGATCTCGACTGGGTCGTCTTGCGCCTGGCCGGGGTGATGAGTGTGGAACCGGACGCGATGCCGTTCAGTGTCGGTGCGTTGTTCTTCGAAAGCGCCCTGCCGACCGATGGCCGCATTCACACCGTCGACGTACGCGACGTCGCACGCGCGTTCGCTGCGGCGGTCACCGCCGACGTCGCCGGCGAGACGCTGCTGATAGCCGGTGATGAGTCGCACCGGCTTCGGCAGGGGGAGGTCGGCAAGGCGCTGGCGGCCGCGCGTGGTCTGGTCGACGTCTTGCCCGGGGGCCGCCCCGGCGATCCGGACAGCGATGACGACTGGTTTGTCACGGACTGGATGGACACCGATCGCGCCCAACAGGTTCTGCAATTCCAGCACCACTCGTGGCCGGACATGCTCACCGAGATGCGAGCCGCGGCCGGGTGGCGGCGCTACCCGATGCGGCTGATCTCGCCGTTTGCGCGGCGGTTCCTGAAAAGTCGTGCGGCCTATCGGGATACGCCCGGACGCTACGCCGACCCGTGGGGTGCGATCCGGACCAAGTTGGGCGAGCCGCGCCCGGATGCCTGAGACCGCACGAACCGATAGGTAGACCGCCGCGACGTCAGCCGGCGTCGAGCAGCAAGGGTCGTTCCGTGGAAGGCGATTCGTCGGCGGGGCTCAACCCCTCGAAGAGCTCGGTGGCGTCCGCAATGGTCCGGTCGACGAAGGCAGCGAAATCGCTGAAGGAGACGTCGTTTCGGATCCATTGCGACTTGCGGGCCACCACGCCGATGCGCTGCGGATCGGACGAACCGTGCACAATCGCGGTGACCTGGCGGTCGTGACGGTTCCATCTGTCGGAGAAGTACGTCAGCCAGGGGCGGTCGGCCGCCGGGAAATAACACCCGGGGCTGACGCGGATGATCAACACGTCATCGTGTGCGGGCGAAACCTCGAAGTGAATGTGCAAGCGCCGCGGAGCGCTGGTGACGAAGAAGTATTCGCCGTCGTGGTGACCACGAAAATAACGCCGCCCGCGGGTGCGCAGGTAACGTTCGACCAGGTTCGCGCACAGCTGCTCACTCGTCATGAGTTAAATTGTGTGCCCTGTGACTTTGGGAATGCTTGGAGCCAAGCGATGCGGCACCGAAGAATCTGTTGAGAATTCGCTGAGCGAACCGCCGGGCAGATATTTCGGCGCCGCACTCAGGTCGGTTCGCACCGTTCCACGATGCCGGCGCCGGGACCGGGCACCGTGCGCGGCAAACTGACCGAAAACCTGTACCGCTCGGGGCGATAGTGGAACTCCACCACCTCCAGAGGCCTGTCGTCATTTCCGTAGCTGGTGCGTTCGAGAACCAGCACCGGAGACCCCAGCGGCAGATTCAGGGCGCCGGCCACTTCCAGCGACGCGCCGGCCGCATGAATCTCATAGTTGGCCCGCGAGATGGGAACGTCCAGTCGCCGCTCCCACATGGTGTAGGTGCTTTCCATCGCCTGCGCGGTCTGCTCGTCGCTCGCGCCCTTCAGCAGCGGCTCCACGGCTTTGCCCAATCCCGTTGGCAGGTAGGCAATCATCAGGGCGAGGGGCTGCTCGCCGTCGCGAAAGCGCCTGTGCACACACAGGACTTTCGACAGGCCCAGTGTTTCGGCAATTCGTTGCGGTGCGTCTTCGACGCGATGCGACAGGACGTCGACGTTGGGCGTTATCCCGGATCCGGCCAGTACCTCGGTGATGGTGCGTACGCCGGGTCCGAGTTCTTGTTTGACCGGGTTGGCCACGAACGTACCCAGGCCCTGCTTTCGTACCAGCCATCCTTGGCGTTCGAGTAACCCGACCGCCGCACGCACGGTTACCCGGCTCACGCGGGTGCGATCGATGAGTTCCCGCTCGGTGGGCAATCGCGCGCCGCGGGGCAGCCGCTGTTTGACGATGGCCGCCTTGAGGGCTTCGGCGAGTTGGGTGCTGGCCGGCACGCTGCCGCGCGAAATTCGCAGGTCGGCAACGTCGAGATCCAGGTGATCAGAGGCCACGAGATGTATTAAAACGTTCTATGCGCGGCGCGTAAAGCAATGCGTCCCCGTGTCGGCGGCCCGACGACCGGATTAGTCTGGTAGCGAATGCTTTTCGCGCGTTCACAGACGGTTGGACCGTTTGCGCGGGTCAGGAGGATTAGAGTTGCCGATCACCGTGGAACGGTTCGACCACATTGTCTTGAACTGCAGAGACGTTGACGCCACCGCCGCGTGGTATGAGCGGGTGCTAGGCATGCGGCGTCAGACGTTTGGGCCGTCGCAAAGAACGGCGCTGTGCTTCGGGGATCAGAAGATCAATCTGCGGCCTGTCGGCGCGTTAACCGACGATCCCGACTGGTTCACCGGGTCCGTCGAAGCGGCCGGTTCCGAAGACCTGTGCTTCGTGACCAGCGCCAGGCCGGATGACGTTCGCGCCCATCTCGCTGCGTGTGGGGTGGACGTGATCTCCGGGCCGGTGACCAAGGTGGGGGCGCTGGGTGCGATGACCTCGCACTACTGCCGTGACGTCGACGGGAACCTGATCGAGGTCGCCGTTTACCCAGGACCGGCCAGCGGATACAGGGCGGGAAGATTGATCACGATGGCTTCTTGGGTGCTGCGGGCGATCACGACCTCGGCGGTGGTGTTGGGGTCGGGATTTTCCTCACGGTGCGGCAGATACGGCGGGATGAAGACGTAATCGCCGGGTGCGGCGGCGATGCGAACCTCGTCGGTGCCGTCGTGAAAGACGAACTCAGGGTTGCCGCTTCGTACATAGATGGCGGTTTCCGATTCACCGTGATGGTGGTTGTCCGAAGCCGATTGCGGCGACGCGTGTGTCTCGCCCATCCAGAGCTTCTCCGCACCGACCGACCGGCCGGACAGGGCGGCGAAGCGCCGCAGCCCCTCAGACTGTGCGGTGTCGGGGCTGATCTCCGACGCCTTGATGTGCCGTACCCGGTTGCGCGCGGCCGGTGTCGCCGTGTCGTCGAAGTCTGGATGGAATCCGTCTGAAGTGGCCATCGGTCAATTATCGTCCGGCCCGTCCCGATACGCCTCGAGCAGTCTGAGCCACAGCTCGCTGATGGTCGGGAAGCACGGCACTGCGTGCCACAACCGGTCGATGGGCACCTGGCCGGCGACGGCGATGGTGGCCGAGTGGAGCAACTCGGTCACGCCCGGGCCGACCATGGTGACGCCGAGCAGGTGGGCGCGATCCGCGTCGACCACCATCCGCGCGCGGCCCGTGTAGCCGTCCGCATAAAGCTTGGCCCCCATCACCACGTCACCGATTTCGATATCGACTGTGCGGACTCGGTATCCGGCTTGTTCGGCTTGCTGAGCCGTCAGCCCGACCGCGGCGGCTTCGGGGTCGGTGAAGAAGGCTTGCGGCACCGCATGATGATCGGCGGTCGTGGCATGCGCACCCCACGGTTTGGTGTCCAACGGCTTTCCGGCTGCGCGGGCGCCGATGGCCGTACCGGCGATGCGGCCCTGATATTTTCCCTGGTGGGTGAGCAGGGCCCGGTGGTTGACGTCGCCCGCCGCGTAGAGCCAGCCGTCCTCGACGGCGCCGCGCACCAGGCAGGTGTCGTCCACATCGAGCCAGCTGCCAGGGCTTAATCCCACTGTCTCCAAGCCGATGTCGTCGGTCAGCGGAGCACGACCGGTGGCGAAGAGCACCTCGTTGACCCGCAACTCGGTGCCGTCGTCCAACTCCAGGACAACGTGGGATTCGTCCGGTCGGCCCAGCGCCCGAACCGAAACCCCTTGCCGCACGTCGACGCCGCCCTCGACGAGGCCGCGGCCGATCAGTTCACCCACGAAGGGCTCCATCCGGGGCAGCACTGCCGAACCTCGAACCAGCAGCGTTACTTGGGAGCCCAAACCCTGCCACGCCGTGGCCATTTCGACACCCACGCCCCCGGCGCCCACGATAGCCAACCGCATCGGGACCGCGCTGCTATCGGTGGCCTGCCGGTTGGTCCATGGCTTCGCCTCGGCGACGCCTGGCAGATCGGGCAAGGCTGAGCGACTTCCGGTACAGACGACCACCGCGTGCCGTGCCGTCAGTGCCAGGCGACTGCCGTCGCCGTCGGTGACCACGACGCGGCGCGGACCGTCCAATCGCCCATGTCCCCGTATCAGGGTCGCGCCGATGCCGCTCACCCAGTCGGCCTGGCCGCTGTCGTCCCAGTCGCTGACATAGCGGTTGCGGCGGCCGAACACGCCGTCGGCGTTGAGGGTCCCCGTGACCGCCTCTCGCGCGCCGTCGACCCGGCGAGTATCGGAAAGCGCAATGACGGGGCGCAGCAGCGCTTTACTGGGCACGCACGCCCAATACGAGCACTCCCCGCCGACGAGTTCACGCTCGACCAGCGCAACACGCAGTCCGGCGGCCTGGGCGCGTTCGGCGGCATTTTGGCCGATCGGTCCGGCTCCGAGCACCACGACGTCGAAGTCGCCTCCGCCCTCTGTCGCCATGGTCGATGATCCTTTCGCTTGGTGGTCACGGCGCCGAGGGCGCCGTCTCAGTACTCAGCGGATCCGTTGATGAGTTGCTCGGCGAGCTGGCGCACGTCACTGACGACGATATTCGGCTGTGACAGACCGTCCACCGGCAGCGGTGCGTTGCCGCGCCGGGTGATCAGGGCTCCACTGAATCCGACATTTTGCGCACCGATGGTGTCCCACACGTGCGCGGCCACCATCATGCAGTCAGCCGGAGCCACCCCGAGTGTCTCGCATACCGAGCGATACACCCCGGGCGACGGCTTGAAGGCGCTGCGTGCATCGACGCTCAGTTGGTGTTCGAAAAAGTCGCCCAGTCCCGAATGTTGCAGTGCCGTCGGGCCATCCGGGTTGGGCGGGGAGTTGGTCAGGGCCACCAGCCGAAAACCGTTGTCACGCAGGGCGACAAGTCCATGGGTGGCGTCGGGGTGCGCCGGCATGGTGAGCAGTTCTGCCTTCAGGCGGTCCAGATCGTCTTGGGTTACATCCACTTGGTAGATCTCGCCCAGCATGCGCAGCACCCCTTGGGCGAGCACCGGAAACGTCACGTAGTTGTCGGCAAGTGTGATGGCCATCGAGTACATGACCAGTTGCGCGAACCATTCCCGCAGCATTCGTTCATCGCCGAACAGCTGCTTGAAAAGCGGCGCCATGGACTCGATATCGAGCAGAGTCTCGTTGACGTCGAAGACGAGGACGGACGGCACGGAGGTGGTTGTCATGGCTGGTGCTCAACGTTCTTTCGTTGCGGTATGTCCGGTCGTAGATACCCCACGAGGCACAACACAATCAGCGACATCGCCACGACATTCGCGGCGCGTACGCGAGTGTATTGCGCGTAGCTGCCATTGATGGTTCGGCCGAGGCCTCCCATGAGCGCGGCCACCTTGGCGCCCACCGGGAACTCGCCGCCCGGACACGAGTCGACGATGCCGACACATTCGATCCCGCTGACCTCGGCCGCCTCCGCCCATTCGCCGCGACGCATATGGATCTCGGCGTGATTGATGCCGAAACCCTTTACCGCGATGACGACTTCGCCGTCTTTGGGCAGCGGCTTGGGGATGTCGGTGTAGACCAGGCTCTCCAGACCGCCGAACTTCTCCAGGATGATCGCCCGCATGGTTTGCCCACCGGGTTGCTCGCGTACGACTGCCGGCGCCGTTGGCAGCTGAGGTGACTCGAGCATGGACATCGACTGCCTCTTCCAAAACGTTGGCGGGCGACGACGCCGGGTGGCGCCGCAACATAATAATGGGCCAACTGACCCATTATTATGTTCTTATGTGCCCGCTATGTCCAGCGGATGTCACCGGTCAGGATTTGCGCTGACCGCGAGACGACCCGGATCGGCCCTTGCGCGACCGGGCTTGAACCGCGAAACAGCGCACGTAGTCGACGGCGGCATTGACGGCGGTCCGCAACGGCTGCGGATCGCCGGTGGCGTGGGTGAGCATCGCGCCGCCCTGGTGCGCGGCGACCAGCGATACGGCCAGGTGCCGCGGATCGGCTTCCGGGCGCAGGTCGCCGCGATCGCGCATCGACTCGAGGCCGGCCCGAAACAGTTCAATCCATTGGTCGTATCCGGCGGACAGGTCGTCGTGTATTTCGCTGTCGGCCTCGATCAGCTCGCCGGCCAAGGACCCGTAGACGCAACCTCCGACCCGGTAGACGGTGTCGATGTCGGACACGCAAGCATCGGCCCACGCCTGCAGGGCATCGAGGCTGTCGAGGGCGGCGAACTGCGACCGAGTGTGAAAGACACGCACGTCATTGCGGCGCGCTTCGACGACATGACGGATCAGGTCGCGTTTATCGCTGAAGTAGTGGGAGATCTGGGATCCGCCCACTCCGGCGGTGCGTCGCACCCGGTCGATGCTGGTGTTGGCGACGCCATGCTCGAACATCAGGCGCGCGGCGACCTCGATGATTCGCGCGCGCGTAGCCAGTCCCTTGCGCGTCAGCCGCGAGAAGTTGCGTTCAGTCACGTCGCCGCCTTCGGCACGGATCGGTCAGCCGGCTCGTCGCGCCGAGCGGCGTCCGCGCGTCCGGCGCGGGGGACGGGGTACTCGCTCGGCGCTGTCGGTGGCGAACAGGCGTAGGTAGTTCACTGCGAAACGAACCGCGTCGGCGTGCGGCCACTCCTCTTGATAGGTGAAGGTCAAAATGCCGCCTCCTTGATGCGCGGTGATGATCACCAAGGCCAGCTGCCGCGGGTCGGCATCCCGGACCAGCAGACCGTCATCCTTCATTCGTTGAATTGCCTTCTCCAACAGGTCGATCCACTCCGAATAACCGGCCGCCAACTCCTCGCGCGTGGTGCTGTCAGATTTCGCCAGCTGGCCGGCGAGCGCATGATAGGTGGGCGTGCCGAAGTATCCGATGCGCCGCAGGTAGCGCATGTTCAGGTCGATCCACCGCTCGAAGTCGTCAAACGAACTCAGGCCCCGAAGCGCGGGTTGGCGGTGAAAGTCCAAAACCACGCCGATCTGGCGCCGGACCACCGCGCGAATCAGCGCTGCCTTGTCGGTGAAATAGTGGGCAAGCTGCGAGCCACTGACCGACGCCGCCCGGCGCACGTTGTCCATGTTCGACGCGGACAGGCCCTCGTCGACGATCAACTGGGCGGCGGCCTGCACGATCCGGTCGCGGGTGGCGCGCCCCTTGGCGGTCAGCCGTTGTTCGTCGTGAACATCGGGATGGGCCATCGCGTCAGGCTAACCCGGGTGCACCCCTATTTATGGGATCTCCAGCCCATACACCAGGATCAGGCCGCGAGCTGGCCGGCGAGGAAGTTCCGAATCAGCGGGATGACCTCATCGAGCGCGGACTCCAACAGAAAGTGTCCACCGTCGAGCAGATGGATCTCGGCGTCGGGCAGGTCGTCGGCGAACGCTTCGGCGCCGGCCGGGCCGAAGATTTCGTCGCCGCGGCCCCAGACCGCCAGCAGTGGCACCCGGCCGGCGCGGAAGTAGTCGTGCAAGCGTGGGTAGACAAGCGCGTTGGTGGCGTAATCCCGAAACAATTTGAGCTGCACCAAGTCATTTCCGGGACGGGAGATCAGGGCGTAGTCGTGATGCCAGGACTCGGGATCGACGAGAGTCTCGTCGGGCACGCCGGTCACGTACTGCCAACGGGTGGCGTCCAGCGTGAGGAACTGCCGCACCGGCGCCTCGGTGTCTGGCGTCTGCTCCTGTTGATACGCCTGCACGACCTTCCAGAAGCTCTCGACGAACCCCGCGTCATACCCATTGCCGTTCTGGCTGATGATCGCGGTGATCGCGGACGGGTCGCGCAGCGCGAGCCGCCAGCCGATCGGCGCGCCGTAATCCTGGACGTACATGGCGTACCGGTCGACACCGAGGGTTCGCAGCAGACCCGCCGTCAGGTCGGTCAGCGCATCGAAGGTGTAGTCGAACTCCTCGACCGGTGGAGCATCGGACAGGCCGAAGCCCAGGTGGTCCGGGGCGATGACGTGGTAGCGATCGGCGAGTGCCGGGATCAGCTGGCGGAACATGTATGAGCTCGTGGGAAACCCGTGCAGGAGGATCACCGCTGCAGCGGCCGGGTCGCCGGCCTCGCGGTAGAAGAGCCGATGGCCATCGACTGCGGCGTATCGATGATGAACAGCAGGCATGACGTTCCTCCTGACTCAACGCGTTTCACCATCGGGCGCCGCGGCGGCATCCCATGGAAGTGCGCGGAACCCAGATTCCAGCTTTATGGGTTGTATGACCCAGTATGCACCAAACGGGCGGCTCGCGACAGCCCGTGAAGCCGATGTATTGCCGAGCGCATCCGCCTGTCATATTGTGGGCCAACCATCCCAGTTGGCGGCCCCCGCAATACGAGCTGTTTCGAGGTGACACAGTGGGCAGGCTTGTTTCGGTGAACGTGGGCATGCCCAAGAACGTCCAATGGCGGGACAAAACCATCTACACCGGGATCTGGAAGGCCCCGATCGACGGGCCAGTCATGGTGCGCAGGCTGAACGTCGACGGCGACGGCCAAGGGGATCTCGCCGGCCATGGTGGGGAGCAACGCGCCGTCATGGTGTACCAGACCGAGGCCTACGACTTCTGGAAGGCCTACCTGGGTCGCGACGACCTGCAACCCGGACACTTCGGCGAGAACTTCACCGTCACCGGGCTCGCCGACGACGACGTCTGCATCGGGGATCGCTATCGGATCGGCGATGCCCAGTTCGAGGTCACCCAGCCACGTGTCACCTGTTTTCGGGTCGGCATCCGCCTCGACGAGCCCGACATGCCCAATCTGCTTGTCTCTCAACATCGCCCGGGCTTCTACTTCCGGGTGATCACCGAGGGCCAGGTGCGGGCCGGCGACGACATCGTGCGCACCCGCCGTGGCCGTCACGAACTCAGCGTCGCCGACGTCGACGCCCTGCTCTATCTGCCCGACCGCGGCGTCGAAACGCTGCGCAAGGCCATCGACGTTCCGGCGCTCAGCCCGGGCTGGCAGCAGTCTTTTCACGAGCTGCTGGCCGCACACGATGGCGGGGGACCCGCGGTAGCGCCACCAATCGGGGTCGAACCGGGGTGGCAGGGCTTTCGTGATTTGCGGGTCACCCAAACACGTTGGGAGAGTGCACAAGTTCTTTCGATCCGGCTCGAGGCCGTTGACCACAGTCCGCTGCCGCCGGCGCTTCCCGGCCAGTACTTGACGGTCAAGGTCAGCGGCGTAGGCGAGCCCGCGCCGCTGCGCAGCTACTCCCTGTCGGACGATTCCAACGCCGGCTATTACCGCATCAGTGTCAAGCGCGAGGACCACGGTGTGGTGAGCCGGTGGCTCCACGCCCACATCCAGCCGGGATCGGTGATAGCGGCGGCTGCCCCACGCGGCGACTTCTACCTCGCCGAAGACAGCGGTCCGGTTGTCCTGTTCTCCGCCGGAATCGGCGCGACGCCCGTCCTGGCGATGCTGCATGCGCTGTCGGTGGCCCGGAGTCGGCGTGACATCTGGTGGCTGCACACCACCCGCAACCGCGAAACTCAAATGTTTGCAGTCGAAGTCGCGAAACTCATCGATTCGTTACCGCACGCCAGGCAGCAGGTCTTCTACACCGAAACGCAGGGTCGGCTGCGCCGAGAGTCCATCGCGAAATTGGGCCTGCCCGCCAGCGCCACCGTCTACCTTTGCGGTCCAACGCAATTCATGGCGGACATGCGTGACGCTCTGACCGGCATGGGATTCGACCCGGCCCGCATCCACAGCGAGTTGTTCGGTGCGCTGCCCGCGATCAACCCGGGAGTTGTCGGCACAGGCGAGCGCAGGCCACCCCACCAACCCGGGCACCGGGCCCGCGATCACCTTCACGCGCAGCGGATTAACCGTCGACTGGTCACCCGCATACCGAAGTATCCTCGATCTCGCCGAAGCCTGTGACGTGCCGACCCGTTTCTCCTGTCGAAGCGGGGTGTGTCACGTGTGCGTGACCGGAATCGTTGCCGGGACGATCACTTACGTTCAGCATCCGTTGGAGCCGCCCGGTGACGGGTCGGTCCTCATCTGCTCCGCGGCCCCCGAGACCGACGTGGTGCTCGATCTCTAGTCCTCAGGCGACGATTGCTTGCTGCCCTCCGGTTGCGTGCAAGATAGCGCCGTTGACATAACTGGCCTCCGGAGACGCGAGAAAGACCACTGCACTGGCGATTTCACTCGCATCGGCGACCCGCTTCAGGGCGGTGATCGCCGCAATGGTGTCGAGGACACCCGGAAGCGCCGCGGCCCCGGGCGTGTCGGTCGGCCCCGCGGCCACCGCGTTCACCCGCACGCCCGCCTCGCCGAATTCATCGGCCCAGACACGCGTCAGCTGCTCCAGGCCGGCTTTGGTGGCCCCGTAGATCCCCGCTCCGCGGGTCGCCACCGACGCGGCCAGGGTGCTCACGTTGACCACGGCGCCGTTGCCCCGAGCGGTCATGGCCGGCACCAGCTGCTGCACCAGGATGTACGGCGCACGCAGGTTGACGTTGACGTGTTCGTCGAAGGTCGCGTCATCGGTGTCCGTCGTGGGGCCGAACTCGTAGATGCCGGCGTTGTTGATCAGGATGTCCACCGGCCCCGCGTCGGCGGCCAACCGCCGGACATCGGCGGCGACGTTGAGGTCGGCCGCGACGAAACGCGCCTTGCCACCGGCATTTTCAATGTCTCGAACGGTTTTGGCGCCGCGTTCGGCATTGCGGCCCTGCACCACGACCTCGGCGCCGCGAGTTGCAAGCTGCAATGCGATTTCCCGGCCGATCCCCGATGTCGCGCCGGTCACCAATGCGGTCGAGCCGGCCAATGTTGTTGCCATCGAAACCCTGCCTCCAAGAGAGAAGTTCGTTTTCTCTCCGGGTAAGCAGTGGCTCGCCGGTAATTATTCCTACGGGCTGAGCGGGACGGCCGCCTCCGCGGTGTAGCACAGGAAGGTGAGCGTCTCCTGGAGATACAGCTGCACGGTGTCCGCGTCATGGCTGGTGTACCCGATCGACACGTCGTGCCCGAGCTGCAGGTCGAAGTCGCCGCCGCGGGTGGTCAGCACGAAGGCGCCGTCGATGGCCGGCGCCCAGATGATGTCTCCGGGGACCAGCCGGTCGATGTGCTCGAGGATCGGATAGCCGTGTTCGGTCGTCTCGCTGACCCGCGTGTAGACGTCGGCGGACAGCAGCACCGAGTAGGGGCCGTCGACACCGGCGAGCCGGAGTTCCGAGATCGCCTGGGTGATGACGTCGGGAATCTCGCGCGGATCCGCCGGCAGGGTCAGCGACTTGTTCGAGCTGGCGGAGCGGATGCCCTCGATGGATGCCGCGGCGTAGCCCTCGAAGATGGCCCGGTCTTCCACGAACGCCAGCTTCTTGGCGGCCTCCTTGACCGGGTCCCAGTCGGAGTCGTTGGCGCCGCGCTCGACGTTGTCGATCTCGTAACGCGACAGTGTGAACGGAACACGCAGACGCACGAGGGGTTTGCTTTCCCGCAGGTGAGCCTCCACGCCGTCGGTCGGTGAGGCCACGTTTGCAAGCCGACCGGTGCTGACGGCGGCGGTAACCGGGCCGCCCGGCTCGCTGACGTCGACGACGCGACGCCCTGCGATGTGGCGCTTGAAGGTCCGTGTCGCCTCCAATTCGATGTCGTCCCAAGCCGCTTCGGTGACCGGGGCCAGGTCGCGATAGAGGTTGTTCATGAAGAGGTTCCTTTCAGGCTGCCGATCGAAAGTGAGCCGTTCTGCGCCACAGGCGTTTCCGCCGCCGGCGCTGCGGGAAGGGGCGGTGGATCATCGAGAAAGTCGAGCGTGGGCGAGAAGAACATTCCGCCGGTGACAGCCGTGGAGAAGTCGAGGATGCGGTCGGTGTTACCGGGCGGATCGCCGAGGAACATGTTGCGCAGCATCTGTTCAGTGACTTGCGGTGTGCGTGAATAGCCGATGAAGTACGTGCCGTATTCGCTCTTGCCGAGCTCGCCGAACGGCATGTTGTGCCGCACGATTTTCAGTTCGGTGCCGTCGTCGTCGGTGATCACGTTGAGGGCGATGTGGGCGTTGCCCGGCTTGACGTCGTCGTCGAGCTCGATGTCATCCAGTTTGGTGCGGCCGATCACCCGCTCCTGCTCGGTGACCGAGATCGAATTCCACGACGACATGTCGTGCACGTACTTCTGCACGTGCACGTAGCAGGAACCGGCGAAGTCGGGGTCCTCGTCGCCCACCGCGGTGGCACTGACGGCCAGCGCACCGTCCGGGTTCTCGGTGCCGTCAACGAATCCGAGCAAATCGCGGTTGTCGAAGTAGCGAAAACCATGCACCTCGTCGACCACGGTGACCGCGCCGGCCATCGATTTGAGGATCCGGTCGGCCAGCTCGAAGCAGACGTCCAAGCTCTCGGCCCTGATGTGAAACAACAGGTCCCCGGGCGTGGCGGGGGCGGTGTGCCGCGGTCCGCTCAGCTCGGTGAACCGATGCAGTTCGGCGGGGCGCGGTCCGGAGAACAAGCGGTCCCAGGCATCGGAGCCGATCGAGGCGATAGCCGACAACCGTTTCTGTGGTTCGCGGAAACCGATCGCGCGCACCAGGCCGGGAATGTCCGGCAGTGCGTCGTGCACCGCCCCCTCGCCGCCGTCGTCGATGGTCACCACCAGGAAGATCGCCGCGGGCGTCAGCGGCGCGAGGATCGGTTGTGGCTGGACGGGGGGCACATGGGCGACCTTAGCAAGGAGCCGCGCTATCAGGCCCAGCGTGAACTGCGCCGTCACCGGCAGCCATGATGGTGAATATGTCGGCCAGCGCCGCAGGCCTCTGCGAATTCATCGACGCCTCCCCGTCGCCGTTCCATGTCTGCGCCACCGTGGCGGGCCGGCTGCTTGCCTCCGGGTACACCGAACTCCGCGAATCCGACCCGTGGCCCGCTCAACCGGGCCGCTACTTCACCGTTCGTGCCGGCTCGCTGGTCGCATGGAACAGCGTCGAGTCCAGCGGCCCATTCCGGATTGTCGGCGCGCACACCGACAGTCCCAATCTGCGAGTCAAGCAGCATCCCGACCGGGCGGTCGCGGGCTGGCGGGTGGTCGCGCTGGAGCCGTACGGGGGAGCCTGGCTCAATTCGTGGCTGGACCGCGACCTGGGGATCAGCGGCAGGTTGTCGGTACGTGATGGCAGCGGTGTCGACCATCGGCTGGTCCGGATCGACGAGCCGATCATGCGGGTGCCGCAGTTGGCCATCCATCTGGCCGAGGACCGTAAGTCGCTGACCCTGGACCCGCAGCGACACGTCAATGCGGTGTGGGGAGTCGGGGAGACAGCGCGGTCATTCGTCGAATACGTCGCAGATCGTGCCGGAGTGGCGGCAACCGACGTGCTGGCCGCCGATCTGATGACCCACGACTTGACTCCCTCGTCGGTGATCGGCGCCGACGCCAGCCTGCTGAGTGCACCTCGGCTGGACAACCAGGCCAGTTGCTATGCGGGGCTGGAGGCACTGCTGGCCCTGGAACAGGCCCCGGCCTATCTGCCGGTGTTGGTGCTCTTCGATCACGAAGAGGTCGGGTCGTCGTCGGACCACGGCGCGCAATCCGACCTATTGGGCACCGTGCTGGAGCGAATTGTGCTGGCGGCGGGCGGTAGTCGCGAGGACTACTTGCGTCGGCTGCCGGCGTCGTTGCTGGCCTCGGCGGACATGGCGCACGCCACTCATCCCAACTACCCGGAGCGGCACGAGCCCGGCCACCCGATCGCGGTCAACGCCGGGCCCGTGCTCAAGGTGCACCCGAATCTGCGCTATGCCACCGATGGTCGCACCGCCGCGGCGTTCGCGCTCGCCTGTCAGCAGGCCGGAGTGGCACTGCAGCGCTACGAACACCGCGCCGACCTGCCGTGCGGATCGACGATCGGACCGTTGACCTCCGCGCGTACGGGCATCCCCACCGTCGACGTCGGCGCCGCGCAGCTGGCGATGCACTCCGCACGCGAGTTGATGGGCGCGCAGGACGTGGCCGCCTATTCGGCCGCGATGCACGCGTTCCTTTCCCCCAAGTAGCGGCATAAGGTCGGCCGTATGGCGCTCAACCTGGAGATGGTGACCTTCGACTGCGCCGACCCCGCGAAGCTGGCCGGCTGGTGGGCCGAGCAGTTCGGCGGGACGACGCACGAGGTGCTCGCCGACGAGTTCACCGCGGTGGTCTTCGGCGAAGGGCTGCGGCTCGGGTTCCAGAAGGTGCCTGATCTCACTCCCGGGAAGAACCGCGTGCACCTCGATCTGAGCGCGGCCGACGTCGACGCCGAAGTGTCGCGGCTGACGGCGGCCGGAGCGACCGAGGTCAGCCGGCACCAGGTCGGCGACAGCTTCCGCTGGGTGGTGCTGACCGACCCCGAGGGCAACGTGTTCTGCGTCGTGCGTCAGTAGCCGTAGCTGACAGCTCAGCCCTGGCCCACGAAAAGGGGGTCGTAGCGGATGACGTTTTCGATGACTATCCCGTTCCGGGTGCGAACCCGGTCGATGCCCCGGATCCGGAAGGGTCCGTTTGGGCCGTTGCCCTGACCGACGTAGTGCAAGAACACAAGTTCCTCGCCCGCGGCGGCACCGGGCACGGTAGCGCTGTCGATCACCTCAAGACGCAAATCCGGTGCGGCCTCGAGCAATTCGGCGATTTTCGCCGAGTATGCCTTGATCCCCCGCACCGGCTCCGGATCGCCGGGCCAGAAGCCGACGATGTCCTCGGCGAGGATGTCGAAACCGCGCGACATGGTGGGCGCGGCCCAGAATGCCGCGAACACCTCGGCGCTGAACTTCGGGACATCTGAGTCGCTATGGGCTGGAGCGGATTGAATGTCGGTCATCGTGCCTCCTTGCGTCGGGCGCTTCCGATCGAGCGCGTCGCAGCAAGCGTGTCGCCATGCCACGCGGCGACACAATTACCTCCGAGGTCATCGCCATCAGTGCACAAGCGTGGCTACCGTTGGCTGGTGAGCCACGCGGCGGTTGGTGAGTTGTTGCGCGAATGGCGGGCGCGCCGACGGGTGAGTCAGCTCGATCTGTCGCTGAGTGTTGGCGTATCGGCGCGGCATCTGAGCTTCATCGAGACGGGACGCTCGCGCCCCAGTCCGGAAATGGTGCTCACCCTCGCTGACGGCCTCGATATGCCGCTGCGGGAACGCAACGCGCTGCTGCTCGCCGCCGGCTTTGCGCCGCGCTATCAATCGCGCCCGCTCGAGGATGCCGCCCTCTCCCCGGCTCGGGACGCGGTGCAGCGCCTGCTCGATGCGCACGACCCGTACCCGGGCATCGTCATCGATCGGTACTGGAACATCGTGGGGACCAATGCCGCGGCCTCCGCGCTGACCGCCGGCCTGCCCGGGCAGCTGCTGGGCCCCCCGCCCAATGTCTACCGGTTGTCCCTGCACCCGGACGGCCTCGCTGGGCGGACCCTGAATTTCGCCGAGTGGGCGGGCTACCTGCTGCAGCAGCTGCAGCGCACGATTGCGCTCACCGGCGACCCGGTATTGGCGGCGCTCGACGAGGAGGTGCGCGGCTACCCGGGGGTCGCGGCCGCGGCCAAAGCGCTGGGCGCGCCCGCCGAAAGCGCGTCGCTGCTGATTCCGTTCATTCTCGACATCGGCCAGGGCCGACGGCTGTCGATGTTCACGACGCTGACGACCTTCGGTACACCGCTTGACGTCACCCTGGCCGAACTGGCCGTCGAATTGTTCTACCCAGCCGACGCCGAAAGCGCGGACTTACTCCGCGGCGGATAGGTCTTGCGCAGTTGCATTGCTAGAGCCGTTTGGCCAGCAGCCGCTCTGCCATTTCGGCGCCTTTGCGGCTATCCGATTGTGCTTTGCGGAACAGCTCGGCCAGGTCCTTGTCTCCGGCGCGCTCGGCGTCCTGGATGTAGGTCTCGAGCCGCAACACATTGTCGAGGCACTTTTCGGTGTACCAAATCAGGTTGTAGTTCTTGTCTTTGGTGCCGGTGACTTGTCCGGTTTCGACTGTCATTTTCGTCCTCCGTTTGTCGCTCTGCGGACCCTGTGCGGCTACCCGCCGACCTCAGCCGCAAAACGTTCGCCACCAGCGTCAGGGCGGCGAGAGCGCCGCCACGCCGCCCAGCCCTAGACTGTCTGGCGTGACTGTCTCCGGGACGAGTGCGCGCACCCAGGCCATCGACACCGTCGAGCACGCCGCCACCACTTCCGACGAGCCGCAGCCCTTCGCCGAGCTGGGCCTCAAAGACGACGAGTACCAGCGCATCCGCGAGATCCTCGGCCGTCGCCCCACCGACACCGAGCTGGCGATGTACTCGGTGATGTGGAGCGAGCACTGCTCCTACAAGTCGTCCAAGGTGCACCTGCGCTACTTCGGCGAGACCACCACAGACGAGATGCGCACCGGCATGCTGGCCGGCATCGGTGAGAACGCCGGCGTCGTCGACATCGGCGACGGCTGGGCGGTCACCTTCAAAGTCGAGTCGCACAACCACCCGTCCTACGTCGAGCCCTACCAGGGCGCGGCCACCGGGGTCGGCGGGATCGTCCGCGACATCATGGCGATGGGCGCGCGGCCGGTCGCGGTGATGGACCAGCTTCGGTTCGGCGCGGCCGACGCTCCCGACACCCGCCGGGTGGTCGACGGCGTGGTCCGCGGCATCGGCGGCTACGGCAACTCGTTGGGCTTGCCCAACATCGGCGGCGAGACGGTCTTCGATGCCTGTTACGCCGGCAACCCGTTGGTGAACGCCATGTGCGTCGGCGTCTTACGCCAGGAGGACCTGCATCTGGCCTTCGCCTCGGGCGCCGGCAACAAGATCATCCTGTTCGGAGCCCGCACCGGGCTGGACGGTATCGGCGGGGTGTCGGTGCTGGCTTCGGACACCTTCGACGCCGAGAACTCGCGCAAGAAGCTGCCTTCGGTTCAGGTGGGCGACCCGTTCATGGAGAAGGTGCTCATCGAGTGCTGCCTCGAGCTGTACGCCGGTCACCTGGTGGTCGGCATCCAGGACCTGGGCGGCGCCGGATTGTCCTGCGCTACTTCGGAATTGGCCTCAGCCGGGGACGGCGGGATGGCGATCCAGCTCGACACCGTGCCGTTGCGCACCACCGCCATGACGCCCGCGGAGATCCTCTGCAGCGAGTCGCAGGAGCGGATGTGCGCGGTGGTCACCCCGGAGAACGTCGACGCCTTCTTGGCGGTGTGCCGCAAGTGGGACGTGCTGGCCACGGTGATCGGCGAGGTCACCGATGGCGACCGGTTGCGGATCACCTGGCACGGGCAGACGGTCGTCGATGTCCCGCCGCGCACCGTCGCCCACGAAGGCCCGGTCTATCAGCGTCCGGTCGCCCGCCCCGAAACGCAGGACGCCCTGAACGCGGACAGCTCGGCGCGGCTGCCACGACCTGCCACCGGTGCCCAACTGCGCGCCACTTTGCTTGCGCTGCTGGGCAGTCCGCATCTGTGCAGTCGCGCGTTCATCACAGAGCAGTACGACAGATACGTGCGGGGCAATACCGTGCTGGCCGAGCACGCCGACGGCGGCGTGCTGCGTGTCGACGAATCCACCGGCCGCGGCATCGCCTTGTCGACCGACGCGTCCGGCCGCTACACCAAGCTGGATCCCTACGCGGGTGCCCAGCTCGCCCTGGCCGAGGCCTACCGCAACGTCGCCGTCACCGGAGCGGCCCCGGTCGCGGTGACCAACTGCCTGAACTTCGGTTCGCCCGAAGACCCCGGAGTGATGTGGCAGTTCTCGCAGGCGGTCCGGGGCCTGGCCGACGGCTGTGTGGCCCTGGGGATTCCGGTCACGGGCGGCAACGTCAGCTTCTATAACCAAACCGGATCCACGGCGATCCTGCCCACACCGGTGGTAGGGGTGCTCGGCGTGATTGACGATGTCGGCCGGCGCATCCCCACCGGTCTGGGCACCGAGCCCGGGGAAACCCTGATGCTGCTTGGCGATACGCGCGACGAGTTCGACGGATCGATCTGGGCGCAGGTGACCGCCGACCATCTGGGCGGCCTGCCGCCCAAGGTCGATCTGGAGCGCGAAAAGCTGCTGGGCGAGGTGTTGCGTTCGGCATCGCGCGACGGCCTGGTGTCCGCGGCACACGACCTTTCCGAAGGCGGACTCGCACAGGCCGTCGTCGAAGCCGCCCTGGCCGGTGAATCCGGTTGTCGCATCGTGCTTCCCGAGGATGCCGATCCGTTCGTAATGTTGTTCTCCGAGTCGGCGGGCCGCGTGCTGGTGGCGGTGCCGCGCACCGAAGAGAGCCGGTTCCGTTCGATGTGCGAGGCGCGGGGACTTCCGGCGCAGCGCATCGGCGTCGTCGACCAGGCATCGGACGCGGTGGAGGTCCAGGGCCTGTTCACGGTTCCCCTGGCCGAACTGCGTGAGACCTCCGAGGCGGTACTGCCGCGGCTCTTCGGATGAGTGCCCGCAGCGAATTCTGATGTCTGCCGGGCATTTCCGTCGGTCCGGTGCGCTGTCTTTGGCCGCCGCCCTGGTCGGCTGGAGCTTCGTCAGTCCTCGATTGCCGGCCTCGTGGCGGGCGGTGCTGCAGGCCGGCGTGGGCAGCCTGCTCGTGCTGATGACGCGGGCGCCGCTGGGATTGCGCGCACCCCGGCTACGGGCGGGCTTGCGGCTGGGGTCATTGGTCGCGGTTCCGGCGGCGGGCACGGCAGTTGCGACCGCCCTGCTGCCGCCGGTGCGCCGATCGATGGCCGAGCGCGAGCCGCCCGCGACGGCGCCGGACTGGCTGCTGCTGCGGATACCCCTGGGCACCGTGTGGTCGGAGGAGTCCGCCTTTCGCGGGGCGTTGGCCACCGCCGGCTCCGCCGCCTTCGGCGAACGCGGCGGACGGTTGCTGCAGGCCAGCGCTTTTGGCCTCTCGCACATCGCCGATGCGCGCGCGACGGGGGAGCCAGTGGCCGCCACCGTGCTGGTCACCGGAATCGCGGGCTGGCTCTTCGGTTGGCTGGCCGACCGTTCCGGCAGCCTGGCCGCACCCATGCTGGCGCACCTGGCCCTCAACGAAGCCGGGGCGATCGCCGTGCTGGCGGTGAAGGCGTCGAACCGCCGATAGTCGTCAGGGGTTGATGGTGTAGTCACCCAGTTGGCGGCCCCACACGAAATCGACCGCGAGCGGCGAGCCGAGTTCGAAGTGGTTGTAGGGAGCGATGCTCGCGCCGGTGTCCATCACCAGGAAGGGAGCGGGCCACAGTTCTCGGGTGATCTTCTGCCAACAGCCCGCCCGTCCGCCGGGGCCACCCGTGGCGTTGGTGCGCGGCAGGTTCTCCGGCCAGATGTAGGGGTTGGGGGCGCCCGCGATGGCGCCCGAGGCGTGGGCGCCCAGCGAGTAGCCGTTGTCGCCCAACGCGTTGTGGATTCTCGGCGCCACTTCATCGAAATTATGGATGGTGCAATAAATTTCGGGACTGTACTCGTCCAGCAGCTGGCTGCTGGGAACCAGGTCGGTGGCGCCACGGACGAAGAAGGGTCCGCTGCGGCCAAAGACGTCGGCGCCGGCGTCGCCCAATCCGGCGGCCGCCAGCAGCGCGGCATCCAGGTCGCGCTGCTGGGAGTTGAGGGTGCGCGCGGCGGTCACCGCGTGGTCGAGTGCGTGCCACAGGTCGGGTGAGGCGTGTGTGTAGGTATCGCCCAGGGCCGCCAACCGCTGAATGTCGTTGCGCAGGGTGGGCATCCGCGGGTTGAGGTCGTCGAGGACGGCGTTGCCGTTGGCGAGCGAAGCACCGAACTTTTCACCCAGTCCGGTCAGCGCCTGGGCGGCCGCGCTGAGCGTGAGGTTCACCTTGACCGGATCGACCTTCTCGGCGATCGAGGTGAGCGTCTCGAAGAGGGTGTTGAACTCGGTGGTCACGGACGTCGCATCGATCACGATTGAGGGTGTGATCGATTGGGCCGCAGGGTTCTTCGGTGTGCTCAGCGCGACATATTTGTTGCCGAACACGGTGGTCGCCTTGATGGTGGCCGCCACGTTGGCCGGAATCCGGTTGACGTATTTCGGGGTGATGTCCAGGACTATCGCGGCGGCCGGCTTGCCGTCATGCGTGGTCTCCGAAATGCTCGACACCCGGCCGACCTGCACCCCGTTGTAGGTGACCTTGGAGCCGGGATCCATCACCAGGCCCGCCCTGGCCGCCACCATCGTCAGCTTCGTGCTCGGCGTGAGGTCGCCCCGAAATTGCAGGTACAGGAGCAACCCGATCAATCCAATGACCACAATCGTCACCATGCCGGCGGTCTTGTACGGCGGCCGCGTCCTTGAGCGACGGGGCTCCATGATTTTGAGACCCTAGGGTATGGCCCCCCGCGACAAAGCCGATCCGGCCAGGACTCGCCAGGCCGTGTTGGCCGTCGCGGACTGGCTTCGAGACGAATCCCGTCCGGCGCCCGCCCGTCAGGAATTGGCAACGGCCGTGCGGCTGACCGCCCGCACCCTGGCCGCGGTGGCGCCCGGGCGAAGCGTGGAGCTGCGCGTTCCGCCGTTCGTCGCGGTGCAGTGCATCGCGGGGCCCACGCACACCCGTGGCACACCGCCCAATGTGGTGGAAACCGAACCGCGGGCCTGGCTGCTGCTGGCCGCCGGGAAGATGTCGTTCGCCGAGGCGAAGCGCACCGGTGCCCTGCGTCTTTCCGGCTCGCGAGCCGGTGAGATTGAACACTGCCTGCCCCTGTTCGATGTTGGCTGAAGGTAACCCTGAACTGCAGGTATAGGTATATGCAGCGGCAATTCGTCGCCCAACACGCCCGGCGGATTCGTCGGCGCGGCCCGGGTGCCCGTAGACTCCGTTACGTCACCAACCGTTCCCCGGGGAGCCGCCTGATCGTGACCGTCCAAGAACCCGAACAGGACTTCAACGCGCCCCGTGAAGAATGCGGTGTATTCGGGGTTTGGGCCCCGGGCGAGGACGTCGCCAAACTCACCTATTACGGCTTGTACGCGCTACAGCACCGCGGCCAGGAAGCCGCCGGCATCGCCGTCGCAGATGGTTCCCAGGTGCTGGTCTTCAAAGACCTGGGCCTGGTCAGCCAGGTGTTCGATGAGCAGACGCTGGCCGCCATGCCGGGTCACGTCGCGATCGGACACTGCCGATACTCGACCACGGGCGACACGACGTGGGAGAACGCGCAGCCGGTGTTCCGCAACACCGCGGCAGGTACCGGGGTTGCGTTGGGACACAACGGGAACCTGGTGAACACCGCCGAGCTTGCCGCCCGCGCCCGCGACGAGGGGCTGATCGCCAAACGCGCCCCGGCGCCGGCGACGACGGACTCGGACATCTTGGGCGCGCTGCTGGCCCACGGAGCGGCGGATTCCACCTTGGAGCAGGCGGCGCTGGATCTGCTGCCGACGGTGCGCGGCGCGTTCTGCCTGACCTTCATGGATGAGAACACCCTGTATGCGTGTCGCGACCCACATGGGGTGCGGCCACTTTCGCTCGGACGGCTGGACCGCGGCTGGGTGGTGGCCTCCGAAACGGCGGCCCTCGACATCGTCGGCGCCTCGTTCGTCCGGGACATCGAGCCCGGCGAATTACTGGCGATCGACGCCGACGGCGTTCGCTCCACCCGCTTCGCCAACCCCACCCCCAAAGGCTGTGTCTTCGAATACGTCTACCTGGCCCGACCAGACAGCACCATCGGCGGTCGGTCCGTGCACGGCGCCCGGGTGGAGATCGGCCGTCGGCTGGCGCGTGAAGCGCCGGTGGAGGCCGACCTGGTGATCGGCGTGCCGGAATCGGGCACCCCGGCCGCGGTGGGATATGCGCAAGAGTCGGGTGTTCCGTACGGACAGGGCCTGATGAAGAACGCCTACGTGGGGCGAACCTTCATCCAGCCGTCGCAGACCATCCGCCAGTTGGGTATCCGGCTGAAGCTCAACCCGCTTCGTGAGGTGATCCGCGGCAAGCGACTCATCGTCGTCGACGACTCGATCGTGCGGGGCAACACGCAGCGTGCGTTGTTGCGAATGCTGCGCGAGGCCGGCGCCGTCGAGGTGCACGTGCGGATCGCTTCACCCCCGGTGAAGTGGCCGTGCTTCTATGGCATCGACTTCCCGTCGCCGGCCGAGCTGATCGCCAACGCCGTTGAGGACGAGGACGAAATGCTCGAGGCGGTACGGCATGCCATCGGTGCCGACACGCTGGGCTACATCTCGCTGCGGGGCATGATCGCCGCCACCGAACAGCCCGCTTCACGGCTGTGCACCGCCTGCTTCGACGGCAAGTATCCGATCGAGCTGCCCAGCGAAACAGCACTGGGCAAGAACGTCATCGAGCACATGCTCGCCAATGCCGCCCGCGGCGCCGGACTCGACGATCTTGCGGTCGACGAAGTGCCGGTCGTGCACTGAGGGAACTCGGTTGCGCTTGTTCACCGACGTTTGATACCGGCCGTCAGCGCCGCCCGGTAGCCTTTATCGCGATGACGGATCCCGGAAAGAGCCCCGGACGCCACCAAGGCACTCAGGGCATCACCTACGCGTCGGCCGGGGTGGACATTGAAGCCGGCGACCGCGCCGTCGAATTGTTCAAGCCGCTGGCGACAAAAGCCACGCGACCCGAGGTTCGGGGCGGTTTGGGCGGATTCGCCGGCCTGTTCGCGCTACGCGGCGACTACCGCGAGCCGCTGCTCGCGGCCTCCACCGACGGCGTCGGCACCAAACTGGCGGTCGCCCAGGCGATGGACAAGCACGACACCGTCGGGCTCGACCTGGTGGCCATGGTGGTCGACGACCTTGTGGTGTGTGGCGCCGAGCCGTTGTTCCTGCAGGATTACATCGCGGTGGGCCGGACGGTGCCGGAACGCTTGAGCGCCATCGTCAGTGGCATCGCCGAGGGATGTGTGCGGGCCGGCTGCGCGCTGCTGGGCGGCGAGACGGCCGAACATCCCGGCCTGATGGAACCGGACCACTACGACATATCGGCCACCGGAATCGGCGTCGTCGAGGCCGACGACGTGCTCGGGCCCGACCGGGTCAAACCCGGCGACGTCATCATCGCGATGGGCTCGTCCGGTCTGCATTCCAACGGATATTCCCTGGCGCGCACGGTATTACTCGAGATCGACCGGATGAACCTCGAAGGCTACGTGGAGGAGTTCGGCCGCACCCTGGGTGAGGAGCTGCTCGAACCCACCCGGATCTACGCCAAGGACTGCCTGGCGCTCACGGCCGAAACCCACGTCCGCACCTTCTGCCACGTCACAGGTGGTGGACTGGCAGGCAATCTGGCACGCGTAATCCCGCACGGCCTGGTCGCCGAAATGGACCGCGGCACCTGGACGCCCGCGCCGGTGTTCGCCATGATCGCGCAGCGCGGACGGGTCACGCGGGATGAGATGGAAAAGACGTTCAACATGGGCGTCGGCATGATCGCCGTCGTGGCCCCGGAAGACACCGACCGCGCTCTGGCGATCCTGACCGCACGGCACCTGGGCTGCTGGGTGCTGGGCACCGTCGGCAAAGGCGGAAAAGAGGGCCCGCGGGCCAAGATGGTCGGCCAGCACCCGAGATTCTAGGAGCTCAGGCTGCCGCAGGACTAACGTGGCGCCGGGGCGCTGGTCCTATGGCCGCCAGCTGTCCTGGTCTTTCCAGGATTCGTCGGATCCGTCGCTGTCGAGGTCGCCGGATTCGTCCGAACCCGTCCCTGCCAGCTCTTGCTGAAGCCGCTGGAAGTCGGTCTGCGGAGAACTGTATTTGAGTTCTCGAGCAACCTTGGTCTGCTTTGCCTTAGCCCGGCCGCGGCCCATGGGGGAACCCCCTCGCGCAATAACGGAGCGGCCTAACGAGTAGGCGGCTCCGATCTCCTGGTGTCATTGATCCTGCCAACAGTTTACCGTGCCCGCCACCGGGCGTTGGCACCCCCTGCTCGCTGTGGCGGACGTTACCGTTCATTATCCCGCACCGCCGCGCAACCGTTCAACAGCTAACCGCCCGGCGCCGATCTGTTCGGTGGGCGGCAGGGAATCGACGTCGATCGCCGCGGCCACCGACGCCTCCGCTCCGGTGGCCAGTTCCGTCTCGGCGGGCAGCCCGCGCTTGAGCAGCGCCAGCGCTATCGGCCCGAGATCCACGTGGTCGACCACAGTGCCGAGGCGGCCGACCGGTCGGCCACCGGCCAGCACCGGATCACCGGTCGATGGGCGGTCCACCGACCCGTCGAGGTGCAGCAGCGCCAGCACCCGGGGCGGCCTGCCCAGGTTGTGCACCCGCGCGACGGTCTCCTGCCCCCGGTAACAGCCCTTGTCCAGATGCACGGCCCCGGCACCGGGACCACCGATCCATCCCACCTCGTGCGGAATCGTGCGCTCATCGGTGTCGACGCCGAGACGGGGCCGCACGGCCGCGACCCGGTGAGCTTCGTACGCCCACACCCCGCCCGGCCGCACTCCAACCTGCGCCAGGCGATTTCGCCACTCATCCACCGCGGCGCGCGGGATCAGCAGATCCAGCTCGAGCTGGCCGGCCGGGAGGCCTGGCATCCGCCGGACAAAGCCGCCGCCCGTGGGAACCGCGGTCAGCTCGGCGGGTAACGCATCCACCCCGAGCGCATCGAGAACTGCCTGATCAGCCAGCTTCGGGCCGAGCAATGACAGCACGGCCAGGTCGGCGGCGGCCGGGGTGACCTCGGACCAGAACACCATCCTGCGTAGGTATTCCAGTAGCTGCGTGGCCCGCCACGGTTCGGTGTCGAGGTAGGTGGTGCCCCCCAGCTCGGACTGGATCCAGTGATCCTCGACGCGGCCCTGGCCGTCGAGGCTGAGATTCTGGGTGCTGGCGCCGTCGGGGAGGTCGCTGACGAATTGCGTCGAGATGCTGTGCAACCAGGTCTGCCGGTCGTTACCGGTCAAGGTGAGTACGCCACGGTGCGAGCGGTCGACCAAGATCGCCTCTGTGTCGGCCGCACGCTGCTCGCCCAGCGGATCGCCGTAATGCCAGACGGCACCGGCGTCGGGTCCGGTCTCGGGTGCGGGGACAGCACTCATGTGCGCCGCTCCTCCTCATCGCTTCGCTCTGCATCGTCGTGGGCGCGGGTCACGAGTCAACTCTACGGACCCCCAGTCGCCCGGGCCCGGCGTCGACGCGCTCGCGGTCGCGGGGCGGTGGTCATTGGATAGGCTTCTCGACCATGGCTGGCCAGACGGGTGTGATTGTCACGCTGGACGGCGAAATACATTCGCCGGACACGCCACTGCTGTACGCCGACGACCTGGCAGCGGTCCGAGGCGACGGTGCCTTCGAGACGCTGTTGGTCCGCGACGGCAGGGCTTGTCTGATCGAGTCGCATCTGCAGCGGCTGAGGAAGTCGTCCGCGTTGACCGACCTTCCCGAGCCCGACCTGCCGCGGTGGCGAAGCTCGATTGAGGTAGCCAGCCGACAGTGGTGCGCGGACAACGCCGACGAGGGCGCGATGCGGTTGATCTACAGCCGCGGGCGCGAGGGCGGTTCGGTACCAACGGCCTACGTCATGGTCACCGCCGTCCCCGAACGGGTGACGGCGGTCCGGCGTGGCGGGCTGGCGGCGATCACGCTCGATCGCGGGCTGCCCGCCGCCGGTGTCGACGCGATGCCGTGGCTGCTGGCCGGCGCCAAGACCTTGTCCTACGCGGTCAATATGGCCGCCCTGCGCCACGCCGCCCGCCAAGGCGCAGGTGACGTGATTTTCGTCAGCACGGATGGCTACATCTTGGAAGGTCCACGCTCGACCGTGGTGATCGCCACCGCCTCCGAGACGTCGGACGGTCATCCGTGCTTGCTGACACCGCCGCCCTGGTATCCCATCCTGCGCGGCACCACCCAGCAGGCCTTGTTCGAGGTGGCCAGGGACAAGGGCTATGACTGCGACTACCGGGCGCTACGCGTCGCGGACCTGCATGCCGCGCAGGGTGTTTGGCTGATCTCCAGCATGACCTTGGCCGCCCGCGTGCACACCCTCGACGGGCGCCCACTGAGACCGTCACCAATGGCCGCAGAATTCGCCGAGCTGATCGACGCCGCCATCGTCAGCGATCGCTGAGCGCTGAATTCTGTTGTCGGCTGGCCTATTCCCGGGTACGGTCGGCCGTACACAAGGAAGGAGGTGGTCCGCGAAATTGATAGCTTCATGGACATGTGAGGTGGCTGCGCGCTAGCTGCACCGGCTCGGAAGAGCTGGCGTCACACGTGCGCTGGCGAATTCCCCGCAGTCACCCGGCCCCCGGGCTTCCGGTTTTTGTCCAACCAGGAACATGGCTCGGGGGCCGCTCCATGTCTGGAGCGATTACCGGCTAGACCTTCGCGGCGATCTTGCCGGCCACACTGGATTCCTTCCCGCAACTGTTCTTCAAAGGTCGGCCGCGGGCCGGTCGTCAACCGGCGAAGCGGGACAGCCGCGCCGAGAGATGCGGCACCAGACCGCCGTCGGCGTCCACGCGCTCCTCGACGTAGGCCAGGTCGCCGCCTTCGACGATGCCGTAGAGGCGTTTGGCGCCGCCGACCAGCATGCCCGACCTGCTGCGGGCCAGCGCGTCGGTGACCAGCTCCCACGACGACTGGGTCAGGGGGCGGCCGTAGAACAGTTCGACATAGCCCGCCGAATGAGCCAATAGCAGTTCGATCGCGTGGGATTCGGCGGGGTCGTCGGGATCACTGACAAAGCGCCAGAAACCGGTCTCACGTAAGCCGCGTGCTTCGTAGTCGCCCGTCTCGCTGAGCCGCCAGGAGCGGGCTTCCCAGTTCAGGTAGTCGCCACCGTCGTGCGAGACCACGATCTGCTGACCGAACCGGTAGTCGCCGTCATTGCCACGGCCTTCGCCTTCACCCCGCCAGACGCCGACGAGCGGCAGCAGCGCCAGCAAGGCGTCGCTCAGGTTGGCGCCTTCGCGCAGGTTCGCGGTGTCGGCGGGCAGGGGCAGGTCATCGTAGGACGGGATGTTGCGGCCGGCGGTCAGCTTGGCGCGTTCCGCGGCGGCGGCCACGGCCCGGTCGCCGGAGCGGGCGGGACTCAACGGTTCGTCCGGGGCCACGTGCGCCACTCCTCCCCATCGCTGCGCTCTGGATCGTCGCCTGCGGGGGTCACGACTCGTCGGTGATGAGCCGGTAGAGGGTGTACAGGGCGAACCATGAAATCACCACGACCGCCACGACCAGCATGATCTCGAAGAACAGCACCACGGGGACAAGTCTATTCGTCCCGCGCCGTCCCCGTCGGGGGCGGCTGGTGGGTCAGGCGATCTTGACGTCGACCTCGTGGATGCCCGCACCCGACGGAGCCACCACGGCGTCACCGTTGCCGGCCTTCGACAGGGCGCGCAGGGTCCACGATCCCGGTGCGGCGAAGAACCGGAAGTCGCCGGTGGCCGAGGCCACCACCTCGGCGGTGAACTCGTCGGAGGAGTCCAGCAAGCGGACGAACGCGCCACCCACTGCCTGACCGTCGCCGTCCACGACGCGTCCGGTGATCACCGTTTCCTTCTCCAGGTCGACGCTGGCGGGCAACGTCAGTCCTTGTTTCGGCGCAGAGCACATATCAGCTTCCCAACTCGATCGGGGCACCCACCAGGGAGCCGTATTCCGTCCAACTGCCGTCGTAGTTCTTCACATTCCGATGCCCGAGCAATTCATAAAGAACGAACCAGGTGTGCGACGACCGCTCGCCGAT
Organism: Mycobacterium sp. 852002-40037_SCH5390672; assembly: GCF_001665875.1. Lineage (GTDB taxonomy): Bacteria > Actinomycetota > Actinomycetes > Mycobacteriales > Mycobacteriaceae > Mycobacterium. The sequence continues at coordinate 85,379 of NZ_LZTA01000102.1, forward strand.
GCGGCAGTAGGCGATCGTTTCTTTTTCTCCGTCCAGGCCGGCATTGGCGTAGAGCTTGGCCAGCTCCTCGTCGGACTTGAAGGTGCCGTCCTCGTTCGCGGCTTTGCTCCACGGCACGTTGATGGCGCCGGGGATGTGACCGGGCCGCTGGCTTTGCTCCTGCGGCAGGTGTGCGGGCGCCAAGATCTTGCCGGAGAACTCGTCGGGGGAGCGCACGTCGACCAGGTTCTTGACGTTGATGGCCGCGATGACGTCGTCGCGGAACGCCCGGATGCTGTTGTCCGGCGCGGCGGCCGTGTACGACGTCGCCGGCCTGCTGACGGTGTCGTTGGACAGCGCGCGACCGTCGAGCTCCCATTTCTTGCGGCCGCCGTCGAGCAGTTTGACCTTGTCATGGCCGTACAGCTTGAAATACCAGTACGCATAGGCGGCGAACCAGTTGTTGTTCCCGCCGTAGAGGATCACGGTGTCGTCGTTGGAGATGCCCCGCTCGCTGAGCAGTTTGGAGAACTGCTGGGCGTCGACGAAGTCGCGTTTGACCGGGTCCTGCAAATCGGAGCGCCAGTCCAGCTTGATCGCGCCGGGGATGTGGCCGGCGTCGTAGGCGCTGGTGTCTTCGTCGACTTCGACGAAGACGACGCCTGAGGCGTCGAGATTGCTCTCAGCCCAGTCGGTGGAGACCAGGACGTCGGAGCGTGCCATGGAATGGATCCTTTCAATCGCTTTTGTTACAGCAGGTCAGGTGGGATGCGCAGTGCGTCGGAAACGGGCCACCAGCGGGTAGAGCTGGCAGCCCAGGCAGATGCCGAAGGCCGCGTTGAGGAAAGCGGCCGCCAGGGCGGCCCCGGTGGCGATGACGCCGACGAGGACGGCGCCGGCGGCGAAGCCGGCAGTTCCCAGGACGGCGAAGATCAGGCCGACGAGTTGGGCGAATTTCAGCGGTGCGGTCGGTTCGCGATCCTGCACCGGCCCCAGCCGGGGCGCGACGACGGTGGCGAAGATCCGGCCGTACGGATGCTTGCGCGGCCCGCCGGCCGCGCCGATGGCGAAGATGACGGCCTGAACGCCCAGAATCAACGCCGCTGCCAGCGGACTCGCCGCCGAGACGACGAGCGCCAGCACCAGGACTGCGGTGGTGACCCAAGCGGCGAATCGCGGTCCACGCACGTCGACCAGGTCGGGCTGCGTGGTGGTGTTGCTGCTTGGCAAGGTACTACTCCTCGATACCCCTATTGCTGACGGAAACGACGAATGGAGACGTGCCTCGGTCTGGATCCGGGGCCGCTCCGAGTGCTACGCGAAGCGCGGCTACTCAGCAGCAACAGCAACAACAACAGCCCGCGGTGCGGCACAGGGCAACTGCGCGACGCTGGGTGAGCATGGGCTCGAGGCGGGCTAACACGTCGGTCAGCTTACCCAATGACACCGTGGTCAAGCCAACAGTGGTTGCAGCGCGGACCGCAGGTCGGCGGGGTTGGGCACTCCGGAGGTGCGGTATCGCTGCCGGCCGTCGGCGTCGAAGATCAACGTGGTGGGCAGGGAAAGGACCGAATACCGGCGTGCGGTCTCCGGATTGGCGTCGAGGTCGATCTCGATATGGGCCACCGCACCCAGGTCGTCGCAGACCTGTTCGACGACGCGGCGGACCCGGTCGCACGGCCCGCACCACGGGGCGCTGAAATGCACCACGGTCGGTCCGCTGCGGGAAAGCCCGAGCGCCGCGATGTCGGCGTCGGTGTCCTGATCCGGCTTGGAAGCGATTTCCCGAATGCTTCCGGAGCGACGGGTCAACAACCACCCGGCGAGGGTTGCCGCCGCGAGCGCCGCGACGGTCACGACGATGACGGTCATGACCGTTTAAACCCCTCGAGGGTCACGGTTACTCCATGGGTGATTCCCTCGATGATGACGTCGGATCCCCGGGCTCCCTCGGTGGTCGGCGCGACACCGAAGGGCAGTCGCTGATTGGGCAGCCTTCCGCTGAAGGCGTGCAGCACGGCGTCCTGTTTGTCCGCGGGCACGGTCTGGTTGGCGGTGTCCGATCCGGTGAGCACACCGGTCGGGGTGAAAACCAACGTCGCCGGGTCGTCCGGGGCGATCGAGAGGTCGACCGAAACGCTGACCCGGCTACCGAAGCCCGCCGATTTCGGTGTTCCCGTGAATACCAGCCCGTGGCTGCCCGAGATACCGGATGCGGTGACACCGCCGGTGGAGGTGTTGGTTTCCTTGGGTGGCGCCTCGACCATCAGGTCACTGATGCCCATGAATCGGCCCAGGTGCGTCGAATCGATGATGATGCGGCTCTCCAGCTTGCCCACCGCGAGCTTTGCATCCGGGCCGATCAACCACGACGCCTGGGCCAGGTCCACCGAGTACATCGTGGCTTCCAGCGTGGCCCTGCCGGTCATCGCGTGGTCGACCGCGTTGGCCTTGATCTCCACCTGGCTGTACTTGCCGCGCATCGCCTGCGGAAGGAAGGGAAACGCCACGATGGCCACGAACGGGTCGCTGCCCAGCTTGGCCGCTTTACGGACGCTGGACGACAGCCGGTATTCGGCGTAGATGCTGGTCCCGTAGTCAGCGCTGATCGCGCCCAGGGCGACCACCGCAACCACGATCGCGGTCGCGGTCACAGCAATCAGCATCTTGCGCACCCGGACATTGTGGCGTAACACCCAGGAGCCGGTCGCTGCCGGATCGGTCGTGGCGGGGCTCACACTGGCTTGTCTGCCACGCGAAAAAACCAGGTGACACGTTATCGTTAGATGACCTGGTAACTAACGCTTAATGGCGTCGTGAATTTGGGAGATGCCGTTCCCCCGACCTGGAGGGGCTAGTTGGAACTACTGCTGCTGACCTCGGAGCTGCATCCCGACCCGGTCTTGCCGTCGTTGTCCCTGCTTCCGCATACGGTACGGACGGCGCCGCCAGAGCCCTCTTCGCTGCTCGAGGCCGGGACCGCGGATGCGGTGATCGTCGACGCGCGCACCGACTTGTCGTCGGCGCGCGGACTGTGTCGTTTGTTGAGCACGGCCGGCCGGTCGGTTCCGGTGCTGGCCGTGGTGAGTGAAGGCGGCCTGGTGGCCGTCAGCTCGGACTGGGGTCTGGACGAGATTTTGTTGCCCACCACCGGACCCGCAGAGGTCGACGCACGCCTGCGGCTGGTGGTCGGTCGCCGCGGCGGGCTCGCGGACCAGGAGAGTGCCGGCAAGGTCAGCCTCGGCGAGTTGGTCATCGATGAAGGCACCTATACCGCCCGGCTGCGCGGCCGCCCACTCGATCTCACCTACAAAGAATTCGAGTTGCTCAAATACCTGGCTCAGCACGCCGGGCGGGTGTTCACGCGCGCACAGCTGCTGCACGAGGTATGGGGATACGACTTCTTCGGCGGCACCCGCACCGTCGATGTGCATGTGCGTCGGCTGCGGGCCAAACTGGGCCCCGAGCACGAGGCGCTGATCGGCACGGTACGCAACGTGGGTTACAAGGCGGTGCGCCCCGCCCGTGGCCGCGCGCCGATTGCCGAGCCCGACGACGCCGACGGCGCGGACTCCGAATCCGAATCGCAGGACGTCCAAGATCCGCTGGTCGATCCGTTGCATACGCAGTGACTTCGCCTGACTGGCGCCGCACGTTGACCATCGAAGAGCAGCAGGGCGTACGCGAACTCGTCAGTGCGGCAACCGAATCCGATGGAGTCGCGCCCGTCGGTGAACAGGTGTTGCGTGAACTCGGGCATGACCGCACCGAGCATCTGCTGATCACGAATTCCGCAACCGGGGCCACATCGCCCGCCGACGCGATCGTCGGCTACCTCAATCTGAGCCCGCCGCGCGACGCGGAAAGCGGGATGGCCGAACTCGTGGTGCACCCGCAGGCGCGCCGGCGTGGTATCGGGTCGACACTGGCACGCGCGGCATTGGCGAAAACCGGTGCAGCAAACCGGTTTTGGGCCCACGGCACGCTGGAGCCGGCCCGTGCGACCGCGTCCGCACTGGGCCTGACCCCGGTGCGGGAACTGATGCAGATGCGGCGCTCGCTGCGTGATCTGCCCGACACCGTGCCTACGGTGCCCGGGGTGGAAATCCGCACCTACGCGGGCACCGACGACGACGCCGAGCTGCTGCGGGTCAACAACGCCGCGTTTGCCCACCACCCCGAACAGGGTGGCTGGACGGACGTCGAGCTGGCGGAGCGGCGCAATGAACCGTGGTTCGACCCGGCGGGCCTGTTCCTCGCGTTCGCCGACTCCAGCAGTGATCAGCCCGGCACCCTGCTGGGCTTTCACTGGACCAAGGTGCACCTCGATCAACCGGGCCTAGGTGAGGTGTACGTGGTGGGCGTCGATCCGTCGGCGCAGGGCCGCGGCCTGGGGCAGGCGTTGACCGCCGTCGGCATCGAATGGTTGGCGCGGCGCCTGTCCGGCCCCGAAACGCCGGCCGAACCTACCGTGATGCTCTACGTGGAGTCGGACAACGTCGCCGCGGTGCGCACCTACCAGCGCTTGGGCTTCACCACCTACAGCGTTGACACCGCATACGCGGTGGTTCCCGCGGCCAACTGACCGCGGGGACGAGCGGCGCCTCCCCAGATCGTTAATCTGGTTCTGGCTATTGAGACGTTGCTGTCGGCCGCGTCGGCGCATATTTTCGCCGTCGCTTGGCAACCTCACACGAGAGATGGCCAGCGGCACCCACGTGCGTCCGGAACGCATCAGGAAAGCGAGATCGGTGAGGCTCGACAGGCAGGGCAGGGCGCTGGCCGCCGTGGCGCTGGCGACGGCGCTCGGTGCCGGGGCGCTGACCGCCTGCGGCAGCGACGAGAACCGCCGCGGGGCCGCCCCGCCCCGCGTTTCCGGCGTCACCGGAACGGCGGGGTGCGGCGGCAAGGACAAGCTGACGGCGGAGGGCTCAACCGCTCAAGAGAACGCGATCACGGTGTTCAACCAGCTGTGGGGGCAGTACTGCCCGGGCAAGGGCCTGGCCTACAACCCGACCGGCTCGGGCGCCGGCCGTGAGCAGTTCATCGCCGGACATGTCGACTTCGCGGGCGCGGACTCCCCCTTGGTCGCGGACCAGATCGGCCCCGCCGCCAAACGCTGCGACGGCAACCCGGCATGGGACCTGCCGCTGGTCTTCGGGCCGATCGGGATCGTCTACAACCTGCCCGGAAATCCGGCCGTCGTGATCAACAGTGACGCGCTGGCCAAAATTTTCACCGGCAGGATCACCGCCTGGAACGACCCGATCCTGGCGGCCCTCAATCCGGGCGCGGCACTGCCGGACACCAAGATCACGCCGATCTACCGCACCGACTCGTCAGGAACCACGGACAACGTTCAGAAATATCTGACCGCGGCCGCACCGCAGAGCTGGTCCAAAGGAGTCGGCACGGAATTTCAGGGAGGCGTCGGCGAGGGCGCCGCGAAGTCGGCCGGCGTCATTCAGGCTGTGCGGGCCACCCCGGGCGCCATCGGATACGTCGAGAAGGGCTTCGCCGACCAGGCCGGCACGCCCTACGCCAAAATCGCCACCCGCGGTGGCGTGATCCCGTTGACCAACGACACCGCGGGGAACGCCGTGAAAGCGGCCAAATTCCTGGCCGAGGGCGATGACCTGGTGCTCGACCTCAATGCCATGTACAGCTCCGAGGAACCGGGCGTCTACCCGTTGCTGCTGGTCACCTACGAGATCGTGTGCTCAAAGGGCTACGACGCCCAGACGTCCGCGGCCGTTAAATCGTTCCTCGCGATAGCCGCCAGTAGCGGACAGGGCGAACTCGTGACGGCCGGCTACGTGCCGCTGCCCGATAAGGTCAGGGAACGACTGGCCACGGCCATCGACGCGATGCAGTAACGACGTGACTCGGGTTTCAAGGAGCGACAGCAGGACTGTGACGGGATCACAGTGACGGGTTTTTCAGGGCCAAATCCCATCGACGCGGGTTCGGGTGCGGTGGTCGCCGCGCCGTATCCGGAGTCGCAGGCGGCGCCCATCAGCCCCTGGGGACAGGGGCGGCCGCATGTCGCGGACCGGATTTTCCGCTGGGTCGCGCAGTCGTCGGGCGTGCTCATCATCGTCGTGATCGCCGCGATCGCCGCCTTTTTGCTCGGCCGCGCCATACCGGCGCTGCACCGCAATCGGGAGAACTTCTTCACTTACGGCGGCACATGGACCACCACCGACACCTCGGCGATGCACTTCGGCATCGCCAGCCTGGTGCCGGTCACCGTGTTCGTGTCACTGTTCGCGTTGATCCTGGCCATGCCGGTCGCGCTGGGCGTGGCCATCTTCATCACGCAGTACGCGCCGCGGCGGGTCGCCACACCGCTGGCCTACTCGGTTGATCTGCTGGCCGCGGTGCCTTCGATCATCTACGGAGCGTGGGGTCTATATGTGCTGGCGCCGCAGCTGCGCCCGGTCGCCACCTGGCTCAATCGCTGCCTCGGCTGGTGTTTTCTGTTCGCCGACGGCAACGCGTCGCCGGCCGGCGGGGGGACCATCTTCACGGGTGGAATCGTCTTGGCGGTGATGATCCTGCCGATCATCACCGCCGTCACGCGCGAAGTGTTCGTCCAGACACCGCAGGACCAGATCGAGGCCGTGCTGGCGCTCGGTGCCACCCGTTGGGAAGTCGTCAAGACGGTCACGCTGCCCTTCGGGCGGTCGGGCTACGTCAGCGGCTCGATGCTGGGGCTGGGCCGCGCCCTGGGCGAGACGGTGGCGATGCTGATCATCCTGCGGGGCACCCAGTCAGCGTTCGGCTGGTCGCTGTTCGACGGGGGCTCCACCTTCGCGACCAAAATCGCCGGGGCCGCGGCCGAGTTCGAAGATCGTTACAAGGCCGGCGCGTACATCGCCGCGGGACTGACGCTCTTCGTGCTCACCTTCGTAGTCGACGCCTTGGCGCGGGGTGCCGTCGCCCGGGCGGGGCGAAAGGGCGCCCGATGACCTCGATGTTGGACCGCCCGCTCAAGCCGCGCACGTTCTCACCGGTCAGCCGGCGCCGCCGTACCACGAATCTCATTGCGAGCCTGCTGGTTTCACTGTCGCTGCTGGTCGCGGTAACCCCGTTGGTGATGGTGCTGTGGTCGGTGGTCGTCAAAGGGGTCAAGGCGATCGCGTCGACCGTGTGGTGGTCACACTCGCAAGCGGGGATGACCGCATTCGTGACGGGTGGTGGCGCGTACCACGCGCTGGTCGGCACGGTGCTGCAGGGATTGGTATGCGCCGCCATCTCCGTCCCGCTCGGACTGATGGTCGCGATCTATCTGGTCGAGTACGGCGGCGGCACCGCGCTGGGCAGATTGGCCTCGTTCATGGTGGACATCCTGAGCGGTGTGCCGTCAATCGTTGCGGCGCTGTTCATCTATGCGTTATGCGTGGCCACGCTGGGACTTCCGCGGTCGGAATTCGCGGTATCGCTGGCGCTGGTCTTGCTGATGCTGCCGGTGATCGTGCGCGCCACCGAGGAGATGCTGCGGATCGTCCCGATGGATCTTCGCGAGGCCAGTTACGCGCTGGGCATCACCAAGTGGAAAACCATTGCCCGGGTGGTCATCCCCACCGGCCTGTCCGGCATCGTCACCGGCATACTGCTGGCGACGGCCAGAGTGATGGGAGAGACGGCGCCGCTGCTGATCCTCGTCGGTTACGCACAATCGATGAATTTCAATATCTTCAGCGGGTTCATGGGGACGCTGCCTGGCATGATGTTCAACCAGACGACGGCCGGCGCGAGTATCAACCCCATCCCCACGGATCGGTTGTGGGGTGCCGCACTAACCCTCATCCTGGTGATCGCCACCATCAACATCGCGGCCCGAGTGGTAGCGAAATTTCTGGGTGCCAGAAAGTCATAGGCAGGAGCACTAAGTGGCCAAACGGTTGGACCTCAAGGGCGTCAACATCTACTACGGCACGTTTCACGCGGTCGGGGATGTGACGCTGTCGGTTCTGCCCCGCAGCGTGACGGCGTTCATCGGCCCGTCGGGTTGCGGCAAGACGACGGTGCTGCGCACGCTCAACCGGATGCACGAGGTGGTGCCCGGCGGACGCGTCGAGGGCAGCGTGCTCCTCGACGACGAAGACATCTACGGCGCCGGGGTCGACCCGGTCGGCGTACGCCGGGCCATCGGGATGGTGTTCCAGCGGCCGAACCCGTTCCCCGCCATGTCGATTCGCGACAACGTGGTGGCCGGCCTGAAGCTGCAGGGGGTGCGCAACCGCAAGGTGCTCGATGAGACGGCCGAGTATTCGCTCCGCGGGGCGAACCTGTGGGACGAGGTCAAGAACCGATTGGACAGGCCTGGCGGTGGCTTGTCCGGCGGGCAGCAGCAGCGCTTGTGCATCGCGCGGGCCATCGCCGTGCAACCCGATGTGCTGCTCATGGACGAGCCGTGCTCCGCGCTGGACCCGATCTCGACGATGGCCATCGAAGAGCTGATCAGTGAACTGAAGCAGGACTACACCATCGTCATCGTCACTCACAACATGCAGCAGGCGGCGCGGGTCAGCGACTACACGGCGTTTTTCAACCTGGAAGCGGTCGGAAAACCGGGGCGGCTGATCGAAGTCGACGACACAGAGAAGATCTTTTCCAACCCGAGCCAGAAGGCGACCGAGGACTACATTTCCGGCCGCTTCGGCTAGGCCGACGCCGCGGGGCGGCTGTTCGCTTACTGCGAGGCGGGTTTGGCTTCTTCCTCGGGCAATCTGCCGGTCGCCTGGAAGATGACCCGCCGGGCCACCTCGACCGCGTGGTCGGCGAAACGCTCGTAGAACCGGCCGAGCAACGTCACGTCGACTGCCGCCGCGACGCCGTGCTTCCATTCACGGTCCATGAGTACCGAGAACAGATGCCGGTGCAGATCGTCCATGGCGTCGTCTTCTTCGCGAATACGGGCGGCCTTCTCCGGGTCGCGCGACAGCACCACCTCTTGGGCGCTATTGCCCAATTCGACTGCGATGCTGCCCATTTCGGCGAAATAGCCGTTGACCTCCTCGGGCAACGCGTGCTGGGGATGCCGCCGACGGGCTATCTTGGCGACGTGCAGCGCCAGCGCGCCCATCCGGTCGATGTCGGCCACCATCTGGATGGCACTGACAATGGCGCGCAGATCTCCGGCCACCGGTGCCTGTAATGCCAGCAGTACGAAGGCGCTTTCTTCGGCCTGCGCGCTGAGCGCGGCGATGGCTTCATGATCGGAGATGACTTGTTCGGCTAGCACCAAGTCGGCTTGCAGCAGTGCCTGGGTGGCCCGCTCCATCGCCATTCCTGCCAAGCCGCACATCTCGCCGAGGCGCTCGGATAGCTCCGCGAGCTGCTCGTGGTAGGCGGTCCGCATATCACCAAGCGTACGGTCTCGCCGCCCGAAACGGGCCGCGGAGCGCCGTGAAAAGCGGTTACTCGCAGGTGGTGTCGGCCGCGTTGGTGACGGTCAGGTCTTCGGGCAACTTGGCCGGTGCATTGCTGGAGCCGCGTTCGATTTGCAGGTTCATCGACGAGCCGCTGGGCGAAGGGGTGGTGACCGACTTGAAGTCGGGACCCAGGACTACCTGCACGACCTGCCCGTAACCGGACACCCGCTGGACTTTTGCGCTGCCGAACGAGGATGCGACGGTGGCGGCGGCCTCTTCGTTGCCCGGCGAGAACAGCACGGTGGTCGCGCTCACCGAACTCGGGTAATCGTCGGGTGACATCACGTTGAAGCCGTCCCGCTTGAGCTGGGTGGTCGCGGTGGCTGCCAGACCGCTTTGCGTGGTCGCGTTGGAAACCCGCACCGTCACACCGCCGGGCGAGGTCGTGGTGATCTGCTCGTGTTGCGCCTCCGCCGTGGGTGTCGGCGACTTCTTGGTGGTAGGCGCCTTCGACGGCCCCTTCGTCGGGGAGGTACTCAAATTCTGCGCGTTCTGGTCGTTCTCCTCGGGCAGCGGGTCGTCGTTGATGACGGCGTCGAACAGCGCCCGCACATCGGCCATCCGCGGCGGCTCGTCGCCGTTCTCGTCGGTCACGCCGGTCGGCACGGTGACGAACGTGACGTGCCCGGCCGCCATGCCCTGCAATGACTGACCGAGTTGGACCAGGTCCCTGGACTGCACGTTGTCGACGACGGTGTCGCTGATGAACATGTTGACGACGTTGTTGAGCTTGTTGAGATCCAGCAGCGTGTCTTCGGAGATCAATGACCGCAGCAGCGATGACAAGAACAACTGCTGGCGTTTGATCCGGCCGTAGTCGCCGTTGACCTCGGTGGTGACCTGGCGTGCCCGGACGTAGTTCAAGGCGGTGGAGCCGTCGAGGACCTGGCGTCCACCATGTTCGAGAACAGTGCCCAACTCGTAGTCGTGCAGCGGCGTGCTCGAGCAGACCTCAACGCCGCCGAGGGCGTCGACCATTTTCGCGAAGCCGGAGAAGTCGACGGCGATGAAGCGGTTGATGTTCAGGCCGGACAGCTTCTGGATTTCCTTCACCAGACACTTCGGCCCGCCGAAGGCGAACGCCGAGTTCAGTTTGGTCTCGGTGTAGATCGTCTTCGGGCCGTAGGTCTTGGTCTTCGGGTCGTAAAGGGGTCCGTACTTGCCGGTTTGGGGGTTCCACGCTTCGCATTGCATCGGGGTGATCGCCAGGTCGCGGGGGAATGACACCGCCACCACTCGTTTACGGTTGGCCGGAATGTTGACCAGCATGACCGTGTCCGAGCGTTCGCCGTCGGCGTCGTCGGTGGTACCGGCACCCATGTTGGCGTTGTCGCCCAAGCGCGAGTCGAGACCGACGATCAAGAAGTCCTCGTCGCCGTACTGTCCACCCGGGTCGCGGATGTCGCTGGAGTTCTGGTCGAGCGCGCTGATCGTGTTCAGCCGGGCGTTTTTCGACGTGCTCCACTGCCACGCCCCGCCGGTCATCGCCAGGGCCAGGACGGCGGCCAGGGCTGCCGTCGACCGCGCGGCCAGCAGCAGCGGACGGCGCCGGTGTTTGGGTTCCTCAGCGGTGGTGTCGAAGGAGTCGGCAACCGAGTCGTCTGGGCCGTCGTCGTTCGGATAATCGGCGGCCTCGAGGGCGCGAAGTTCGGCGGCCGCGTCCAGGGAGTAGGCCAGGTCGTCGATCACCTGTGTCTTCTGCAGCTCGATCGGCAGGCCCTGCTCGGTCCCGGACGGCTCGACCTGCGGATCCTCCGGGGCGGCGCGGCGGTGAACGGGCCGGTCGGGGGCACCGATCTTGGCGATCAGGTCGGCGACGCTGACGCCACCTCCGGTGTGGCATCCGCCCCGTTTGTTGTCGTCCTCGTACGGCTCTACGGGCTCGATCGCGGTCTCCGGCTGCCAGCGGTGGAGGCTGTCGTCGGCCGGGGGCTCGAAGAATCGCTCCCAGGGAGCGGCGCCCGACATCGTCGGGCCCGGCGCGATCGGGCGGGCGTGCGCCCCGCCCGGGCCGTGCCGACCATTACGAGTGGCGTCGTTCTCGGCGTCACTCATGTCCTACCGGCCTCCGAAGCTCTGATGCAGACGTCAGCGTGTGTGTGCGTAATACCCCAGCGCAACGCTGGATTGTGAGCGCTGCGGCTCGTGCCAACCATTTCTTGTCACCCTCGTGCAGCGGCGCGGAATCCATCCGCTACCCAAGCGCATGCAACAAAGCCCACATCGTACTGAGTTATCGGTCCAGACGCGATTTCGAGCCGGGAGCTCAGCCCCCGGAGTGCATGACGTCGGCGCCCGCCGGCACTGTGCAGTCGTCAGGGTCGGTCAGCCACCCTTCCGGGAGCACCACCCGTGCCGGTGAACCCTGCCGGCCGCGGGGGCCCGTCGCCTCGTCCGGGAACGGCACAGTGCCGTCCAGCCGGTCGAGCAGAGAATCCAGCTCGTCGAGCGTCTTGACCATCGCCAGCGCGCGGCGCAGCTCGGAACCGGCCGGAAAGCCGTGCAGGTACCAGGCGATGTGCTTGCGGATGTCGCGCATGCCCTTGTCCTCGCCGAAGTGCGCGGCCAGCAGCTGACCGTGCCGTCGGACGATGTCGGCGACCTCGCCCAGGGTGGGTGGCGTGGGCGGCGGGCTGCCGGTGAATGCGGCCGACAACTCGGCGAAAAGCCAGGGCCGGCCCAGGCAGCCGCGGCCGATGACGACGCCGTCGCATCCGGTGGTGGCCATCATCGTCAGCGCGTCGCTGGCCTCATAGATGTCGCCGTTGCCGAGCACCGGGATCGTCTGCACATGCTGTTTGAGCCGGGCGATCTCGTCCCAGTCGGCGGTGCCGGAGTAGCGTTGCGCGGCCGTCCGGGCATGCAGTGCCACGGCGGCGGCCCCTTCGGCTTCGGCGATGCGGCCGGCGTCGAGGTGCGTGTGGTGCTCGTCGTCGATACCGATGCGGAACTTTACGGTCACCGGTATCTGGGTGCCCTCGGTGCCGCGCACGGCCGCGGCAACGATCTGGCCGAACAGTCGCCGTTTGTAGGGCAGCGCCGACCCGCCGCCGCGCTTGGTCACCTTGGGCACCGGGCAGCCGAAATTCATGTCGATGTGATCGGCCAAGCCTTCGTCGGCGATCATCTTGGCGGCCGCGTAGGTGGTCGCGGGGTCGACGGTGTAGAGCTGCAGCGAACGAGGCGACTCGTCGGGGGAGAACGTGGTCATGTGCATGGTGACCGGATGACGCTCGACGAGCGCACGCGCGGTCACCATCTCGCAGACGTAGAGCCCACTGATGGTGCCGACCTTGGATTGCTCCAGTTCACGGCACAGTGTCCGGAACGCGACGTTTGTGACGCCCGCCATCGGCGCCAAGACCACCGGGCTGGCGAGCGCGATGGAACCGATGCGCACCGCTTGGTTACCGCCGGCTCATGACCAGCTTGCCCGCGGTCTGATGCAGCTCGAACGCGGTGGTCCTCTTGCCGGTACGGGCTTCGCGCTCCAGTTGGCGCTGTTTCGATATCTCGAACTTCTCGCAGGACTCTTCGAGTTCCTTGATCAGCAGGGCGAGATCGTCGCGCATCGCGGCCGCCTCGCCGGTGAAGTCCTCACGCTCGAAGATGCGCCATTTCTTGAGCACCGGCATCACGACGTCATCGAGGTGGATGCGCGGGTCGTACACGCCGCCGACGGCGATGACGACGGCCTTGCGGCGGAACTCGGGCACCTGGTAGCCCGGCATCTGGAAGTTGCGCAGCACCTTGTGCAGCGACCTCATCGCCTGATTCGGCGCAGCCTCGAAACCGGCGTCGCTGACATCGCGGTAGAAGATCATGTGCAGGTTTTCGTCGGCCGAGATCTTGGCGAGCAACTGGTCGGCGATCGCCTCGTTGCAGGCCTTACCGGTGTTGCGGTGCGAAATCCGGGTGGCCAGCTCCTGGAATGTGACGTAGATGACCGAATCGAACAGGCTCTCGGCGAACAGATCGGCTCGAATCTGCTGGTTCTGGCCCGGGCTGAAGCCACGGTTCACGACCTCGATGCGCAGCTTCTCCAGCTCGACCGGGTCCACCGCGCGGGTCACCACAAGGTAGTCGCGCAGTGCGATTCCGTGCCGGTTTTCCTCGGCGGTCCACCGGTTGACCCACTGTCCCCATGCGCCGTCCATGCCGAAGTTCATCGCGATCTCGCGGTGATACGACGGGAGGTTGTCCTCGGTCATCAGGTTCTGCACCATCGCCACCTGGGCGAGGTCAGACAGCTGTGACTGGCCTGGCTCCCAGTCCTGCCCACCGAGCGCGTAGTAGTTCTTGCCGTCCGACCACGGGATGTAGTCGTGCGGGTTCCAGTTCTTGTGCATGCTCTCGTGCCGGTTCAGGTATTTCTCGACGAACGGCTCGAGTTCGTGCAGCAGCTGTAAGTCGGTCAGCCCGGCTGACATACGGCCTCCAGTTATCTGTGTCGATGGGTAGCAGTCAATATATCTGTGTACTTCAGTAGCATCAAGTTCCTCGTGCGGCGCGCCAGGTGACGTTTTGATGCCGGTTTCGAGCTGGCACGGTTTATAGGTCTAGTTGTACGGCTTGCCAATGCCGCGCGAATGAAAACGCGTTATTGCGACTTGCCGAGTTCGCCGGCCGGAACGTACGGCGCGGCCGAGATGTACAGCATGTTGACGCAGTAATCGATGAATTGTTTGCGACTGGCGCCCAGCTGCCCGTTCAGGTAGGCGGTGAACAGGCTCGACAGCCCGCCCACCAGGCTGGTGGCGATCATCTTCTGCAGCACGGCATCGCCGATCCGGGACAGTTTGCGCTGCAGCAGATCGATGAAGTTGGGCATCCATTCCGCACCGGAGCGGGTCAGAATCGGCTCCACCGCCGGCGCCAGCAGCAGCACGCGACCGCGGACCGGGTCGTCGACCATCAGCTCGACGAATCGCTCGACGGCCTCGCGCGGGGTCGTCGCCGAGGTCAGGGTGTTCATTGCGCGCGCGCAGACATCGTCGTAGACCGCGCGCACGAATTCGTCACGGTCGGCGAAGCTTTCGTAGAAGTAGCGTTCGGTCAGCGCGGCCTCGCGGCATACCGCGCGCACGGTCAGCGCCGGTCCGCCGGGACTGCCGAGCAACTGCACGCCGGCGCTGATGAGGTCGTCACGGCGAAGCGCGAGGCGATTCTCCAAGGGGACGCCGGTCCAGCGCCCCCGTCGTTGACCCGTCTGCACATCGCTCCTAAGCTCTAGTTTGACAACGGTTGTAGTCAAAAATCGTCAAGACACCCACAGGGACCCACTAGTGACTCAAGATACGTCCGCATCGCACCCTCTGACCAGCGACGTCGCGCCCACGGGTGTCGTCGACACCCCTGAGCAGTCGATTTCGGCGGGGCCGACCGATGCGCCCAACGGTGTCCCGAACGGCTGTCCGGTATCGCCTGCGGGCTACGACGCGCCGCCCGCGCCGCTGGGCCCCGATTCGCTGACCTGGCGATATTTCGGGGACTGGCGGGGCATGCTGCAGGGTCCGTGGGCGGGATCGATGCAGAACATGCACCCGCAACTGGGCGCCGCGGTCATCGATCACTCCACATTCTTCCGTGAGCGCTGGCCGCGTCTGCTGCGCTCGTTGTATCCGATCGGGGGAGTCGTCTTCGACGGGGACCGCGCGCCGGTCACCGGTGCCGAGGTCCGCGACTATCACACCGACATCAAGGGGGTCGACGAACAGGGCCGGCGCTACCACGCGTTGAACCCCGACGTCTTCTATTGGGCGCACTCCACCTTCTTTATGGGCACCATCCATGTGGCCGAGCGATTCTGCGGCGGGATCACCGAGGCGCAGAAGCGTCAGTTGTTCGACGAACACGTCGAGTGGTATCGGATGTACGGCATGAGCATGCGGCCAGTGCCGAAGTCGTGGGAGGAATTCCAGGTCTACTGGGACCACATGTGCCGCAACGTGCTGGAGAGCAACTGGGCGGCCCGGGCCGTGCTGGATCTGACCGAGCTACCGAAACCCCCGTTCGCGCAATGGATCCCGGACGTGTTGTGGGCCGCGCAGCGCAAACTGCTGGCGCCGTTTTTCCTCTGGGTGACCGTCGGCCTGTACGACCCGCCGGTGCGCGAGCTGATGGGCTACCGGTGGTCACGGCGCGACGAGTGGTTGCATCGGCGCTTCGGTGACCTCGTGCGTGGCGTGTTCGCCCTGGTGCCCAGCAGATTCCGCAAGCACCCGCGGGCCCGCGCCGGCCTGGACCGGGCCAGCGGGCGGATCCCGATCGATACGCCACTGGTGCAGACGCCCGCGCGCAACCTGCCGCCCGAAGACGAGCGCGGCAACCCCAAGCATTACTGCCCGATGGTCTCCTGAGCCACCAGGCGCCGGTCGCGCTAGGTGTGGGCGTGACCGTGAACTTCTTCCAGGCCCGCCTGATGCACGTGCTGATGGGTGTGTTCGGTCCCGTCGGCGTGAGCGTGTGAGTGTTCGTGCTCAACGTGGTCATGCTCGTGGGCGGTGTGCGTATGGGCGTGGGTGACGTCGCCGTGCTGGTGTTCGTGCGCGTGTGGCGCGTCGTGGGTGTGCTGTTCGCTCATCGGTGTTCTCTCCTTGGGTGAAATGCGTTGGGCTGCTGCTCGCTCAGCGGCCGGCGCTGCGCTGCCGGTTCGGCGGGCGGGACGACGCAGCGACGGCCGTCAGCCCGCGGTCGCCGCGGTGGTGACCGGGAACCCCGGGGCCGGCGTGCTCGGCGTTGAAAACCGCGTCGATGACGAGCTGACGGATGTGGTCGTTTTCCAGGCTGTAGAAGATCGTCGTGCCCTCCCGGCGGGTGCGGACCAGGCGTGCCATCCGCAACTTCGCGAGGTGCTGGGAAACCGACGGCGCCGGCTTGCCCACGTGCTCGGCGAGTTCGTTGACCGACATCTCCCGATCGGTCAACGACCAGAGCACCTGCACGCGGGTGGCGTCGGCCAGCATCCGGAAAACCTCGACCACCAGGCTCGCCTGGTCGTCGGGCAGCCGGCCTTTGCCGCTATCTGCATGCATACGCAAATAGTAGCGAAGGCTGGGCCGGCTGCCAAGGACGCGATTCAGGCCGACGGGACGGCCGTCGACTGGCGGCCGCCATTGCGCTCGTTCCAGAGCCGGTAGACGCCCACGGCGTCGTCGTGGGGCTCGTAGCGCATGGGCAGGCGCCGCTGGTCCCAGTGCTTCGCGAATTCGTCGTAGAACGTGGACAACTCGAAGTATTTGCGGTTATCCAGGTAGTACTGCTCGTAGCTTTCCCGGGTGGTCAGAAAGACGACTTCCTTGGGTGAGCAGTAGTACAGCGAGCCCAGGCACATCGGGCATGGGTGTGCCAGCACGTAGATAGTGGCGTCGACGAGATGCTCGGTGCCCAGCTTCATACAGGCCTCGCGGATGGCGAGGATCTCCGCGTGGGCGGTGGGATCGTTCGTCTGGGCCACCTTGTTGGCGCTCTCGGCCAGCACCTCGCCGTCCTGGACGATCACCGTCGCGAACGGGCGACCGCCCGCTGTCACGTTTCGGCGAGCCAGCTCGATCGTCCGCTGTGCGAAATCGGTCACGGGTCCTCCGGTGTAAACGGGGAGCAGATGACTCGGAGAGTAGTCCCGCGGGCCGGGATGCGACCCTGTGATACTAACTAGATTGTCTATGTTTTTCCTGACCCGGTTAAAGGGGGCACGATGGCGCGCACCGAACGTGATCGTTGGGATCTTGCGACAAGCGTCGGGGCGACGGCGACCATGGTGGCCGCTCAGCGGGCGCTGTCTTCCGAAGCAAAGTTGATCGACGACCCGTATGCCGCACCGTTGGTGCAGTCGGTCGGGATCGACGTCTACGTCCGGCTGGTGAACGGCGAAATCGCGGCCGGCGGGAACACGGAGTTCGATCCGCAGCGAATGGCGCAGGGCATGGCCTGCCGAACCCGGTTCTACGACCAGTTCTTTCTGGACGCGACCCGCAGCGGCATCGGGCAGGTGGTGATCCTTGCCTCGGGCCTCGATTCCCGCGCCTACCGGCTGCCCTGGCCGGCGGGGACGGTCGTCTACGAGGTCGACATGCCAGAGGTGATCGAATTCAAGACCCTGACGCTGGGCGACCTGGGAGCCGAGCCGACCGCCGAGCGGCGCACCGTGGGCATCGACCTGCGCGATGATTGGGCCTCGGCCCTGCAGGCGGCCGGATTCGATCCGCAGGCGTCCTCGGCATGGAGCGCCGAAGGGCTGGTGGTCTACCTGCCCGACGAAGCCCAAGACGCGCTGTTCGACAACATCACGACGCTGAGTGCACCCGGCAGCCGTCTCGCCTTCGAATTCGTGCCTGACACTGCCGTTTTCGCCGACCCGCGGTGGCGCGCCCACCACGACCGGATGAGCGAACTCGGGTTCGAGATCGACTTCAACGATCTCGTCTACCACGGGCAGCGCAGCCACATTGTCGACCACCTGAACCGGCGCGGCTGGCAGACCTCGTCGCAAACCATTGCGGAGTTGCATGCGGCCAACGGATTCGTCTACGCCGACGACGACGTCGCCGCGGCCTTCGCCGATGTCACCTACAGCAGCGCGGTGCTCGGGCGATGAGCCGTCATCAGTGCGCGCACAGCCAGGGCCATGCGCGGTGTGGTGCCCCCACTAGGACTCGAACCTAGGACCTGCGGATTAAAAGTCCGTAGCTCTACCAACTGAGCTATAGGGGCTGAGGAGATTCAGGATACTTGGACCGAAAACGCGGCTCGTTTGAGGATTGGGCACACCGTGACCTAAGCTGACGTGGCTCCCAACGAAACCACGTTGCGGGTACCCCGGAGTGATTCGGTTCTGGCCCCCATCGTCTAGTGGCCTAGGACGCCGCCCTTTCACGGCGGTAGCACGGGTTCGAATCCCGTTGGGGGTACGCAACGCGGTGACGCGGAGCAGCAGCAAGGCCCTGTGGCGCAGTTGGTTAGCGCGCCGCCCTGTCACGGCGGAGGTCGCGGGTTCGAGTCCCGTCAGGGTCGCCAGCGCGGCGAGGCACTCGCTGCCTTCCGGCCAGGTAGCTCAGTCGGTACGAGCGTCCGCCTGAAAAGCGGAAGGTCGGCGGTTCGATCCCGCCCCTGGCCACTGCGATAGTCCCAATGCGCTGCCTTCTTTCCTGTGGCTACGAATCCGCCACGATCGCGTCGGCGAGGTCGTCCGCCAGAAACATCCTCGTCCGGTACGGCTGTGAGGATGAAGGCGCGACGGGCGCCTACGAAACTCGGAATTGTGGACCACGAGTCACCGGACGCCGCCCGATGGTGCTTCGGCTAGGTGTCGCGCTTTCGTTTCCAAGCCCCGCGGTACCAGCCCGACCGGCACCAATGGTATTGCCAGCAGCGGGAACAAACCGCACACCGCCCACGCCGGCGGAAATGCGGCGGCGGCGATCGCCGCGCCGAAGAGTGGAGGTCCGGTTGCGGCCATCAGTCGCTGAGTGGTGTTGTGCAAGCCCAGCGCGCGTCCGCTCCAGAACGGACCGGCGAACTCGGTGATCGCGGTCGCCTCCAGACCGTTGTCGAGCACCGCAATCACCGATACCGCGACCATCAGCGGCACTGCGAAGCCTGAGGCAGTGCCGTCGGTAAGGGCGCGCAGAAACAGGGCTAAGGTCGCGGCGACGGCGATGATGCGGACCGGGCGCATTCGCGAGCCGACGTGATCCGACCAACGCCCCACCGCGATGCGGCCTACAGCGCCGAGCAATTGAGAGAGAGTGACTAGGCCACCGGCCGCTGCGATCGACCAGTGGTGGTATTTGGTCAGCCAGACCAGCATGAAGGTCACGGTGATCGTCTGCGGCATCATCAGCAGGCCCGCTACTGCGTGGATTCGCCACAGCGCCAACGATTTACGATATGGGTTGGCCAGCTCCTGCTCGGTGGCTGCGTTTCGAGACTTGCGGGGCGGGTCGACTATGCCTATCGCTCCGGCGATGGCCGCCACCGCGCATACCAGGGCCGGAAACATGAGCCCCGCGTGCGGGCCGCGCTCGGACAGCTCCGGAATGACCAGCGCGCCCAAGGCGATACCCAGGGGTTGCGCGGTCTGGCGGATACCCATCGCCAGACCGCGCTGGTGGGGCGGAAACCACGCGGATACCAATCGGCCGCCAGCGGTATTGCAGCTGGCGGCGGCCATGCCACCGAGGAATAGATAGGCACCGACCAACACCATCGACTGCGCCGACGCCGCGGCATAGGCGGCCGTGGCGGTCAGTGCCGAACCCAGCGTCAGCACGATCCGCTCGCCGACTCGGTCTAGCACGTAGCCCCAAAGAACCAGCGTGACGACCATGCCGCAGCTCGGCATCGACGACAGCAGACTGGCCTCGGTCAGTGGAATCCCTTGAGCGCTCTGTAGTGAGGGGATCAAAAAGGCGATGCCGTTGATGAAGAGGAAGGAGCTCGCCGTTATTCCCAACGAGATGGCCATAATCGACCAGCGTGCGCTCGCTCCGAGTTGTGTCGCAATATTCAGCTCCCTCGTCATCGGCGCGTCATCCGACGTCGTTGCGGCAGAACGAAGTTCACGGCTCGCGGAAACCGGCGGGATTTAGTTCGCCCTCGCCCATCGTCGGTGCTTCTGCGGCGATCTTCGTCAGCAACGACGTCCCAATTCATGAACAGGATGAGAGGTATCGCTGTTTCAGCTGCCGTTGTCGCGGTGGGAAAGTCAAGCAACCGCGCCATCCGCGATGACTGGTGTCCCCCTGGGTCGACTCGTGAGTTGATATGGGTCGTGACGACATCGTCGATTTTTCGTTGCTTGAACAGCCCGAGGATCCGCACTCTCACGGCTCTCACCCGCCCGCCGGTGTTCGGGAAACCACCGTTGGACGCAGTTCGAACCGGGAGGCCGCGTCACCGACCCCACGCCCAGTGGAATTCGTCATTGGGATAAAGGGCAGACCCGTCGGCGCACTGCTCACATGTCCAGCTATCGGAGCGGAGTGCCAACTGGCGCTTGGCAACTCGGCGGAAACAGGGCTTGCTATCGGGGCGCTTGCCCAGGTGTTCGGCACCGATAGCGCACCGATCGAGATTCCGCGGCCAATGTCCGAGCGCATCGCGGTGCCGGTGCCGGCGACCCCCGCCAGCCCCATTGCCTGCGCTCCGGAGCCGATCCGTTGGGCCAGCGATGATTTCGCAGACACGGCCGTCGCGGGCGCGGCTACGTTTCTCGACAACGACAGTGCGGAATTGAGGAAATTGAGGGGATGCATGGCGATCTTTGCCGGTGTTTCCACAAGGCTGCCCAGTTTCGACATCGCCCCCGACAGTGACGCGGGTGTGGGGGTGGCCGAAGTGGATGCCGGCGCTGTGGCGAGCTCCTGCAGTGTCTGGGGAACCGTAGTGATCACTTGGGAGCCGGTCGACATCACTTCTTGCGCCTGCAGCCCGACCGAGTTGCCCGTTGTGTGGGTGACAGCGGCGCCCTGGATGGCCACACCCGCTGGATCGGTCGTCGTCGGGGGCGAAAAAAACGGAGTCAGGCTCGCAGCGGCCGCCGAAGATGCGGCGTAGCTGTACATTGCGACGGCATCTTGAGCCCACATCAGTTCGTACTCGGCCTCGGTGGTTGCGATGGTTGGGCTGTTCTGCCCGAGGACGTTGGTGGCGACCAGCAGCAGAACTCGTGCGCGATTTTCGGCGATCAGCGGCGGCGGAACCGTCGCAGCGAACGCCGCCTCGTAAGCTCCAGCAGCGGCCTGCGCATGGTTGGCGGCCTGCACAGCCTGACCGGCGGTGGTGCTCAGCCACGTGACATAGGGCGTCGCTGCTTCGGTCATCGCCGTCGAGGCGAGGCCTGCCCACTGGCAGGCGAGTGTCGAGATCACTGAGCCGTATGCGGTCGCCGCTGTGTACAGGTCGCCGGCCAGCGCGTCCCACGCCATCGTGGCGGCCAAAAACGATCCCGCACCGGGGCCCGAATACATGCGTCCGGAATTGATTTCTGGTGGTAATGCTGCGAAATCCATCGCTATCCCTCCCCGGCCATGGCTGGGAGTTTGAGGTGATTGTCGACTGTGACTGTGGCAGTGGTGAATTGCGGTGCTCGCGCGAACATGAGCTTCCCCTTCAAGGCGTGGGTGCGCACGGTATGCGCCGCCGACCGGTGTTAGCCGCGGTACGGCGGAACTGGCTCGGCTTAAGCCGATTTGCGATTGCTGCAATCGTGGTTGCGCGTCAACGCGGCTTTATACAGAGCAGGCACTTGACGCGAATAACGGCTCACCGGCTGTGGTTTGAACGCATAAGGTGGCGCCCGCAGCCTGACGCTGGCCGATCAGAGACGAGCGACGCAGAAGAGGGTCAAAAGATCTTGGCCATCAGGAGGATTGGCAGGCGCACGTGACCGGGGTGCGCTGCACGGAATCAACCGCGTGGTCATGGAGGCCGGCGTCGGCAACGACCACTCTGGTGGCGCCGACCGTGACCAGTTTGGCGGCCGATCACGCTTTATCCCAGCGCTTTTGAATGGCTTCTGGTTCGTCGATGACGGACCACGGTCAAATCGACTTGTGGGTTCGCCACGATCGTCAACCTGGGTTCGGGCGAGGTCTGTCCCAGACTGCGACGCCGCAACCTGTTGCTCAGGACCCGGCGCGGCGAGCGTCGACCGCAGTGCCCAGCACCCGGTGAGAGCGGCCAACAGGGCAAGGCACGCAACGACCGCGACGGCTGATCGCCATGGTCGACGTTTGCCTAAGTCGCAGAGTCTCACAGTGATTCACACATTATCATCGACGACAGCCTCGTCAGGTCCGACAAAGATTTGAAGATGATTAGAGGAATTCGGCAGCTGTAGCGGACGTTGAAGGCCCACCAGGTGCGCGGTTTGCCGGGCCTGCCAGCGGTTTCCGTTTCGGCCGCACCACTCGCGGATGAAGACGAGACTGACAGGAGACGTCGCGGCTATGTACTGCCCGTGGCCACCCGTGTTGCGGTCGGTGGGCAAGAGCGCGTGGGTCGGGCCGGTAACCGGTGGGGTGTGCTGCTACTTGAGCATGCTCCCGGCGTCAACGGTGACCGGAAGACCCGTGATGTAACGCGATTCGTCGGATGCCAGGAAAAGCACCGCGTTGCTGATATCAACCGGCTCGACCCAGCCGACCGGCAGTACGTGCATGAACTGCGCGGCGACCTTGAGGTCGTCCGGGCCGGGGTTCTCCAGATCCGGCCGGAACAGCTTCATCGTTCCCTCGTTCATGAACATCGGCGTGTTCACGTTGGTCGGGTGAACCGAATTCACCCGGATGAAGTGCTGACCGAGTTCCACCGCGAAGGCACGCATCAATCCGACGACACCGTGTTTGGCGGCGATGTAGTGACCGGTGTGCGGATAGGCCTTGAGGCCGCCGACCGAGCTGGTCAAGATGATCGATCCACCTTCGCCCTGGGAAATCAGATGCGGCACACCGGCTTTGACGGTCTTCCAGACACCCGACAGGTTGACGTCGATCATGTCTCGCCAGTCGTCTTCGCGGGTTTTGTCCAGAGTCTGCCCGCCGTTGCCGATTCCGGCGTTAGCGCAGATGATGTCCAAGCGGCCAAGCTGCTCGACTCCGCCGTCCACGGTCGCTTTCAGGGCGTCGTAGTCACGCACGTCGACTTCGGCGGTCACGATGCGCCGGTTGAGGCCCTTGATGAGGTCGGCGGTTTTAGCCAGGTCGTCCGGCGTCGACGGCGGGATCTCGCTGCTGCTGCTGATCGGTGTGCAGATGTCGACCGCGATGATGTCGGCACCCTCCTGCGCCAGGCGTACCGCGTGGCTGCGGCCCTGCCCCCGGGCGGCCCCGGTGATCAACGCAACCTTGCCCTCAACTCGTCCGCCCATGCCTGCACCTCACTGATCCGAAACGCCGCGATGACGATGCCCGGTGCGCATCTGCCTGTCGCGTTCAATTATTTGTCGATCGATCAGGAGAGTGGCATCATTCGGCCGCACTGTCAACTGGGCGACGGTAGGGCCGTGCGATCGGAGGCGGTGGGTCTCTGCTGCTCCCGTTGGGGTGTCGGCCAGAGCTAGGTGCCCGACGCCGGCGTCACGGCGGGTGCCTTCAACAGATTCATCTGGCGTTCGACGAACGCCCGTAACTCGTCGTGCCCTTGGGTGACGCCGACGGCATTCTCGTTGCACAGGCTGCGCGCCACCTGCGCGATCAGCATCGAGATGGCCACCGGCGGATATTTCTCGAGATCGATGTGGTTGGCGCGCAGCACCATCGTCACGGCCGCCGTCTCGATGTCGCGGACTCGCTCTGCGTAGACCTTGAGTTCGGCGCCAATTGCCTTGCGGTGGTTGGCCAGTGCCATGAACTCGGCATTCAGCGTCGTCACGGCGGAGTCGCTGTTCATCAGCCAGAGCGCTTGTAGAGGATCGGCCTCGGTGAGCAGGGCACGCATGCGCATCAATGCGGCCTCGGCGCCGGCCCGCAGCACCTCCACGAACAGATCGTCCATCGTCGGGAAGTAGTAGTAAACCAGGGCCTGCTTGACGCCGGCCTCTGCGGCCACGCGCCGGGACGTGGCCGCGGCGTAGCCCTCCTCGCGCATGATTCGGGCGGTCGCCTCGATCAGCTTGCTGCGCGCCCCGGCGCCGGCGCTCCTCTTGGTGGGGCGAGTTGCCGGGGGGTTGGGGGCGGCCGTTTTGCTTGACCGGCCCGCGCGGTCCATGGTAGGCATACCGCATCCTAGCAATTTGGTCGATCGATCAATCTATAAACCGGAAGCGCGGGTCAACCGGGATGGAGGGTGCCGATGGCGACCGCAGACCTGCGTGTCGGCGCCGAGCCGTCAGCGTGGTCCCGCAGGACGCGTCGGCGCGATGCGCCGCGCTTTTGGGCCAGGAAAAGGAATTGAACTCATGACCGAACTCGCCGACGTCGACTACTTCACCGACGCCGAGGTCGCGCAAGATCCCTATGCCTACTGGGATTACCTGCGCAGCCAGGGCCCGGTGTTCCGCGAGCCGCATTGCGGGGTCGTGGCCGTCACGGGTTACCACGAGGTCCAGGCCGCCTTCAAAGACGTCGCATCGTTCTCCGCGGTCAACGCGATCGGGGGCCCGTTCCCGCCGCTGCCGTTCACCCCGGAAGGGGATGACATCAGCGCGCAGATCGAAGCGCATCGCCACGAATTCCCGATCTTCGAGCACATGGTTGTCATGGACCCGCCCGAACACGACAAAGCGCGCTCCCTGCTCGGGCGGCTGCTCACTCCGCGTCGGCTGCAGGAAAACAAGGAGTACATCTGGCAATTGGCCGACCGGCAGTTCGACGAGTTCATCGCCAACGGTCAGTGTGAGTTCCTCGGTGAGTACGCGAAGCCCTTCGCGACGCTGGCGATCGCCGACCTGCTCGGGGTGCCCGACGAAGACCGGGCGGAGATCCGCCGCAATCTCGGGGCCGGTAACGCGCCGGGCGCCCGGGTGGGCGCGCTGGATCACGAACCGGTGGGCAGCAACCCGCTGCAGTACCTCGATGACCTGTTCAGCGCCTACATCGCCGACCGGCGGGAACGCCCCCGCCACGACGTACTGACCGGTCTGGCGACCGCCACGTACCCAGATGGCTCGACCCCACCGCTACTGGAGGTGGTGCGACCGGCCACCTTCCTGTTCGCGGCCGGCCAGGAGACCGTGACCAAGCTGCTGAGCGCCGCGGTACAGGTCCTCGGTGACCAGCCCGAGCTTCAGGCGCGATTGCGCGCTGATCGGAGCCTGATCGGCTCGTTCATCGAAGAAGCACTGCGCATACAGAGCCCCACCAAGGTGGACTTCCGGCTGGCGCGCAAGACCACCACGCTGGGCGGAGTGCACATCGCGGCCGGCACCGTCATCATGCTGTGCCTGGGTGCGGCCAACCGCGATCCACGAAAGTTCGAGAATCCCAATGAATTTCAGGCCGACCGGAAAAACGTTCGGGAACACATTGCTTTCGGTCGCGGAATCCACACCTGCGCGGGCGCACCGCTTGCGCGGGTGGAAGGCCAGGTCACCATCAACCGCCTCCTGGACCGCACGGCTGACATCAGGATCAGCGAGGCAAAGCACGGCCCGCCTCCCAGCCGGGAGTATGGCTACGAGCCCACGTTCTTACTGCGGGGCCTCAAGGAGTTGCACATCGAGTTCAGCCCCGCGGACTGACCAGCGTAGCCCTGTGCGGCAAGGCCTTTCACGTGTTTGGTAGTAGATGACGTTGCCGCCGTCTGCGCAATTGCCTTCGGGAATCTCGTGGATCGACGTCCAGACATCAAACTCGGTGGGCCGGCTTCCTCAAAACCCGGGGCGGCCTCGAGGTAGGGCGCGGTTGCCGAGCGCCGGCTCAAGCGGCTAATCATCGGCTGCGCCGGCTAGTAACCGGAAGAACGTTCACATTGTTGTTGCGCGGCTCGCAAGATCGAGTCGGCGCGTATGAATGCAGGTTTGGCACGGTCAGCGCCCTCAATGGGTAGGTCTGCGGCGCAGCGCAGCACCATCAGGGCCAACGCGCTGTGGGTCGCGTACGAGACGATCAGCAGGTTAGCGCAAGCATGCGCGCCGCTAACCGTCATTACGTGCTGGAGTTTGCCTTCCCACCCCGGCCAGTTGAAATCGGGTGGTCGCTGGAGCGATGACCAGTTCACGTTGATGGAGGTGACGTCCCCGAGCAAAGGGGTCAGGACCGCAATAAGCTCGGGCAATTCGTTGGTGATGCGATCTGCGCGCGGCCACCACGCGCCGTCGATATCGCGGCCGAGCTCGCGCGCCACCGATAGCCGGATGGGAGTGGCTTGGCGTCGGGTCCTGATCGCATAGCTCATCGGAGGCACCGCAGTTGGCAATTCGCGTACCTGATGACGGTGGCGCGATCGTCCGCAAAAGTTGTGGGGGTTTTCCGGTGTCGGGTGATAGCCGGGGCTGCATAACCCATGGGCGGTTCCTTCGCGCTCGGCATCGTCGGGCCCGCGGACGCGGGACCGCCGGAGGAATCACGTTGCCGTGGGGTCATCCGCGCCGATCACGCTGTGGACCACCGCTGACAACGAACGGCTCGTGTTTGACGCTACGCCACCACCGGCGCGTCCTGGGCATTGCACCCGGCAGATAAGGGCCTATCGTTGCGATACCGCAACAAATCCCTTGCGGTGCAAGGGATGAGGCGACGATGCTCGACATCTGCCCCGGTGGAGCGGGATTACGGTAGGGTGATGGCAACGGCGAGGACGGATTATATGTCTATAGATAACTGGTGCGACGCAGTCGAGATCCATCCGTCCCAGATCCGGGTCGGCGACATCATCGGCACGCGGCGCCCTACCGAATTGCGTCTGACCGTCAAGATGATCAGCGGTCCGCAGAGCGGTCCGCGGCAGTGGACATTTTTCAGCCGAGACGATAGCGGCCAGCAGCGAACCAGTACGTTCGGAGAAGACGAATTGGTCCGCAGGTACGCGAAATCATCCTGACGCCCAGGCCGATCAGCGACGTTGCGTTGCCGAGCCGGGGGCGTCGGTATCGGGGCGATCCGAAAACGTCGGGTGCTCGACCGGTTTCCCGGCGGTTTCGTCCGAAGCGACGTGTGTAGGTACCTCTGGATGGGAAAACAGGTTCGACTTGTCCATGGGCTGTCCTTCCGAATGAAGAGTTCGGCCGATACGCACTGTTACCTGACGTCGGACGAGGATCGAATCGCACGGCGATCTCATTCGTAATTCGTTCACGATTCGTGATGACCACTAGAAGGCGGTTCATCTCCACTGTACAGGCAGCCAACGCCGCGCAGGCGGTAGGCGGTGAGCTGATGCCCTACCATGCATTCTGCACCGGAGAAGGCGGTTCCGTCGTAGTCGCGGCGCTCGGGTTGCGCCGGTCACAGGCGTTGACACCGTCCAGACCGTCCGCAACGCAGGTTGCATAGCGCCGCAAAGCTTTTCAAAGTTTTTCAAAACTTGGTCGGCGTCATGTTACCCTGATCCCGCATGGATGTGATTGGTACATCCGCATTTGAATGAGAGAAGTAAGTAAATGGCACAGGGAACTGTGAAGTGGTTCAACGGTGAAAAGGGCTTCGGCTTCATCACCCCTGACGACGGCGCGAAGGACCTCTTCGTCCACTACTCCGAGATCCAGGGAAACGGCTACCGTTCGCTCGAGGAGAACCAGCGTGTTCAGTTCGAGGTTGAGCAAGGAGCCAAAGGCCCCCAGGCAGTAGGAGTCTCTGCCGTCTAGAAATTCACATACATCACGGTGGGGCTGGTGCTTCGTACCAGCCCACTGGTGTTTTCGGGCCCCTTGACGCCGGTGACCTGCTGATTCGATTCGTTGAGGGTGCATTTCGATCTGTCCGGCGCATCGCGCAATCCGCGATCGCGGGCGACCGGTTCCCAAGTTTCTGAGTCGCTGCCCAACGATGCCTTCGTTGTGGTGACTCATGGGCGGATCAACCTTCGGGGGCCGCGTGCCCCGTCGGCTGCGACATCACCCAGCAGTTCACCCGATCCGGACCGTCCAACCGGGATAATGCCCGCATGCGTCTGGCGTGGGTGCTGCGATGGGCGACCGCGGTGGCCCTCGTCTCGGTGGGCGGCACACGCACCGCGCAAGCCAGCCCCGACGTGCCGCCGGTTAGCGACGCCGCGCGAGCGGCCGGATTCGTGGACATCCGCACCGTCGTTTCCGACGCGGTGCTCGACCTGCGCTACGCGACGACGAACAATTTCACCCACACGCAGCTGTATCCCGCCGACGCAAGGTGCCTCGTACACCAATCGATGGCCCCGGGCCTGGCCGCTGCCGCCGGCGCGCTGCGCCCGCAGGGCCACCTGCTGGTGTTCTGGGACTGCTATCGGCCGCACGACGTCCAGGTCAAAATGTTCAACCTGGTCCCCAACCCCGCCTGGGTGGCACGCCCGGGCGCGTACGCGCGCAGCCACGAGTCGGGGCGTTCGGTGGACGTGACCTTCACGACGACCCAGCAGCCGTGCCCGTCGGGGCAATACGCGGGCGGACTGTGCCTGGCTGACATGGGTACTGATTTTGACGACTTCACTTCTCGGGCAACTGCTTTCAATACACAAGGCATCAGCCCCGATGCTGTGGCGAACCGGGCGGCGCTGCGCTCGGCCATGAACTATGGCGGGTTGAAGGTGTATTCGGGTGAGTGGTGGCATTTCGACGGTCCGGGAGCCGGTGTCGACCAACCGATCCTCAACGTCCCCGTCGACTAGACGATCTCATATTATTAGACGCTAATGTCATAATGTGGCTACTCGCGTAAGCTGCCAGCCGAGACGCGGCAGGCAAGGGGCGGCAGTGAGCGACGAACAGCGAGCGACCTACACGCACGGGCACCACGAGTCGGTGTTGCGCTCTCACCAGCGACGCACCGCCGAGGACTCCGCTGCGTACCTGCTGCCACACCTGAAATCGGGGATGTCCCTGCTCGACATCGGCTGCGGGCCCGGCACCATCACCGCCGACCTTGCCGCGCGGGTCGCACCCGGAGCGGTCACCGCAGTCGACCAGGTCGCCGACGTGCTCAGTGTTGCCCGCACCGAAGTCGAGCAACGCAGCCTGTCCAACGTCTCGTTCGCGACCGCCGACGTGCACAACCTCGATTTTCCCGACGGCACTTTCGATGTCGTCCACGCGCATCAGGTGTTACAGCACGTCACCGATCCGGTGGCGGCCCTGCGGGAGATGCGGCGAGTGTGCGCGCCGGGTGGCATCGTGGCGGCCCGCGACGCCGATTACTCGGGGTTCATCTGGTACCCACAGCTTCCGGCGCTCGACCTGTGGCGAGAGCTCTACCAACGCGTCGCGCGCGCCAACCGCGGCGAACCAGATGCGGGGCGCCGACTGCTGTCATGGGCCCAACAGGCGGGATTTGGCGACATCACGCCCACGGGCAGCCTGTGGTGTTTTGCCACGCCCACGACGCGCGATTGGTGGGGCGGAATGTGGGCCGACCGGATCCTGCACTCAACGGTGTCGCGCGACCTAATGAGCCTCGAACTGGCGACCACCGCGCAGCTCGAGGAGATCTCGGCCGCGTGGCGAGAATGGGCCGCCGCCCCGGACGCGTGGATCGCCATACCTCACGGCGAAATCCTCTGCCGCGCATAGGAATTTAGTCCAGGAACAGGTCGGGGATAGGATGCTCACCGCCGCCGTAGCGGGACAGGTCCGTTACCCCGGCGGAGTGCAGAACCTCAGCGTCGATGTAGCAGTTGCCGGTGGCTTCCCGGCTGGGCCGAGAGAAGATTTCTACCGCTGCGTCGGCCATGATCTCAGGGCTGCGCGACGACTCGGCCAACTTGTCGCCGTCGGCCATGTTCGCCACCGCGGCGGTAGCGATATACGTCTGCGGCCACAGGCAATTCACGCCGATCCCGGCGTCGGTGAATTCCGCCGCCCAGCCCAGCGACAGCAGCGTCATCCCGTACTTGGACAGCGTGTAGGCCGGGTGGGCGCCCAGCCAGCGTGGATTCATGTTCACCGGTGGCGAGATCGTCAGCACGTGCGGGTTGGCGGATTTCTCCAGGTGTGGCACGCACGCCTTGGTCAGCAGGAACGTGCCACGCAGGTTGACCTCCTGCATCAGGTCGTACTTCTTGGCCGACAGAACGGCGGTCGGTTCCACCGCGATGGCGCTGGCGTTGTTGACGCAGACGTCGATGCCGCCGAATCGCTGCACCGCCGCATCGACCACACGTTGCACGTCCTCTTCGCGGCGTACGTCGCCGACGACCGCCAGGGCCTTACCCCCGGCGGCCTCGACCTCGGCGGCGGCGGTGTGCACCGTTCCACGCAGACGGGGATGCGGGGTGTCGGTCTTGGCCAGGAGCACCACATTGGCGCCCTGCCTGGCCGCTCCGATGCCGATCGCGAGCCCGATTCCGCGGCTGCCACCGGAGATGACGATAGTGCGATCGACAAGCGAGCCGTTAGGCATTGAGCCTCCTTTTACCTGGTCAAGCATGTGGTATTGGCATTCTCTTTTTTTGCAAGTACGTTATTCACCGATGGATAATACGGCCCACACTCCGTCTGGCATCCCGCTGCAGCCCGTGTACGGGCCGTCGGATGTCAGCGCGGAGCCTCCGCAGCCCGGGGAGTTCCCCTTCACCCGGGGTAACTTCGCGTCCGGTTATCGGGGCAAGCTCTGGACCTTCCGCCAGTACTCGGGATTCGGCACCGCCGAGGAATCCAACCGCCGTTACCGCTATCTGCTGGATCAGGGTGGGACCGGGTTGTCGGTGGCGCTCGATCTGCCCACCCAGTGTGGGTATGACTCCGATGATCCCGAGTTCGGTGAGGAGGTCGGCCGGGTCGGCGTCGCGGTGGATACCTTGGCCGACTTCGAGATCCTGTTCGACGGCATCCCGTTGGACAAGCTCAGCACGAGCATGACGATCAACGGCACGGCGGCGATCCTGCTGGCGTTCTATGTCGCGGCTGCTGAGAAGAAGGGGATAGCGCGGGAGAAGCTCACCGGAACCATCCAGAACGACATCCTCAAGGAATACGCCTCGCGCGGGACGTGGATCTGGCCGCCGGAGCCGTCGCTGCGACTGATCGCCGACACCATCGAGTTCTGCGCGGCCGAAGTTCCCCGGTTCAACGCGATTTCGGTGGCGGGTGCGCACTTTCGCGACGCCGGGGCCAACGCAGTGCAGGAGATGGCGTTCACCCTGGCCGACGGGGTGACCTATTGCGACACCGTGGTGCAGCGCGGCCGCATGACGATCGACCAGTTCGCACCGCAGATCTCGTTCTTCTTCTACACTCACGGAGATTTCTTCGAGGAGATCGCCAAATACCGTGCCGGACGCCGGCGTTGGGCGACCATCGTGCAGGAGCGCTACGGCGCGAAAACGGCCAAGGCGGCGATGTTCCGCTTCGGCTGTGTGTGTGGCGGCGCGTCGCTGTACGCACCGCAGGCCC
Organism: Mycobacterium sp. 852002-40037_SCH5390672; assembly: GCF_001665875.1. Taxonomy (GTDB): domain Bacteria; phylum Actinomycetota; class Actinomycetes; order Mycobacteriales; family Mycobacteriaceae; genus Mycobacterium. The sequence continues at coordinate 116,759 of NZ_LZTA01000102.1, forward strand.
ACAACAACATCGTCCGGGTGGCCTACGAGGCGATGGCCGCGGTGCTCGGCGGTGTGCAGTCGATGTTCACCGCGGCCTGGGACGAGCCGTTCGCGCTGCCCACCGAGGAAACCACGACGTTGGCGCTGCGCACCCAGCAGATCCTGGCGCACGAAACCGGCGTGGCCAGCGTCGCGGACCCGCTGGGCGGCTCGTACTTCGTCGAGGCGCTCACCGATGCGACCGAGGCGCGCATCATCGAGATCATGTCCGACCTCGAGCGCCACGGCGGCATGGTCGCCGCCATCGAGGATGGTTACCTGCAGGGCCTGATCGCCGACGAAGCGTTCAGTTTGCATCGCGACGTGGAGGCCGGCACCCGCCCGGTCGTCGGGGTCAACCGGTTCGTGACCGAGGAGCCGGCACACGATGTCGTCACCTACGAGCTCGACGCCGAAGGACGTGATCTGCAACTCAAGCGGCTGTCCAAGGTCAAGGCTGAACGAGATTCGGTTGCAGTGAAATCCAGCCTTGGGGCGCTGTCGAGTTCCGCCGAGGGAGACGACAACCTGATGCACAAGTTGATCGACTGCGCCAATGCGTACTGCACGGTCGGGGAGATGGTGTCCGCGCTGAAGGCAGTGTGGGGCGAATTCCAGCAGCCGGTGGTGTTCTAAGTGGCCGTTCGCGTTCTGGTTGCCAAACCCGGCTTGGACGGGCATGACCGCGGCGCGAAAATCGTCGCCCGTACCTTGCGTGATGCCGGGTTCGAGGTCATCTACACCGGCATCCGCCAGCGCATCGAGGACATCGCCTCGATCGCGGTCCAGGAAGACGTCGCGGTGGTCGGCCTGAGCATCCTGTCGGGTGCGCACCTGGCACTCACCGCGCGCACCGTCGAAGCGTTGCGCGCCGCGGACGCCGCCGACATCGCCGTCGTCGTCGGGGGCACCATCCCGCACGCCGACGTCCCCAAGCTCTTGTCGGCGGGTGCGGCCGCGGTATTCCCCACGGGGACACCGCTGGACAACCTCGTACGTGAGATCCGCGCACTGACCGGCACGGCGGACGTTGAACCGAAGGAACCCGTCACGGAGGAACCATGCGCGTCGGAGTAATGATCGGCGCCGAGCGTGGCGATATGGCCCGCAAAGTGGACAAACTGGCCTCCGATATCGAGTGGGCCGAATCCGCGGGCCTGGACACCGCGTGGATGCCGCAGGTGCCCAACGACTTCGACTGCCTGACCATGGTGTCGCTGATGGCCGCGCACAGTTCGCGCATCGAGTTGGGTACTGCGGTGGTGCCGCTACAAGCCCAGCATCCGATCGCCCTTGCCCGCCAGGCACTCTCGACGCATGCGGTGGCCGGCGGACGCCTCGCCCTGGGCGTCGGACCGTCGCACCACTGGATCGTCCGAGACATGCTGGGTTTGCCGTACGAGAAGCCGGCCGCCTATACCCGCGACTACCTGCAGGTGCTCAACGCCGCCATCGCCGGGCCGGGATCGGTTGACGTCGAGAATGCTTCGTTCAAGGTGCACAATCCGCTGGCGATCGGGGCCGATACCCCGATGCCGGTACTGGTCGCGGCGCTGGGGCCGGTGATGCTGCAGATTGCCGGCGAACTCGCCGACGGCACCGTGCTGTGGATGGCCGACGAGCGCGCGATCGGTGATCACATCGCGCCGAAGATCGCCAAGGCGGCGGCGGACGCCGGGCGCCCCGCACCGCGGATCGTCGCGGGCATCCCGGTATGCCTGTGTGCGCCTGGGCAAGTCGACGAAGCCAAGGAGCGGGCCAACCGAATCCTGGGCGAGGCCGAGGTATCGCCCAACTACCAGCGCCTGCTCGACCGTGGCGATGCCCGCGATGTCGGTGATCTGTGTGCGGCCGGCGACGAGAAACAGATTCTGTCGCGATTCCGCTCTTTCGCCGACGCCGGTGTGACCGACCTGTCGGTGCGGCTGCTGCCCATCGGTGACAACCGTGATGAGCTGGTCGAATCCAAACGCCGCACCCGCGAAATGATCGCCTCACTCGCAGCGGAATTGCGTTGACTGCCAGCTTCACCGGGCCGCTGGCAGGCATACGCATCCTCGAAGTCGGCACCATGCTGGCGGGCCCGTACGCGACCATGCTGCTCGCCGATCTCGGTGCCGAGGTCACCAAGATCGAACCCGCCGGCGGCGAGATCTCCCGCAGCGTGGGTGCCACCTACTTCGCCAGCCTCAACCGCAACAAATCCAGCATCACTCTGGACCTGAATTCCGGAGCGGGACAGCAACGATTGGGCGAACTGGTCGCCGAATCCCACGCGCTGCTGGTGAACCTGAAACCTTCGGCCATCCGCCGGCTGGGTCTGACCTATGACGAGCTGCGACGGCACAACGAGCGGATCGTCTGCGTGGCGATCACCGGTTTCGGTCTGTACGGCGGCGACGATCCGGCCTTCGACTACGTGGTGCAGGCGGGCGTCGGCACCGCCGCACTGACCGGTGACCCGGACGGACCCCCGACGCTGCCCGGCTACTCCTCGGCCGACAACTCCACCGGAATGGCCGCGGCGCTAGGGCTTTTGGCCAAGATCATCTCCGGCACCGGCGGCCAGGTGGATGTGTCGCTGCGCGACGTCATGCTGTCCCAGCTGAACTACCACGCGTCGGCCTATCTGAACAGCGGTGTCGAGCCGCAGCGCCGTCCATACGGGGCCCACTCCTATTACGTTCCGGCTCAGCTCTTCCCAACCGCCGACGGATATCTGGCGCTGTTCATCACGCACGACGGCTTCTGGAAGTCGTTCGCCGCCGAAGCGGGCATCGGGGGTTTCGAAACCATGGCCGAACGCGTCGCCCGCCGCGACGAGGTGCTGGCGGTGGTCACGGCGATGCTGGCCACCGACAGCGCCGTGGGGTGGGAAGCACGACTGCGGCCGTTGGGAGTTCCGGCGGCCGCCGTCAGAACTTTGCCCGAGGCCCTCGAAGCGACCCCGGAAGTGGTGGTGACAGCGGGTGATTTCCGTTTGGTAGGAAGCCCGATTCACGTCTCGGGGTATCAGCCCGAGTATCGTCCGCCGCCGGAGCTGGCTAACTAAGCCGCCGAACGTCGAGCTGTGGCGCCAATATCGCCGATTTCGCCCGACAAAGTCCCACGTTTGGCGTCACGGCTTCAGGTGGGCTTCGGCGAGTTTGCGAAAGGCCGCCACTAACCGGCTGCGGTCCCCGGCCCGCGTCGCCAAGACGACGTGGCAGGGCTCGACGCCTTTCAATGGGACCGTGGTGATGTCGGGCCGCAGGGCGGTGCCGTGGAAGCCGGCCGTGATGGCCACCGCCTGCCCGGAGGCGATGACTTCAAACTTGTCCTCGAGTGCGTCGATGAATGGACCGCCGGGTGCCCGGCGCCCGTCGGGACGCGGATCGATGCGCCAGTAGGCGCTCCAGGCCGGGTCGGAGTTCCGCACTCGCGGCATCGGCTCGTCGGCGATGTCGTCGAGGGTCACGAAATCGCGACCCGCAAGGCGGTGGTCGACGGGCAGCGCTAGTACCCGAGGCTCGTCGTAGAGGATCGTCACGTGCAGCCCGTCGGTCGGAAACGGTAGCCGGGTGACCACCGCGTCCACCCGATGCCCGAGCAGGGCGTCAAGCGCCTGACCCCAATCCAGGTGCGAGACTTGCACTTCGGCGTCGGGGTGTTCGCGGCGCATCTCGCGCACCGCGGGGGTGACGATCATCCCGGTCGTGTATCCGATCGCGATGCGGCTGGGCTGGGCGGCCGCCCGGGCCTGGGCCGCGGCCTGCGTGGCCGAACGCAGCAGGGCCTTGGCTCGCGGCAGAAACACCTCCCCGGCCTCCGTGAGCCGGGTGCCTTGCGGCGTGCGATCCAGCAGGCGAACACCCAGTTGCTGCTCGAGTCGGCGGATCTGCCGGCTCAATGACGGCTGTGCGACGCGCAGTGCGCTCGCTGCCCGCCCGAAGTGCCGGTGTTCGGCCACCACGACGAAGTACCCGACCAGTCGCAGGTCGAGGTCTATGAGTGGCGGTGATGCCGAGTCGGTCATGCGCTCACTGTACTCATGGCGTCGACACTTCTGCTGGGCATTTACCTGTCGAGCCTGCGGTGATGCTGAATGTGTATCGCCCTATCCGTAATAGGTCTTGGACAGGTCCGCGGCGGGGTCATTGACTTGAGGTCACCAGCATCAATCAATCGAAGGGACCTTCCATGCACGTCTTTGTGACGGGGGCGACCGGACACATCGGTTCGGCCGTCGTCGACGAACTCTTGGAAGCCGGGCACCAAATCACCGGCCTGGCGCGCTCCGAGGACTCCGCCGCCGCTCTGTTGGCAAAGGGAGTCAACGTGCGGCGCGGCGACCTTGACGACCTGGACGGCCTGCGTGACGCCGCCGCGGCGTCCGACGGCGTCATCCACCTCGCCTTCCGGCACGACTTCGACGACTTCGTCGGCGCGGCAGAGACCGATCTGCGTGCTGTGCACGCAATGGGGGAGGCGCTTGTCGGTTCCGATCGGCCCTTTGTCAGCACGTCGGGAACGCTCTTGCTTGCCCTGCTGGGTCACGGCCTGGCCACTGAACAGGACGTGGCGCCCGGCGGCCCCCGGGTGGACTCGGAGAACGCGGCGATCGCATTGGCCGAACGTGGGGTCCGGTCGTCGGTCGTTCGGCTGTCCCCGTTGGTGCACAGCGATCTGGACCACCACGGCTTTGCCCACCAGCTGATCAACACCGCGCGCGCCACGGGCAAGTCCGCCTACATCGGCGACGGCGCCAACCGCTGGCCCGCGGTGCACACGCTCGACGCCGCGCACCTCTACCGACTGGCACTCGAGAAGGCCCCGGCGGGAACGCGTTTGCACGGGGTGGCCGATGAAGGGGTTCCGTTCCGCGACATCGCCGCCGTGATCGGACGCCGCCTCAATGTGCCGACGCTCAGCATTCCCGCCGAAGAAGCCGGCCATTTCGGCTTTCTCGCTCTATTCGCCACGTTGGACAACCCGACGTCGAAGGCCCTGACGCAGAAGGTGCTCGACTGGCAACCCGAACATGCCGGACTGCTCGAGGATCTCGAAGCCGGCCATTACTTCGGCCAGTGAGCGACGACGTGGCTGACGCTGTGGTCGACGCGGCCCGGGAAGCATTGGGCTCGGTTGGGGTATGCCTGCCCGTCTCGTTCGACAGGCAACCGTCTACCGACCTGCAACGCGAGGCGTCGCGCCGGCTGGAAGCGGCCGGGTACCGCGCCGTGTGGACCAACGAGGTGATTGGTAAGGACGCCCTGGTGCAACTCGCCGTGCTGCTGGCCGCCACCGACCGGATGACCTTCGGCACGTGCATCGCCAATGTCTGGTCGCGGCCCGCCCAGACCATGCACGCCGCGGCGGCCCAACTGGCCCAGGCATATCCCGACAGGATTGTGCTAGGGATGGGGGTTGGCTACCCGGAGCAGGCGGTCAGCGTCGGGCGGGAATACGGCAGCCCGCTGGCCACCATGCGTGATTATCTGGGCCGGATGGACGACCTGACCTGGCCGCCCGCGCCAGATGCGGCATATGCCCGCATCGTCGCCGCCAACGGTCCGAAGATGCTTGCCCTGTCGGGCGAAATCGCCGACGGAGCGTTGCCCGCGGGGCTGCCTCCGGAGTTCACCGCCCAAGCCCGGCGGGTGCTCGGACCGGACAAGCTCCTGGTCATCGGACTGACTGTGGTCCGCGACATCCAGGCCGCGCGGGAGGCGGTGTCGGCCAGACTCGGTGTGCCGTCTTATGCGTCGAGGCTGGCGGAGCTGGGCTACTCGGCCCGTGACACCGGCGAGGTGAGCGACCGGCTGGTCAACGCACTTGTCGCGCATGGCGATCCGGCGGAGATCGCGGCCAAGGTGAGCGAGCACTTGGACGCCGGTGCTGATCACGTTGCGCTGCTGCCGCCCATCGGTGGCGAATTCACTGCCGGCGTAGACCAATTCGAAGAGCTGGCCCCGGCGCTGACAGCAACTCGGACATATCGCCCGCCGACGGGCTGACGCGCCGCGCTACGTCTGCTTCGCCAGCTGCTTTTCCTGATAGCGACGCGCCCACTCGGCCCGCGACCGGATGGACACGTCCACGTCACTTCCCTTGGCGCGCAGCGTTTTGACGTTCGCCTGCTCGCGAGGGGTCCGGGCGAACGGGTCCCAACCGAAGAACCGGCAGGCGTTGCCCCAGGTGATCTTGTTGATGTCGGAATCGTCGGCGCCGGCGGCATTCAGTTCGGCCAGCACCTGCTCGGGCGCGTCCGGCCAGAAGCAGTCGGAGTGCGGGTAGTCACATTCCCAGGCGATGATGTCGACGCCGATCTCGTGGCGCAGCTTCAGTGACGTCTTGTCGGTGACGTAGCAGGCCAGCGAGTGCTCCCGGAAGACGTCGCTGGGCAGTTTGTCGCCGAAGTCGCGGCGCAGCCATTTCTGGTTGGTGTAGTGGCGGTCGCTGCGGTCCAGGTAGAACGGGATCCAGCCGATACCGCCCTCGGAGAAGGCGAATTTGAGATCCGGATAGTTGCGCATGGCGGGGCCCCACAACAGGTCTTGGGCGCACATCGCCGAGACCTGGGTGGCCAGGATGATCAGGTTGTCGATCGGCGCGTCGGGTGCCATGCTGATCGCCCCGAAGCCGGTGCCGATGTGCAGACACATCACCACGTTCTCCTCGGACAACGTGCGGAACACCGGGCCCCAGTAGTCGTCGTCGTGGTAGCTCGGGAGTCCTTCCAAATGAGGCAATTCCGGCATGGTGACCGCCCGGCAGCCCTTCGCGGCGACCCTACGGATCTCGGCACACATCGCCTCGGGGTTCCACGTCGGCAGGATGGCGATCGGGATGAACCGATCGGGATAGGAACCGGCCCACTCGTCGATGTGCCAGTCGTTGTAGGCCGACACCATCACCAGCGTGACCTCTTCACGGTGCATGTTCAGATGCCGGGCGGAGAACCCGGTGAACGTCGGGAAGCACATCGACGCGAGGATGCCGTTGCGGTTCATGTCCCGGACGCGTTCGTGAACGTCGTAGACGCCGGGACGCATCTCGGCGAACCCGGCGGGATCGCGGCCCCACTCTTCGGCCGGCCACGACACCACGGCGTTCAGTCCGCTGACGCCCTGTGGCCTGCCCTGGTACATCCACTGGTCGACGCCCTTGTCGTCCATGACGACGATCGGGGCCTCGTCCCGATACTTGGCGGGCACGTGCCGCAGGAACATGTCCGGCGGTTCGACCACGTGGTCGTCAATGCTCACCAAGATCAGGTCATCGACCTTCATCAATCAGTCCTCTCCCGCGCAGCGACTCGGGCCGAAATCGGTCAGCCGCTGCACTCCGTGGTGGTTTCCAGCAGTCGTGGAATCGGCGCCGGGTCCAGCTGCAGGGCGTCCGACATGTGCAGCCGTCCGGCGCTGGCGATCATGTTGTCCAGAATCGCCTGCAGGTCGTCACCCTCGATCTCGTAGATGGCGACGTAGGGTCCGTCGCCGTCAACGGGTCGCAGCCGGCGCGCGGAGACGAATCCGTCCAGGGCGACGAGCTCACCGAGGTGCACCTGGTCGTACCAGGTGTTGTACTCCTGTTCACGCTCGGGCGAGCTGGGTCGGCTCTCCACGAGGATGATGCCCTTGGCCATGGTCGCCACCTCTCAGGCTGTTACTCGTAGCGCACCGTGACCGAGTCCGTATCCGGAACGCCCTGGCACGTCAGAATGTAGCCCTCGGCGACCTCGTCGGGTTCGAGAGCGTCGTTGACACGCATGGTGGCATGGCCCTCTTCGAGCTTGGCCATGCACGTACCGCAATTGCCGGCCTCACAACTGAACGGCGGCTCCAGCCCGGCCCGTCGCGCGCTCTCCAACAAAGTCTCGCCCGGGACTCTGGGCACCGAGACCTTTTTGCGGTCGAGATGAATCGTCACCATTCCGGCACCGGAACCGTTTGTTGCCGGCTCTGTCACCCCTGGGGTCTCCTCGATGATCCGGGTGACCGTCACGCGGACCGCCCCCTCTCCCGTACTTGCATTCTTCACTATAGAGAATACTATTCTCACGAAGCGATAGCATCTTCTCAAGACTGTATGGATGTCGGGTCAGCCCGGTCTTCAGGAAGGACGGGACGTGACCGAGCCGGCGGCGCTCGTGTTCGAGGAACGGCGATTCAGCGTGCCCGAACTCGACGCGTTGGCCGACGGCTGGGCCGCCACCCTGGCAAAGGACGGTGTCACCGCAGGCCAGCGAGTTGCTGTCATGTCCTCCAACCGGCCGGAGTTCCTCGCCGTGTTGCTCGCGATCTGGCGACTGGCGGCCACGGCGGTACTCATCAGCCCCGCGTGGAAGCGCGACGAGGTCGACCATGCGCTTGGGCTGACCGATCCCGCGCACGCCGTCGGGGACCACCCGGTACTGGCCGGGCTGATGGCGATGCTGCATCTGGACGAGCCGGGTCCGCCCGCGGAGCCGATGACCGGCTCACCGGCGCCTGGGAGCGACGCGGCCCTGGTGTTCAGTTCCGGCACCACCGGCCTGCCGAAGGCCGTTCGGCACACCCACGCCTCGCTGCATGAGGCGGTGCGGCACTGGCGCCAGGCGCTGCACCTGACCCACCGCGACCGGATCCAGGTTGCGACGCCACCGTCACACATTCTCGGACTGTTGAACCTGCTGACCGCCCTGAAGGTCGGCACGTGGGTGCGGCTGCATCCCCGGTTCGACATCGACCGGGTGCTTGCGCACATCGAAAGTGACCGCATCACAGTGGAAATGGCGGTCGCCCCCATCGCGCTGGCCATGGCTTCGCATCCCGACCTCGAGTCCTATGACCTGTCGTCGCTGCGCTACATCATGTGGGGCGCCACGCCGGTCAACACCCACGTCGCGCAGACGGTGACCCGGCGCACCGGCGTGGGTTGGCTTCCGGCCTACGGGACCACGGAATTGCCTGTCATAGCATGCAATCCGATCCGAGACGCGCGGCTCGACACCGTCGGACGGGCGGTGCCCGGCGTGGATCTACGCGTCGTTTCGCCGAACAGCGGCGAGCCGGTCGGCCCGGGCGAGGTCGGTGAGATTCAGGCCCGCTCGGCATCGCTGATGGCCGGCTACTTACCAGACGAGGCGACCGGCGAGGCGATCCGCGAGGGGTGGTACCGCACCGGCGATGTCGGCTGGCTCGACACCGGCGGTTGGCTGCGGATCACCGACCGGCTCAAAGAGATGATCAAAGTGCGCGGTTTTCAGGTCGCCCCCGCCGAAATCGAGGCGGTATTGCACCTGCATCCGGCCGTCAAAGACTGCGCGGTCTTCGGGATTCCCGATGGCCTCAACGGCGAAGCGGTCGTGGCCGCGGTTGTCGCATCCGAACCGATTGACACCGAGGCGGTCGCCACCGAACTGACCACCCGGGTGGACGAAAGACTGGCGTCATACAAGCGTTTGAGCCGGGTGGTGTTCGTCCCCGACATTCCTCGCCTGCCTTCCGGCAAGGTGCTGCGCCGAGTGTTGAAGGAGCACTATGGATGTACGTCTGACAGCTGAACAACAACAGCTACGCGATGCCGCCGCCAAGCTGGCCGACGATCTCGGACCGGCGGCGGTGCAGGATCTCGAAGATCAGACTCGGATTACGCGGCTGGACAAGCAAATCGAGAACACCGGCTGGCGGTCGTTGCGTTCCGACGGGGCCTCGGGGGTGGAAGTAGCCATTGTGGCCGAGGAATTCGGCCGCAGGCTGGTTGACACACCGTTCCTGGGTCCGGTGCTCGCCGATGATCTGGGCCGCCATCTCGGCGCCGACGTGTCGGCGGTGACCGTGGCGGTCGACGATCGAGTGATCGACGCCCGTGGCGCCCGGCGCGCCCTGTCACTCTCGGGTGGGACAGTGCTGGCCGTCGATGTGCAGGCTGCACCGGAGAGTGTCGATCTGACACGGGCTGACGCGACGATCGCGGGATCACCGCAGAAGCTGGGGGAAGTGTCGTCCGAGATTGCCGAGCAGTGGCGGGCCCTCGCTTTGGTCACCACGACGGCAGACCTGGTCGGCATCGCCCGTGGCGCACATGCCGTCGCGTGCGACTACGCCAAAATCCGTGAACAGTACGGCAAACAGATCGGCTCGTATCAAGCCATCGCGCATTTGCTGGCCGAAAGCCTTGCGCTGATTGAAGGTTCGGTCAGCGTGTTGCGGCATGCCGCGTGGGGCGTCGATGAGTTGACACCCGCCGAAGCCATTCGGGCCGCCCAAATCGCAAAGGTCTACTGCGCGCGCGCCACCCGCACCGTTTGCGAGACGGCCATCCAGGTGCACGGCGGTATCGGCAACACCTGGGAATGCGTGGCGCATGTCTATCTGCGCCGGGCTCTGACATCGACCGAGCTGTGGCCGGTCGCGTTGAAGGAGATCGATCTTGGACTTTCGTGACTCACCCGATGAAGCCGCCTTCCGGGAGCGGCTGCGCACGTGGCTTTCGGCGCACGCCAAGGAGTTCTCCGGCTCGGGCGACGAATATTGGGCGCGCATGGCCGACTGGCACCGCGCCCTCTACGACAACGGCTTTTTCGGCCTGTCCTGGCCACGCGACTGGGGCGGGCAGGACCTGGCGCCCGTCTACGACGTCATCGTCGACGAGGAGCTGGTGCGGGCGGGTGCGCCGCCGCGCCCCAGCGTCGGTTATCTGGTGTATGGCATCGGTGAACACGCCAGCGACGAGCTGCGGAAGCGCTTCCTGCCAGGCATCATCAACGGCACCGAACGCTGGTGCCAAGGCTTCAGCGAGCCCGGTGCCGGTTCGGATCTGGCGTCGCTGACCACCACCGCTCGCCTCGAAGGTGACAACTATGTGGTGAACGGACACAAGATCTGGACCAGCTACTCCGACGTGGCCGACTGGTGTCTGTTGCTGGCACGCACCGACCCCGGGGCCAAGCGCCACCGCGGTCTGTCGGCTTTTGTTCTGGAAATGAAACAGCCTGGCGTGCAACAGCGCCCGCTGCAGATGATCAATGGGGTGACCAACGAATTCGGTCAGGTGTTCTTCGACGGCGCCAAGGTGCCGGCGGACCGGATGGTCGGTGCCCCCGGTGACGGTTGGGCGGTGGCGATGACCGTCGTGGGGCACGAACGCGAGCCCTCCACGCTCGGCTATGCGGCCCGCTACGGCAAGCTTGTCCGAGAGCTCTTGTCGCGCAACGCGGGTCCGGTTCCCGAAGAGCTGGCGTGGGCCGCCGTTCAGTCGGATATGCTGACCCACCACGTGCGGCGTCGGCTCTCCGAACAGCTCGACGGGGTATCGCACGGGTCGGAAGGCTCGCTGGACAAGCTGTTGATGACCTGGGTCGAACAATCCGTCGGGCATGCCGCGCTGGCCGTCGCGGGAACGCGCGATCCCGGTCTGCTCAGCGCCTACCTGTACAGCCGGGCGCAGAGCGTCATGGGCGGGACATCACAGATACAAAAGAACATCATCGCTTCACGAATCTTGGGATTGGGAGTCTGACGTGTACGACATGCCGACCGAAATCGACGTTCAGGCCGACGGCGCCCTGCGCATCATCACGCTCAACCGGCCGGATTCGCTCAACTCGGTCAACGACAACCTGCACGTCGGGCTCGCGCGGCTGTGGCAGCGATTGACCGACGACCCCACGGCGCGCGCCGCGGTGATCACCGGGGCGGGTCGGGCGTTTTCCGCCGGCGGCGATTTCTCGTATCTCAAGGAACTGTCGGGCGATGCCGACCTGCGCGCCAAGACAATTCGCGACGGACGCGAGATCGTGCTCGGCATGGCACGCTGCCGGATTCCGGTGATCGCGGCCGTCAACGGCCCCGCCGTCGGACTGGGCTGCAGCCTGGTGGCCCTCAGCGACATCGTCTACATCGCCGAGAACGCCTATCTGGCCGATCCGCACGTCCAGGTGGGCCTGGTGGCCGCGGACGGGGGGCCGCTGACCTGGCCGCTGCACATCAGCCTGCTGCTCGCCAAGGAATTCGCCCTCACCGGCACCCGCATCAGTGCGCAGCGCGCCGTCGACCTCGGGCTGGCCAACCACGTGGTCGACGACCCGGTTGCCGAGGCAATTGCCACCGCCAAAAAGATTCTGGAACTGCCGCAGCAGGCGGTGGAAAGCACCAAGCGGGTGCTCAACATTCATCTGGAGCGCGCCGTCCTCGCGAGTTTGGACTATGCGCTGTCGGCCGAGAGTCAGTCGTTCGTCACCGAGGACTTCCGGTCGATCGTCGCCAAACTGGCGGAGGGCAAGAACTGACGCGACGGCGGCTGCGCGGTGAGCCGGTCAGTCGTGCCGGCGCAGAAAGTCACGCATCACCGCATCAAACTTGTCCGGCTCCTCGATGAACGGCATGTGAGCGCTCGACTCGAACAACTCAAACCGTGAGCCCGAGATGTGCTGGTGCATTTCCCACATGTGTTCCGGCACGCATTCGTCGTACCGGCCCGCGAGCACCAGTGTCGGCACGGTGATTTCGTTGAGCCGATCCACCACATCCCAGTCCCGGATCGTCCCCACGATGTGAAAATCGCTGGGGCCGAACATCGTCTCGAAGATTTCGGCGCCCATGTTCCGGAACGCGTCCTCGAGCTCACGCGGCCAGGGACGTACCCGGCACAGGTAGGTTTCGTTCCAGGTACGGATAGCGGCCTGGTACTCGGGGGAGTACGTTGTGCCGTCGGCTTCATGACGATCAATGGCGGCTTGGGTGCGCGGGTCCAGCTCGGACTTCAAGCGCCCCACCATCTTCGCGAACTCCGGGATGGACGCGATGCTATTGGAAATGGTCAGGCTCGCCGCGCCGGGGGCCGTGTCAAGCACGTACTGCTGAGCCAACATCCCACCCCAGGAGTTGCCGAAGAGATGGAAGCGGTCCAGACCGAGGGCGCCAACCACGGCGTCCACCTCGGCCACCGAGCGATCCATCGTCCAAAGTTCGGGGTTGGGCGGGCATGCGGAGTTCCCGCAACCGAGTTGATCCCAGAAGATGAGTTCTCGCTCCGTGGCCAACCGCCCCAGTGACCGCAAGTAGTTGTGCGGTAAGCCCGGCCCGCCGTGAATGACAAGCAGCGGAAGGCCCGGCCCGCCACCGGTCCGCTTGAACCACACGTTGCCGCCCGGGACCGGGACCATTCCCTGAGTCATCTACCCACCATCGCAAATCAACGCGTTTCCCGCAGACCTGCCGTCCTCCTGGCAGGATTCCAATGGATCGCAGCGTCCGCTCACCGATCGGTCCCACCACCGTCGTCGTGTCAGCCGACACAGCCGGCCCCAATGGAGGAACGCAATGACCAGTATCGAGAATCCCATTCCCGCGCAGGACTTTTCGGGAATAGTCGGACACCGCTTCATCTACACCTACGCCAACGGATGGCAGTACGAAATGTATGTCAAGAATGCCACCACCATCGACTACCGAATCCACTCCGGGCATGTTGGAGGGCGCTGGGTCAAGGGCCAGGACGTCAACCTCGTCCAACTCGACGACGACAGTTTCAAACTATCGTGGTCCGAACCCACGGGCACCTGCGTGGCCGTCAACATCTTGCCCTCCAAACGCCGAGTCCACGGCGTCATCTTCTTTCCGCAGTGGATCCGTCTGCACGGTGAGCGCACGGTCTGCTTCCAGAACGAACACGTGGATGAGATGCGGGCCTACCGGGACCAGGGCCCGACCTACCCGATCTACGAAGTCCCGGAATTCGCCTACATCACCCTGTTCGAATACGTCGGTGTCGACGACGAGAGCGTCATCGACACCGGTCCCGAGAACCTGCCCCCGGGATGGTCGGACCGCACCAACTGATCGACCGAGGATCGCGCCCGATACTTGCCGCGGGAGCCGTCCGGGTGGGGATGCCGTCGCATCATCGTTCACCGCGACCGGACGCTTGTTGCGACTCATACTCTCGCAATGAGAGAATATGATTCTCTTGAATGCGCGGATGACTCTCGGCGCCGCGCACCTGCTGGCTGAACTGGAGAAGACCTGTGCCTGAAGCCCGCATCGTGTCCGCCCTGCGCACCCCGATCGGCACCGCCCGCACGGGCACACTGCGCGACACCAGTGCATTCGACCTGGCGCACCACGTTGTCACCGAAGCGGCCAGGATGCACGAAGTGCGCGGCCGTGGCGGTGGCATCGGTGTCGCGGCGATGCGTGCGGGCGGCGGAATGGGTTCGGCGACGGTGATCGAGGTCGCGGCTCCATAATGCGTACATGACCATCGCTGATCTGATTGCCCGCGCGCGCAACGGATCTCCGCGTGCGGCCGGTCGGCTTCTCAGCCTCGTCGAGGGCGAGCAGCGCGACGAGGTCTTGGCGAGTATCGGTCCCGCGTCGCAGGGCGTGGGGCCGGTCGTCGGCATCACCGGGCCGCCGGGGGCCGGAAAGTCGACGACGGTCGCCGCGCTGGTTGGCGCCTACCGCAAGCGCGGCTCCCGGGTGGCGGTGCTGGCGGTAGATCCGTCGTCTCCGTTCAGTGGCGGGGCGCTGCTGGGCGATCGCATTCGAATGGCCGCGCATATCAACGACTCCGACGTACTCATCCGTTCGGTCGCGACCCGTGGCCATCTCGGCGGCCTGGCCGCCGCGGTTCCGGCGGCCATCCGGGTGCTGGGGGCGATCGGTTACGACGTGGTCCTGCTGGAGACGGTGGGGGTGGGGCAGTCCGAGATCGAGATTGCCGCCGTCGCCGACCCGACGGTCGTCATTCTCAATCCCGGGGCGGGCGATGCGGTGCAGGCCGCCAAGGCGGGAGTGCTGGAAGTCGCCGACATCGTGGCGGTCAACAAGGCGGATCGGGACGGCGCCGAGCAGACGGTTCGGGATCTTCGGGCCGAAACCAGTGCCCCCATCGTTTCGCTGATCGCCGCCCGGGGCGAGGGCATCGAGGACCTGATGGCCACCATCGAGGACCATCGCCGCACCGACAGTCGTGCCCGCCGACTAGCCCGCGCCCGAGCGCAGATTCTGTCGCTGGCGCAAACCCGGCTGAGGACCCAGCCGGAGCTCGACCGGCTCGCCGAGGCAGTGGTCGACGGCGATCAGGACCCGTACACGGCCGCCGATCGGCTGATCTCACCTCCCGCGCCTCCAACCGACTGACGGCCGGCGTGTCCCCCAATCGGGGGAACGGGCATTCATCACCTTTGCGGGCCGATCGGCGGAGGTGCCACCCGCGCAATCGCCCTACGTTGAGGATCAAGCAGATCGCTTGAGAGTTAGGAGATCCGACATGACCCGCACCACCGAGACCTCGGCGGCACTTGCCCTTGATGACGAGCTGGAGCTGTACCGCCGAATGTGGGTCTTGCGACTGATCGACATGGCATCAGAGGACCTGCGCGTCGGCGGCCCGCTCGACGACACCGTGCGGCCGGAGTTCGGGCAAGAGGCGGTCGCGATCGGCACGGTTGCGGCCCTTCGTCCGGGTGACCTCGTGAACGCGACGACTCCCGAGTTCCAGCACGCCCAGCAGATTTGCCCGGCCCTCCCGCTGGGCCCGGCCATCGCCGACATGATCGGCCGCAAGCGCCGCGCAGGCGGGACCGCCGACTGGAAACGATCCCTGGCCAACGAAAGCGCTCTGGGCCAATCGACCCTGTTTGCGCTGGGGGACGCCAACACGCAGCGACTGGCCGGGGAAGGCAAGGTCAGTGTGTGTGTCGTCGGGGGCGGCGACGCGAACTCCGTCGAGTTCACCACGGCCGCAAAGATCGCCGTGCAATGGCGGCTACCGGTGGTGTTCGTCGTGCAAAACATCCGCGGCGGAACGAGCGCGCGCCGGCGCGCGTACGAATTCGACTCGATGCCCATGCTGTCGGTCGACGGCAGGGACGTTGTGGCGGTAGCCGACTCGGTCGCCGAAGCGGTGCACCAGGCGAGCGCCGGCGGCGGCCCCACCCTGGTCGAGGCGATCACTTACCAAACGAACCACCCTATTGCCATCGACCCGTTGGTCTTCGCCTGTCGGCGGCTGATGGCCGCCGGCAGCACCGGCGAGCACCTCTACGAGGTGGAACGCGGGGCACGCCAGCTGGTGGCCGAGGCCGTGGCCGCGGTAAAAGCAAAGGTGTGGGCGCAACAGATCAGTCCCGCGCCAGAGTCAAAGCCCTGGCCGGCTGCTAGCTGAGCAGACCCTGCCGCATTGCCTCGGCGACGGCGGCCGCGCGGTCGCTGACGCCGAGCTTCTCGTAGAGGCGTTGCACATGCGTTTTGACCGTCGACGGTGCCACAAAAAGTTCACCCGCAATCGCGGGGACGCTTTGACCGCGGGCGATCCCGTTGAGCACCTCACGTTCGCGCGCACTCAGCACCGGCGCCGTGGGCTGGGCACGCTGTCGGATCTGGGCGGCGAGACCGCCGACGAGCACCGGTGCCACCACGTCGCGACCCTGCGCGCAGTCCAGCACGGCCTTGACGATCTCGCTGCGCGTCGAGTCCTTGAGCACGAACCCCGCGGCACCCTGCTGCAATGCCTGGTACACGATCGCCGACTCGTCGTGCGCCGAGATCAGCAGCACCCGGGTGGGCAATCCCTGGCTGCGCACCGCGGCCGCCACCTGCGCGCCGTCCATGCCAGGCATTCGATAGTCGAGCAGCGCGACGTCGGGCAGATGAGACTTGATCAATTCCAATGCCGCAGAGCCGTCTTCCGCCTCACCGACGACGCTCACCGAACCGCTCGACGACAGGGCGCGCACCACGCCTTCACGAAAAAGCGGGTGATCGTCGCCGACAACCGCCCGCACCATTTCGGGGGTAGCCGCACCGACCATGGCGACGAGTGTAGCGGTTTGCCCAACAGCGGCATTCGCATTCCCGGGACGCCACGATGAGACATTTTCCAGTTTGCTTCGAGGCCGCGGACACGGATGAGTACGGTGATCGGGTGGCGGTAGCCGGTGACGCGGAACTGGAACGGGTACGCGCGGTTCACCAATTGCGCTCGTATCGCATCGGCTCGGTGCTGCGGATCGGTGTGGTCGGCCTCATGGTCGCAGCCATGATCATCGGCACCCGCAGATCGGAGTGGCCGCAGGAAAGCGTGCTGATCGTCCTGTACGCGCTCGTCGCGCTGTGTGCGCTCGGATTGGCTTTCGCTCCCTTCCGTGGATGGATCGGGTTGGGCCGGTTGGTCGCGATCGGCCGGCTGGAGCCGTTCGCGTTCACCGTCATCGACATTGTCGCGTTGACCGTCTTCCAGTTGTTGTCCACCAATGGGATCTATCCGCTCCTGATCATGGCCATGTTGCCGGTCCTGTTGGGACTGGACGTCTCCTCACGCCGGGCGGCGGTGGTGTTGATCTTCTCCATGCTCGGGTTCGCTATTGCGGTGCTACAAGACCCGGTGATGTCGGGTGCGGTCCGGTTGGCGGAGGCGGGATTCCGGTTCTTGCTCTATGCATTCCTCTGTTGCGCAGCCTTCTTGGTGGTGCGCATCGAGGAGCGTCATACCCGATCGGTGGCCGGCCTGAGCGCGTTGCGGGAGGAACTGCTTGCTCAAACGATGAACGCCTCGGACGTGTCACAACGCCGGATCTCGGAATTCATTCACGATGGACCCCTGCAAGACATTTTGGCGGTGCGTCAAGAGCTCGTCGAATTGGATGCGGCGTTCGACGGCGACGAGCGTGTCGGCCGCGCGCTGACCGGTTTGCAGCTGGCCTCAGAACGGCTGCGGCAGGCCACTTTCGAGCTGCATCCGGCGGTGCTCGAGCAGGTCGGTCTGGGCGCCGCGGTGCAGCAGCTCGCCGAGTTCACCGCGCAGCGTTCGGGTGTCGACATCACCACCGACATCGAGTATTCGACGCGCAGCGGCATCGATCCCGTCGTGTTCGGCGTGGTGCGCGAGTTGCTGTCCAACATCGTGCAACACGCCGCGGCCCGTACCGCGACGGTCAGGCTCGGGATCACCGACCAGACCTGTGTTCTGCATGTGGTCGACGACGGCGTGGGGTTCAGCCAGGAGACGGTGGCACGCCGCCTGGGGGAGGGACACATCGGGCTGGCGTCGCACCGCGCCCGGGTGGAAGCCGCCGGGGGAACCCTGCTGTTTCTCGACGTCCCGGTGGGCACCCACGTCTGCGTCGAAGTGCCACTCACGAACTAGCCGCTCCGGCGCACTGTAGCCGCATCCATCGCCCGCGTTACGTGCGTACCAGTGAGGCGGCATAAGGCGATTCCCCTGTGCGCTGTCACCGGCGCTAGCACACATGAAACTCACCTCTTGGTCGGTTGCGCGGCGCCCCGAAGACGCGACGGCCTGGCCGAAAGCCACTGGGGTGTCGAGGATTCGATCCGAAGTCGGGTGCCTCAGCCGTAGTCACTGACCAGGAGCCGGTAGCCGGCGTCGAGCTCGTGTTGTTCAAGCAGCTCCGCGTGTCGTTGTTGCCATTGTCCGGAGCGCAGGTCGGCCGCGAGCCGGGTGAGACCCTGGGCCAGGGAGCTCTCTTCCGCGTACGCCAGCATCGAGATGCCGTTGCGGACAGTGGGATCAAGATAGGCCGCGGGCCGGCGCCAAAAGGCGGCGCCGAATCCGTCGGTGCAGTCGTGCGGTACGGGCACGGTGTGCACCTGCGCCCCTCCCAACAGCTCCACCAATCGTTCAACCGGTACGTACAGTGCCTCGTTGATCCGAGCGGCGTCGGGCAGATATTCACGCAGCAACCAGAAGTTGCCTACCACCGCTTGATCCCAGGTGAAGACCACGATTCGGCGGCGGCTGACGCGGCGTAACTCGCCGATCCCGGCGGCGAGATCGCCCCAGTGGTGCACGGTCAACAAGGCCATCGCTGCGTCAACGCACTTGTCGCGCAGCGGCAAGGCCTCCGCCACGGCCTGGACACACGGCGCTGCTCCCGGGGGACGCTGGGCGATCATCACCATGCTGGGTTCGATCGCGGCGACGGTCTGGGCCGGTTCATAGGAGCCCGTGCCGGCCCCGACGTTGACGACGGTGTCCATCATTGCCAGGGCGGTATCCACTTGCGACGCGATCCGCGGGTCGGGTCGACGAGTGCTGCGATAGGTGGCGCCGATCCGGTCGTAGGCGACCATCAACCCAGGATGACGCAGGTTGGACCGATGCGCCAGGACGGCCGGTGCCAAATCACCCGACAGTGGCCCACGCTCGCCACCCTCACATCGGCCCCGGCTATTTCAGGTCGACCGACTTCCCGGTCGCGGCCGTGTGACCCGCACGATAGCCGAAAACCATTGCCGGGCCCAGGGTTCCGCCGGCGCCGCCGTAGGCCCGCCCCGTCACGCCGGCCATCGCATTGCCGGCGGCGAAAAGACCCGGTATCGGCTCGCCACCGACATGCAGGACGCGGGCGTCCTGATCGGTGCGCGGGCCGCCCTTGGTGCCCATCGCACCGATGCTCACCGGCACCGCGTAGAAGGGAGCGGTGTCGATCGGGCCCAGAGTTCTACCGGCCGGTGTGGTCGCGCTGTCGTCGCCCCAGTAGCCGTCGTAGGCGCTCGACCCGCGTCCGAAGTCGGGGTCGGCACCGGCGGCCACATGACGGTTCCAGCTCTCGACCGTGCGGGCCAGACCGTCGGCGTCGACACCGGTCTTGGCGGCCAACTCGGCAAGGTCCGCCGACTCGCAGAACCAGTGCGGGACGGGTTGCCCCGGTTCGATACCAAGGAATCCGTAGCGCTGCAAGTGAATCGAATCGAACACCATCCACCCGCGATCGTTGACGTACCCGCCGCGAGGGTCCAGGTAGTGGAAGGCGCCGGCCATCGAGTTGTAATCGCACGCCTCGTTGACGAAGCGCCGGCCGGCTGAGTTGACGATGATGCTGCGTGGCCGCGTTCTTTCCAGTCGCACGCTGCGACTGCGCGGTCTGCCCTCGATGGTGTCGCCCGGGATTTGCACGATCGGCACCCACCACGCCTCGCCCATGTTGGCCAGGTCCGCCCCGTGCTCCATCGTCATGCGCAAACCGTCGCCGGTGTTGTTGGGCGGAGAGACCGCGCCGTGCATGGGGCCGCGCAGAAAGGCTTGTGCCAGAGCCGGATCCCACTCGAAGCCGCCGGTGCCCAGGATAACGCCGCGCCGCGCGCGAACACGGATCGTGTGATCCGATAGCGCCACTCGCACCCCGGTGATTTCTCCACCTTCCGCGATGAGTCCGTCGGCCCGGGCATTGGTGTGCGGGGTCACCCCGGCGTCCAGCAGACCCTTGAGGAGTCCCGCGATCAGTGCCGTGCCCGCCACGCACAGATGACCGGTTCGCTCGTCGATCGCCGCGTGCAGGCGCGCCCTGGTCTCGGCGTCGAAACCCACGTTGGACCAGTCGGCGGGGAAAGACGTGATCCGCGATGACCATTCGCCCAGTTGAGCCAGATCGAAGGGGGCCGCACTCAGCGACCTGCCGCCGGTCGGCTGCCCTCCCGGTAATTCGGGACGATAGTCGGGGAAGCCGGTCGCAATCTCGAACTGAAGTCCGCTGTGTGCCTCGATGAAATCGAGCATCGCCGGGCCGGTGCGCACGAACGTCTCGACCAACTCGTCGTCCATCGAGCCGAGCGACTGGGCACGCAGGTACCGTAACGCGTCGGCAGGGGTCAATTCGCCGTCGGGAGAACGGTTATGGGCGGGGATCCACACGATGCCGCCGGATACGGCGGTGGTCCCGCCGACGGTCGGAGCCTTTTCATAAACCTCCACCGAGGCGCCCACTACGGCCGCGGTCAGCGCGGCGGTCAGGCCCGCGCCCCCACTGCCCAGCACGACGACATCGACTTCGTGGTCCCATGACATGGACTGCTATCCCTTCAGCTCAGTAGCTCCGATAACTGCTTGGCGGCCTTGACGACGGCATCTTTGCCGCGCAGCACGACGTCTTCTCGGTGTGAGATGAGGTTGATGCACGTGGGCGGCGACGGCACCGGGCGGCGCACCCCGACGGCCAGGCCGTAGGTGTTCGGTTCGATCTCGCCGTAGGTCGTCACCCAACCGCGTTCGCGCGCACGGGAAACCAGCTCTCGTTCGCCCGGGCGCGGAGGCATGCACGCGAGCAAGGCGATCCCGGCGGCGCCGCGGTCCAGCGGGTATCGGCTGCCTTCGTGAAAGGAGAGCTGGTAGGCGACATGGCTGGGCACGATCACCGCGATCGCCACCTGCTGGTCGCCTTCGGCGATGAGCAGGGACACGGTCGTGCCGAGCTCGTCGGCCAGCGCGCGCAGCGTCGGCATACTCACCTGCCGAACATTGCGGTCGAAGGAGGCGCCGAGCACGGCGAGGCCCGCCGCCGGCCGGTAGCGCCCGTCCTCTCCCTTGGCGACCAGTCGAAACTCGGCCAACGTCGTCAGCAATCGGTAGGCGATGGTGCGATGCACCCCTACCTGATCGGCGAGTTGTTGCACCGTTAGTCCGCTGGGGGAATCCGCCACCATCTGCAGGGCGGTCAGACCCCTGGCCAGGGTCTGCGAACCGGTACCAGACCCCGTCACAGCCTTGACAGACTTTCGCGCGAGAGCGAAGCTCTATATATAACGCACATCAGTGTGCGATATTAGCACACGTAGTGAGCCGAAAACGAGAACGAGATTTCCCGATCTGGAGGCCGGACAGCACCGTGGCGGAGTTCGAGAGCATCTGGAGCGATCTCCAGGGCGTCGCGTTCGAGCAGGGTTACCTCGACGCCGGGGGAGTGCGGACCCGCTACCTGCGCGCCGGTGATCCCGGGAAGCCTGTGCTGGTCTTGTTGCACGGATCCGGCGGCCACGCCGAGGCTTACGTGCGCAATCTGGGTGCGCACGCCGAGCATTTCTGGACCTGGTCGATCGACATGCTGGGCCACGGGTACACCGACAAGCCGGGCCACCCGCTGGAAGTAGCCCACTACGTCGCGCACCTAATGGCCGTGCTGCGCACCATCGGTGTGGACCGCGCTTACCTCAGCGGCGAATCGCTCGGTGGCTGGGTGGCCGCGCGCGCCGCTGTCGACCATCCGGATGTGGTTGAGCGACTGGTGCTGAACACTGCGGGCGGCTCGCAGGCCGATCCCGTGGTGATGCAACGGATCATCACGCTGTCCATGGCGGCCGCCGAGGACCCGACCTGGGAAACGGTGCAAGCGCGTATCACATGGCTGATGGCCGACAAGTCAAAGGCATATGACGACCTGGTCGCCAGCCGCCAGCGCGTCTATCGCCAACCCGGGTTCGTCTCCGCGATGAGTGACATCATGGCGTTGCAGGATCCCGAGATTCGGGCGCGCAACATCCTCGGCCCGGACGAATACGGGTCGATCGTCGCCCCGACGCTGGTGCTGTGGACCAGTGACGATCCCACCGCCGACGTGACCGAGGGACGTCGCATGGCGTCGATGATTCCGGGCGCGCGCTTCGAGGTGATGCCCGGTTGTGGCCACTGGCCGCAGTACGAGGACGCCAAGACCTTCAATCGCCTGCATCTCGACTTCCTGCTGGGCCGGTAATGGTCGCACCGGGGCAAGCGGTACCTGACATCGAGACCGATGTTCTCGTGGTGGGCGCGGGTCCGGTCGGCTTAACCCTGGCCAACATCCTTGGCCTGCAGGACATCCGCACGCTGGTGGTCGACGAGCGGGACACCCTCATCGACTATCCGCGCGGGGTGGGACTCGATGACGAGGCGTTGCGCACCTTCCAGTCGATCGGGCTTGCCGACCGGGTGCTGCCGCATACCGTGCCCAACCAGATTCTGCGCTTCGTCGACGCCAAACGCCGGGTGCTCGCCGAAATGGCCCCACCGGATGCGCGTTTCGGCTGGCCGAAGCGAAATGGCTTCGTGCAACCGCTCGTCGACGCCGAATTGCTTGCCGGCTTGGACCGATTCGAGCACGTCCAGGTGTGGTGGGGACGTCCGATGGCGGCATGCCAGGAAAGCGGCGACGGGGTGACCGTCGAACTCGGTGGCGACAACGACGGCGACACCTCACGTCTGCGGGCGCGCTATGTGGTGGGGTGCGACGGCGGTCGCAGCATGACCCGCCGGATGATGGGTGTGTCTTTCGACGGAACGACCTCCTCGACGCGCTGGCTAGTGGTCGACATCGCCAACGACCCGCTCGGGCACCCGAACAGCGAAGTCGGCGCCGACCCCGAACGCCCGTACGCCTCGATCTCGATCGCTCACGGAATTCGCCGCTTCGAGTTCATGATTCACGCCGACGAGACCGATGAGCAGGCCGAAGATCCCGCGTTCCTGACGCAGATGCTGGCCCGGATGGTGCCACACCCCGACCGGGTCGACGTGATCCGGCGCCGGGTGTACACGCACCACTCGCGGATCGCTGGCGCGTTCCGCCAGGGCCGGCTCCTACTGGCCGGCGACGCCGCCCACCTGATGCCGGTGTGGCAGGGGCAGGGCTACAACAGCGGGATCCGGGACGCGTCGAACCTGGGCTGGAAGCTCGCGGCGGTGGTGAGCGGTCGGGCCGACGACACGCTGCTGGACAGCTATGACGTGGAACGCCGCAAGCACGCCCGCGCGATGATCGACCTGTCCACCATGGTGGGCAGGGTGATCTCACCGACCAACCGCCGGCTGGCCACCGCGCGAGATCTCCTGATCCGGTCGGCATCAATCGTGCCGTCGCTCAAGCGATATGTGTTGGAGATGCGGTTCAAGCCGATGCCGCGCTACGAGCACGGAGCCGTCGTGCATGCCGCGCCGGGCCGCACCGATTCCCCGGTGGGAACGCTGTTCGTCCAGCCACGCGTCGACACCCGAGAGCAGCAGAACGTGTTGCTCGACGACGTGCTCGGTTCGTGGTTCGCCGTGCTGTGCTGGAACAACAACCCACGCAAAATTCTCGGCGATGTAGCGTTCGCGAACTGGAAAGCACTGGGCGCCCGATTCTTTGCGCTCCGGCCGGCGACCCAGCTGCACTGGACCGGACACGACGACCCCGACGTCGTGGTCGTCGGTGACCGGCATGGTGGCCTGAAATCCTGGTTCGACACCCACTCCGACTCGGTGCTGTTCCTGCGCCCCGACCGGTGCATCGCCGGTGCCTGCATCGCTCAGCGCGCCCCCGAGCTGAGCGCCGCACTTATCGACGCACTCACACTCACGCCGCGAGGGGGTGATTTGCAAAGTGGCACTGGCTCTGTGCTGTATGTCGCACAGCCCTCTCCTGAATCTTCCGGGGCCGTCGCGGGACCTGCTTGACGACATCGAGGGCGCGATCGCCCAGGCGCGTGGCTTCGTCGAAGAATTTGACCCCGAATTGGTCGTCAGTTTTTCCCCGGATCACTACAACGGCTTCTTCTATAAGGTGATGCCGCCCTTCTGCATCGGCACCAGTGCCCGCGGCGTAGGCGACTACGGCACCCACGCCGGCCCGCTGAACGTGCCGGAACAGCTTGCGGGCGACTGCGCGAAGGCGGTCCTCGACGCGGGTGTCGACGTCGCGGTATCGGCCAGCATGGACGTCGATCACGGCACCGTCCAGCCTCTCGAAAAGCTCTTCGGCGACGCCACCTCGCGTCCGGTGATACCGATCTTCGTCAACGCCATCGGCGTGCCGCTGGGGCCGATGCACCGTTGCCGTGCACTCGGTACCGCCGTCGGCGGCTATCTGGGCACCCTGGACAAGCGCGTTCTGATACTGGGATCCGGTGGGCTTTCCCACAGCCCACCGGTGCCAACCCTGGCCACCGCGCCCGCGCCGGTACTCGAGCGGATCGTGCACGGCCGGCCGATGACATCCGAGCAGCGCCAGGCCCGGCAGGCCGCAGTCATCGATGCCGCCAAGAATTTCGCCGCAGGTGAGAGTGGGCTGCAAGCACTCAACCCGACGTGGGATCACCGATTCCTGGAAATCATCGACGGAGGATGGCTGAGCGAATTGGACGGGTGGTCGAATGCGTTCGTCGCCCACGAGGGCGGCAGCTCCGCGCAGGAAATCCGCACGTGGGTGGCGGCATTCGCGGCGCTGGAAGCAGCGGGACCCTACGAAACCACCGGACGCTACTACAAACTGGCACCCGAACTGATCGCCGGTTTTGCCATCCGAACGGCACTTCCGAAATGACGGCGGCGTTGGACGGTTTCGATCATGTTGTCGACGTACTGATCGTCGGGTCCGGCGGTGGCGGCATGACCGCAGCGCTGACGGCCCAGGCCGCCGGGCTCGACACATTGGTGATCGAAAAGTCCTCCCACTTCGGAGGTTCCACCGCCTTGTCCGGGGGCGGCATTTGGGTTCCAGGGGCTCCCGCGCAACGGCGGGAGGGCTATGTGCCCTCGCCCGAAGGCGTCGTGGAGTACCTCAAACAGATCACCGAGGGCCTGGTCAGCGAGGCACGGCTACGGCAATACGTCGAGACCGCACCACAAATGCTGCAGTTCTTGGAGCGACTGTCCGGGTGGTTCGAATTCGTCTGGAAGCCCGGCTATGCCGACTACTACCCGGAGTTGCCCGGTGGCTCCGAATTGGGCAGCACCATCAACGTGCCGCCCATCGACCTGCGGAAGTTGGCTTCCGACGAGCAGAAGCTGCTGCAGCCCCTGACCCTGGCCCCGAAGGGAATCTGGTTGGGGCCCAAGGAGCTGCGCACGTTCTACCGGATCAGGCAGTCGTGGGCCGGCAAAGCCGTTCTGCTCAAGTTGATTTCGCGGATGGTCCGGGCCAGGGTGTTCGGCGAACGGATGGCCGCGATCGGCCAGTCGCTGGCGGCCCGGCTCCGGTTGGCGCTGAGGGAAAGCGGCATCCCGCTATGGCTGGACTCGCCGATGGTCCAGTTGCTCACCGACTCCGACGGGGCGGTCACCGGTGCGGTGGTGGAACGCGAGGGCACGTCGCAGCGGATCGGCGCGCGCCTGGGTGTCATCATGGCGTCCGGGGGATTCGACCACGACCTGGCGTGGCGCAAAGAACTTTTGCCCGAGGTGGACCAAGACTGGAGCTTTGGCAACCCCGCAGCAACGGGCGACGGTATCCGCGCCGGCCAAAAGGTCGGCGCCGCAACGGACCTGCTCGATGAGGCCTGGTGGTTCCCCGCGATCCAGTGGCCGGACGGCCGCATGCAGTTCATGCTTAACGAACGAATGATGCCCGCGCAGTTCATCGTCAACGGTGCGGGCAAGCGCTTCATCAACGAGGCGGCTCCCTACATGGACTTCGGTCACGCCATGATCGATGGTCAGAGGTCCGGCATCACCCACATCCCGTGTTGGTTGATCACCGACCACCGTTCGTTCAATCGCTACGTCGTTGGGGGACACCTGCCGATACCCAGGATTCCGGGGGCTCCGGTGCCCACCGGCCGCAAGGTTCCGCCGGCTTGGCTGGAATCGGGCGTGGTCAAGGCGGCCATGACGTGGGACGACATGGCGACAAAGATCGGGGTGCCCTCCGACCAGCTTGCCGAAACCGCCAGGCGCTTCAACGAACTCGCCCGCAAGGGCCACGATGACGATTTCAACCGCGGCGACAGCGTGTACGACAACTACTACGGTGACCACACCTTGCCCAACCCGAATCTGTATCCGCTCGGTGATCCGCCGTACTACGCCTTCCGGATCGTTCTCGGGGACCTGGGTACCTCGGGCGGCCTACTGACCGACGAACACGCCCGCGTGCTGCGGACCGACGGCACCGTGGTGCCGGGACTCTACGCCGTGGGCAACGCCTCCGCGCCGGTGATGGGCCGTAGTTACGCCGGTGCCGGGGCGACCATCGGCCCAGCCATGACCTTCGGCTATGTCGCAGCGAAACACGTTGCGGCCCAGGCAGTCGACCGAGCCGCTAATACTCATAGGAGGTAACGATGAAAATCTCACTGTTCTACGAATTCGCCCTGCCGCGGCCCTGGGCTCCCGACGACGAACACGTCCTGCTGCAGGACTGTCTCAATGAGGTCGAGGCTGCCGACAAAGCGGGCTTCTCCACCGTGTGGCTGACCGAGCACCACTTCCTCGAGGAGTACTGCCACTCGACGGCACCGGAGATCTTCCTGGCCGCAGCCAGCCAGCGGACCAAGAACATTCGGCTGGGATTCGGCATCATGCACCTGCCACCGGTGGTCAATCACCCCGCCCGGGTGGCCGAGCGCATCGCCACACTCGATCTGCTCTCCAACGGCCGCGTCGAATTCGGCACCGGGGAATCGTCGTCGGTCGGCGAACTCGGCGGATTCAACATCGATCCCGCCGACAAGCGGGCGCAATGGGAAGAGGCCCTCGAGGTCTCGATCCGCTGCATGATCGAGGAGCCGTTCACCGGTTTCAACGGTGACCACGTCCAGATGCCGGCGCGCAACGTCGTTCCCAAGCCGCTGCAAAAGCCGCACCCGCCGGTCTGGGTCGCCTGCACACGGCCGGCCAGCGTGCAGATGGCAGCGCAAAAAGCCATCGGCGCTTTGAGTTTCGCCTACACGGGTCCCGGTCCGCTGACCGAGCGGGTCAACGGCTACTACAAGGAGTTCGAGGAGAACGGCGTCCCGGTCACTCCCCGGATCAACCCGAACATCCTGGCCATCGGCGGTGACCTGTCCATGATGGTGGCCAAGACCGACGAGCAGGCCTTGCAGCGGCTTGGACAGGGCGGTGGGTTCTTCTCGTTCGGAATCATGCACTACTACATGACGGGTGTGCACACGCCGGGCCGGACCGGAGTGTGGAAGCGGTATCTCGAAGAGGT
The DNA here is from genome assembly GCF_001665875.1 of Mycobacterium sp. 852002-40037_SCH5390672. GTDB lineage: Bacteria > Actinomycetota > Actinomycetes > Mycobacteriales > Mycobacteriaceae > Mycobacterium. Next base: position 144,428 of record NZ_LZTA01000102.1, read on the forward strand.
CGAGAAGGATCCGACGCTGGCCTACGGTCCCGGGCGGGGTGCGATCGGGTCTCCGGCCACGGTACGCGAGTTCCTGCGCGGCTATGAAGAAAGCGGCGTCGACGAGATCATCTTGCTGCTCAACCCGCGTAGCCACGAGGGCACCATGGAATCCATCGAGCTGATGGGCAAAGAGGTTCTTCCCGAATTCATCGAGCGGGACGCAAAGGCGGTGGCGGAAAAGGCGAAGCGGTTGGAGCCCGTCCTCGAGAAGGTTGAGGGGCGTCGGCCAAAATCGACCGCACCGCAATTCGACGAGGATTACTCGTTTGGTGGACTCCCGACTGGTCGCGGCGGTAAGTTCACCGCCAGCGAGATCCCCGAAGCCATGGCGGAGATCAACGAAGGCCGCGTTCAGGCGGCGCAGCGTGCGAAGGAACAGCAGAAGTAGTGCCGGAAGGCATCTGAGTCGGGAGAATTTCGAGGCCGGCCTTGGGAGAAATCGACGATTGGTGGCGCTACGACGGTCGCCGCGCGGTGGTCACTGGATGTGCCTCGGGCATCGGCGAACACGTGGTACGGCAGCTCACCGAGCTGGGGGCCGAAGTCATCGGGCTGGACAAACGGCGACCGGACTTCGCGATCGATGATTTCCATGAGATAGATCTGGCCGATCAGGAATCGATCGAGTCGGCGGTGGCCGCGGTGACGGGTCCAGTCGATGCGCTGTTCAATGTTGCGGGCGTGTCGTCCGGGATCGGCGACCCGCCACTCGTCGTGACCATCAACTTTTTGGGGATGCGTCACTTCACCGAGGCGTTGATTCCGAAGATGGTCGTCGGGTCGTCCATTGCGAGCGTGTCATCGCTCGCGGCGGCCGGGTACCGCGAGCATCTGCGGCAGGTGGCACCGCTGCTTCATACCGCGACGATGCAGGAGGGCATCGACTGGTGCGCCCGGTATCCCGATGCGCTGGGTACCGGCTATCAGTTGTCGAAGGAGGCGATCATCCTGTACACCATGCGCGGCGCCACGCCGTTGGGCGCGCGGGGAATCCGCATCAACTGCACCGGCCCCGGGGTGACCGAAACGCCGATCTTGGACCAATTGCGCACGGCGTACGGACAGGGTTTTCTCGACGACATCCCCAAGCCGCTCGGTCGCATTTGCGGCCCCGCCGAGCAGGCCTCGGTTCTGCTCTTTCTGAATAGCAATGCCGCCAGCTACATTTCGGGCCAGGTGTTGTGGGTCGACGGTGGAAACGTGGGCGCCGCGATCGCGCGTGAACTCGAGGAAGGGCGTGCTCCGTGGCCAGTGTGACCGACTTTCGCCGGGCCGCTCGCGATGTCAGCAACTGGGGCCGCTGGGGCGACGACGACGAGCTCGGCACGCTGAACTTCATCACCGAGGAAAAGATCGCCCATGCCGCGAGCTTGGTCCGGCACGGGAGGGTGTTTCCGCTCGGTGTGGACTTCGGCTCCTCGGGGCCCCAGGGCGCCTTCGGGTTTCGGCACAATCCGATCCATGTGATGACGGTGGACGGCGGTGACGCGAACACGCTGGCTCAGTATGGGCCCGATTGGGCGCGCAATCCGACGGCGGCGCAGATGGGTCCGTACTTCGTCGACAATTTGTTCCGGTTCAACGACGACATGATCATCATGCCGTTGCAGGCGGCCACCCAGTGGGATGCGTTGTCACACGTCTATTACGACGACCAGCTCTACAACGGGATCCCGGCGGGTTCGGTGACCAGCCTCGGGGCCCGCCACCTCGGCATCGAAAAGGTTGACGGTAAGGGGATCACCTCGCGCGGTGTGCTGCTGGACCTGGTGCGCCACCGCGGCGCGGAGGTCTTCCTGGAGCATGGAAACCCCATCACTGCCGAGGAATTGGATGATGTCGCCCGCTCACAGGGCGTGACGATCGGTCGCGGCGACATCGTGCTCATTCGAACCGGCTGGTGGACGAGGTATCTACAGACCGGGAACAAGACCGAATCGTATTCCGGCCTGGACTGGCGATGCGCGCAGTGGTTGCACGATCACGAGATCGCCGCGGTCGCGTCCGACAACCTCCAAGTCGAAGATCCGGTGTCCGGGGTCGACGGTGTGTTCTTGCCCTTCCACCTGTTGACGCTGCGCGACATGGGGCTGATGCTCGGCGAGTATTGGGATCTGACCGCACTGGCCGCCGATTGCGCCGCCGACGGCGTCTACGAGTTTCAGCTCATTGCACCACCGCTGAGATTCGTTGGAGCAGTGGGCTCGCCGGTGAACCCGATCGCGATCAAGTGATGCAGCGCAAGGCTCTATCGGTCGATGGGCTGACCACCAGCTATCTGGAAGCCGGCGAGGGCGACCCGGTGGTCTTGCTGCACGGTGGTGAGTTCGGTGCCGGCGCCGAACTCGGCTGGGAACGCAACATCGCCGCGCTCGCCACCCGGCACCGCGTCTTGGCGCCGGACCAATTGGGATTCGGGCAGTCCGCGAAGGTCGTCGACTTCGTCGACGGTCGCGGCATGCGGATTCGGCATGTGGCGCGGTTTTGTGAACTGCTCGGCGTCGACTCTGCACACTTTGTCGGCAATTCGATGGGGGCCATCAACCTGCTCACCGACGCCACAACGGACACGCCGCAGCTACCCGTGCGCAGCTTGGTGATCATCTGCGGTGGCGGAGAAATCCAGCAGAACGAGCATTTCGAGGCGTTGCAGAACTATGACGCAACGCTGCCGGCGATGCGGCGCATCGTCAGGGCGTTGTTTTTCGACTCCGGCTATCCCGCCGACGACGACTACGTGCGCCGCCGCCACGAGTCGAGCACCGCGCCGGGGGCGTGGGAGGCCATTGCCGCAGCCAGGTTTCGCCGCCCCGGCGCGTCGCCGTCCGCGACTTTGTCGAGCGCACGTGCCTACGAGCGCATCGACGTGCCGACGCTTGTCGTCGAAGGGGGAGATGACAAGCTGCTGCCGGCCGGCTGGGCCGCCGAGATCGCCAAGCAGATCGACGGTGCCCGCTCGGTTGTGGTCGACAACGCCGGGCACTGCCCCCAGATCGAGCAACCCTCGGTGGTCAACCGGCTGCTGATGGATTTCCTGGGCGCAGTCTGAGGGTCAGAAGACGTAGTCCAGGCGGGTCATCATTCCGGCGACCTGGTGATAGGTGTTGTGGCAGTGCATCACCCAGGTACCGGGATTGTCCGCAACGAGGACGGCGACGAGTTTCTGCTTGGGCAACACCATGACGGTGTCCTTGCGGGCGCCCGGGCTTCCGTCGGACTTGATCACCTGGAACGTATGCCCGTGCAGGTGCATTGGGTGATACATCGTGGTGGTGTTGTCGAATGTGATGGTGGGCCGTTGGCCCTGTTGCACGTGTAGCGGATTCGTCTTGCCGTAAGGCTCCCCATTGATCGTCCAGTCGTACTGCATCATGTTGCCGCCCAGGACGAAGGGGAGGTTGAGGCCGGGATCGGGGCGACCCAAGTTGACCGGCGTTGTGGCGGTGAACATCTCGACGGTGCCCACCCGCTTGGTGAGTTCGCCCGGCTGGAATTGCGGGTCGGGTGCGCTGCCCGCGGCCGTAAAGAGCAGTGCGCGTGCCAGGCCATTTTTGCCCTCGGCGACCGCGACCAGTGGAAAGACGCCATCCGCGGCGGTCACGGTGACGTCGTAGCGTTCGGCCATGCCGATGAGCAGAGCGTCAACTTGGGCCGGGACCACGGGGTAACCGTCGGTGTGAGTCACCGTCATCGCATGACCGGCCAGAGCCACCCGGAACGTGGTGTCGGAGGCGGAGTTGATGAAGCGAATGCGGATGCGCTGGCCGGGTTTGGCATTAAAGGTCATGGGAGAAGCGGGGATTCGCCCATTGACCAGATAAAACGGGTAGGTGATCTCTCCGGCGTCGCCACCGAGGAGATCGCTGGTGCCGACACCTCCCGCCGAAGGTGCCGGTGCGCTCGCGGTCGCACTCGTCGAGGGTGTCGGACTGGTCGACGTCATCTCGGTCGTTGGTGTTGACGTTGTCTCCGCCGTCGGCGGCGTCGACGTCGTGGAGGTCGTCTCCGGCGCGTTCGGCGGGGACTTGTTCGGGTTGCTCAGTTCGCTGTAGAGCTGCTGAGGACTCTTTCCGACGCCATCGGTCCAATCATCAAGCACGACTATCCATTCGGCGTCATAGTTGCCCTCGGTCGGGTCGTCGACGATGACCGGCAGATAGAGGCCGGTGTCCGTGTCCAGGCCGGTGTGCGGATGTGCCCAGTAAGTGCCCGAGTTCGGCACGCAGAAGCGGTAGGTGAAGTCGTGGCCGGCCGCGATGTCGGGTGTGGCCGGCTCGGCGCCGTCCATGTCGTTGCGCAGGGAGATGCCGTGCCAGTGCACCGAAGTCGGATGATCGAGCCGGTTCGACACCGTCACCACGACCTCGTCGCCGATGCCGGCGCGGATTACCGGGCCCGGGATGCTGTTGCCGAAGGCCAGCGTGCGGACGACCGGTCCGCCCAGGTCTACCTCGACCTGCTGGGGTGTCAGCTTCGCGGTTACCGTGCGGCCGCTATGCGGCCGCACGGCCTCGGTTTCGGCGATGGCAGCGGCCATCCGGGCACTGCCCGACGGTTCGGGCGTGGATTGACTGCACGCGGTCAGCGTCAATCCGCCGGCGATGCCGGCGACCATGAAACTGCGCCGGGTGAGCCGAGTTCTGTCGAAGGGGACGCCGCTGGTGGGCTGCACGGGCAATCGGTGCTCCTCGTCTTTGGTTCGCCCCAACGTTCTCGTGCTTGGATGCTAGGCGGAGCGCAACCGCCGGCGCTAGACCTTTCGATTACCGCCCGCCGTGCGGACATACCCAGAGGGCGCACGCGTAACTTCAATGTTGCTGTGCGCAAGGGGATCTGGCCAAATCGGAGGTTACCCAGCCACGTCGCCATGACATGACCTCGCCGCACTGCTGTACAAGCGAATTCACTGACGCGGCTCAGCCATTCCGGTCTGAACGAACCTTGCGTCCGCCGATACCCGTCGTCTCGCCGGTGATCACCGCGGTGTGGTCCTACAGCTCCATCTGGCCACTCCTCGGCCCTCTACTTGGCGTTGCTTGGCACCTGGGATGTCAGCCAGTCGCCGAACCTGGTGGGGTAGAGGGTGACTTCTTCGCCCTCGATGGGAACGATCATGCGGTCGTCGAGCACCGCACCGTAATACTCGGCGTCCGGGTCGGTCACCACCTCGCGCCCGTCGCCGGTTGCCACGAACCGGGTTCGGATGAAGTCGTCCATGCCCTGCTTCTCCGGGCCGGCGATGTTGATCAGCCCGGCCGGCTCACCGATCGACGCGCGGGTGACGGCGGTGGCCACATCCGCGGCCGCGATCGGCTGGAATGCCCCGTGTGGCGCGCGAACCGTGTCCCCGTCGGCCAGCGAATCAGCAATTCCCCCAACAAATTCGAAGAACTGAGTGGCGCGCACGATCGTATGCGGGGCTCCGGATTCCTTGATCAGATTCTCCTGGGCGATCTTGGCCCGCATGTAGCCGCTTGCCGCCGCGCGGTCGGCTCCCACGATCGAAAGCGCGACGTGGTGCTGCACTCCGGCGGCACGCTCGGCCTCGAGCAGATTGCGGGTCGAGGTCGTGAAAAAGTTCAATACGTCGTCGTCGTCCCAGGACGGCGAGTTGGACACGTCCACCACGGTGTGAACCCCGGCAACGGCGTCGGCGAGACCTTCACCGGTGATGGTGTTGACCCCCGATCTCGGCGAGGCCGAAACGGCCTCGTGTCCCAGTTCGGTGAGCTGAGCGACTACCTGCGATCCGATGAGCCCGCTGCCGCCGATTACCAGAACCTTCATGATCACGCCTTTCGAGTTTCCCGATGAACTGGCCTCCTCAGCATGGCCCCCTTGGGAACCGGCGGGAACCCGGGAGCCGATAGTCATATCCGACTCAAGGGGCCACCAGGTCACAACCCCGGAGGGTCTGCGTGAACTGATGCCGCCGGACGCGGCACATTGAGCGCGCTGCCGGCCGTAAGGACGATACCCGTCGCACTTAAATCAATTGCTTGACTTAATACCGCGTGCGCCGATTAACTCATCGTGTGGTTAACGAATTGGACGGCAAGGTCGCCGTCGTCACCGGCGGCGCGTCGGGCCTCGGTCGCGGCCTCGTGGAGCGTTTTGTCATCGAGGGCGCGCGAGTCGTCATCGCCGATGTCGAGACCGATCGCGGCGAGGCGCTGGCTGCATCGCTGGGCAGCGCCGCCGTCTTCCGGCAGACCGACGTCTCCGACCCTCGACAGGTGGTTGCGCTGGTAATCGGTGCCGTCGAGAAATTCGGCGGCCTGCACGTCATGGTGAACAATGCCGGCATTTCCAGCCCACTGCGCAGGTTGCTCGACGACGACCTCACCGATTTTCACCGCGTGATGGGGGTCAATGTGCTGGGCGTGATGGCGGGTACCCGAGATGCCGCGCGGCACATGGCCGAACATGGCGGCGGATCGATCATCAACATCACCTCGATCGGCGGCATTCAGGCCGGCGGCGGAGTGCTGATCTACCGCGCGTCCAAAGCGGCCGTCATCCAGTTCACCAAGGCCGCGGCAATCGAGTTGGCTTACCACGAGATTCGGGTCAATGCCATCGCGCCCGGGAACATCCCCACGCCAATTCTGGGCAAGTCGGGTGCCGGCATGGACCCCGAACAACTGAGACAGTTCGAGGCACGGATTCGCGAGACGATGCGCGAGGATCGGCCGCTGAAGCGCGAGGGCACTCCCGATGATGTCGCCGAGGCGGCGCTGTATTTCGCGACCGACCGTTCGCGCTATGTCACCGGAACCGTGCTGCCGGTGGACGGTGGGACCGTGGCCGGCAAGGCGATCCGGTCCAAACGCAAAGAATGACTGCCTTGGCGCAAAGACCACCCACCACCGCCATCACCCTTCTGCCACAACATGAATCCCGCTGGACGCGCGCGGATGATGGCCCTGCGGTGCTGTGCGAACGGGGCGACCGTCGGTGTGGCGACGGATGAGGCCATTTTCCGCGAAGGAGGACAGCCAGCCCTCCATCGGCCACCATCCCCAACGTCGATGAAAGATCACCGCGTTGCGCAGTATGTCGTCCAGGTGGTCCACCGGAGGGTCGGTGACAGCATGGTACTGGTGGAACGCGTGGGCACCGCCGACCCAGCGCATCGGAACGTGTCGAGCCGCTGCGCATTGCCCGAAATCGGTGTCCTCTCCGCCGTAACCGCGGTACAGCTCGCAGAATCCACCGATTCGCAGCCAGGTGCGCACCGTTACTGCGAAAGACAGCGACCAGAACAGTGCATAGTCCGTCGTGGCGACGACGCTCCCATCAGGCGGCGCGGGCCGCGCGCGATGCGGTTCAGGCTTCGACCGTATCTCTGAGATCACGTAGCCGCCCGGACCGGGCGGCGGCAAATAGGTGACAGGCCCGTTCAGGATTGCGTCCTCGTGCTCCGCTCTGCCCGCGACGGTGTGGTACCGGTCGAGCAACTCCGCGCCGGGAATGCAGTCGACGTCGAGAAAAACCAAGAGTTCGGCGCCCTTTCGTATCGCCGCGGCGGCCCCCACGTTGCGTCCCATTGCCACGGGCAGTGGGTGCGCGACTTTGCGGTCAAGCACTATTGCCTGCGCCCCCAGCTCGTCCACCATCTCGGCGACCCGGGGGTCGTCGAGCGCGACCACAATGTGCATGTCGGGCCGCCGTGTGGCGGTGGCGAGGCCTTGCAGCTGCCTGCGCAGGTGGGCGGCTCTGCCGTGAACAACGGTGACGACGGCGGTGCGCACTACGTGCCTTGCCTACAGCGACGGGCTGTCGACTCGATCGCGTCGGCGGCGCGGTTCGCGGCCCCGTCCACTTCCCACCGCCGCCAGCGATGCGGATCGGTTGCCGTTGCATTGGCCAGAAGCGCGGGCCAAGCCCGTGGGTCAGGCAAGCCGTGCGCGACCACCGCAAGCCGGTGACGCTGCAGCGCCCGGGCCGTTGCTTGCTGCTCATCAAAGGGGCGGGATCGCGGGATGACTATCGCGCGGCGTCGTGCCGCAGCGACATCAGCAATGCAGCCTTGGCCCGCGTGGGTGACGACGACATCCGCTGCCCGGATTTCGGCCCACGGATCGTGTTTCCACGAACTGCCGCCGAGCGTGGTCCACGAGAGCGCCGAATGTGGCGCGGCACAGTCCTGTAACGATGCGCCGAGCGCGTCGCCTGCTCCGCTCAAAACGACTACCCGCGTCTCGTCCAATGGTGTGGCGCGCGCCGATGATTCGGACTCGTTGTCGGGGCGATCGCGGCCTTCGAAGCGGCTGATGCCACCGACGTAGCTGGTCTTTTGTTCCCACTGCCGCAGCCAGGACGGTTGGCACAATGCCCGGGGCCAGGCCGCAACGATGTGATCGGCCAGCCGGTGCACCAGCACATGCGGCGCGTCCACCCGGTTGCCGGGTAATGCCATGACGATCACCGGCACACCGAGCAGCCGGACGAACACCGCAACTTCGACCGAAACATCCACGACGAGGGCTTCGGGCCGCGCCTCGGATACCCATCGCGCGATTCCATCCATTCGCGCGCTGAACCCGGCGTCGTGATGGGGCGCCCAATGCAGCGCGCCATGCGCGGTGGCTTCGTGCGGCCGCGGTCCCTCGTCATCACGGGGTAACCTCAGGACGCACGAAAACGGGTGCGGCTCAGGGATGTCCATCGATGTCATGGCTGTCACCGGGCGGCGCATCCGGGCGCAGATGCTCATCGCGCGGGCCAGATGCCCGAAACCGTGATGGTGAATGTAGTACCCGATCATGCGGATTTGCCCGCGGAGTCGTCGATCATCTGGCGGTACAGATCGGTGTAGGCGGTCACCATCGCGTCCGCAGAGCAGTGGCGAATGGCATGTTCACGCACCTGCTCGCGCGGCAGCCGTACTGCGGTAGAAATGGCTTCCGCCATCGCGGTGATGTCACCGGTGACAACGAGCCGACCCGACGAGGTGCTGATGAGTTCGGGGATCCCGCCGCGGGCGAATGCTACGACAGGGGTACCGCATGACATAGCTTCGGCGACGACAAGGCCGTACGGCTCGTCCCAGGTAGGGGTGACAAGCGCGGCCGCGGCATGGCCGACCAAGTGGGCCAGACACTCATGGTCAAGATGACCCGCATATCTGACGTCGCCCTGTAGCTGAGGCTTGACGTGGGTGAGAAAGTACTTTTGGTCCGAGATCGGACCGGCGAGCACCAGTGGCCTGCCAGTGCGTCGCGCCGCGGCGATGGCCAAGTGGGGGGCCTTTTCCGGTGTGATGCGGCCAAACCACACCAGGGACGGGCCGCCCGGACCAAGGGGCCACTGGCCCGTGTGGACACCGTTGGGAACCACCGCGATATCGCCGATGAGGTTTCGCCACGCGGCCGCGGTGTGTCGGGAAACTGCGGCAAAGCGGCTGCGTCGTCCGGTGCATGCGCCGATCGCCGACTCGAGCCACGGCGTGGGTGGTGTGTGCACCGTGGTGAGCATCGGGGTGGACAACGCCGATGCCATCGCCACCGGAAGGTAATGCAGGCTGTGGTTGTGGATGACGTCGAACTCTTGGCTGCCGGGCCCCGCGAGCCAGAGCATAAATGACAGGTACGCGTGGTGATCGGCCATGAAGGTCGCCGGGGGCATCGATACGTCGTGCCGTGCCGCATCCGACAGATTCAACGGCCGCACGTCGAGCATTTGGCATCCCAGGCCGGGGTCCGAACCCGAAGCTGCGAACAGCGACACCCGATAACCGCTGGATGCGAGCGCGCGCGCCAGGTGGCAGACGTGTGCTTCAAGCCCGCCGGCAAACGGTTGCCGAATCGGATAGCGGGTTGAGGCGATCAGCGCCACGCGCAGTTGTTCCGTCATTTCAGGACGCCGGAATAGATGGCGCGATGCGCGCAAGCAAGCTTCCGCCTTTCGGCGAGCCGCTCCGCCCAGCTGGCCCGTGGAGCGGGGTGACCGGCGGCCCAACGCGCGTGTGCCCGGTGAATCGCGCGGCAAAGAGATGCTTGATCGAACTCTTCGGTGCTGTAGCCGAAAACTCCGCATGGGCGCTGCTGGTGATAGAACCCGCAGGTGGGGGCCAATACGGCGGTTCCGAGATCGTAACTGGCTTCCAGCCACCCCGAATGGGTGCCGAACCGGTAGGGAAGTACCGACACCGTCAACGACGCGAGGTACTCCCACAATTCGTCGTCTGAGAAGTACGGGTGCACACGGACCTGCACATGTTTGTGGCGGTCATAGCCCAGCAGTGCCCCGCCGGTCTTCGGTGCGAACCAGTGATTGTCGGGATCGAAGATCTCGTCGTGGACGTTTACCTGCAGGATCGCGTCCGGCAGCGAGGACAAGATCACCGTGAGTGCCTGCACGATGGGCAATGGGTCCATGTTCGCGCGCAGGCTCTTGGCGTGGAGACCGACGATGAATCGTTCACTGCGGGCGCGGGGCTTCTCGATCCAGTCCCTCTCGAGCACGTGAGGATGCGGCAGTACCCGGGCGCGCCGTCCCCAGTTGTCCCAAATCAGCTGCGCAGCACCGGGCGTCAGGGTTATCAGCTCGTCCGCAGCGGCAATCAGGACATCTTGCTGCGCGGTGTGCGCTTCGGGCTCCGGGTGATGTGGATTGCGCAAGTCATGCACCGTATAGACCAGGGGTTTGTCGTGCATTTTGAGCTCTTGGACAACTTCGGCCAACGCCTCGGGACCGATGGCGTCGAATCCGAAGTGGATGTGGAACACGTCGAACCGTGAGTGATTGTCGCTGACCCAGCCCGGCTCCAGCATAAGAGGCGGCCACCAGCCTCCGGGCACGGTTCGTCCATCCGCCGGGACTGGATCATCCAGGCGCACAACAGAATCCGCGTTCGGATTCCCAAGGTGGCGTACATAAACGTGTGACGCCGGCACGGAAGCGACGCGTAACAATCCCGTCCCTTCCCGGAACGCGTTAGGGGCAGCCGCGAGTCCTGGCGGAACTGTCCCGACTATCGAGAAACAGAACCGTCCCTGTTGTCTGAAGGACAGTGCGACCGTGCAATACCCGCCATCCCCACGCCCAAACTGCGGACTCGCGGCGGTCACCTGGGGCATCGATTCCGGCATTAAATCAATCGCTTGACTTAAACTGCTGGACGGGGTTCACTGATCCAATGACCGCCGCCGGCCGGACCGTCCGCACTGATCGGGCCAGTTCCACCCAAGAGGCGATCCTGGTGGCGGCCGAGCGCCTGTACGCCGAGCACGGCATGTTCGCCGTGTCCAACCGGCAAGTCAGCGAGGCCGCCGGTCAGGGCAACAACGCTGCCGTCGGCTACCACTTCGGCACCAAGGCCGACCTGGTGCGGGCGATCGAGCACAAGCACCGCGGACCCGTCGAACAGCTGCGCGAACAGATGGTGACCGAACTGCTCGACACGGATGGCTCGACCGAATTGCGCAACTGGGTGGCCTGTTTGGTGCGCCCGCTCACCGATCATCTGGAGGAGCTCGGAAACCCGACCTGGTACGCGCGCTTCGCGGCCCAGGCAATGACCGACCCCGCCTACTACAACATCATCGTCAAGGGCGCGCTCAGCTCCCGGTCGCTGGTCCAGGTCGTCGAGGGCATCAACCGTTGCCTGCCCGAGCTGCCGGCCGAAGTGCACTTCGAGCGCAACATCATGGCTCGAAACCTGTTGATGCACACCTGCGCCGACCGTGAACGCGCTCTTGCCGCAGGTGCTTTGACATCCCATCGTTCATGGCGGGCTGCAGCATCGGGACTGATCGACGCGATCGTGGGCCTGTGGTTGGCGCCCGTGACGGTGTACGAGTGAAGGGCGCGCAGATGAAAGTGACTGTCGATCAAGATGTTTGCGCTTCATCGGGAAACTGTGTGATGAATGCGTCCGACGTGTTCGACCAGCGCGATGACGACGGCGTCGTCGTCTTGCTCAATCCCCATCCCACGTCCGAGCAGGCCGAAGGCGCGCGTCGGGCGGCGGCGGCCTGCCCCGCACTTGCCATCCACATCGAGGAATGAAATGTCAGACACACTGACGAGCACCGCAACGGAGCAGACCTCCGGAATCCCGGACTATCCGATGGCCAGGGAGCCGCGCTGCCCCTTCGCGCCGCCGCCGGAGGTCATGGCGCTGGCCGAAGCCAGGCCGCTGTCCAGGGTCCGGATCTGGGACGGCAGCACACCGTGGCTCATCACGGGATACGAGCAAGTGCGCGAGCTGTTTTCGGATTCGCGGGTCAGCGTCGACGACCGGCAGCCCGGGTTCCCGCACTGGAACGAAGGCATGCTGTCCACCGTGCACAAGCGCCCGCGGTCGGTCTTCACCGCCGACGGTGAGGAACACACCAGATTCCGGCGCATGTTGTCGAAGCCCTTCACGTTCAAGCGTGTCGAGGGTCTGCGCCCGAGTATCCAGCGGATCACCGACGAGCACATCGATGCGATACTTGCCGGACCTCAGCCTGCCGACATCGTCACCGCATTGGCGCTCCCGGTGCCCTCACTGGTGATCAGCCAGCTGCTGGGGGTCCCCTACGAAGACGCCGACATGTTCCAGCACCACGCCAACGTCGGGCTCGCGCGTTACGCCACCGGTGAAGACACCGTCAAAGGCGCCATGAGCCTGAACAAATACCTGGCTCAGCTGGTGGAAGCCAAGATGGAGAATCCAGCCGAGGACGCGGTTTCCGACCTCGCCGAGCGGGTCAAGGCCGGCGAGCTCAGCGTGAAAGAGGCCGCCCAGTTGGGCACCGGCTTGCTGATCGCCGGGCATGAGACCACCTCCAACATGATTGGGCTCGGTGTGCTCGCCCTCCTGGAAAACCCCGACCAGCTGGCCGTCATCCGCGATGCCGAAGATCCGAAGATCGTCGCGAGTGCGGTCGAGGAACTGCTGCGCTACCTGAGCATCATTCAGAACGGTCAGCGCCGCGTCGCGCTCGAGGACATCCACATCGCCGGTGAGACGATACGTGCCGGCGAGGGCATCATCATCGACCTGGCCCCGGCCAACTGGGATTCGGGCGCGTTCGCCGAACCCGACCGGCTGTACCTGCACCGCTCGGGCGCCGACCGCAACGTCGCATTCGGCTATGGCCGGCATCAATGCGTGGGGCAGCAGCTTGCCCGCGCCGAGCTGCAGATCGTGTTCCACACGCTGGCCCGGCGCATTCCCACGCTGCAACTTGCGATTCCGATCGAGGAAGTTCCGTTCAAGGATGACCGACTCGCCTACGGCGTGTACGAACTGCCGGTGAGCTGGTAGCCCAGCTCGCTACTTTTGGAAAGATTTTCGGATCCGAATGGAGGGTCAATGATGACGACGAAGCCTGGCCTGCTCTACCCGCCCGGAGGTTATGGCGCTCCGAAGGATCGGCGCGGCCACGCCGCGGGCAGCGATGTCGGCCTGCCGCAGGGGACCGTGGTCTTCTCGGCGGACAACCACATCTCGCTGGCGGATGACATTTTCTACCAACGCTTCCCGGATGACCTGAAGGACAAGGCGCCCCGGATCTGGTACGAGGACGGCGCCTACCAGGTCGGCCGCAAGGGACAGTCGTTCTTGCCGGGCGACTTCAGCGCCGTGCTGATGCAGTACGACGACCTGCCGGGCGCCGCGAGCACCAACATCGAGGCCCGCATCCAGGAGCTGCACGACGACGGTGTCGAGAAGGAACTGGCGTTCCCCAACGCCGTGCTGGCGCTGTTTCACTACCCGGACAAGAAACTTCGCGAACTGGCGTTCCGCATCTACAACGAGTACATCGCCGAGCTGCAGGAGCGTTCCAATGGCCACTTCTACGGTGCGGGTCTGATCAACTGGTGGGAGCCGGAAGGCGCCAGACGAACGCTGGCTGAGTTGAAGTCGTTGGGACTCAAAACCTTTCTGCTGCCGCTGAACCCCGGCAAGGATGACGACGGCAACGTCATCGACTACGGCAGTACCGCGATGAAGCCGGTCTGGGATGAGATCGAAGCGGCCGGCCTGCCAGTGACCCACCATATCGGGGAGACCCCGCCGAAAACCCCGTGTCAGTTCAACAGCGTGGTGGTCGGCATGATGATCAACATCGACGGCTTCCGCGAACAGTTCGCCAAATACCTGTTCACCGGAATTCTCGACGATCATCCCTCGCTGCGCATCGGCTGGTTCGAAGGCGGGATTGCCTGGGTGCCTTGGGCTTTGCAAGATGCCGAGCATCTGGTCGCGTCCTACCAACACATGTTCAACCGGCCGCTGCAGCACGATGTGCGCTACTACTGGGACACGCACATGAGCGCTTCATTCATGGTCGACCCGCTGGGCCTGCAGCTGATCGACCAGATCGGGGTGGACAAGGTCATGTGGTCCAGCGACTATCCGCACAACGAAAGCACTTACGGCTATTCCGAAAAGTCGCTGAAAGCCGTCGTCGAGGCGGTGGGCTCGGCGAACGCGGGCAAGATCGTCAGTGGCAACATCACGAAGTTCCTGGGTTTGTAGTGACGACGTTCGCCCAACGGAACACCTGCACCGATAGCGGACTGGTGATTCCGGAAACACCCGACTTGGCGCGCCTGCGCCGCGAAACCGGAGCGCGGCTGCGGGCTGCCATGACCGAGCGTGGCGTCGACGCCATGATCCTGCTCGGCAACAACGCCGTCGTCTATGCCACCGGAGCCAGCTGGCCGCTTGGCGATGCCGGGCTATCCTACGTCGAGCGACCGGTGGCCGTCGTCGTCGCCAACGACGAGTGGCCGCACCTGTTCCTGCCGTTCCGTGAAGGAGCCTCGCAGGAATCGGACCTGCCCGCCGACCATTTGCACGGGCCGGTCTTCCTCGAATTCGAGGAAGGCGTAGCCAAATTCGCTCGGATGATTGCCGGCCTGATTCCGCCCGCGTCGGTGATCGCGGTCGACGAATGCACCGGCGCGATGTCGCGTGCGGCGAATCTGTTGTTCCCGGGCGGCGCTCCCGTCGACGCCGCGGCCATCGTCAGCGCGGCCAAGTCGGTCAAGACACCGGATGAACTCTCGTGCATGCGCACCGCCATTCGGATCACCGACGAGGCGATGGTGGAAGTCCAGAAGCGGCTCGCCCCCGGCATCCGCCAAATCGATTTGTCGGCAAGCTTTTTGCGCCGCGCCTTCGAGTTGGGGGCTACGGCCAGCATGCTCGAACCGATCTGGCAGGTGATGCCGCGCAGCAGGGCCGAGGGCGTGTGGACCACACACGGTGACCTGGCGCTGCCGCTGCTGAGCACCGAGCGTGAGCTGGCCGAAGGTGACGTGTTGTGGACCGACGTCAGCATCACTTACCAGGGCTACTGCTCCGACTTCGGGCGCACCTGGATCGTCGGACGGGACCCGTCGCCTCGTCAGCAGGCGCAGTTCGACAGATGGTTCGAGACCATGCGCGCGGTGCTGGGTGTCACCAAAGCCGGCGCCACCGCGGCAGATCTGGGCCGGGCGGCGATCAAGGCCAACGGCGGTACCAAGCCGTGGCTTCCGCACTTCTACCTGGGCCATGGTATCGGCGTCAACGCCGCCGAAATGCCGATGATCGGAACGGATCTCGGCCAGGAGTTCGACGATAATTTCGTTCTGCAGGCCGGCATGGTACTGGTGCTTGAGCCCGTGGTGTGGGAAGACGGCACCGGAGGCTATCGCAGCGAAGAGGTCCTGGTGATTACCGAGGAAGGCTGGATCCGCTTGACCGACTACCCCTATGACCCCTATGGCTCCCATGTCAGTTGAAGTGTGCCCTGACGAGCGCACGCTGCGCTTGGGGCGTCGTCAGCGGGCGCTGCAACAGATGGCGGCACACGATCTCGATGTGCTGGTCCTCGGCCGGCAAGCCAATGTTCGTTACGTCACCGGGGCGCCGCAGCTATGGGTGGCCGGCACCCGGCCGTTCGGTCCGACGTGTGTGGTCGTGCGTGAGACCGGAGCCGTGCACCTCCTCAGCACATGGGACGAGGGTATTCCGGAGGACATTCCTCACGAAAATCTCTACGGCATCTCGTGGAACCCCATGAACACCATGTCGGCGCTGAGTCGCATCGAGGGCGCGGCGACCGCCCGGCGCGTCGGAACCGACGCGATCTCACCGGTTTTCGCGCAGCTGCTGCCGTTCGCGTTTCCCAACGCGCAGTTGGTGGACGGAGAACTCGCCATGCGGACCGCCCGTCGCGTCAAGACGGCCGAGGAGATCGCCGCGCTACGGGAATCCATCACGGTGGCCGAGTCGGCCCTGGCCGCCGCCGTCGCGGAGTTGCGGCCAGGGGTGACCGAACGAGCTCTGGCCGGCGTCCTGTTGGAGGCCTCCGCGGCGGGCGGGGTGAGCACCCCGTCGAATCAAGATGTGGCATGGGTGACTTCGCGCAGACACCCGTGGCGCCGCGCTGATGGTGAAGGCCGCATCCAGGAGGGCGATCTGGTGGCATTCTCCGCCGGAGTCCTGGCGGGTGGCTATGTCGGTGAGGTCGGCCGTACCTGGCCGGCCGACCGCAGGCACCCGCCCGGCGGCGCATCGGCGCTGTACGGACGCTGGGAAGGCCTGTGGGGCAAGTTGATTGCAGCCTGCCGACCCGGTGCTGGAGCGGGCGAACTGCTGGCGGCCTACCAGGCGGCCGGAGAGCCCGAGCCACCGATGCCGGTGGCCCGCGGCCTGGGCATGGGGTTCGATCCGCCGGTCGTCTCCAAGCATCTGCCCGCGACCGCGGCCGACGAACGTCTGGAACCGGGGATGGTGCTCGCCGTCACGGGCTACGTGTGGGAAGAAGGAGTCGGCGCGGTATTCGGGCGAGAAGCGGTCCTGATCACCGCGAACGGCTCCGAAGTGCTCACCGCAAGCCCATTCGCGCAACCCTAGCCATGCCTGATCCGTCAGAGCCCTCGGCCGAAGAGATCATTCGGTACGACAAAGACGCCAAGACGCGGATCGCCACGATCACGTTCGACCGACCGGACTACCTCAACGCGCCGACGATCGCCGCCCGCGTGCGGTGTGCGGATTTGTTGCACTGCGCCGGCGTTGACGACGACATCAAGGTGTTGGTGGTTCGTGGAGCCGGCGACGACCTCGGTTCGGGTGCGGATCTGGTCGAGGTGATGCGGATACGCGACGCGGAATGGCGTCTGAGCAAGAAGGCCCGCAAGAAGGCGCGTGCCGACAAGGACACCAAAGCGAAGAGAAAGAAATAGTGACGCAACGTCGCGTCGAACCACCGCTTGACGGCTATACGGTGATCGATCTGTCCACCGGTATCGCCGGCGCCTACTGCACCAAGTTGCTCGCCGACGGCGGCGCCGACGTCGTGAAAGTCGAATCCCCCGAGGGTGATCCGCTGCGCGCGTGGTCGGCCTCGGGTGCCGCCATCCCACCCGGGGATGACGGTGCCTTGTTCAGCTTCCTGGCCGGGGCGAAACACAGCGTCGTCGCCGATCCGGCCAGCGACGACGACACCGATTTGGTGAACCGGTTACTGGCATCCGCGGACGCGGTGATCTGGTCTGCCGGTTCGAAAGTCGTCGAGCATCCGGCCTTCACGCCGCGCGCCATCCTCGGCCGCCACCCGCATCTCACCGTCACCTCGATTACGCCATTCGGGCTGGAAGGCCCATGGCGAGACCGCGCCGCGACCGAGTTCACCTTGCAGGCGTGGTCGGGAGGGATTGTCGGGCTCGGCCGCGGCGAGCAGGAGCGTCCGCCCGTCTTCGTCGGCGGTCAGGTCGGCGAGTACCTGGCCGGCGTCTACGCAAGCGCGGCCACCCTGGCGTCCCGCTGGCGCCGAATCGATGGCGGAGCAGGTGAACTGCTGGACCTGTCGATGCTCGAAACACAGATTCTCTGCCTTACCTATTACCCGGTCTCCTACTTCGACGTGCTCGGACGACCGTGGCGTGACACCCGGCGGCCGACCATACCGGGGGTGGCTCAGGCCAAAGATGGCTTGGTGGATCTCGGGTGCGGGACGGCGCAGCAGTGGTTCGACCTGTGCGCGATGGTGGGTCACCCGGAGTGGATCGATGAACAGTCACCGCTGTCGATCACCGAGCAGGCCAACATCCACGCCGAAGAGATCCTCGCCTGGCTGGCCAGCACCCAGGTCGATGAAATCCGGGACCTGGCCTCGGCATTCCGTATCCCCAACGCGCCGGTCGCCACCGGCGCCAACGTCACCTCGTTCGATCAATTCGTAGAGCGCGATTCGTTTGTGCGCAATCCACGCGACGGCTTCCAGCAGCCCAGCCACCCGTATCGCATGCGGCCCGCGCAACTGCGCCGGGCGCAGCCCGCACCGCGGTT
This sequence comes from Mycobacterium sp. 852002-40037_SCH5390672, assembly GCF_001665875.1. Taxonomy (GTDB): domain Bacteria; phylum Actinomycetota; class Actinomycetes; order Mycobacteriales; family Mycobacteriaceae; genus Mycobacterium. The sequence goes on from NZ_LZTA01000102.1 coordinate 162,756, forward strand.
GGGCGAGCACACCGCGCAATACCGCGCCGCGCATCTCGCGGCGCGCCCGGCGCCGGGCGGTGTCGGGAAAACGCTGCCGCTCAGCGGCATTCGGGTGCTGGACATGACGACGTTCTGGGCGGGTCCCTGCTGCACCCATTCGCTGGCCATGCTCGGTGCCGAGGTCATCCATGTCGAGTCCACCCGTCGTCCCGACGGCACGCGGATGATCGCCGGCGTGCCGATCACCGAAGACCAGTGGTGGGAAAGGTCGCCGATCTTCGAGGCCCTCAACACCAATAAGAAGGGCCTGACCCTGAACCTGCAGAGTCCGCGAGGCCGGGAATTACTGCGCGAGCTCATCGCAACGTGCGACGTGGTCGTGGAGAACTTCACGCCGCGGGTGCTGGACCAGATCGGGCTGGATTTCGCTGCCGTTCAATCGATTCGGGCGGACACCGTGATGGTGCGGATGCCAGGATTCGGCCTCGAGGGACCGTGGCGTGACAACCCGGCATTCGCCTACGTCATCGAAGCCGCGTCCGGCGTGACTTGGCTTACGGGCTACCCGGATCGCACGCCGTATGACCCGTATTCGATCGGCGACGCATGCGCTGGTGTGCACGCGCTCAACGCGATACTGCTGGCGCTCGAGCACCGGCGTCGCACCGGCGAGGGTGTGTTCGTCGAAGCGGCGATGGTGGATGCCGCACTCAGTATCTCCGCCGAGCAGGTCATCGAGTACTCGGCATACGGCGCCCTGCTGGAGCGCGCCGGCAACAGGGGACCGACCGCCGCGCCGCAGAACCTCTACCTCAGCGCCGACATCGATGAGTTCGGCCGGCTCGACAGCTGGGTCGCCATCGCGGTGGCCACCGACGATCAGTGGGAAAAGCTGTGCGGGGCACTCGGATCACCCCCCTGGGCAACCGATCCCAAGCTCTCGACCGAAACCGGCCGGCGCATGCGCCAGGATCAGATCGACGAGCAACTCACCGCCTGGTGCGAGCACCGCAGCCGCGACGAAATCGTCGCAACCCTCTGGGACGCGGGCGTGCCGGTGGCCAAAGTCATGCAGCCGCACCGTCAACCCGAGCTGGAACAGTTGGCGTTCCGGGATTTCTTCGAAGAGGTCGATCACCCGGTCAACGGCCCGGCTAGGCTCAGCACCGTGCCGATGAGGTTCTCAGCGGGGCCCCGCAAGTTCCACACCGAGCAGGCGCCGCTGCTGGGGCAGCACAACCATGAATTGCTCTCCGGGCTGGGCTTGTCCGATGTGGACATCGCCGGCCTGGAAGGCGACGGGGTGATCGGCAGCGCGCCGACCATGCACGCAAGGAGCTGATCGACGATGGCGATCGATCCCGCCGACATTCTGCTCACCGGTCGCGTCGCGGTGGTGACCGGCGGGGGAGCGGGCATCGGTCGCGGTATCGCGGCCGGGATGGCCGCATTCGGCGCCCGGGTGGCGATCTGGGAACGCGACCCGCAAACCTGTACTCAGGCAGCGGAATCGATTGGCGCCCTGGGAATCGTCACGGATGTCCGGGACAGCGGCCAGGTGGATGCCGCGCTGGAACACACCAGTGCGGAACTGGGCACGCCGACGATCCTGGTGAACAACGTCGGGGGTGTGTTCTCCTCGCCCTTGCTGGACACCAGCGAAAACGGCTGGGACGCACTGTATAAGGCGAACCTGCGCCACGTGCTGCTGTGCACCCAGCGAGTTGCCCGGCAGATGGTGACCGCCGGTGTTGGTGGCAGCATCATCTCGGTGACCTCGATCGAAGGCGTGCGTGCCGCGCCGGGATACGCGGCTTATGCCGCGGCCAAGGCCGGCGTCATCAACTACACCAAAACCGCGGCCCTCGAGTTGGCGCCGCACGGGATCCGGGTCAACGCGATAGCGCCCGACATCACCCTGACCGAAGGCCTGGCCGCACTCAACAGCGACGGAGCGGCGGCCGCGATGGCCGACATCGTGCCGCTGGGGCGTCCCGGCCATGTGGACGAAATCGCTGGCTCCGCAGTCTTTCTGGCTTCCGACATGTCGCTCTATCTCACCGGCCAGACGCTACACGTCGACGGCGGCACCCATGCTGCCAGCGGCTGGTATCACGACCCCCAGACCGGCGACTACCGGTTGGGCCCGACGCGCTAGCGCGTCCAGCCCTCGGCGGCCTGTTCGTCGAAGGTTCGGTCAATGCGCTCGAACCTGCGGCGGATCGAATCCCGTGCCGCCCCGTGCGGCAGGATGTACAAACGGTTGGCCAGAATCGCGTCGGCCGTCAACCGGGCGACGTCGTGGGCGCTGACCGCCTCGTCCTGCGTCGGCAGTGGCCCGAAGGCCCCCTCAGGAGTCGCTGACAGCCCGTAGTCCGCGCCACGAATCCGTTCCGAATTGGAGACCAGCTTGGTCTCCACCACCATCGGGCACAGCACCGACACCCCGATGCCGTTGGGCTTGACCTCGCGGGCCAGCGTTTCGGCGAGACCGACGACGCCGTATTTGGCAACACCGTAGGTCCCGAGGCCGTTGTTGGGCACCAGGCCGGCGAAGGACGCGGTGAACGCGATATGTCCGCCCTTCCCTTGGTCGATCAGCCTCGGCACGAACGCCTCGACGGCATGGATCGAACCCCACAGATCGATGTCGATCACCCAACGCCAGTCGTCGTGGTTCATCTGGGCCATCGGGCCCGCGACGACGATGCCGGCGTTGCTGAAGACGACGTCGACCTGGCCGAGCAGGCGGAACGCCTCATCCGCGAGGTGAACCATCTGATCGAGGTGCCGCACGTCGCACGTCACCCCGTGCGCGTCAAACCCCTCGGCCTCAAGGTGCGCCACGGCCCGTTCCAGCGCGGACTTGTCGACATCGGCCAGCACCAGGCGGGCGCCGCGGCGGGCGAATTCGGTGGCGGTGGCCAACCCGATGCCGCTTGCACCACCGGTGATGACTGCACCGCGTCCCTGGAAATCGTCCATAGATTCCGAGCGTATTACTCGCGTTAGTCGACCTGTGAGAGACATCATGTAGATAGCACCCTAACTATTAGGGCACCATACGAATATGGCCGCTTCGGCAACGCGCGAAATCGATCCGCTGGCGCTCGAGCACCAGGTGTGCTTCGCGCTGGCGACGACCAACCGCGCGGTGTTGGCGGTGTATCGGCCGCTCTTGGAGCCGCTCGGCCTGACCCATCCGCAATACCTGGTGATGCTGGCGCTGTGGGATCACCGCAAGACCCCCGGGGCCGACCGGTTCCCGCTGTCGGTCAAGCAAATCGCCGCAGCGTTGCAGATGGATTCCGCCACATTGTCGCCCATGCTCAAGCGTTTGGAGGGACAGGGCCTGATCACTCGGGCCAAGAATGCGGCCGACGAGCGCACCACCGACGTGACGCTCACACAGCGCGGAATCGCCTTGCGGGAGAGGGCACTTGAGATTCCGTCTGCCGTCGTGGCGCGTCTGGGAGTCGAGCTGGCCGAACTCGGGAACCTGCATCAGGTCCTCACCCGCATCAACGCCGCCGCCGTGGCGGCCGGCGCATTGCAATCCTGACATCACCCCTGAGGAGCCACCATGACCGCCGCCAAGCCCAATCTCTGGCAGCGCATCGGCTATGCCTACGGCCGACGACTACCCAACTCGATGCGCAGCTGGGTCGCGCGCGATCTGGCCGGGGACGGAGCCGTCCGCCGGCACATGATCCGGTGGGCCATACCGCCCCTGCTGGTCCTCGCTCCGTTTTGGCTGCTGCCCGCCTCGCTCTACGTCCACACCGAGATGACCGCACCGCTCTACATCTGGGCGTTGCTGATAACCCTTGCCCTGAACAAGGTCTGGCGCCGGCACCGGCTGGCAGTTCATGGACTGGACCCGAACCTGGTCGACGTGATCACCCGCCGCAAACAGGCGCGGATGCACGAGGACTACATCCGCCGCTACGGGCCGCGACCCGAATCGGCGGAATGGCAGTCCAACAGCAGTCCCTTCTAGCGGCTACTTCAGGCAGCTACCCGCATCGATCGGCAGGGTCACGCCGGTGATGTAGCGGGCCTCGTCCGAGGCGAAGAACAGCACCGCGTTACTGATGTCGATCGGCTCAACCCAGGGGATCGGCAGCGTGTGGAACAGCTGGCAGATCGGCGCCATGTCGTCGGGGCCCGGGTTTTCCAGGTCCGGGCGGAACATCTTGAAGGTGCCGTCGTTGTGCAGCATCGGTGTCTTGACGTGGGTCGGGTGCACGGAGTTGACGCGAATCATGTGCTGTCCCAGCTCAACTCCGAAGGCACGCATCAGCCCGACGACACCGTGCTTGGCCGCGACATAGTGGCCGGTGTGCGGGTAGGCCTTGAGGCCGCCCACCGAGCTCGTCAGGATGATGGATCCACCGCGGCCGCCGGCCAGAAGATGCGGCACACCGGCTTTCACGGTTTTCCACACCCCGGCCAGGTTGATGTCGATCATCTCGGTCCAGTCTTCTTCGCTGGTCTTGTCCAAGGTTTCGCCGCCGTTGCCGATTCCGGCGTTGGCCACGATGATGTCGAGCCGGCCGAGCTGTTCGACGCCGTTGTCCACCGCCGCTTTGAGTGCGTCGTAGTCGCGCACATCGACTTCGGCTGTGAAGATCCTGCGGTTGTGTCCCTTGACCAGGTCGGCGGTCTCGGCGAGGTCTTCGGGTGTCGATGCCGGGATCGCGGTGTCCACGACGCCCTCGCGGATGGGCTTGCAGATGTCGATAGCGATGATGTCGGCGCCCTCCTGGGCCAACCGCACCGCGTGGCTACGGCCCTGACCGCGTGCCGCTCCGGTGACGAAAGCGACTTTGCCCTCAACACGTCCGGTCATGGCTACCTCAACTCCTGACTTGATCTGATCGGCACGCCTGCGCGGAGAACAATCGCGTTCGGAGGACCGCGGGCCTTGCCGTCTTTGAACTCTGTCATTCAGCCGTAACGGGTGTCAATGACGAATCCGTTTCGGCTATTTGTGGTTCTAGATATTAGAGAATCTCATTCTCACCGGCAACCGGCGTGCGTTATTCGCTCATCGTGAGATGCGCTGGGAACGCGGTGCGCTCGGTCGTACTACGCGACGAATCCGCGGGAGCAGAAATCCCACACCTCTTCGGCGGTGATGGGCTTGGTCGTCGCGTCGTCGGGCCCGCCGCTGGATTGTGCGATGAACATGACGGTCTGCATGGTCATGGCGGCCACCCGCTTGGGGTTGATGGTGTTGCGCAACTTGCCGGCCTCGTCGGCCGCTTCCATCAGTTCCGTCAGCAACACTAACAACGGCGCGTGTGCGACTTTTACCTCGGCCGGATGGGTGACTAATAGCCTGGGAGCAAAGTCTGTGAACAGCGGACGCTTGGCCGTCGGATCGGGACGGGACGCCTCGTAAAGGAGCTCAACGGCGACTTGCAGCCGCTCCAGCGGATCGGCTTCGTTTTCGGTGGCGGCGCGGATCTGGTCGGCCGATCGGCTCAACGCATCCTCGAAGAGCGCCAGCAGCAGCTCGTGCTTGCCGTCGAATTGCAGGTAGAAGCTGCGCAACGACTGGCGGGAGCGGTCCACGACCTCCTGCACGGTAAAGTCCGTGCTGCCCTTTTCGATGATGATGGCCTGGGCCGCGTCGAGGAAGCGTTGAACACGCTGCGCCGCGCGTAATTTCGCCGTCTTGATGGACCGCTCGACCGCACGCTGCTTCCAGGCCGGCTCTTCGCTTGGACTGGTCACGGCCGCCTCAGGTGATTGCCGCGTGGGGAGAACATGGTTGGACTCTACCGGAGAACGCCGTGACATCGCTGCGCTCGACCCCCTCACGGATCACGTGTCGGAGATTGTAACTTTCGTACCGCGAGAATACTATTCTCTTAGACGTGTGTATGGAAGCTTAATCGCAAGAGTGAACCGCGTCGGCGACGGAAACCTTGATCTCCCGCCGGCGCGGGTGTGCTCAGGACCACTCGGGAAGTGCTGTGCAGCTGACGTTTGACGCCGACGTGGAGGCGTTCCGAGCCGAATTCGTCGCTTTCCTCGACGACCATCTGCCTTCCGAGGCGCAGGCATTGGTGCGGCCGCGGTCGAGTTCGGACATCCCGGAGTGGGCACGCCGCTGGCAACGCCTGCTGTTCGACAGCGGGTGGCTACAGCCCGGCAACCCGCCGGAGTTCGGCGGGCGCAACGCGACGCTGCTGCAGCAATACGTGTACCAGGAAGAGTTGTCACGCCGGCGGATCTATCAGAGTTTCAATCCCCAAGGTGTGGGCATCATCGCGGCGTCGTTGCTGTCGTTCGGCACGCCCGAACAGAAGCAGCATTGGGCGGTGCCGATTCTGCGCGCGGAGATCACCGCCGCGCTGGGGATGAGCGAACCCGGCGCGGGCTCGGATCTCGCGTCGTTGAAGACGCGCGCGGTGCTCGACGGAGACCACTTCGTCGTCAACGGGCAAAAGGTGTGGACATCGGGCGCCCATCACGCCGACGTGCTGTTGACATTCGTGCGCACCGATCCCGACGCGCCAAAGCACAAGGGCATCAGCGCTTTACTGATTCCCACCGATACCCCCGGTGTGATGCGGCGCCCGTTCGCCTCGATGGGCGACATCGAAGACGTCGACTTCAACGAGGTCTTCTTCACCGACGCACGAGTGCCGGCCGAGAACTTGGTGGGTGAGCTCAACGCGGGCTGGCGCGTCGCGACGGGTTCGCTCGGCCACGAACGCGCGATGCTGTGGCTGGACTACGCAGACATGCTGCACGCGCTGACCGTCGAGTCCAGTCCCTTGGGACCCGTGCAGCGGGATCGCTACGCGACGCTCGTGATGGATTTTTACGCGATGCGGCTACTGGGGTCGGCGACGCTGGCCAAAGCCGCGCGCGGCGAAGAGGACGTACCCGCCCAGTCGGTGCTCAAGCTGCTCGGCTCGGAGGCAATGCAACGCGCCTGCGAGGACGCGCTGAGCGCCAAGGACGGCGACGGGCTGGCCCTGCGTGGGGTCACCGCCCCGTTCGCCCCGCTCAACCTGGACAGCCACTACGGCAGCTGGTTCGACCGGTACACGCGCACCTTCGCCGCGACCATCGCCGGTGGTACGTCAGAAATTCAGCGCAACATCATCGCCGAACGCGTACTCGGGCTACCACGCAACTGATCCGCGTCAGTGGTTCCGGGCGTCGAGCCGGGCGTAGTAGCCGATTGCGATGAGACCCGCCACTATTGCAATCGCCCCTAAAACCATTCCGGCCACGGCCGTTCGGGGATTGCTCGCCTCGCCGCGGGCGACCCTGCGCCGGGCGACGTCGCCCGTGACCACCGCCGCGATACCAAAGGGCACCCCAAGCAGCAGCCAGCAGGTGAGGAGTCCGATCAGGCCCAGGAGCACCGCGGCGACGCCGACCTGGTTTTGTGGTGCGTCGGGGTGACTCATTACGTCCCAACCTCCTCGGGCTGACGGCCGGCGCCGGTTGGCCGCCCCGCCCAGTCTGCTCCTTCGGTCTTACGACCGGCAGCGGCCGACCATCAAGTGGCCTCTGAAGGCGCTGGCACACGTTCCCGCATGCCCGAAGCGTCGCATGGTCGACGACGGGCACCCGCGGGCGACCCGTTACAGCTGCGTGAGCCGTGGCGCGGATCCGGTCGCCACGACCGCTTTTCCGGCCTGGCGTGTCAATTCTCGCGAGCTACCCAGCAGCCCGTCGAGAATCAACGACCGCTTGATGTGGTGGTGCAGCGGATGTTCGGCGGTGAAGCCGATACCGCCGAGCACCTGCTGGCAGTGGCGTGCGGTGGTCAGCGCCGCCTGACCGGCCGCGGCCTTGGCCAGCAGGGAACCCAGTCCCTGCGGGTCGTCGCATTCGGTGGCGGCCTGCAGTGTCGCCTCGGCGCCCTCGATCGCGACGAGGGTTTCGGCCAGGCGGTGCCGGATCGCCTGGAACGAGCTGATGTGCCGGCCGAACTGAACCCGGTCCACTGCGTGTTGGCGTGCCAGCGACAGCATGGCGCGGCTGGTGCCGACCAGCCACCACCCCAGGGCTCGCCAGCCCGCATGTAGCGCGGCAGGCGGCAAGGGATCCTCTTGCGGCACAGGATGTATCGGCAGCTGCTCGTCGATCGCCGAGTTCCAGTGATCGCGGCGCTCCCATAGCACCCAGGAGCCGCCGGCGAACGGCAACGGCAGGGTGCCCCCGGGCGCATCCCCAGCTGCGCACAGCACCACGTCGTTGAGCAGGGGCGCGTGCGCCCCGGTCTCGCCGAGCAGCTTGAACACCAGCGGGATTGCGATAGCGGGCATTTCGTCGAGCATGTCGCGCCAGCCGAGGTCGGTCAGCGCCGCGTCGAGCTCGGCTCCCGAGGCGGCGCTCATCGTCGTCCGTAACGACTCTGCCAGCAGGCGCAGCGATTCGGCGTCCGACTCGGTGTCTGCGGAAGGGGCCATGGTTCACTCCTTCCCGAGGTCGAGCAGCCGGCGGGCGATGATATTGCGCTGAATCTCGGCGGTGCCGCCGTAGATCGTCGCGGCGCGTGAGTACAGGTATTCCGAACGCCACGGTGTGTCTTCAATTTCGAGCGTCCCGGGCAGTACGTCGCGAACCGTGTCGTAGAGCCGCTGCTCCGCGGAGGCCAGCAGCACCTTGTCGATGGAGGTGTCCGGTCCCAGTCGGGCGCCGTCGCGCATCCGGTGCTGCGTGGCACGCGACCGGCAGCGCAACGTGTGAAGCGCCAGATAGGCTCCGCCAAGCGCGAATTCGTCGGGATCGGCGGTTTCGGATGCGGCGGTGATCAGGTCGTCGAAACGCGAATAGAGGTAGGCGATTCGCTGCCAGAAGCAGGCGGAACGCTCATAGGGCAGCAGGTCCATGGCCAGCCGCCAGCCGTCCCCGGGCCGGCCCAGCATCCGGCTGGCCGGAATCACCACGTCGTCGTAGTACACCTCGCAGAATTCGTCCACACCATGCATCGTCCGCAGCGGACGGATGGTGATGCCCGGAGTATCGAGGTCGACGAAGAACGCGGTGATTCCGTCGTGCCCGGGCGCGGTGCGGGTAAGCAGGACACACCGGGTGGAGAACTGCGCGAAACTGGTCCAGACCTTCTGCCCGTTGACGATCCAGTTGTCGCCTTGCCGCGTCGCGCGAGTGGTCAGCGATGCCAGGTCACTGCCCGACCCCGGCTCGGAAAAGCCTTGGCACCATTGCTCTTCGCCACTGAGCAGTCGCGGCACCATTTCTTTGGCGAGCTCCGCGGGCGCGTAATCGATCATCGTAGGCGCGAGTACCTCGAGCATCGAATAGGGGCCGGGTTCGGCGAGGCGGCGACCCACCACCTCTTCACCCACGATCGCGCGCAGCACGGCCGGACCACCCAGTCCACCCACCTCGACCGGCCAGCCGAACCGCATCCAATCGGCGTCATAGAGCGCACGGCTGACCCGGGCGAACTGCCGCATGTGCCCCTGCAGCGAGTGATCGGTCTCCGGGGTCAGATCGTTGTCGTCGAGCCACGCGCGCAGGTCGGCCCGGAACTGCGCGACATTCACCGCACTGTCGATTGGTCCGGCTCCTTAAGTCGCTGCCTGGGCCGCAGAGTCGCCGGCGGGACGCCCGATCGCGTGCGGGCGTCCGGAGTCGTGCACACCGCTGCGGCGGATGAAGGTCATGGCGCGGGTCTTGAGTCGCCAGCCGTGGGCGGTTCGCAGATACGTGTCGCGGTAGTAGCCGATCCGCATGTCGTGGGTGGCGTGGTCGATGAAGCACAGCGGCTGGGTGCCGGTGCCCGCATCCCCGTCCAGGTCGATCACCGCGGTTCCGGTGAGAAACAAGCCCTTTGGTGCCGCGGACACCAATTCCGGGAAGCGGTTCAGGCTGTAGGTTTCGCCGAAGGCGCTGTAGGTGCCGTCAGGGGTGAAGACGGCGACGAGACCCTCGATGTCCTGCTGGGTGATGGTGACCGCGTAGCGCCCGAGCAGTTGCTGAATCTCGACCAGGTCGTCAGTTCTGGTTGGTTCGCTCTTGGCCTGTTCTGGTGTCGACATAGACCTTGCCGCCTTTCATGACGAAACTGACGTGCTGGGTAACCGTGATGTCTTCCAACGGGTTTCCCGGCACCGCGATAATATCGGCAAGCTCACCCGCCGCGAGCCGCCCCCGATCGGTTGAGTTGATCAGCTCGGCCGCGGTGATGGTCGCCGCCCGCAGCACCGCCAATGGCGGCATGCCCCACTCGACCAGGGTGACGAGCTCGTCGGCGTTGCGGCCATGCGGTATCGCCGGCGCGTCGGTGCCGACGGCGATTTTCACACCTGCTTCGTAGGCGGCCTTGATCGAGGTCTTCGCCTTCGGGAACATCTCGGCGGCCTTGTCCTGCAACTCTTTCGGTGCGCGGGACACGTCCATCGCCGCAGCGAGCCTGCGGGTGGTAACCAGGAACCGGTCGTTGTCGACCAGCATTTGGATGGCCTCGTCGTCCATCAGGAAGCCGTGTTCGATGCAGTCGATACCGCACGCGACCGCGTGCTTGACCGCTTCCGCTCCGTGCGTGTGCGCAGCGACGCGTAGCCCGCGCCGGTGCGCCTCGTCGACGATCGCGCGCAGTTCTTCGTCCGAATAGTGTTGTGCGCCAGCCTCGCCGGTCAACGACATCACCCCGCCGGAAACGCAAACCTTGATCAATTGCGCGCCGTGCTTGATTTGGTATCGCACCGCCTTGCGGATCTCGTCGACTCCGTTGGCGATGCCCTCTTCGACCGTGAGCTCAAGTGCGCCCGGCATGAATGCGGCGAACATGGTCGGGTCCAGGTGCCCGCCGGTGGGCGTGATCGCGTGGCCGGCCGGGACGATGCGGGGCCCGTCGATCCACCCCGCGTCAATGGCCTTTCCAAGGGCGACGTCGAGCAGGTAGCCACCGGTCTTGACGAACAGACCGAGATTGCGCACGGTCGTGAAACCGGCGCGCAGCGTGCGTCGGGCATTGCCGATCGCGCGCAGCACCCGCGTCGGGGGGTCGTCCTGCACCTGGGACAGTCCGGGCGTCTCGCCGCGCCCGCCCATCAGCAGGTTGACCTCCATGTCCATCAACCCGGGCAGCAGGATCGCCTCGCCCAGATCGACTACAGAGTCTTTCGGGCCCTCCGGACCCGAACCCCCGACACCGACGATCCGATCGCCTTCGATCCGCACAATGCCGGGCCGAACGATCTCACCGGCATCGATGTCGAGCAGCCCGGCGGCCTTGAGCGTCAGCTGCGATGAACCGCTTGTGCGAAGGGCGTCGGACAACGTCAGATCACCGGTTCCCGAAGCACTTCAACCCACGCCGCGCCGCTGTCGGGGACGCGCGGCTGCTTCCATGCCTCAATCGGGAAAGACACCATGACCAAGGATTGCATGAGGTGCATGAGAGTCTTCGCGTCGTCCGGCAGGTCGTCCAGCGGGTACTTGTCGCAGTAGGCGATCACGTCATTCAGCAACGGGAACCCGACGTCGTAGAACTCCTGCATCTCGGCCATCGTCGAGGCAAGCCGCTTGGCGTAGCGTTCGGGCTCGGTGGCCAGATCCCAATCCAAATACGGCTCCAGGGCCGCGAATTCAGACGGTAGCGCCATTGCTTTGGTACTCCTTCACGTAGTCACCGGTGGTCTTGTGCAGATGACGAATCAGCACTTCCTGGTCGCACAGCAGGAACTCCTTGACGGCCCGGGTACCGATCATGGTCTGGGTCGCTTCCAGGGTGTTGGCATCCTGCAGCGCGTACTCCTTGAATGTCACGGCGGCCAACTCCTGGGCCAGGCGTTCGCGCGCGTTGCGCGGCGGCACGAAATACAGCGACGACTCGAAGATGTGTTTGTCCACCGCCGTCGGCCAGTAGTGGTACGTCAGGTACCAACCCGGTTCCCAGATCAGCAGCATGAAGTTCGGGTAGAAGAGCCACGAGTCGATGCCCCACTGCGGCACCCGTTTCACGTTGACACCCGGCGGGAGCTCCAGCTTCTCGATGATCTCCGGCTTGTCCCACGGACCGAACAATCCGCTGCGCAGCACCTGGTCCATCGGCTTCACCATGCTCATGTCCGGGGGCGGTGCCTGACCACCCCAGGTCGACTGCAGGTTGTGTGGGCCGGCCACTTCGTAGTGCAGCGCCTCGTAGCCGAACTTTTGGATCTTGGCGGCTTCTTCCTTGGTGTACTGGCCCTGGTGCAGGATCGGCGCGTGGTAGAACTCGATGAACGCGTCGATGAACAGTTTCCAGTTGCTGCCGACCTCGGCCCGGTAGGTGTAGGTCTCCGTCATCTCGCCGAAGGGGTAGCCCTCAATGCTCTTGGCCAGGGGCCCGAGATAGTCGATCAGCGGTGCCGCGTTGTCGTCGAAGTTGACGAAGATGAAGCCTTCCCACACCTCGCAGCGGACGGGCGCCAGGCCGTAGTTGCTCTTGTCGAGGTCGAAGAACTCTTCTTCCTGTTGTACGAAGGTCAGGTCACCGTCGAGGCTGTAGCGCCACGCGTGGTACTTGCAGGTGAACTGCCGGCAGGTGCCGGAGGTCTCCTCGTTGGGAAAGTCGTTCCACACCAGCTTGTTTCCGCGGTGGCGGCAGACGTTGTGGTACGCCTTGACCGACCCGTCCTTGGTCTTGGCGATGATCACCGACGTGCCCTTGCCGGCCGATGGCAGTTCTCTGGTGAAGTAGCTACCGGTGCGGGGCAGGCGCTCGACGCGGCCGACGTTGAGCCAGGTCTTCTTGAACACCGCCTCGCGCTCGGCTTCGAAGAATGCCGGATCGATCGAGTCGGTGTAATCCACCGGGGCGGTCCCGAGTTCGGGGTAATTTTCTGTCCAGCTGCCGGCGGCTGGCTTGGGGAAGTGCGGCAAGGTTCTTACCTCTCTCGTCAGTGCTGTTCGGCGTGTTCGAGCTGGATGCCAAAAGTGTTGAACGCCATGGCCAGCAGGGCGTAGCAGCCGACCGTGAAGACGAAATCCATGCGCTGCTGGTCGTTGAGGCGCTCGCCCAGCGCCGCCCAGGTCTGGTCGGACAATTCAGACTTCTCGTCGAGTTCATCAACCCCGGTGATCACGACTTGGTCGAACGCGTCGAAGTGGCCGGCGTCCTCGCCGGCATCACGCTGCACCGCGGCGATCTGGTCGTCGGTGATGCCCTCGTCCTTGGCCATCTTGACGTGGTGCGACCACTCGTAGGCGCACTGACGACGATGCGCCACCCGCAGGATCGCCAGTTCTCGGATACGAGCCGGCAGCGTCGACGACATCAACAGGTGGACGTTGAAGCGAAGAAACGCCTTGGCCAGCGCCGGGTGGTGAGCCAGCGTGGAAAGCGCGTTGTTGGTGTCCGCTCCACGCATAGCCGAGAGTGCCTGCTGGGTAGCCTCGTCCCACTGGTCGGCGGGGAGCGGCTGCAAGCGCATCAGCAGTGTCCTCTCGGTGAAAGAGAATGATATTCTCATTTGTAACTAACAGACTGGCACGAAACGCGCGCCTGGTCAATGCCGGCGTGCTGCTCTGGGGCAGGTGCGGACCGCGCTTGGCTCACCCGGTCGGCGCGGCGCCTGCTTTACCCGGAAAACGCGAGGGTCGCCATCGTGCCGACCTGTCCAGCCCGGCTCTACCTCACCGCATTGTCGTCCGGAGGTGGGCAATTCACCGGCGCGTCGGACCCCTGGTCAGGCGGGTGCGGCTCGTCCCTGCGACACCTGAATGTTGATTCTCGCTTGACGAGAAGATAGTTTTCATTTTAGTGATCTTGGCGCGGCACAGCGATTCGCCGAAGCTGTAATCGATCCGGTGGATCCGATGGAAGGGACGGCCATGAACAAAGAAGACATGATCCTGATCAGCGTCGACGACCACACTGTCGAGCCGCCGGACATGTTCAAGAACCATCTGTCGAAGAAGTATCAGGACGATGCGCCGCGGCTGGTGCACAACTCCGATGGTTCGGACATGTGGAAGTTCCGCGACACCGTCATCCCCAACGTGGCACTCAACGCGGTGGCCGGGCGGCCCAAAGAAGAGTACGGGCTGGAACCCCAGGGCCTCGATGAGATTCGGCCGGGCTGCTACAACGTCGATGAACGCGTCAAAGACATGAACGCCGGAGGCATCCTGGCGTCCATCTGCTTCCCGTCGTTCCCCGGGTTTGCCGGGCGTCTGTTCGCCACCGAGGACCACGACTTCTCGGTCGCGCTGGTGCAGGCCTACAACGACTGGCACATCGACGAATGGTGCGGCGCATACCCGGCGCGGTTCATCCCGATGGCGATACCGGTGATCTGGGATGCCGAGGCGTGCGCCGCCGAGGTGCGACGCGTCGCCAAGAAGGGTGTGCACGCGCTGACCTTCACCGAGAATCCGGCCGCCATGGGCTACCCCAGCTTCCACGACTCGTATTGGAACCCGCTGTGGAAAGCCTTGTGCGACACCAACACCGTGATGAACGTGCACATCGGATCGTCGGGCCGGCTGGCCATCACCGCGCCCGACGCCCCCATGGACGTGATGATCACGCTGCAGCCGATGAACATCGTGCAGGCCGCCGCGGACCTGCTCTGGTCGCGGCCCATCAAGGAGTTCCCGGACCTCAAGGTCGCCCTGTCCGAGGGCGGAACCGGTTGGATCCCTTACTTCTTGGAGCGCGCCGACCGTACCTACGAGATGCACTCGACCTGGACGCATCAGAACTTCGGCGGCAAGCTGCCGTCCGACGTATTCCGCGATCACTTCCTCACCTGCTTCATCAGCGACAAGGTAGGTGTGGCGCTGCGCAACATGATCGGCATCGACAACATCTGCTGGGAAGCCGACTACCCGCACAGCGACTCGATGTGGCCGGGCGCGCCGGAGGAGCTCTGGGATGTCTTGTCCATCAACAGCGTCCCCGACGACGAGATCAAGAAGATGACCTACGAGAACGCGATGCGCTGGTATTCGTTCGACCCGTTCACCCACATCGCGCAGGAGCAGGCGACGGTCGGCGCGTTGCGTAAGGCCGCCGAGGGTCACGACGTCTCCATTCGGGCGCTGAGTCATCACAAGGACACCAGAGCGGGTTCGTCGTTTGCCGACTTCACCGCCAACGCCAAAGAGCTCACCGGCAACAAGGACTAATAGGCACGTCGCCGGAATGCAAATGCGCCCGTGGCGGTCCCAAGCGCGGCGCAGCCGGGCGCAGCGGGCCGACACCGAAAGCCGGTGCATTTCGATCGAAGGAGACTGAGCAGTGCCGGGCGCTGGAATGAACTTTGAGCTGACCGATGACCAGGAACTGATCCGACGGTCAGTCGCCGAGCTGGCACGGAAATTCGACGACCAGTACTGGATGGAAAAAGACCAGGCGCACGAATTCCCGACCGAGTTCTACCGCGCCATCGCCGATGGCGGCTGGTTGGGAATGACCATCCCAACTCAGTACGGCGGCCATGGCCTGGGAATCACCGAAGCGACGATCCTGTTGGAGGAGGTCGCCAAATCCGGCGGCGCCATGAACGCCGCCAGCTCGATTCACCTGTCCATCTTCGGCATGCAGCCGGTCGTGGTGCACGGCTCCGATGAGCTCAAGGCACGTACGTTGCCCGCCGTCGCGACCGGCGAGGTACACGTCTGCTTTGGCGTCACCGAACCCGGTGCCGGACTTGACACTTCACGCATCACCACGTTCGCCAAGCGCGACGGCGATCGCTACATCGTCAACGGTCGCAAGGTCTGGATCTCCAAGGCGCTGGAATCCGACAAGATCCTGTTACTCACCCGGACCCAAAGCTACGAGGAAGTCACCAAGAAGACCGACGGGATGACGTTGTTCCTCACCGATCTCGATCGCAGCCGCATCGACATCCGTCCTATCCGCAAGATGGGCCGCAACGCGGTCAGTTCCAACGAATTGTTCATCGACAACCTCGAGGTGCCGATCGAGGACCGAATCGGCGAAGAGGGCAAGGGTTTTCAGTACATTCTCGACGGCCTCAACCCGGAGCGGATGCTGATCGCGGCCGAGGCTCTGGGCATCGGCCGGGTGGCGCTGGAAAAGGCGGTGAAATACGGCAACGAGCGCGAGGTCTTCGGCCGGCCCATCGGCATGAACCAGGGATTGCAGTTTCCGCTCGCCGATTCACTGGCCCGGCTCGATGCCGCCGAACTCATGCTGCGCAAGGCCACCTGGCTCTATGACAACGGCAAACCCTGTGGGCGCGAAGCCAATACCGCAAAGTATCTCTGCGCCGACGCCGGCTTCACCGCCGCGGACCGGGCGCTGCAAACCCACGGCGGCATGGGTTACGCCGAGGAATACCACATCACGCGCTACTTCCGTGAGGCTCGGTTGATGAAAATCGCGCCGGTCAGCCAGGAGATGATTTTGAACTTCCTGGGAGCCAACGTCCTGAAGTTGCCGAGAAGCTACTGATGGCCACTGCCGGTGGACGGCGGCATGGAATGTGACGCCCCTGCGACGCCGATGACCACAGCCGAAGACCCCACGCTACTGTCGGATGACCGCGACGGGGTGCGCACCCTCACTCTCAACCGACCGCGCCGCAAGAATGCGATCAACCCCGAACTGTGGGTTGCCCTGCGCGACGCGCTGGACGCGGCCGGACACGATCCCGGCGTGCGCGCACTGGTGATCACCGGCGCCGGGGGCAGCTTCTGCTCGGGCGCAGACATCTCGGCTCCGGAGGACATTCATCCGAAGTACAAGTTGCAGCGGTTGACCGACGTGGCGCTGGCGTTGCACGAGCTTTCGGTTCCGACGATCGCCATGGTGACCGGCGTGGCCGTCGGGGCGGGCTGGAACCTCGCGTTGGGCTGTGATTTGGTGGTGGCGACCCCGGAATCGACCTTCTGCCAGATCTTTTCGAAGCGTGGCCTGTCGATCGATCTCGGCGGCTCGTGGCTGTTGCCCAAAATCGTTGGTTTGCAACAGGCCAAGCGGCTCGCGCTGCTCGCGGACACGATTGACGCCGAGGAGGCGTGTGCCCTCAACCTGGTGACATGGGTGGTGTCGGCCGCGGAGATCGACGTCTTCGTCCAGGATCTCGCCAACCGGCTGGCGGCCGGTCCGCCGATCGCGCTGGCGCATACCAAGGCGTTACTGAACGAGGGCGCCGACCATACCCTGCGTGACGCGCTGGCCAGCGAGGCCCGCGCACAGGGCGTCAACTTTGCCACCGCAGACACGGCGGCGGCCTATGCCGCTTTCGCGCAGCGCCGGGAGCCGTCGTTTACTGGTCGGTGGGCTCTATCGAAATCTGGCGTCGACCCAAATTCGGGCGAGAAGCAATCGGAGTAGAGATATGCGTGAAACAGTCATCGTCGAGGCCGTGCGTACACCGGTGGGGAAGCGCAACGGCGCCCTGTCCGGCATGCATGCCGCCGACCTCTCCGCGGTCGTCCTGACCGAACTCGTCGAACGCACCGGCATCGGTCCCGAGATCGTCGACGACGTGATCTGGGGTTGCGTCTCCCAGGTGGGCGACCAGTCCAGCAACATCGGCCGCTACGCGGTGCTGGCCGCCGGTTGGCCCGAGACCATTCCGGGGACCACCGTCAACCGCGCCTGCGGGTCCAGCCAGCAGGCACTGGACTTCGCCGTACAGGCGGTGATGTCAGGTCAGCAGGATGTCGTGGTGGCCGGCGGAGTCGAGGTGATGAGCCGCGTTCCGCTCGGTTCGGCCCGGGCAACCGGCATGCCGTACGGCCCGAAAGTCCTTGCCCGCTATGACGACTTCTCGTTCAACCAGGGTCTCTCGGCGGAAATGATCGCCAAGAAGTGGGGATTCTCCCGCACCCGGCTCGACGAATTCTCGGTGGAGTCCCACGAGCGGGCCGCCGCGGCTCAGGACGTCGGCGCATTCACCGAGCAGATCGTGCCGGTGTTCGTCGACGGCGCCGACAACAATGTCGTCACCGCCGATGAGGGCGTGCGGCGCGGCAGCAGCGTGGAGAAGCTCGGCACGCTCAAGCCCGCCTTCGCCGAGGACGGCGTGATCCACGCGGGCAATTCCTCACAGATCTCCGACGGTGCCGCCGCTCTGCTGGTGACCACCGCCGAGATGGCCGTCGAACTCGGCTTGACCCCGATCGTGCGGTACCTGGCGGGTGCGGTGACCGGGGCCGATCCGGTGCTGATGCTCACCGGCCCCATCCCCGCGACCGAGAAGGTGCTGCGCAAGGCCGGCGTCTCGCTGTCCGAGGTGGGTGTCTTCGAGGTCAACGAAGCCTTCGCGCCGGTGCCGCTGGCGTGGCTGGCGGAAACCGGTGCGGCCCCGGCCCGGATGAACCCACTGGGCGGCGCCATCGCGCTGGGACACCCCCTGGGCGCATCCGGGGCGGTGCTGATGACCCGCATGGCGCACCACATGCGCGACAACGGGATTCGTTACGGGCTGCAGACCATGTGTGAGGGTGGCGGTACCGCCAACGCCACGCTGGTCGAGCTGGTGAGCTGACGCCGCCCGGCGCGCAGCAAAACAGGCACCACGTGACCCTTGTCACAGCGGCCAAACTAACCTACTGTGTGTTCACTAGGTTGGTTTCTGGGTTCGCTACACGTGGTTAGAGAGGCTTCCATTGCCCGTCGTGCGGCGATACGACACGCTTCTCGCCAAAGGCGAGGACCGCAAACAGCGGATCCTCGACGTCGCGCAACGCCTGCTCACCCGCAACGGCTGGCGCAGCACCACACTTGCGCAGATCGCCGGCGAGGCCGGGGTCACCCCCGCGGGCCTGCTGCATCACTTCGAGTCGAAGGAGCAGTTGCTGCACGCCGTGCTGGATGCCCGCGACCTGGATGACGACACCCACGCCGACCGCACCGGCGACCTGTTCGACCAGATCACCGCGGTCGCCGACCGCTTTCGCCGGGCCCCCGAACTGGTGGGCACGTTCACCGTACTGCTGGTCGAGAACATCCTTCCCGAAGCTCCTCTGCACGACCGCATGCTGGCCAGACACCGCGCCGCCACCGACATCGTCGCCGACCTCATCCGTCGCGGCCAGGCCGATGGCCGGTATCGCGAAGACCTAGACCCCGCCGTCAAGGCGGTAGAAATCCTCGCCTTCGTCCACGGAATGGAAACCACATGGTTACTCGATCCCTCGATACCGCTGCCCGAGGTGTTCAAGCAGTACGCCGAGACACTGGCGCGGGACTTCGCGCCCCCGAAGAAGCTCGAGACGGTATGAGGTACCGGCTCGACGTCGTCGCCTCGACCGTCGTCGACGTGGTGAGGTTCGCCGGCGGCTGGCTCTTCGACCGATCGATGGCGGGATGGGACGTCACCGTGCTCTTGATGGATCTAGCCGACCACCCGGATGACCGGCCGCTGCAGATCATCGGGGCCCAGGTGCTCGACCTCGAAGAGGCTCTGGCGTCGGTGCAATCGCGGCCCCGCCCGCAGGCCCTGGCGGCGGCGGCGGACCTGTTCGGTTGCGACTCGCGGGTGCGCCAAGGCGTGCTGCAGGCCCTCGATCACGGCGTCACCGAGGTCACGCTGTGGGGCGAAAACTGGCCGTCCGAGCTCGATGACAGCGTCGGCCTGGTGCAGCACCGGCTGAGCATGGCCGCGCAAACGTTCAAAGCCCAGGCCCTCACGGCCGCGGCTGCACCGCACGCCGCGATCGGTGGCGTCGAGACGTTCCGCAGTGGGCTCCTGGCGTGGCCATCGGTTGCCGCTGATCTGGTCCCCGCCAGCTAGCCGCCGCGACAGCGATAGCGGTCCGGACGATTTGTCGCTCGCTGCTGCGTCCGGGCGGGCCCCGTCGTTGACGACCGCCACGGCGTGTGAAAATGTAATACTCATCTGCGAGAGGCACGTTCTCACTAGCCGAGATTCAAGGAGCAGGAGATGTCGAACGAATTCTCCGAGTTGGACTTCTTCCGCGGCAGCGAGCTCATCGAGGACCCCTATCCCTATTACGAGGCGCTGCGTCAGCAATGCCCCGTCACCCGGGAAAGCCACCACGACGTCACGATGATCACCGGTTGGGACGAGGCGTGCGCGGTGCTCAACGACGCCGAGACGTGGTCCTCGTGCATCTCGGTGACCGGCCCGTTCCCCGGCTTTCCGGTCCCGATCGAAGGTGACGACATCACCGAGCTGATCGAGCAGCACCGCGACGAGCTGCCCTTCAGCGATCAGCTGCCCACGCTCGATCCGCCGACCCACACCAACCACCGCTCGCTGTTGATGCGGCTGATCACCCCTAAGCGCCTCAAGGAGAACGAGGACGCCATGTGGGCGCTCGCCGACCAAGCGCTCGACGACTTCCTGGCGCCCGGCCACGGCGAATGGATCAAGGGCTTCGCCGGCCCGTTCACCCTGCTGGTGATCGCCGACCTGCTGGGGGTGCCCATGGAGGATCGCGACAAGTTCGTCAACGGCATCCGCGAGCATTCGGGTGGTGGCGTCGGGGGCACCGGCAAGGAATCGTTGGCGCACAGCCCCCTGGAATTCCTCTACGGTCTGTTCTCCGATTACATCGCCGACCGCCGCAGCGAGCCGCGCGATGACGTGTTGACCGGCCTGGCGACCGCCACGTACCCCGACGGTTCGGTCCCGGACGTCGAGGACGTGGCCCGCGTCGCGGCCAACGTCTTCTCGGCGGGACAGGAAACCACCGTCCGTCTGCTGGGCGCGGCCCTGCAGACGCTGGGGGAGCGCCCCGACATTCAGGCGCAGTTGCGCAAGGACCGCAGCCTCCTTCCGAACTTCATCGAAGAGTCGCTTCGCCACGAGAGCCCCGTCAAGGGCGATTTCCGGATGAACCGGCGGCCGGTCAACGTCGGCGGCGTCGACCTGCCGGCCGGCACCACCGTGATGATCGTGCAGGCCGCGGCCAACCGTGATCCGCGCCGGTTCGAAGAACCCGCCACCTTCGATCCGGCCCGCAAGAACGCCCGCCAGCACATCTCGTTCGGGCGCGGTATCCACAGCTGTCCGGGCGCGCCGCTGGCGCGGGCCGAAACCAGGGTGGCGATCGAACGGTTGCTGGACCGCACGACGGACATCAGGATCAACGAGGACGTTCATGGGCCGGCGAATGACCGCCACTACCAATATGTTCCGACGTACATCCTGCGTGGCCTGACCGAATTGCACCTGGAGTTCACGCTGGCATGAAGGTTTGGGTAGACGACCAGCGGTGTCGCGGTCACGGCATGTGCCTCACGCTGTGCCCCGACGTTTTCAGTCTGACGGACGACGGGTACGCCGAGGCGATAGATTCCGATGTCCCGACGGAATTGGAGTCCGCAGCCCAGGAGGCAATCCAATGCTGTCCCGAGCAGGCGATCAGTGAGAAATAACCAAATACACGGGCGAGTAGGGAGATTCGAGTGGCAAAAGGCTATGTCATCCTGACCGAGGCCATCAAAGACCCGGAGGGCATGAAGGCATACGCCCAGGCCGCCGGGTCAGCCATGAGCGGTGCCACCGTTCTTGCGGTCGACACCGCGCCCAAGGTCATCGAGGGCGACTGGCACGGCGACCAGACCGTCGTGCTGGAATTCGAGTCGGTGGATGCGGCTCGGGCGTGGTACGAGTCCGAGGGCTACCAGAAGGCGGCGAAACTGCGGCAGGCGGCGGCCGACTGTAACGCCGTCATCCTCGCCGGATTCTGATCGCTACTCTCCGACGATGGAGATTGCCTGGCGGGGGCATTGACGGACGGCCTCGCGCACGTCCGCCTCGTTCTCCGGGGTGACTTCTTCCTGGTGGACGGTCAGCATGTCATCGTCGCCGAGCTCGAAGATGTCTGGGTTGATGCCCATGCAGACGCCGTTGCTCTCGCAGAGTCCCCAATCGACTTCGATCTTCTTCGTCACCGTGGACCCCCTTATCGAAGCACCTTGACGGGCACGTTCTTCCAGCCCGCGACGTTTTGCATGTTCACCCGTTTGCACCCCGCCATGTCGACCTCGTAGCGCGGCATGAAGTCGAGCAGCATTTCCAGCGCGATCCTGCTTTCCAGGCGGGCCAGCGCGGCGCCGAGGCAGCTGTGAATGCCATACCCGAGACCGAGGTGCTGCGCCTCGGTGTGGTCGCGCTCGATGTCGAATGTGTCGGCGTCGGTGAAGGCTTCCGGGTCCCGGTTCGCTGCGGCGCCGCAGAGAAACACCGGTTTGCCCGCCGGAATCACGCCGCCGCTGACGTGCGCCTCTTTGAGGGTGTAGCGGACGTTGTATTGCACCGGCCCCTCGTAGCGCAGTAGCTCCTCGACCGCCCCGGGGATCTTGTCGCGATCCTCTTGCAACTTCTGCCATTGCTCGGGATGGCGGGCGAAGATCACCGCCGCGTTGCCGAGCAGCTTGGTGACGGTCTCGGCGCCCGCCCCGCCCAAAAGGGTCGCGAAGCCGGTGATTTCGATGTCGTCGAGCTTGCGTGGTTGGCCGTCCTCGCCAGGGATTTCGGCGGCGATCAACCGGCTGATCATGTCGTCTTGCGGAACTTCGCGTCGTTGCTGCACCAGGCTGAAGTAGTACATCGCCGTGTCGATGTTGGCCTGGATGCCGGCTTCGCTGACCTCGATCTGCCCCGGTTCGTGGTGCAGACCGGTGTCGATCCAGTGCCGCACCTGCTGGCGGTATTCCTCCGGCACTCCGGCCATCCGGGTGATGACTTCCACCGGGAACGGGCCGGAGAAGTCCTGCACGACGTCGAAGTTGTCCGGATCGGCGGCGCCGAGGTACTTGTCGATCGTTTCGATGACCGTTTCGCGCTGCGATTGGATGGCTCTCGGGGTGAACGCCTTGTTGAGCAGGCTGCGCATGTGGCGGTGCTCCGGCGGGTCCATGAAAATGATGGACTTCTGCTCGGGAGGGATGCCCTTGCGCACCATCGCCAGGTCACAGCCGCGCGCCGAGGAATAGGTCTCGAAGTCCTTGAACGCCGCCGCGACGTCTGCGTGGCGGGTCAGAGCGTAGAAATCCTCTTTCTCGTCGTAATACAGCGGTGCTTCCTCGCGCATCCGTCGATATATCTCGAACGGGTTGTTGAAGTAGTCCTCGGAGAACGGGTCGAAGACGACCTTCGGCTTTGTCACTACATGCTCCTCATCGGCGAGGTCGGGCTGAAACCGTTACAGCGGAGTCCTTGACTGTAACGGTAACGGTAATACCTTCATGACGAACCGGAAAGACCAAAACGCTGGCATCTCAGACCAAGACCTGGACGTCGTGACCGGCCGCTACCAGACGGCCCACCACGGGGCGGCCCATCCGACCCGCGCCGATGAATCCGGCTTCACCGTGGGTGGTCCATCAGGACCAGCGCCGCGTCGGCAGCATCGAGCACCGCACCGCCCGTCGCCCCGGCCTGGTCGGCAAGGTCGACGACCAGCCGGACATCCTTCTGCAGCAACCCTCCCGCCACACCGGCCAGCCGATCCAGCCCGCCGATACCGCCGAGGGCATTGAGCGCGAAGCTGTTGCCACTGCTGCGTGAGACCACCTCGGTGAGACGGTCCGGTTCGACGCCCAGCGCATCGGCCAGTGACAGGGCGGCGGCTGCCGTGGCCAGGTTGGCGGTGAACAACAAGTTGTTGAGGAGCTTGGTGGTTTGCCCGGAACCCAGCACGCCGAGGTGAACGACGGGATCGGCATAGGTTTCGAAGACCGGACGGCAGCGCTCGACAACGTCGGTGTCGCCCCCCGCCATCACCAGCAGACGGCCCTCGGCCGCCGCCCCACCTCCGCCGCTGACCGGCGCGTCGATGACCGAAATACCCTGGGATGAGGCCTTTTTCGCTAGTTCCCGGCAGGTATCGGGGTGCACCGTGCTGTGCACGGCGATGACGCTGCCGGGTGTCATCGCCGAGAGCAATCCGTTTTCGCCGCAGGCGAGTTCGTCGATGTCGGCGTCGCCGACCACGCAGAGGCAGACCAGGTCACTGGCCGCGGCGAGTTCGGCCGCGGACTCGGCGATGTCGGCCGAGGTGTCGGCGAATGCCTCGAGAGCCTCTGGTCTGCGCGCCCACAACGTGGTGGGGTAGCCGGCCTCGGCGATGCGCCGCGCCATGGGCGCGCCCTGACTGCCCAACCCGATGAACCCGACGCGCATCAGCCGGCCTCCACATCGGTCTCGGTTTCCGGCGAAGCCGCGCCCACACACTCGTCGGCGAACGAGAGAACCTCCGCGTGATAGTCGGCGGCGGTGTGCCCGAGGCTGATGTTGTGCCCAGCCCCGAGCTGCCTGTGCACGGTGAACCCCGGCGCGGCGGAGAACATCGCGGTGATCTCCTCGACGGCCGAAGCATCGGTCTGCCAGACCTTTTCGTACTCGGCGATGCTGAAGTGCACCGGCACCCGCACGGCCGGTGCCAGTGCCGGGAACGTTTGGCGGGCCCAGTCCGACACCATCTGGTCCTCGTAGGCCGGGGCGGTCGGGGAGACCGTGACTCCGGTGAGGATCTCCGGCGGATACAGATGTTCCGGTTGCCACAACAGCTCGCGCAGCCCGGAGGGGCGGCGTTCGCGCGTTGCCGTCTTCAGCATGTCGCGAGCCGCGGGGTGATAGTGCCGGCCGGTGCCGGCCAGTTCGATGCCGAGCAGATCGGCACCGCGTTCATCGGCGGCCATCCGCATCGTCAGTTCGCATCCGCCCGAATGGCCCATCACGAATAAGCCGGCGCCACTCGGTCGTTCGCCGAGGATGCGGTCAACCGCCCCGTAGGCCAGATTGACGCGTTGCTCGCCGGAGACCATCGCCTCGGGGTAGGCCGCCGAACTGCCGTAGCCGGGCCGGTCGAGCGCCACGACGGTGAATCCTGCTGCGGCGCCGGTGCGTAACAGCGAATACGACGGGCGGCCGGGGCAGTCGAAATACATCGCGGTGGTGCCGCCGCCATGGATGGCCACGATCACGGCTTTCGGGTCGGAGGCTTCGGCGACGATCGCCGACATCGGCACCCCGTCCACGATCACCAGCCGGGGGCGCGGCGCCCGGTCGCTCATCCGTCGGCCCGCAGCAGGAGCACACCGCTGGGAGTCAGGCCACCGCTGCTGACCACGCCGACCCGTGCGTCGACCACCTGGCGGTCGCCCGCCTCGCCGCGAAGTTGGCTGATGGCCTCGTGCAGGAGGCCCATGCCGTGGGTCCGGCCGTGTGACAGTTGGCCGCCATGGGTGTTGAGCGGCAACAGGCCATCGCGCGCAATGTTCTTGCCGCCGTCCAGGAATTCGCGGGCCTCACCGATTCCGCAGAAGCCCAGCGCCTCGATCCAGGACAGACAGTTGAAGGAAAATCCGTCGTACAGCTCGGCGACGTCGACGTCCGCCGGGCGCAGCGAGGTACGCGTCCACACGTGCGCCGCCTGTCCCAGCACCTGTGGCTCATGGGTGAGAGTGCTCTGGTCCCAGTCGATTCGCTCGATGATCTGCGTTCCCACCGCTTCCACCAGCACGGGCGGCTTGGCCAGGTCGCGGGCGGCGTCGACGGCCGAGACGATGACGGCGATCGCGCCGTCGCAGGGCACATCGCAGTCGTAGAGACCGAACGGTGTGGTGATGGGCCGCGCGTTGAGGTAGTCGTCCATCGTCATCGGCGACCGGTAGATGGCGGTCGGGTTGAGTTCGGCATTGGCGCGCTGGTTCAAACCGATCCAGCCCAGCGTTTCCTTGGTGGTGCCGTACCGGTGAAAGTGCCGCTGCGCGTTCATCGCCAGGGTATGTGCCGCAGACGTTGCGCCGAATGGCATCTGCCAGCCCGACATCCGGCCCATCGACGGGCTGATCTTGCCCTGCTTCATCAGCTCGCCGTTGGTGGCTTCCCACAGCGTCCGGAAGCACAGCACGTGACGTGCCAGGCCGCCTGCGACCGCGAGCATTGCGGCGATCACCGAGCCGCCCGGGCCGAACGTCTCCATGGCGCCGTTGTGCCATGTCGGCCGAATGCCCAGCGCGGCTTCGACAGCGGTGACACCGCCCTCGCCGAACCCGCCGACGTTGATCGCGCCGGGGTAGGTGGACAGGCCGTCGATGTCGGCGAACGTCAGCCCGGCGTCGGCGATGGCCGCTTCGCATGCCTGCACCGTCAACGCCAGCGGCGGCTGCATCAGCCGGCGTCCGATCGGCGACATGCCGATCCCGGTCAGCGCGACTTTGTCTTCGAATTTCTCCGGGGTGAGCATGGGCCGGACGTGTTCGCCGAAGCGGTCCGGCGCGACCTCGTCGACCGGCAGCTCACCGGGCTCGGCGTCGGCCCCTGCCTGCTGCGCGGGCCGAAACAGCGGAAACCACACGTCCTCGACCTGCTCGAAGACGACCTCGACCTGCTGGCCGAGTTCGAGTCCGTCGAAGTCGCAATCCACGATGTTGGTGGTCAATCGCACGCGGGGATCTTCGGCGATCGCCACCTGGGCGATCACGTACGGCGCCGCCAGCCCCGGCAGACTGAACCGCTCGTTGATGGTGAATCCGGCCAGCGTCGCCTTGCCGGAGACCGCGCGAACCCCCACATCCAGTGAGCGGCAATAGCGGCATACCGGCGCCGGCGGATGAATCAGGGATTCGCATGCCCTACATTGCTGCAGCCGCAGCTTTCCGTCGGCGCCCGAGGTCCAGAAAAACTCGTTTTCTTCTGTGACCAGGGGCAGTGGGCGGCCCGGCGCTGCTGTCACGTCACCTCCGGGAGTCGAACGGGCCTGGGTGCAACTTGGTAGGCCCGTTATACGAATCGGAGAATTACGTTATCACTGCCAAGCAGGCGCGATCCAGATGACGTGGGCAGTGCCCGTCCCGTGCGTCGGGTGGGGGGACGCCCGCACGACCCGTCAGAGCGGCACCCAGACGTTGCCTGCGTAATAGCCCCACTGCTGAAAGCCGACACTCCACATCGGGACCTGCGGTGCCCACGACGGCGATGGCGGAGGTGGCGGCGGTGGCGGCACATTCTGCCCGGCGAATGACGGTGCATATGGCGGCGGGGGCGTGTACCAATCCGGCACCGGCGGGGGCGGTTTGCATTCCCTGGTCGTCGAATTCCACGACATGTTGGGATCGCACTGCGCCGAGCTGATTCCCGGCCTCGCGATCACGGCAACCGCCATGGCCACGAAGGCCATCACAATGATGGCGGTCAGACGCCGAACAAACCACCTCATGGTGGGCCTCCCATCGGGGCCATCCCAACCTTGATTGGCTCTAGCTTATTCCGTTGATACCGCCACGACCACGTGCAAACGATTTGGGAGCCGACACCACATCGAGCTCGACCACCCGTCCTCGTTTCCGCTTGGCCGGGCGTTATGCTCCAACGACGTATCAAGTACTTCACATTGGGAGGCTTGTTGCTCGACGCGGAGAAAATCCTGGTCACCGGGGCGACCGGCAAGATCGCGTTCCCCATCGCGCGTGCCCTGGCAGCAGCGGGAAACGAGGTATGGGGGGCCGCCCGCCTGAAAAACCCCGCGGCCCGGGAAAAACTTCTGGACGCCGGGATCAAACCCGTGGCGCTGGACGTCAGTGCCGGCGACTTCTCCGGTCTCCCGGAAGATTTCACCTACGTCTTCCACGCGGCCGTGGATCCCGGCACGGACGATTGGAACCGGTGCGTGGAAACGAACGCGCAGATGTCCGGCGAACTGCTCTACCACTGCCGCACCGCCAAGGGCTTCGTCTTCTGCTCCACCGGCTCGATCTACGCCTATCAGGGCCGGCGGCCCTTGACCGAGACCGATCCGCCCGGAGCGCCATCGCGGGCGAACTACAGCTTCTCCAAGATCGCGGCAGAAGCGGTGTGCACCTGGATCGCCCGGCACTTTCAGATTCCGATGACCATCATCCGGATCTGTTCGACGTACGGACCCCAGGGCGGTGCGCCCGCCGATCGTCTCGATGCGATGTTGGCGGGCAAGCCCATTCGGCTGCATCCGGACAAGCCGAACTACTACAACCCCATCTACGAAGACGACTACGTGGAGCTCGGCATCCGCGCGATGGAAGTCGCCGCAACACCGCCGGTCGTGGTGAACTGGGCCGGCAGCGAGACCGTCAGCGTCGAGGAGTACTGCGCGTTCATGGGTGAGCTGGTCGGTGTCGAGCCGATCTTCGAGTACACACCCCACGCGCACACCCCGCTGTGGCCGGACGTCACCCACATGCACGACGTACTCGGCCCCACGAAAGTGCCCTGGCGCGAGGGCTTCCGGCGCATGATTGCGGCCCGCCACCCGGAAATTCCGCTGGACCAACATGATTCGACGAGAGCCTGAGGACGTACGCCATGCATCTTCCCGGCACGCCGTCGGACGAGGTCACCGAGATCCTTGCCACCGGCAGCGGCGAGATCACCACGCTGTTCGTCTCCATGGCGATCCGCCACCCCGACGGAAAAGACGCCGAGTACCTGCGTTGGCACAGCCTTGACCACCGCCCGGAGCAGCACAGGCTGGCCGCGGTGCGCGCCTCGCTGCGCCTGGTGTCCACGCCGGCCTGTCGTTCCGCGCGCGCGCTCAGCGACGGGCCGTTGAACGCGGTCGATCACGTGATGACGTACTTCTTCACCGACACCGCCGGACTTCGGGATTTCAACGAACTGTCAACGGCGCTCGGGAATGCCGGCCGCAAACTCCCGCTGCTGCCGCCGGTGGAACGCGGCGTGTACGCGGTGCAACGCAAAGCGGCCGCGACGCGCGTCAGGGTCGGTTCGGATGTCCTGCCCTGGCTGCCCGTGCGGGGCGCATTCGTGTTGGTCGAGCGGGGATCGACATCGCCGAACCCGCTGGTGGAAGTCGAGGGCGTCGCCGGTGTCTGGTCCGCATTATCGCGTCGGGTCGATACCAGCTTGGCCAGTGCACAAGAGAATCAGACGATCACGTATTGCTTCCTCGATGACGACCCGATTGCCACTGCGGAACGGCTGCGACCGGTGCTGACGGCCCGCTGGGCCGAGTCCGAGATCGAACCTCTATTCGCCGCACCATTTTTCGCGGTAGTTCCGTACGAATGGGATCGGTATGTGCCGTAGGGGAGCGGTCGCATGCGCATCGGCTTGATGGTCGGCTCCGACAAGGAGCGTTCGCGTGCTGATCGACTTGCCGGGCTGATAGCCGATGGCGTCGCGGCCGAAAGCCATGGTTTCACCGCCTTTTGGATGCCTCAGGTCCCCGGCTATCTCGACGCGATGACCGCCGTGGCGCTGATCGGGCAGGCCACCGACCGCATTGAGATCGGTACGGCGGTGGTTCCGATTCAGACCCGCCATCCGATCATCATGGCGCAACAGGCATTGACCACCCAGGTCGCGTGCGGTGGGCGGTTCACGCTCGGCATCGGACCCTCCCATCATTGGATCGTCAACGCTCAACTGGGATTGCCCTATGACCGCCCGGTGCGCTTGATGGGTGACTACCTTGACGTGCTCGACGCGTCGTTTGCCGGACCCGGGACTGTCGACGTCGACAACGAAAACTATTGCGTCCATTCGCCGGTCGATGTCACCGACGCGTTCGAGCTGCCGGTGCTGTTGTCGGCGCTCGGGCCGGCGATGCTGCAGCTCGCGGGCGAGCGGGCCGGCGGCACCGTTTTGTGGATGGCGGACGAGCGCGCAATCGCAGACCACGTCGTGCCCCGCATCACTGCGGCGGCTCACCGGGCCGGGCGGCCCGCGCCGCGCATCGTCGCCGGTGTTCCCGTCGTGCTCTGCGCCAATAGCGAGACCGACGATGCCCGCGGTTACTCCAGCGAGCTGCTCGGGCACGCGGACTTCTCGCCGAATTATGTGCGGCTGCTGCAGCACGGCGATGCCGAAGACGTCGGCGACACCATGGCGGCCGGCGACGAGTCGGTCGTGCTGGATCGGCTGCGCCGGTATCGCGACGCGGGCGTCACGGACCTGGCGGTGCGAATCGTGCCGTTGGGCACCGACATTGGCGAGCGGGCCGAATCGCGACGCCGAACTCAGGAGTTTCTGTCGTCCCTGTGCCCGGCGTTGTGAGGGGCGCAATCAGCGTGACGGCAAACCAAGGACACGCTGGGCGATGATGTTGCGCTGAATCTCCGACGTGCCGCCCGCGATCGTGCCCGCGTAGCTGCTGATGTAGCGCGCGAACCAGCCGGCAGTGAATAGGTCGGGGGCATACGGGTTATACGGGGCCGTCAGCATTTTGTCGCGTAATCCGTCGACCCCGACGGCGTCCAGCGCGTGCCGCAGCGCGCTCTGTTCGGCCTCCGAACCGAACACTTTCAGCACGGACAAAGCTGCCACGTCTACCTCACCTCGGGCCGCTCGGCCCAGCGCAGCCGAACCGAGGAGCCGCAGCGCGTAGTAGTCCATCACGATGGTGGCGTAGTGGTCCGCGTTCACCTCGTCGGTTGGCCGGTAGTCCTCGAGGAGTTGCTCGAGCCGGTTCGCGAAGGCCATCCACATCAGGGTTCGCTCGTGGCCGAGCGAGCCGTTGGCGACCCGCCACCCGCCATTGAGCGGGCCGACCAGGTTATCCGCGGGCACCCGGGCATCGTTGAAGAACACCTCGTTGAAGTCGAGCTCGTCTGAGTCATAGACCGATGGGAAGGGGCGGCGCACTACCCCGGGAGTATCGGTAGGGATGAGCAGCGCGCTGATTCCCTTGTGTCTGGGAGCGTTTGGGTCGGTGCGGACGAAGGCCGAGCTGGTCGGTGATGAGTTCGTGGTGAATGGGCAAAAGGTATGGACCTCCGGAGCCCACGACGCCGACGTCATTCTCACCTTCGTCCGCACCGACCCAAACGCTCCCAGACACAAGGGAATCAGCGCGCTGCTCATCCCTACCGATACTCCCGGG
>NZ_LZTA01000103.1 GCF_001665875.1 Mycobacterium sp. 852002-40037_SCH5390672
CGTCAGATATCTCCACTAAGCCCGGAGGTCCTCCCAAGCACAAGCCCAGACAGTCATTAACGTGCCCGCCCGGTACAACTAGTCGCTGGTAACCGGGACGCGTCCACGAAGATCGGCGGCGATCAGCCGGGCGGCGGCGTTTTGCCAGTTGTGCAACGAGCGCTGCGGGACCTCGGTGACGAACCAGTGCCAGGCCTGCCGCGCGGTCGGATCCAGACCCGTGGCCGTGGCGTTCTGTGCGTAGGCGCGCACTCCGACGACGTAGGGGAAATACAGCGAGTTGTAGTACCGCCACTCTTCGGTGGTGCCGAAATCGCCGCCGTCGCGCGGCTTCAGCCGCGAAATGCCCTCGGCCAGC
Source organism: Mycobacterium sp. 852002-40037_SCH5390672 (assembly GCF_001665875.1). Taxonomy (GTDB): domain Bacteria; phylum Actinomycetota; class Actinomycetes; order Mycobacteriales; family Mycobacteriaceae; genus Mycobacterium. Next base: position 359 of record NZ_LZTA01000103.1, read on the forward strand.
AAGGCCTTGAGTTCGGTGGCCCGCTCGAGCGGCTGGTCGGGTGCGCCACGGGCGGCCAGCCGCTCGTCGATCACCGGCAGCGCTGTCAGCGGGCTGGCGACCAGCTTGCTCAGGTCGCCGTAGTGGCCCAGCGCCCGGCGAGTGAGCCTGGCGAAGGTGACGTCGTCGATCCCTGCGAGCGGATGCTCCTGCCGCAGTGGCAGTGCCGCCCCGGTATGCCGCAGCGTGGCCCGATCCGCGCGCAGCGCAGGCGATTTCGAGAATGCCAGCCGGTCGAGCACCCCGGCCAGCGGATCGGCGAGCACCTGCACGGTGATGGCGATCGCCAGGCTGGTGAACAGCAGCACGGTCAGCGCGGTCCGCGCGGCAGGGTCGTCACGGGTCACCGCCAACCCGATCAGCGCCTGGCCGCCGAACAGCACCGCCACCGCCACCGAACCGGCGAACGAGCGGAGCATGTCGGCGCGCAGCGCGTGGCCCTCATCGAACGCGTCCCACAGGGCGACGGCCACCCCGAGCCCGAGGACGTCGCAGCTCGTCGACGCCAGCGCGACCCAGCTGGGTACCAGGCCCAGCGGAATGATCAGGATCGCGTTGCCCAGGGCGAAGAACAGGGTGGCGGTAATGGCGAGCCCCACGGCCGGCCTCGGCCGCCGTGGACGGCGCAACGCGACGGCCATCGCGCCGAGAGTCGACACCGAGATCACCGCGAACATCAGCCAGTGGCCGGGCCGCAGCGGCCCGTCGACGCTGCCGGCCAGCGTCGCTCCGAACAGGGTGAGTGCGGCGACCCCGGCCACGAGCAGCAACTCGCGGGTGCGCCCGCGCCAGCCGTCGCTGGGCCGGGACAGCTCGACGAGCACCGCGAACCACGCCACGCCGGGGACGGCCGCCAGGTAGATCTCGACGCGGCTCAACGGCTGGGCGTACGCGGGACTGGCGGTCCGCACCGCATCCAGCCCCACCACGAGCGCAAATCCACACAGTCCGATCGCCGCCAGCGCGAGGACGGGTTTGCGCGGATCGCGGGCCGCCAGGTACAGGCCCAGCCAGGCGCTCAGCGTGAACACCACCGCCGACAGCGCAGCCATGTCCTTAGTGTGGCACGCAGGCGACCTGCCACTTAAGACCGTTTCGCCGCCTAATCGCGCCGACCCGCTGCGCCCGGCTCCGCCGCGCTACTTGCCGTGCCGGCGATCCCGCCGGCTGTAGTCGCGCAGCGCCCGCAGGAAATCGACCCGACGGAACGCGGGCCAGTGCGTTTCGCAGAACCACATCTCCGAATAGGCGCTCTGCCACAGCAGAAATCCCGACAGGCGCTGCTCGCCCGATGTGCGGATCACCAGGTCGGGGTCGGGCTGCCCGGAGGTGTAGAGGTTTTCGGAGATGGCGTCGACGGTGACCGCGTCGACGAGCTCCTCGCCGGTGGCGCCGTTGGCGAGTTCCTTGTTCAACAGCGCGCGCACCGCCCCGACGATCTCCTGGCGCCCGCCGTAACCCACCGCCACGTTGACGTGAAAGGGCGCGACGCTGGGCGTGGACTCGACGGCACCGCGCACTCGGCGGGCCGGCTCGTCGCCGAGCAGTTCCAGGTCCCCCACCGTGCGCACGCTCCAACGGTTGGTGGGTGCGCAGATCTCCTCGACGACGTCGGTGACGATCTCGATCAGCCCGGCCAGTTCGTCGGGATCGCGTTGCAGATTTTCGGTGGAAAGCAGATAGACGGTGGTCATTTCGACGCCGGCCTCCTGACACCAGCGCAGCATCTCGGCGATCTTGGACGCGCCCATCCGGTAGCCGTAGCTGACGTCCTCGTATCCCGCGTCGCGAGCCCATCGCCGGTTCCCGTCGCACAGCACGGCGATGTGCCGCGGAAGCTGGGACTTGGAGGCGGCCAGGCCCTGCCTCAGCCGCAGCTCGTAGACGCGATACAGCGGCTCTTTGAGGCGCGGCGGGATAATTTCCACGACCATCCACCCTACTGCCAGCGGTGATCTATTCACCGGTTCTCATTTCGGCCCGGTCACCCGGGAAGCCGACACGGTTCCGTAACCATCCCTGACTAATGTGGCTCTTGAACAGTCCCTGGCGACTTTCCCACTCGCATCCCAAGTTGCAAAGACACAGGAGACATGAGCAGCCAGACCAGCACCGTCCCCAACCCGGAGCCCGAACGCGAGTCGATCGTTCCGGGCAACACCGTCGAGCAGCTCGTCGAGGGCGCCGCCCAGTTCTTGGGCAAGCCCCGGCTGCGCGGCTGGATCCACTTCGTCTCGGCGTGGCTGGCGATCATCACCGGCGCCACGCTGGTGTCGGTGTCGTGGGCGCTCGCCTCTCCCCGCGCCGGGCACTCGACGCTGGTTTACGCCGCGGCGACGGTGGCGATGTTCGCGGTCAGCGCCACCTATCACCGGGTGCACTGGAAATCAGTCGTCGCGCGCAACATGATGAAGCGGCTCGACCATTCGATGATCTTCGTGTTCATCGCCGGCAGCTACACCCCGTTCGCGCGGCTGGTCATGCCGCAGAACACCGGAGTGCTGGTGCAGTGCATCGTGTGGGGCGGCGCGGCGGCCGGCATCGCGTTGAAAATGTGCTGGCCGACGGCGCCGCGCTGGGTCGGCGTGCCGCTCTATCTGCTGCTCGGGTGGGTGGCCGTCTGGTTCGCTCCCACGATCCTGCATCAGGCCGGCGTGGCCGCGATGGTGCTGCTGGCGGTGGGCGGCGTCTTCTACAGCGTGGGCGGCATCTTCTACGGGCTGCGCTGGCCCGACCCGTGGCCGACGACGTTCGGCTATCACGAGTTCTTCCACGCCTTCACCGCGATCGCGGCGATTCTGCATTACATCGCCATGTGGTTCGCCGTCTTCTACGCCGGCGACCACGCCTGGCTGGCGGGCGGCTGAGGCCTCAACGCCCCGGCTCGGCGGTGGTGACGTCGTCCTCCGGCGACCAGTAGGCCTTCATCGACGCGATCTTGCCGCGGCTGTCGAAGACCATCACGTCGATCGGCTCGATCACCATCCGGTGCAAACCCGCCGTCACGGTCAGCCGGAATTGGAAAGCCGCCTCGTTTCCGGCGACGCGCAGCGTCACCAGTTCGCATTCGCGCTGCACTTCGTTGACCGCGGAGTAGAACCCGTGGATCGCCTGCCGGCCGATGTGCACCTCGCCGCCGACCGGATCCTCGACGGTGGCGTCGTCGGCGTACAACTCGACCAGGTCATCGGCGCTGCCGTGGGCGACCAATTCGATGTAGCGGTTGACCGTGTTTCTGATCGCTTCGGTCTTGGCGGCATTCGGCATGGGACGCAGGGTAACCCCGGGCTAGTGACCGGGGACACCCAGGGCGGCGGCCAGTTCGGGTGCGGTGGTCACCGGCAGGTCGCACACCTGGCCGCGGCACACGTAGGCGGCGTCGGCGCCTCCCACTCGGGGGCGGCCGGCCAGCAGCGCCGACGAATCCACCTCTCCGCCCACGACGATCGCCCCGCCGGGCGCCAGCCGCCGAGCCTCGGCCAGCAGCGCCGAGGCCGACGGGTCGCAGGCAACCGCGATCTGCAGCGGTCCGCGCACCGCCGCTTCCGCGATGGTCAGCCAATGCCCGGCCGACCGCGGCGCGCGCTCGAGCAGCACCGAGTGCGCGCCAAGCGATTCGCTGACCGCTCGCAGGTAACGCTGCGCCCGATCGGCATCAACCAGGTGCGCCGCGGTCAGCAGCGCCTCGGTGATCGACGACGCCCCCGACGGGGTCGCACCGTCGAGGGGGTCGGCCGGCCGGAGCACCAATTGCTCGGCATCGTCGGCGGTATCGAACCAGCGGCCGGGCCGCTGGGGATCGGCGAAGTGCGCCAGGGCGGTGTCGAGCAGGTCGGTTGCCGCGGCCAGCCAGGTGTCCTCGGCGGTCAGCTGATACAGCGCGAGCAGGCCAGTGGCCAGCATCGCGTGGTCCTCGAGGATGGCGGCGCTGTCGCCGACCATGCCGCCCAGGCTGGCGCGTCGCAACCGGCCATCGACGACATGCAGACCCAGCAGCGCCCGCGCGCAACGCATTGCCGCCTGGGCTAATTCGGGATCATCCAGCGCCACGCCGGCTTCGGCCAGCGCGGTGATGGCCAGCCCGTTCCACGAGGTGACAACCTTGTCGTCGCGCCCGGGCTGGATTCGGGTGAGCCGGGCGGCCAGCAGCGCGGACCGCACGCGTTCCAGCCGCTGCGGATCCTCGGCATCGACAGGCAGCTGCAGCACCGAGGTGCCATGCTCGAACGTGCCGCCCTGGGTGACGTCGAAAATGCTTGCCGCCCAAGGGCCGTCGTCGGGCCCGAGCACCTCGTTCAGCTGCGCCGGAGTCCAGACATAGGTCGAACCCTCGCGGCCGTCGGCGTCGGCGTCCAGCGACGAGGTGAACATGGCGCCGTCGGCCAGATCGTCGAGCAGGAACCGGGCGGTCTGGGCGGTGACCCGGCGCGCCAGCGGATCCGCGGTACGCCGGGCCCAGTGCGCGTAGGCGCGTAACAGCAGTGCGTTGTCGTACAGCATCTTCTCGAAATGCGGTACTACCCAAGCATTGTCGACGCTGTATCGGGCAAAGCCACCGCCGAGCTGGTCGTAGATGCCGCCGCGCGCCATCGCGTTGCCGGTGTGCGATACCGCCTCCAGCGCCGCCGGTAACCCGGTGCGCTCGAAGTGGCGCAGCAACGCCTCGAGCAGCGCCGACGGCGGGAACTTGGGCGCACCGCCGAACCCGCCGCGCACCGCGTCCCGATCCTTCAGCAGCGTGGCGACGGCGTGGTCACACAACGCCGGTGCCACCGACGAGCCGCCGCCCGGAAGAGCGGCAGCCATGTTGCGTAACTCGCCGGCGATATGGTCGGAGGCCTCCTCCACCTCGCCACGGCGCTCCCGCCAGGTGGCGGATACGGCCGAAAGGAGTTGCAGGAAGCCTTCTTTCGGATAGTAGGTGCCGCAGAAGAAGGGGCGTCCATCCGGTGTCAAAAAGCACGTCATCGGCCAACCGCCGTGCCCGTTGAGCGCGACCGTGGCGTTCATGTACACCGCGTCGATGTCCGGGCGTTCCTCACGGTCGACCTTGATGCAGACGAACCCCGCGTTCATCGCGGCGGCCACTTCGTCGTCTTCGAACGATTCGTGGGCCATGACGTGGCACCAGTGGCAGGCGGCGTAGCCGACGGAGAGCAGGATCGGCACGTCCCGGGCTGCGGCGGCGGCCAGCGCCTCGGGGGTCCACTGCTGCCAATGCACCGGATTGTCTGCATGCTGGCGCAGATATGGGCTGGTCGCCAGCCCAAGGGTATTCGTGGAAGCCGAGTCAGCCGGGCTCATCGCCGGGTCCCGGGGCTCGCGGCGAGCCGTTTGCCTCATCCGGAGCGGTGCCGGGGTCGACCACGTCGGTGCCCTCGTCGGCGGCCTGGTCCGGTTCGGGATGCTTGGGATCAAACGATTCCGGCACCTTCTTCAGCTGCCGGTTCATCGATCGCAGCAGAAACAGCGTGCTGATCAACAGCAACACCACGATCAGCAGCCCGACCGGGCTGGCCTTACCGAAATCGGGGCCGGTGTGGCGCGGCGGTCCGTCGGCTTGCCAGCCGGCGGCGGTCACGACGAGAAAGAGGTGATTCACGCGTCGCTCTCGATCCCGGCGAACAGGTCGTCCTCGGGCAGCCGGACGGGTACCCGCGACCGCGCCAGCTCGAATTCCTCAGTGGGCCAAAGCCGTTGCTGCCAAGCGATGGGAGCGGCGAAGAAGTCGTGGTCGGGGTCGATCTGAGTGGTGTGCGCCCGCAGCGCGTCGTCGCGCTGGCTGAAGTACGCCGAGCACTCGACCCGTGTGGTGACCCGTGACTCGAAGGGATCGTGCGCGGCATCCCAGTGCTTGAGCCACTTCTTGAACGGGGGTTCTTGACCATGCTTGATGGCCTCGTCGTGCAGCAACTGCATCCGGGCCCGCAGGAACCCGTGGTTGTAGTAGAGCTTGGACACCGTCCACGGCTCGCCGGCGTCTCCGAAGCGCCGGTAATCGCCGGCGGCCTCGTACGCGCCGACCGAAACCTGGTGGCAGCGAATGTGATCGGGATGGGGGTAGCCGCCGGTTTCGTCGTACGTGGTCATCACGTGCGGGCGGAACTCGCGGACCACGCGCACCAGCGCCTCGATCGACTCCTCGAGCGGCACCAGCGCGAAACAGCCCTCGGGCAACGGCGGCGGCGGGTCACCCTGGGGTAATCCGGAGTCGACGAAACCCAACCAGGTGTGCTCCACCCCGAGAATCTCGGCGGCCTTGGCCATCTCGTCACGGCGGATCTCGGCCATGTGTCCGTGCACCTCGGGCAGGTCCATGGCCGGGTTGAGAATGTCGCCGCGCTCACCGCCGGTCAACGTCACCACCAGCACTCGATGGCCTTCGTCGGCGTAGCGCGCCAGCGTGGCCGCACCCTTGCTGGACTCGTCGTCGGGGTGGGCGTGCACCGCCATCAACCGCAATTCGCTCACGTGCCCCCTTGTCGGTCTGGTGGTCGCCCGGTCTGACCCTATAATTCCAGTTCCGAGTTCGTTGCATGCTGTCGGCCGGTGCCGAGCAGCCGACAACCAGGCATAACCAGGTATGACCGAAACCCCAGTCTCACGTCCGGAGGCCCGCTACGGGCGCTCTCGGCGGTCGCGCATCCCCCGGCGGTGGGTGATCGTCGCGCTGGGCGCGCTGGTCGTCGTGGCCGGACTCGTCGTTGCCGTCATCGGCTATCACCGGTTCGGCACGAGCGACGTCAAGGGGACGACGGCCGGTTATCGGGTGATCGACGACCAGACGGCGTCGATAACGATCAGCGTGACGCGATCGGATCCGTCGCGGCCGGTGGACTGCATCGTGCGGGTGCGCTCGAAAGACGGCAGCGAGACGGGCCGCCGAGAGCTGCTGGTCCCGCCCTCGGATGCGGCCACCGTGCAAGTGACCACCACGGTGAAATCCTTCGAACCGCCCTTGGTGGCCGACATCTATGGCTGCGGCACCGATGTGCCCGCCTACCTGCGCCCGGCGTGACCTCCCAATCCACGCCGAACTGCGAATATGGAGTCATCAAGTGTTTGCGCGGTGGTAACATGGATGAATGCACGGTTCCGGTTGGGACCGTGTTGCTGCATTAGCGACCGTGAGCAAAACGGAGCGGCAGCACACGGGGACGGACCCGCACACTCCGGGTGGCGGAGCTTATAGGACTTGACGCGGACTCGCGGAACAACATACGAGGAGCACGACGAGATGACGGACACTTCCGTGACCTGGCTTACCCAGGAGTCACACGACCGACTCAAGGCCGAGCTCGATCAGTTGATTGCGAATCGTCCGGTCATCGCCGCGGAGATCAACGACCGCCGCGAGGAGGGTGACCTGCGCGAGAACGGCGGCTACCACGCCGCCCGCGAAGAGCAGGGTCAGCAGGAGGCCCGCATCCGCCAGCTGCAGGATCTGCTCAACAACGCCAAGGTCGGCGAGGCGCCCAAGCAGTCCGGCGTCGCGCTGCCCGGCTCGGTGGTGAAGGTCTACTACAACGGCGACAAGTCCGACACGGAGACGTTCCTGATCGCCACCCGCCAGGAGGGCGTCAACGACGGCAAGCTCGAGGTCTACTCGCCCAACTCACCGCTGGGCGGCGCCCTGATCGACGCCAAGGAGGGCGAGACCCGCAGCTACGTGGTGCCCAACGGCAACACCGTCAAGGTCACGCTGGTCAGCGCGGAGCCCTACCACTCCTGATCGGGGCTCAGCCCGATGGTGGCGACCCGCCTCGCCCGGCTCCGCCGCGCTCGCGATCGCCACTAGCCCAAAGCTTGATCGAGATCGGCCAGCAGGTCGGCGATATCCTCGATGCCGACCGACAGGCGCACCAGATCGTCGGGCACTTCCAGTTGCGACCCGGCCGTCGAGGCATGCGTCATGGCGCTGGGGTGCTCGATCAACGACTCGACCCCACCCAGGGATTCGGCCAGGATGAACACCCTGGTTCTGGCGCACAGTTGGCGGGCGGCCTGGCGGCCACCGCGCATACGCACCGAAACCATGCCGCCGAAGCCGCGCATCTGCCGTGCGGCGATCTCATGCCCGGGGTGTGAGGGCAGACCGGGATACAGCACGGTGCTCACTGCGGGATGCCCTGCGAGGAATTCCGCTACGGCCGAAGCGTTTTCGCTGTGCCGCTGCATGCGCAGCACCAGGGTCTTCAGGCCGCGCAGGGTCAGGTAGGCGTCGAACGGGCCGGGCACCGCCCCGGCCCCGTTCTGCAGGAAGGCGAACGCGTCGTCCAGTTCTTTGTCGTTGGTGACCAGCGCACCGCCCACCACGTCGGAGTGCCCGCCGATGTATTTGGTGGTGGAGTGCAGCACGATGTCGGCACCGAGCGTCAACGGCTGCTGCAGCGCGGGCGAGGCAAAAGTATTGTCCACCAACACTTTTGCCGAACTCTGCTTGCCCAGGTCGGCCAGGGCGGCGATGTCGGCGATGGACAGCAACGGATTGGTCGGGGTTTCCGCCCAGATCAGCCGGGTTCGCGGCGTGATCGCGGCGGCGACCGCGTCCAGCTCATGCAGCGCGACCGGGGTGTACTCGACGTTCCACTGGGTGAAGACCTTGTCGATCAGCCGGAAGGTGCCGCCATACGCGTCGTTTGGGATGACCACGTGGTCACCGGGCCGCAGCACCGCGCGCAGGGCGCAGTCGGTGGCGGCCATGCCCGACCCGAAGGCCCGCCCGTGGGCGCCCTCTTCGACGGCCGCCAGCGCCGCTTCCAGCGCGGTCCGGGTCGGGTTGCCGGTGCGCGCGTATTCGAACCCGCCGCGCAGGGCGCCGACGCCATCCTGGGCGAAGGTGCTGCTGGCGTAGATCGGGGCGTTCACCGCGCCGGTTGCCGGGTCCGGCCGGTAGCCGGAGTGAATTGCTTTGGTGGCCAGTCCGGCGAACTCGTGATGTCCTCCGGTGTCCGGGTGGTCGTCGCTCATCGACGACCAGCCTAGGTGACGACCGGCCTTTCTTCGCCGCCGATCGGCAGGCAGACCGTCGTCATGATCTTGTCCGCCAGCGTTTGACGCTTCGAATCCCACAGCGGGAAAAGGAAACCGATGAAGCAGATGATCGCGTCGACGAAGTGCGCCAGCGAGCGGACCACCGACATCCCGAAGCCGAGGGGTTCGCCGGTGACTTCGCTGACCACCTTGAACTTCATCACCGATTTGCCGACGCTCGACCCGGTGGTGCCCTGCCGATAGCCGTAGTTCCAGATCAGATAGAACAGCCCGATGATCGACGCCAGCCACTGCGCCACCATGCCGATGGTCGAGTTCTGGGTGGCGCAGTACTGGTTGACGGAGTACTGCGTGACGTCGGTGATGCAGGCGGTCTGTTGGGTGGCGAGCAGGATCGCGGTGCCGATGCCGTGCACGACAACGTACGGGAGGATGTCGATGATGAACGCCAGCGCGCGGGTGAGCCATGGCGTGTAGTCCTGCGTCGGCAGCGTGCGGATCGCCGGACCGGGGGGCGGCGGCGCGTACCCGTCTCTTATACACATCTCCGAGCCCACGAGACGCGTAGTAATCTCGCT
>NZ_LZTA01000104.1 GCF_001665875.1 Mycobacterium sp. 852002-40037_SCH5390672
AAGATGTGTATAAGAGACAGCCAGCGCCAACCATGCCCACTGGCGCCCTGGCGTCAACACGCCCCATACCGCGGCGGGTGGCGCCACGGCAGCGTCGAACGGGCCGCCCGATCCGCAGACCGAGGACGAACCCGCGGTGCCACCGCTTCCCCCGGGAGCGCCCGACGGCGTGGTGGGCGTGGCCCCGCACGCGACCATCATCTCGATCCGGCAATCGTCACGAGCATTCGAGCCGGTCAACCCGCCGCCGGGAGACCCCAACTCCGACGAGAAGGTGAAGGCCGGAACCCTGAATTCGGTTGCTCGCGCAGTTGTTCACGCTGCCAACATGGGGGCCAAGGTGATCAACATTTCGGTCACCGCGTGCCTGCCCGCGGCAGCCCCTGCCGACCAGCGAGCGCTGGGCGCAGCGTTGTGGTACGCGTCCACCGCGAAGGACGCGGTGATCGTGGCGGCCGCGGGCAACGATGGGGAAGCCGGCTGTAACAACAACCCGACGTATGACCCCTTGGACCCGTCGGATCCACGGGACTGGCATCAGGTCAAGATCGTCTCGGCGCCCTCATGGTTCTCCGATTACGTCCTGTCGGTGGGGGCCGTCGATGCCAGCGGCGCCCCGCTGGACAAGAGCATGTCCGGCCCCTGGGTCGGGGTGGCCGCACCGGGAACCCACATCATGGGTCTCTCACCCCAAGGCGGCGGCCCGGTCAATGCCTACCCGCCGTCGCGGCCCGGCGAGAAGAACATGCCGTTCTGGGGAACCAGCTTCTCGGCGGCCTACGTCAGCGGCGTCGCGGCGTTGGTGCGCGCGAAATTTCCCGACCTCAGCGCGCACCAGGTGATCAACCGGATCGTGCAATCGGCGCACAATCCGCCTGCGGGCGTTGACAATAAGGTCGGCTACGGGTTGGTCGATCCGGTCGCCGCGTTGACCTTCAACATCCCGCCGGGCGACCGGATGCCCCCCGGCGCGCAAAGCCGGGTCATTACTGTAGACGATCAGACCGTCCAACCCGTCAAGCCGGGAGCGCACCTCGGCGGTGGTCACCGCCGCGATCGGCGCGGCGTCAGCGAGCACGACCTCGCACCGGCTAGC
>NZ_LZTA01000105.1 GCF_001665875.1 Mycobacterium sp. 852002-40037_SCH5390672
GCTACACCGACACCCCCGTGCCGCAGTCGCCGTGGCGGCACCTCCCGATCGCGGTGTCGCTGCTCTCCCTGGTGCTGTTGACCATCGCGCTGGCCACCCCCACCCACGACATGCGCATCCCGCGCAATCGCGCCGTCATCATGCTGGTGATCGACATGTCGCAGTCCATGCGGGCCACCGACGTCGAACCCAACCGGCTCAAGGCCGCCGCACAGGCAGCCACCCAGTTCGCCGGCCAGCTCACGCCCGGCATCAACCTCGGGCTGGTCGGGTTCGCCGGCACGCCCTATCTGCTGGTGCCGCCGACCCCGCAACACCAGGCGACTATCGACGCGCTCAAGAAGCTGGATTTCGCCGACAGCACGGCCACCGGCCAGGCCATCTTCACCGCCCTGCACGCGATCGGCGCCACCGTGATGGGCGGCGGCGACGGCCCACCGCCGGCGCGGATCGTGCTGGAGTCCGACGGCGCCGAGAACGTGCCGCTGGACCCCAATGCCCCGCAGGGGGCGTTCACCGCGGCCCGGGCCGCCAAGGCCGAGGGCGTGCAGATCTCGACCATCTCGTTCGGCACCCCGTACGGCACGGTGGACTACGAGGGCGCCACCATCCCGGTTCCGGTGGACGACCAGACCCTGCAGAAGATCTGCGAGATCACCGACGGCCAGTCGTTCCACGCCGACAGCCTGGATTCCCTGAAGAACGTGTACTCGACGCTGCAGCGCCAGATCGGCTACGAAACCGTGAAGGGCGACGCGAGCCTGGCCTGGATGCTGCTCGGCGCCTTCGTCATGGCCGGCGCCATCCTGGCCGGTCTCCTGCTGAACCGCAGGCTGCCCGCCTGAGTCCTCAGCTGGGCAGGCGGCGGTTGATCAACAATGCCAGCGCCGTCGCGATCAGGGCGGTCAATACGCCGAGGCGCAGCCACCCGGAGCTGCCCGGCCCTGGCACCGTACGGTAGCCGATCTCGTTCTCGATGGCGTTGTAGCTCTTTTCGAGCTCGCCGAGGTTGGTGGCGGTGTAAGACTGCCCGCCGGACAGCTTGGCGACCATCTTCATCTGGTCGGTCGACACCGGGACGGCGACCCGCTGCCCGTCCATCTCGATCTCGCCGCCCTTGGTCCCGAACGAGATCGTCGAGATCGGCAC
>NZ_LZTA01000106.1 GCF_001665875.1 Mycobacterium sp. 852002-40037_SCH5390672
GTGAACTACTTGGACTTGTCCGCCGACCCGAGGCGGGTCGACGGTGCGCCGCTGCCGTGGACGCTGGTGCTCAGCACGACGGCCCCCTCGGTCTTTCCGAACCTCTCGGCGCAAAGTGACGGCGACTCCCTCGGCTGTCGCATCACCATCGATGACGAAGTCAAGGACCAGAACATAACCCGCGGCGTGCACGCCCTGACCTTCTGTTTGGTGAAATCCGCATGAGCACAACCGTCGACGAGGTCCGCACCGACCAGTTCTTGGCTGCCAACGAGCCGGTGCGTGAGAAGATCCCGCGCTTGATCCGCACGTTCGCCGTACCCATCATCCTGGGCTGGATCGCGATCATCGCGGTGCTCAACATCGTGGTACCGCAGCTGGATGCTGTGGGGAAGATGCGCTCGGTGTCATTGAGTCCAGATGATGCGCAATCAGTCGTCGCGGCAAAGCGCGTCGGTGAGGTTTTCCACGAGTACAAGTCCAACAGCTCAGCCATGATCGTTTTGGAGGGGCAAAAGCCGCTGGGTGCTGATGCCCATGCCTACTACGACCAGGTCGTCAAAAAGCTCGGCGCCGACACCAAACATGTTGAACACGTTCAGGATATGTGGAGCGATCCGCTCACCGGGGCGGGTGTGCAGAGCAACGACGGCAAAGCCGCCTACGTCCAAGTCTATTTGGCTGGTAATCAGGGCGAAACCCTGGCCAACGAATCAGTCGAAGCCGTGCAAAACATCGTCAAAAGTGTGCCCACACCCGCCGGGGTGAAGGCCTACGTCACCGGCTCGGCAGCAATGTCGGCCGATCAAAACATCGCCGGCGACCGCAGTCTGCAATTAATCACTAGCGTCACGTTCCTGGTGATCATCGGCATGCTGTTGGCGGTCTACCGATCGATCATCACGGTGCTGCTCACCCTGCTGATGGTGGTGCTTGAGCTGGCGGCCGCGCGCGGCATGGTCGCATTCCTGGGCTACTACCAACTCATCAAGCTCTCCACGTTCGCCACGAACTTGCTGGTGACGCTGGCGATCGCCGCCGCCACCGACTATGCGATCTTTTTGATCGGCCGATATCAGGAAGCCCGGGGTATGGGGGAGTCCCGAGAAGACGCGTACTACACGATGTACAAGGGCACCGCCCATGTGGTGCTCGGGTCGGGCATGACCATCGCCGGTGCAACCTTTTGCCTGCACTTCACCAACCTGCCGTATTTCCAGACACTGGGTATCCCGCTGGCCATCGGCATGGTGGTCGTGGTGGCGGCGGCATTGACGCTCGGCCCCGCGGTTGTTTCGGTGGCGTCGCGTTTCGGCAAGACCCTCGAACCCAGGCGGTCGCAACGGATTCGCGGGTGGCGCAAGATCGGCGCCCTGGTCGTCCGCTGGCCCGCCCCGATCCTGGTGATGGCGATCGCACTGGCACTGGTCGGCTTGCTGACGCTGCCGGGCTACCGCACCAACTACAACGACCGCCACTATTTGCCCGCGGACCTGCCGGCGAACGAGGGGTATGCGGCCGCGGACCGGCACTTCTCGCAAGCGCGGATGAACCCCGAGATGCTGATGATCGAAAGCGATCA
>NZ_LZTA01000107.1 GCF_001665875.1 Mycobacterium sp. 852002-40037_SCH5390672
TTTCGGGCGTCGTACAGGCCGGAGTTGGCTTTCAACGACTCGGCGCTGACGTCGGCGCCACTATCGGTGAGCACCGCGTTGTCGATGTCACTGACATTCGACGTGGCCGCGATCAGCTCCTGCTTGATCTCCTCGCGTGCCTCGGTGTCCTTGCGGTGCTTACGATTTCGGTGCACGGCGAACCAAAGCAGGCCGGCCATGGCCGCGGCGATGCCGGAAATGACCAGCATCACCTTCAGCCAGGCCCACTCGTCGTGCTTTTCGTGCGCGACGGGAGAGGTGGTCGGCGGTCCGACCGGGGCCGCGTTGGCGCTCGCCAGCTTGCCGACGAAGGCACTCGTGGCGCCGTACGGGTCGTTGCGGTGATCCTTTGCCGACTGATTCATGAATCGATCGACGCTGTCCGCAATGGCCTTGGGCACGTTGTAGGCACGCACGTGGTAGCCGCGCGAGTCGATGACCAGTATGACGCCGCTGAATGCGGCGTTGCGGCTCAGCATGGCGCTGTGTACGGCATCGGCCGTGGTCACACCGCTCTGGGCGGGCGACACCGCCGCCACCCAGACAGGTGGTCCTGCGCTCCACGTCCACGAGCTGGTGAGAATCTGCTGATTGAGCTTGTCGGGGTTCTGCAGCGGCGGTCTGGCCCCGGGATCAACCACCACATGCGTCTGGGCGTCGAACCTGTTCACCAGCTGGTCTGTGTAGGTGTCGGCCGAGACGGACGGCGCGAGCAGCATGGCCAGCGCCACGGTCAACGGAGCCAGGACAAGGCTACGGAAGCGTAAAGTCACATCTCTCCTGCCACGAGTCGTTATGCCGATCCTTGCGGCGGACCGCGAGAACGTCCAATTGCGCCCTCAGCGTGAGCGCCCACCCTAGCCCGTTTCGGGCGGATCCGCTGTAGGGGCAGGTGGCGTTGGGCGACGACGGCGGCTGGCTTGCCGCCGGCTCAGTGCCGGATTACCCGGCGCTAGATCTTGACCGTCAGCGGCCAGACGTTCCAGATCTCGTCGCAGTACTCGGTGATGGCGCGATCCGACGAGAATTTCCCGCTGCGTGCGGTATTGAGGATCGACATCTTCGTCCACGATTCCCTGTCCTGCCACGCGGCGCTGACCCGCTCCTGGCAGTCCAGGTAGGACGCATAATCGGCGCATACCAGGAACGGGTCGTCATAGCGCAGGTTGTCCACCACGGGCCGGAATACCTCGGTGTCCCCACGCGAGAACGTCCCGCCGGCAATCAAATCCAGCACCGCGCGCAGTTCGTCGTTGCCGTCGATGTAGTCGGCCGGCCGGTACCCGGTGGCCTTCACCGCCCCGACCTGCTGCTCCGTCAGACCGAACACGAAGAAGTTCTCCGGCCCCACCTCGTCGCGCATCTCGACGTTCGCCCCGTCCAGGGTGCCGATGGTCAGCGCGCCGTTGATCATGAACTTCATGTTCCCGGTGCCCGACGCCTCCTTGCCCGCAGTGGAGATCTGTTCGGACAAATCGGCGGCCGGGTAGATGAGGTGGGCGTTCTGCACGTTGAAGTTCGGCACGAATGCCACCTTCAGGAACCGGTTCACGTCCGGGTCGGCGTTCACGGTTTCTGCGACCGCGTTGATCAGCTTGATGATCCGCTTGGCCAGGAAGTATCCGGGTGCGGCCTTACCGCCGAAGATGAAGGCGCGCTGCGGAATCGACAGGCCGGGATTCTGCTTGAGTCGGTGATACAGCGCGACGACGTGCAGGACGTTGAGGTGCTGGCGCTTGTATTCGTGGATGCGCTTGACCTGAACGTCGAACATCCAATCCGGGTTCAGCTCGACGCCGGTCACCGAGTGGATGTATTTGGCCAGGCGTGACTTGTTGTTCCGCTTGATGTCGCGCCACTCGCGCCGGAAGGCGTCGTCGTCGACGAACGGCTCGAGCCCGCGCAGGCGGCCCAGATCGGTCAACCAGCCGTCACCAACGGTGCGGTCCAGCAGCTCACGGAGCCCGGGGTTGGCCAACGCAAGGAAGCGGCGCGGTGTCACGCCATTCGTCTTGTTGCTGAACCGCTCCGGCCACATCTCGTAAAAGTCCTTGAGCACACTGCCTTTCAACAGCTCAGAGTGCAGCGCGGCGACACCGTTGACGGCGTGGCTGCCGACGGTGGCCAGGTGCGCCATCCGCACGCTCTTGCCGCCGTTCTCACCGATCAACGACATCCGGGCGACCCGGTCCTCGTCGCCGGGGAACCGGGCGCGCACCTCGTCGAGGAACCGGTGGTTGATCTCGTAGATGATCTCGAGGTGGCGCGGCAGCGACTCGGCGAACATCTCCAGCGGCCATCTCTCGAGCGCCTCGGGCAGCAGGGTGTGGTTGGTGTATCCGAACGTCGCGACGGTGATGTCCCACGCTTCGTCCCAGTCCAGCTCGCGTTCGTCGACCAGCAGCCGCATCAGCTCGGCGACCCCGATCGAGGGATGAGTGTCGTTGAGCTGCAACGCGAACCGCTGGGGAAGTTCTTTGACGGACACGTCGGCGAGATCGTCCATGATGTGCAGCACGTGCTGCAGCGAGCAGGACACGAAGAAATACTGCTGTAGCAGGCGCAGCCGCTTGCCGGCCTCGGGTTCGTCATTGGGATACAGCACCTTGGTGACCGTCTCGGACGTGACCTCGTCTTCGACCGCCTTGTAGTAGTCGCCGGTGTTGAAGGCCTCCAGCGCAAACGACTTGACGGCACGCGCGCTCCACAATGTCAGCACGTTGCAGGTGTTGACTCCGTAGCCCTGGATCGGCGTGTCGTAGGCGGTGCCTTTCAGCATCCGGCCCGGCACCCACCGAACCCGGTCGTGGCCGGCGTCATCGGTATAGTGCTCGGCGTAGCCGCCCCACTTGACCAGGAAGCTGACGTCGGGTTTGGCGATCTCCCAAGGGTTTCCGTTGTCCAGCCAGTTGTCGGTCTGCTCGACCTGCCAGCCGTCGTGGATTTCCTGGTCGAAGATGCCGAATTCGTAGCGGATGCCGTAGCCGATCGCCGGGCGCTCCAGCGTGGCCAGCGAGTCCAGGTAGCAGGCGGCGAGCCTGCCGAGGCCGCCGTTGCCCAGCCCGGGTTCCTCCTCGCAGGCCAGCACCGTGTCGAGGTTCTGGCCCATCGCCGCCAGCGCTTCGCGTGCTGCCCGCTCCATCTGAAGGTTCAGCAGATTGTTGCCCAGTTGCGGGCCCATCAGGAATTCGGCCGACAGATAGCAGGTCACCTTGCGTCCGAGGTCGAGCGAGGTCTGCGTCGAGGCCACCCTGCGGTCTTGCATGCGGTCCCGCACCGCCAGAGCGAGCGCTCGGTAGTAATGCTCGGGGCGCCGGGCCGCGGCCGGACGCCCGATCGAGTAGCGCAGGTGGTCGTTGATCGCCCGCTGTAGCGCGGCCGCGCTCATCCCGGTGCGAGAGTGTTCGACCAAGTCGGCCCGGGTGGGGTTGCCCGGGGAGAGTCCGTCGGAGGGCGTCTGATCGACATCGGTCATGTGGGTCCTACTCGCTAGGGGTTGGCGGGCAGCACCGCCCCGGGGCGCTGCGATGCCCGGTGGCGACAGACCGTCAGTCTTGCAGCGATGTTTGCACATCAGCACCGCAATGGCGGTCGGAAACGTGAACGCGAGCCCACGGGACGGCGACGAAACGGCGGTGAGGCGTTGCGGTCAGTGCGCGCCGGTCAAATTCAGCGTGACCACCCCGGCGATGATCAGCCCGACGCCGACGACCTTCGTCACCGATATCGGCGAACCCAGGAACAGCACCGCGATCAGCACGATCAGGGCCGTACCGATCGCCGACCACAACGCGTAGGCGACGTCGGTCTGCATACCGCGCGAAATCGACACCGCCAGCAGCGCGAAGGAGACGGCATAACCGATCAGGCACACCACGGTCGGCCACAGTCGGGTGAAACCTTCGGTGCTCCTGAGCAGGCTGGTCGCTATCACCTCTGCGAAAATGGCGCCGAGGAGAAAGAGATAGGTCAAAACGCCTCCTTGCATACCGAGGTACACGTACGTATTTACCTGACACGGAGCCGATCGACGTCGTCTCACACACCGGCGAAGGGTTGCGCCCTATGACACTTGCCGCGCATCCATTGAACTTCGATGTCAGCGAGGTGGTCGGGGAGCCGGCGTCGCTGGCGGCGACGTATTACCCCGCGCGCGGTGGCGCAGAGACGGGCGCGTTATTGGTGTGTCTGCCCGGCGGTACCTACAGCCGCGAATACTGGGACCTCAACATCCCCGGGCATCACGGGTACAGCTTCGCGGACTTCGCCACCCAGAACGGCTTCGCCGTCGTAACGATCGATCCCTTGGGCACCGGCGAAAGCTCGCAGCCCGCATGCGATTTCGACTTCAGCGACATCGCCGCCGCGCTGGCGCGTGCCGTCCGCGCGCTGCCGGACACGATCGGCATCCACGCGCCACCGGTCGCGGTCGCGCATTCGCTGGGCGGGTACCTGGCCATCACTCAGCAAGCCCTCTTTCCCAGTTACGCCGGATTGGCCGTGCTGGGCTGCACCAATCAACACGTCGCGCCGCTGAACCTGGATGCGGCGTTCATGGCACGGTGCGCCACGCCGGAAGGCCGCGCCGAGCTTGCCTGCGAAATCCTGTCTGCTCTTGGGCAGCCGTATTTCGAGGGGCCACGCGAGCACCTGCAGAGCTGGTTTCACCTCGCCGACGTCCCCGCCGATGTCGTCGCCGCCGACTGCAGCACCGCCAAGTCGGTCGTACCCCGCGTGTTCGGCACGGCGATGATCCCGGGCATCGTCGCCGAGCAAGCGGCGCGGATAGAGGTCCCGGTACTCGTCGGCTACGGCGAGGTCGACGTCTCCCCGGATCCTCGCGCCGAGGCAGCCCTGTACCGGAGCTGTCCGGACATCACCACCGTGGTTGTGGCCGACAGCGCCCACTGCCACAACATGGCATCGAGCCGGCATCGGCTGTGGCGGCGCCTGCTCGCCTGGGCGGCGACCGTAACGTGTCCATCGTGATGAAAGGTCTCGACGCACGCCTGGCCCGTCACGCCCCCGCCGTGCTGAGCTTGTTTCGCCTCGTCTACGGTCTGCTCTTTGCCGCGTACGGTTCGAGAAGCCTTTTCAATTGGCCCGTGCGCTCGCCGGTTGTCGTCGAGGTCGGATCCTGGCCCGGTTGGTACGCCGGGTTGATCGAGATCGTCGCGGGCCTGCTCGTCGCCGCCGGGTTCTTCACCCGCGCCGCCGCGTTCGTCGCATCGGGGGAGATGGCGGTCGCCTACTTCTCGGTCCACCAACCGCAGGCGCTCTGGCCGGTCGCCGATCCGCCGGCCGGCAACGGCGGCGCCCTGGCGGTCCTGTTCTGCTTTGCGTTTTTCCTGCTGGTCTTCACCGGCGGCGGTGCGTACTCCCTGGACGCGCGACGCCGAACGGCAGGCCTTCGCCCACTTCGGCGGTGACGGGCGACTCGAGAAGCGCGACCGGAGGCTTCCCCTCGACCGGCGATAATGGCATTCTCTGATACGGAGAAGCCATTTCCGTATGGCCGGGCAGGCCGGGGAGGTCGACGATGAGCGCGCAGCGGTGCGACGGGATGGTGGCTCTCGTCACCGGAAGCAGCCGAGGCCTGGGCAGGGCGATCGCCACGCGGCTGGCCGAACGCGGAGCCACGGTGGCATTGACGGCCCGCACGATGGATCCCGATCCCAAGTACCAGGGGTCGCTGAGCCAGACCCGCGACGAGATAGTGGCCGCGGGTGGGAAAGCCATTGCGGTCCAGGCGGATCTGTCCCAATCCGAAGACCGGGAACGGCTTTTCGCCGAGGTGGTCAGCGCCGTGGGCGCGCCCGACATCCTGGTCAACAACGCCGCGGTGACGTTCCTGCGGCCCCTCGACGGGTTTCCCGAGCGGCGCGCCCGACTGATGATGGAGATGCACGTCCTCGGACCCCTGCATCTGTGTCAACTGGCGATACCCGCAATGCGCGAGCGCGGACGCGGCTGGATCTTGAACCTGACCTCGGTGGGCGGCGACCTGCCGCCCGGTCCGCCGTTCTCGGAGTTCGACCGGACCGCGGGCTTCGGCCTCTACGGCACGGCCAAAGCCGCGCTCAACCGGTTGACGAAAAGCCTTGCGGCCGAACTCTATGACGACGGAATCGCGGTCAACGCCGCCGCGCCGTCCAACCCCGTGGCCACACCCGGCGCCGGCACCCTCGATCTGGCCAAGACCGACACCGAGGACATCGCGCTGATCACCGAGACGGCGCTCCGATTGTGCACGGGCGATCCGAAGACGCTGACCGGACGCCTCGCGCACACCCAGCCGTTCCTCGCCGAGGTCGGCTGGACCGCGCCGGCGGGCTGAATGGCCGAGCTCGATCCCACCGAGCTGCGCCGGCGACTCGACGGCGTGGGCGTCGCCGATGTCGCTCCGCTGTCCGGGGGAGCCTCCAGTCTCACCTTCGCGGGCACCAGGGATGGTCAACGAGTGGTGATCAAGGTGGCTCCACCCGGCGTCGAACCGGTCGCGCATCGCGACGTGCTGCGCCAGGCCCGCATGTTGAAAGCCCTTGCGGGGAGCGGCGTTCCGGTGCCCGCAGTGCTGTGGGAGGACATAGGGGATCCGCCACACACTCCGCCGTTGTTTGTGATGGCGCATGTCGAAGGCGATTGTGTGGAACCGCTATTCGACGATTGCCCGCCGACCGGTGGCCTATCGCAGCGGTATCGGAATGCCTGCCGCGCCATGGCCGCGCTGCACAGACTCGCGCCAACGGACCTGGGGCTGGGCGATGAGCCCGTGGTCGATCCGGTCGCCGAAGTCCACCGGTGGTCCGACACGCTGCGGACCGTCGACCCGGCGCTGGCGCCCGGCTGGCCGAAAGTGCGCGACGCGCTGCTGGATTGCGCACCGAGTGCGATGAGGCCCGGCGTGGTGCACGGTGATTTCCGGCTGGGCAACCTGCTGGCGGCCGGATCGGTAGTCAACGCGATCATCGATTGGGAGATCTGGTCGATAGGCGATCCGCGCATCGATGCGGGCTGGTTCCTGATCAACTGCGACCCGGACACTTACCGGCGGGTTGCCGCGCCGGCCGGTGCGGTGCCGCCGATTGACGAGCTCGCCGAGCTGTACGAGTCTGAGTTAGGTTGCGAGGTCACCGATTTGGCGTGGTTCACGGCGCTGGCGTGCTACAAGTCGGCAGCGACGTGGTCGCTGATCGTCAAGCACAATCGCCGGCGAGCCTCGCCGCGAGCGGAATTGGAAGCCATGACGGCAATTTTGCCGGGACTGCTCGACCGTGCCCGGTCAATGCTGGCCTAGCCAGCGGGCGGACCATTCTTACTGGCAGCGGACCAACAGATTTTCGCAGATCATTCCGACGTCACCCGTGTCGTTCACGGGCTGGCCCTCATTGGACGGGTTCGTCCAGGTGGTCGGGAACGGGCTCCATACGTCGTCCATTCCCGGCGGCTGGGGGCGGGGATCGACGTTCGGGTCCGCGTAGGCAACGCCGGTGGAGCTCAGCAGGGCGATGACGGTGGACGCACAAACCAGCAATCCGCGAACGCGTATGCGAAGCGTCATCGCCGCCTCCTCGGTTTCTGGCCGGATTGTTGGCTTTGGAATTGAATTCTACAATTGTCTCGGATTTCACAACAGTTACAAAAACACAACAACTTCGGCCGGGCGCCCAGCAAATTTCTCTACTCGAATTGCGGGGTGCGTACGGTTTCGCCCGTGAGGCCCATAGCCGTGGTCGTTCGTCGCGCGATGGTGGCTGCCGCCTGCCTGGTGATTTCGTTGCCCACGGCGGCCACGACCGGTGCAGATCCCGAGGTCGCCCCTGCCGCTGCGGAAGCGGCGCCGGAGGCCGAGGGAGCAATGCCCTCGAATCCTCCGGTGATTCTCAAGACTCCCGACGGCTGGACCCTGGGCGTGGGCGCGCGGGACGAGCAGCAGGTTCCGGTGGCGCCGCTGACCACCGCGGTGTCGTCCCGCGAATATCTGGCCAGCGGGATATTCGTCGGCTCGCTGATAGGACCGGGGCAGCCCCAGGGCGTCCTCGAGGTGGGGTTCGAGATCGGTTGCGGAATCGACATGAGCACATCCGACGGCGTCACGATCGGGGGTACCGCCGGCGTCACCCCGGGCGTGACGGGCCCGGTGACCGGTGTGCCGTTCGACCTGCTGCCGTTGGTTCTTTTTCCCACCGCGGGTGTGCTCAACGTAGGCCTCAAGCCCGGCCTCGTGGTTGTGGTGCCGGTGGTCAAGAAGCAGTTCAGGGGACCAAATCCCTGGGTGATGGTCAGCAACTTCCACGTCAAGATCGACGGCTGCGTGGGCGAGTCGTTCATCCGTTCCTATGCGGTGCTGAATCGAGTGACCGACGAATCCGATGTGGTGCTGTCCTACGTCGGTGTCACCAAAAAGGTCTGATGGGCTCGCTGCTCAGCCGCGGGGGATGCCCGCCAGCTTGTCAGCAAACTTCGCCTCCGCGGCGGCGCGCAACCGCAGCAGGTGTTCGGAGGGAAACAGGTCGGGCGCGGGCGCACGGTCTTTCAGCAACAGCCGCGCCAGGGTGACCTTGTGTACTTCGGTCGGACCGTCGGCCAGCCCGAGCACGAACGACTCGACCAGGTACTGCACGAACGGCATCTCGTGGGTGGTGCCCAGCGACCCGTGCAGCTGAAGTGCCCGCGCCGACACGTCGTGCAGGACCTTCTGCATCATCGCCTTCACCGCCGAGATGTCGGCCCGAACGGCCTTGTAGTCGTTGAATTGGTCGATCTTCCAAGCCGTTTGGAGGGTCAGCAGGCGGAACGCCTCTATCTCCATCCACGAGTCGGCGACCATCTCCTGCACGAGTTGCTTGTTGGCCAGCACCTCACCCTGGGTGTAGCGCGACGCCGCCCGCTCGCAGATCATGTCGAAGATCCTGCGGACCAGGCCCACGGTGCGCATCGCGTGGTGAATCCGCCCGCCGCCCAACCGGGTTTGCGCGACGACGAAGGCCCCGCCGCGGGGGCCCAACATGTGATCGGCGGGCACGCGGACGTTTTCGTAGCGGACATAGCCCTCACGCCCGCCGCCGGTTGGCTGGTAGCCCAGCCCGACGTCGCGCAGCACATTGATGCCGGGGGTGTCGCCGGGAACGACGAACATCGAGTAACGCTCGTACGGCGGCGCCTCGGGATCGGTCATCGCCATCACGATGATGAACGAGGCTCTCGAGGCGAACGACGAAAACCACTTCTCCCCGTTGATGACCCAGTGATCACCGTCTTGCACGGCGGTGGTGCGGAATACCTTCGGGTCGGCCCCGCCCTGCGGCTCGGTCATCGAGAAACAGGAAATGATGCGGTTGTCCAGTAGTGGCTCGAGGTAGCGCTCCTTGAGTTCGGGTGTGCCGTAGTGGGCCAGGATTTCGCTGTTGCCGGAATCGGGAGCCTGTGAGCCGAAGACGATCGGCGCGCATTCCGAGCGACCAAGGATCTCGTTGAGCAGCGCCAACTTCACCTGTCCATAGCCCGGACCACCCAGGTGCGGGCCCAGGTGGGTCGCCCACAGCCCGCGCTCTTTCACGATCTTCTGCAGCGGGGGGATCAGCGCCTGCCGCACCGGGTCATCGAGATCGTGGGATTCCTTGACAATCAGGTCGATCGGCTCGCACTCTTCGCGCACGAAGCCTTCGACCCACTGCAGTTGTTCTGTCCACTCCGGGTCGGTGGAGAAGTCCCACGACATAGGTCGTCCTCTCTGGCTCGGTCATTGTGAGCCGCTTTGGGCCACCACGCCGGCGTCCTCGAGCGCGGTGATGGCGTTGGCGTCCAGGCCGAGCTCACGCAGCACGGTGCGGGTGTGGTCACCCGGAAGCGATGGAGATGCGGGCGTGGCCGGACGGGTTCGGGAGAAACGGGGCGCCGGTGCGGGCTGGGTGATGCCGTCAAGCTCGACGAATGTCTGGCGCGCGACGTTGTGCGGATGTCGCGGCGCCTCGGCCAGCGAAAGCACCGGTGTCGCGCAGCATCCCGGTGTGTCGAGGAGGCGCTCCCACTGCGCGCGGGACTTCTCGGCGAAGCGGGCGGCCAGTGCGGTCCGGTGGGCGGCCCACGCCGTGGGGTCGGTGTCGTCGTGGGGCACATCCACGCCGAGCCGATCGCACAGTTCGGCGTAGAACTTCGGCTCCATGGCGCCGACGGCGATGTGGCCCCCGTCGGCCGTGGCGTATGTTCCGTAGAAGTGCGCGGCGCCGTCGAGCAGGTTGTCCTGACGGCGGTCACGCCATGTGCCGGCGGGGAGCATGCCGAAATACGGTGCCAGCAAAGCGGCGACGCCGTCGACCATCGCCACGTCGAGGACCTGACCCGTGCCAGACTCGCGGGCCTCGAGGATCGCGCTCAGCAGTCCCACCGCCAACAGCATTCCGCCACCGCCATAATCGCCGACGAGATTCAGGGGTGGGACCGGTGAGTCGGCGGTGCCGATGGCGTGCAAGGCACCCGTGAGCGCAAGATAATTGATGTCGTGCCCGGCGTGGCCGGCCAGGGGTCCGTCCTGTCCGTAGCCCGTCATGCGGGCATAAACCAGGCGAGGATTGTTTTGCCGCAACGCATCCGGACCGATGCCCAGGCGTTCGGCCACCCCGGGCCGGTACACGTCCACAAAGGCATCCGCGCCGGCGGCCAGACGGTGCACAAGGTCCCGGCCGCGCGGATCCTTCACATCGGCTGCCAGTGACCGCTGGCTGCGGCGGACCGTGTGGTCGACGGGCAGCGGGCCGTCGACACCCCCCAGGGCATCGACCCGGATGACTTCGGCGCCCAAGTCGCCCAACAGCATTCCGCAAAACGGCGCGGGCCCCAATCCGCCCATCATGATGATGCGCACGCCTCGCAGGGGGCCGGTCATGAAGACCACTTCTTGCGGCGCTCGGCCGCGTTGTCGGTCGCGTGGGAAATCACTTGATTGCGGTTTTCCAGTTCCATCGCCGCCGCCAGACTCGCGGCGTCGGTGTTGACCTGAAGGGCGCGCTTGGTCAGTTGCGCGCCGAGCGGAGCATGGCTTGCGATCAGCGACGCCAACTCCACCGCGCGATCGGTCAGCCGATCCGGCTCGACGACCTCACTGACCAGGCCGCGACGGTCGGCCTCGGTGGCCGACACGGTGCGGCCGGTGAGCATCCAGTCGGCCGCCACACTGGTGCCGACGATGCGCGGCAGGTGGTAACTCATGCCCATCTCGGCTCCCGAGAGCCCGAGCAGGATGGCAGCATTACCGAAAGATGCCGCCGCCGAACAGATTCGGATATCGACCGCCAGGCACAGCGCGAGTCCGGCCCCCACGCAGGGGCCGTTGACCGCGGCGATGACGGGCTGCGGCAACGCGTGCACCGCTTCGGCGAGCGCGGCCATCCTTTCCTGAAAGCGCATCCGGTCCAGCGCGGGCGCGCTCGCCTCGAGCATCGACGGCCCGAAGTCGCGCATGTCGATGCCGGCACAGAAGCCGCGTCCCGCACCGGTCAGCACCACGGCGTGCACCGCAGGGTCGAGGGCCATATCGTCGAGCACGTCGCGTAATTCGGTCTGCATCGCCTCGTTGATGGCGTTGAGCCGCTGTGGTCGATTCAGCCGCAAAATGGCGACGCCGTCGCCGGGGCGTTCGAGCTCCAGGGTTTCCGGCATGGTCACACCCGCTCGATGATGGTTGCCGTGCCCATTCCGCCGCCAGTGCACATGGTGACCAGACCCGTTGTCAGGTCACGACGTTCGAGCTCGTCCAGAACGGTGCCGATGAGCATTGCGCCGGTGGCGCCGATGGGGTGTCCGAGCGCGATCGCGCCGCCGTTGACATTGACCACCTCGGGATCGATGTCGAGATCGCGCATCGTCTTGAGTGGGACGGCGGCGAAGGCCTCGTTGATCTCCCACAGATCGATGTCGGCCACGGTCATGCCCGCGCGCTCCAGGCATCGCTGAGCCGCGGGTCCGGGCGCGGTGAGCATGATGATCGGCTCGCTGCCGATGGCCGCGGTGGCCCTTACCTGCGCACGCGGCGCCACGCGATGGGTGTGCATCCAGTTCGAGGAGGCCAGCGCCACGGCGGCGGCCCCGTCGACCACCCCGGAGGAATTACCGGCATGGTGCACGTGATCGATGCGGTCGATGCCGGGGTAGCGCTCGAGACAAATCTCGTCGAACGTGCGTTGCTCACCGTCTGCGCACGCGGCGCCCATCGCGGCGAAGGCCGGTTTGAGACGGGCCAGCGACTCGGTGGTGGTGCCGGGGCGGGGATGCTCGTCGCGCTCTAGGCAACCGTGCGGTGTCGCCACGTCGACCAGGGAACGTTCGAAGCACCCCCCCTCGATGGCCGCGCTGGCGCGGCTCTGGCTTTGTGCGGCGTAGGCGTCCACGGTCTCGCGGCTGAATCCTTCCAGGGTGGCGATGAGGTCTGCCGAAATACCTTGCGGGACTGTCGGATACAACGCGCGAAGATCGGGGTTGTTGCCGTCGATGGTCGGGACGCCCGCCGTGACGTCCCAACGCGACATCGACTCGACGCCACCGGCGATCACCAGATTTTCGCTGCCCGCGGCGATGGCCGAGGCCGCAACGGTCACGGCCTGCTGGCCCGACCCGCAGAATCGGCTCAGCGTCATCCCGGGCACGCTCTCGGGCCAGCCGGCCAGCAGCACCGACAGGCGGGCGATGTCGTCGCCATGGTCTCCGGCCAGAATGCCGTTGCCGGCGATCACGTCATCGACGTCGGTCGCATCGAACCCGATCCGCTCGGCCAGCGCGGTGAGGCACCGGGCCAGCAGGGCTTGGGGGTGCACGCCGTGCAGCCCGCCGTCGGGACGGCCGCGGCCGCGGGGCGTGCGGACCGCGTCGAGAATCCAGGCGTCGATGATGGACTCCGATCGTTATGGTTCGGGCGGGACCGGCACAGGTCACCAGCGATCGTAATCCGTCTCTCGGTAGCGGAGAACTGCCTTCTCCAAATTGGCGAAGCTGTTCTCATCGGCGCTGCGGCGCGCCGGGCCGTGCTTCCTTGGTCACATCCGCCCCGCCAGTCCCTGGCGGAGTCCGTAGGAGTGTTTGCCCGCCTTGCAGCGACAACGCCGCGGCGGCGCGGTCGCATCGGGAGTTGTCGCTGCAAGGCGGGCACGCGACACTGTCCTTGCGCGGAGCAACCGAAGTGGCAAAGGTGACGCCCACGTGTGGCGCCGGGCCACGATCTGGCTGTGAAACCTGTTGTCAGACAGGGTGATTCGGCCGACGCCGATCTCGGATCAAGCTCAAGCGCCGGCACGCCGGCACGAGTTCCCCGTATGCCGCCGGTAAACAGCGCAGCCGGCGCATAACCGGGCGCTCAGCGGGTAGCCGGGCGCCATGACCAAGATCGGATACTTTCTCACTTGCGAACAGTTCGGCCCCAAGGAACTCATCGACCAGGCCAAGCGCGCCGAGGATGCCGGATTCGACGCGCTGTGGATCTCGGACCACTATCACCCCTGGAATGACGAGCAGGGTCAGAGCCCATTCGTGTGGGGAGTGATCGGTGCGCTGTCGGAGGCGACGTCGCTGCCGGTCAGCACTGCCGTCACCTGCCCGACCATCCGAATACACCCGGCGATCATCGCGCAGGCGGCGGCCACCGCGGCCGTGCAGCTCGACGGGCGCTTCGTGCTCGGGGTGGGCAGCGGTGAGGCCCTCAACGAACACATTCTGGGCGATCCCTGGCCGTCCGCCGGTGTGCGCCTCGAGATGCTGGAGGAGGCGATCGACGTCATCCGCAAGCTGCACAAGGGCGGTGAGGTGAGCCACCACGGCAAGCACTACGAGGTGCAGGAAGCACAGGTCTACACCCGGCCGGAGCGGCCGGTGCCGATCTATGTCTCGGCGTTCGGCCCGCAGGCCGTGGAACTCGCCGCCCGCATCGGGGACGGATACAGCATCGCCATGCCCGACGGCGACCTGGTCAAACAATTCCGGGAGGCCGGTGGCGGTGACAAGCCGGTGCAGGGTGGTACCAAGGTCTGCTGGGACTCCGACGCCGACGCCGCGCGCAAGGCGGCGCACCGGTTGTGGGCCAACGAGGGCCTGCCGGGCCAGACCTCCCAAATCCTGCCGCGCCCCAAGGATTTCGCCGCCCTGCAGTCGCTGGTGCCACCGGAGACGGTCGCGCAGAGTGTGGCCTGTGGTGCGGACCCCGACAAGCACATCGCACAGGTCCGCGAGTACATCGACGCCGACGTCGACGAGATCTACGTGCAGCAGATCGGTCCCGACATGGACGGGTTCTTCGCGGCATGGCAGCGTGACGTACTACCCCAGGTGCGCGGCTAGGGCTCAGCCGAAGTCGGTGCCGCTGGTCAGCTCTGCCCATTTTTCGATCTCGGCGACCCGGGCGTCCGCGGTGTAGCGATAGGCGGCCAGCGCGTCCGGGCCGAGCAACAAAAACGCCGGCGGCTCAGGCGATTCGACGGCCGCGATGATGGCGTTCCCCGCCCTGGCGGGGTCGCCCGGCTGGTTGCCATGCATGGTGTCGTTCTCCTTGCGGCGCCGCCCGGCGGTGGCGGCGTAGTCCTCGATGACGGTGGCCGACTGGATCAGCGAGCGTCCGGCGAAGTCGGTGCGAAACGCACCGGGTTCGACGACGGTCACCGAAATGCCCAGCGGGACAAGCTCACCGCGAAGGGCTCCGCTCATGCCTTCGATCGCGGCCTTGGCCGCCGCGTAGTAGCCGGACCCCACCGGGGTCAGCTGGGCGCCGATCGAGGAGACGTTCACGATCGCGCCGCTGCGGCGGGCCCGCATACCGGGGAGTACGGCCTTGATCATGGCGACGGTGCCGAAGAAATGCGTGTCGAACAACGCACGGACGTCGGCGTCGTCACCTTCCTCCACCGCGGCGCGATAGCCGTAGCCGGCGTTGTTGACCAGCACGTCGATGCGGTCGAACCGTTCGAGCGCCTGCTGCACGGCCGAGGCCACCTGCGCGGGATCGGTGACATCGAGGGTTGCGGCGAGCACCCGCTCGGGTGCGGCCTCGGCCAGGTCGGCAACCGCGCCGGCGTCACGCGCGGTGACGACGGCATTGTGGCCGGCGCCGATGACCGCCTGGGCCAGCGCGCGGCCGAGCCCGGTCGAGCACCCGGTGATGAGCCATGTGGACATGAGACGTCCCCTTCACCTTGGTCAGTCGGTCAACGCCCGGCCCACGATCTGCGAATCCGGCTCGCCCACCACCTCATCGTCCTTGTCGTCGTAGTCGGAGTTGGCGAGCACATAGCGCATCGCGTTGATCCGGGCGCGCTTCTTGTCGTTGCTTCGCACCACGATCCACGGAGCGATGTCGGTGTCGGTGGCGTCGAACATCGCTTCCTTCGCGGCGGTGTAGTCATCCCATCTGTTCACCGATTCGATGTCCATCGGGGAGAATTTCCACTGCCGCACCGGGTCCACCAACCGGACGGCGAACCGGGTGCGTTGTTCGGCCGGCGACACGGAAAACCAGAACTTCGTCAGGACGATGCCGTTGTCGACCAGCATTCTTTCGAACGGCGGTGCCTGCTCCATGAATTCGGCGTACTGCTCCGGGGTGCAGAACCCCATCACCTTCTCAACGCCGGCGCGGTTGTACCACGAACGGTCGAACAGCACCATCTCGCCGCCCGAGGGCAGATGGCTGATGTAGCGCTGGAAATACCATTGCGTCTTCTCTTGCTCGCTCGGCTTCTCCAGCGCCACGACCCGCGCGCTGCGTGGGTTCAGGTGCTCCATGAATCGCTGGATGGTTCCGCCTTTTCCGGCCGCGTCGCGCCCCTCGAACAGGATCACGTGCCGGCCGCCGATGCGCTTGTTGTGCTTCTGCAATTTCAACAGCTCGATTTGCAGTCTCCGCTTCAGCCGCTCGTACTCGTCGTGCGGCATCCGATGGTCGTAGGGGTATCGCTCGCGCCAGGTTTCGACGTGTTTGCCCTCCCGGTCAAGCAGGACCGGGTCGTCGTCGTCCCGGTCGTCGACGGTGTAGCCGTGTTCCGGGGTCGACAGAGTGTCCAGATCTATGTCGGTCATAGTTCGACGCTATCGCTCCTATGGCGGATCCCATCAACCTTCGAACGCCGGGCCGTCGAATCGATCACGGGTGATGAACTCCGCGACCGGCCTGCGGCGCAGCTTCCTCAGCTGCCGCACCGGTTTTCCCAGCGGAACCACCGCGGCCACCGCGTGCAGGTCCGGGATGCCCAGCAGTCGGCGAACTTGGTCTTCGGCCGCGATGGCCATCGTCGTGATGGTGCCGCCGTAGCCCTCGCTGCGCGCGGCCAGCAAGATGTTCCAAATCAGCGGGTAGACCGATGCTCCACCGGCGATACCGACGCGGTCCAGATCCTGATCGATGGCGGCGACAACGGTCAGATCCACCGAAACGACAAGGACCACAGGCGCTTTGGCGATGGGTGCCATGAACGTGTCGGGAACATCGGTGGTCTCGATGACCTCTTGCGGCACGGCGCTGGGATGCACTGAATTCCACGGGTTTTCCTGTGCCTGCAATTGGGCGAAATAGCGGTGAGCGGCGGGCCTGCCGAACTCGGCCAGCCGCCGGCGGACCGTTTCGTCGCGCACCACGGTGATGTGGGCGCCTTGCCGGTTGCCACCGCTGGGAGCGAACCGGGCGTTGTCGAAGATGCGCCCCAGCACATCGTCGGGCAGCGGATCGTCGGTGAATTCGCGTGCCGCGAAAGTTGTTCGCATCACGTCGTATAACTGCATGGCGGGCTGGCTCATCAACTCGCCGACGCGCACCGCTCCAGGCGGAAGGTGCGTTCGAACCCGGCCGGCTGCGTCGTCAGGGTCACTTCCACCGCACCGCTGGGGGCGATGACGTAGCGCTCCTCGACATCGGGCCCGTCCTTCCAGCGACCGACCGGCTGGCGCCCGAGGTCGTCCCGGTCGTGCAGGGCCGGGTCGAAGGGAAACAGCACCGGGTCATAAGGCGTGACGTCGCCGTCGGGCCTGCCGTTGACCAGACGACTGCATTCCACGAACCGGAAGTGCCCGATGTTGTGTGCCGCTCGATATCTCCGTTTCACCACCAGCGGGGATTGCCCGTCGGCCGGAAGGGAAACGTCCTTGCACACGATCGGGTCGAAGACAACCCCGGCGCCGGCCTCGGCCTCCCGGAAAACCCCGAAATTCCTCGAGAAGCGTTCGGACAGCGCAAAACCGGATTCCTTGTCGAGGAAGACCGCAAGGCCGATGGCCGTGGCGGCGAAGGGATGCGGCGAGCGCTTCACCCGCTTCTCGCCGAAGGCGCTGCGCAGCATCCGCGACACCAGTGGGAACCCGCCGGCCCCGCCGACGACGTAGATGCCCGCCACCTCCGACCAGTCGACGTCCTTGCGGCCTCGCGCGGGGTCGTGCAGTACCCGGTCGAGCAGCGCCGTCGTCTCGTCGACCAGCGGTGCGCACACCGCGTAGACGTCGTCGATGGGGCAGGAGAAGGGGGGCCGATCGACCGGGGACAGGTCCACCAGGAAGCGGCGCGTCTGCGGCCCGACGGCCTCCTTGCGGGCGGCGCACTCTTCGGCCAGCAGGTCGCGCTGGGCGGTGTCGAGGCCGGGCAGGTTCGCGCCGGCCAGCACGAGCTCGACGATCGCCTCGTCGAAGTCGTCGCCGCCGAGGCGCTGGATGCCCTCGCTGATGACGACCTCGTTCGCGTGCCCGGTCATCTTCAGCAGCGACGCGTCGAACGTGCCGCCGCCGAGGTCGTAGATGAGGACGTATTCGCGTTTGGCGGTGATGGTCGACCGGTACCGGTGGGCGTATTCCAGGCTGGCGGCGGAAGGCTCGTTGAGCAGTGCGACGACATGGAAACCGGCGGCCACGTAGGCATCCAGGGTCAGCAGGCGCTGTGCGCTCGAGGCATTGGCCGGCACGCTGATCGCGGCTTCGATGGCTTCGCCCGGGGCCAGCGTGGCGTTCGAGTGGCGTTGCAGATCGGTTTTCAGCTGGGCCAGGAAGCCGGTGAGCAGGTCCGCCAGGCGATAGTCACGGCCGGCCAGGGTGACTTCGGTCTGCGGCCCGGCATCGTTGAGCAAGCGTTTGAACGAGCGCAGCACCGACCATTCCGGGTCGTGGCGCACGGCGGCGGCCTGTGCGCCGAAGCGCAGCTCGCCTGCCGCGTTGGCGGCAATGATCGACGGCCACGCATCCGCGCCCTCGAAGGAGACGACGGGATAGTTGCCTCGGTCGACGGCCGCCACGACGGTGTGGGTGGTTCCGAAGTCGATGCCGACTCTCATCGCGCAAGTTTAGGACCGCGGCGCGGCCTTGGGCACAACCTTTTTGCCCGGCGCGTCCCACCTGCGTTGCAACTCGCGCTCGGCGGCGGTGGGGATCAGGCCCGAGGGTGCGAAGAACTTCGACGGCACCGGGTCGTCCTCGGTCAACGGTCGCCCGGGACCGCGAATTGCCCCGAGCGCGACCACGACTCCGGCGATCACCACGATGACGACGGCCACCGCGAACAGCACGGACAGCGTGCCCTGGATGAAGGTGTTGCGAAGGACGTCGTCGAGCTGATGCGCGTTCTTGGCCGATCCGAACGCCGTCTTGCCCGCTTGCTTGGCCGCCAGGTACTTCGAGTGCTGGCTCCAGTAGCCGACGGCCGGATCCGGGGAGAAGATCTTCTGCCACGACGCGGTCAGCGTGACCACCAGATCCCACAACAGCGGTATCCCGGGAATCCACGCCCACTTCAGTAGGCCCTTCTTGATGACGATCACCGTGATGACGGTCAGCGCGATCGCCGCGAGCAGCTGGTTGGCGATGCCGAACAGAGGGAACAGGGTGTTGATACCGCCCAGCGGATCGGTCACGCCCATCAGCAGGATGCTGCCCCAGGCCGCGGCCACTGCCAGGCTGCAGAGCCAGACGCCCGGGCGCCAGCTCGGGTTTCGCAGCTTGGCCAGCGGGCCGCCCAGGTTGCCGAGGGTGTCGGAGAGCATGAACCGCGCGACGCGGGTGCCGGCGTCGACGGCGGTGAGGATGAACAGCGCCTCGAACATGATCGCGAAGTGGTACCAGAACGCCTTGAGGCCGGCACCGCCGAACACCCGGTAGAGCACCTCCGACATGCCGACCGCCAGCGTCGGCGCCCCGCCGGTGCGCGACACGATCGACTTCTCGCCGACCTCTGCGGCGGCAGCGGTGAGCTGGTCCGCGGTCGCCGGGTCGCCGCGCAACCCGAGCCCGTTGACGTAGTGCGCGGCGGTGGCCGCGGTGCCGCCGGTCTGGGCGGCCGGAGCGTTGAGCGCGAAATACACATGCTGGTCGAGGATCACCGCGCTGATCAGCGCCATCATCGCGACGAACGACTCGGTCAGCATGCCGCCGTAGCCGATCAGCCGCATCTGGCTTTCCTTCTCCAGCAGCTTGGGCGTCGTCCCCGACGAGATCAGCGCATGAAATCCGGACAGGGCTCCGCAGGCGATGGTGATGAACAGGAACGGGAACAGCGCGCCCGGGAACACGGGCCCGTCGCCGCGGGACGCGAACTGCGACACCGCGGGCGCCTGCATGACCGGTCGCGCGATGCAGATGCCGATCGCGAGCATCGCGATGGCGCCGACCTTCATGAACGTCGACAGGTAGTCACGCGGCGCCAGGAGCAACCACACCGGCAGCACCGACGCCACGAAACCGTAGCCGATGATCAGCCACGACACCGTGACCGCCGACAGGTTCAACCACGATGCACCCCAAGAGGTTTCACCGACCCAGGCGCCGGACCCCACGGCGAGCAGCAGCAGCGCGATGCCGATCAGCGAGACCTCGGCGACCCGGCCGGGCCGCAGGAACCGCAGGTAGCAGCCCATGAAAAGGGCGATGGGAATCGTCATGGCGATGGAGAACACGCCCCAGGGGCTCTGGGCAAGTCCCCGCACCACCACCAGGGCGAGCACCGCGATGATGATCACCATGATGACGAACGCGCCGAGCAGTGCGGCCACGCCGCCGGTGGCGCCGAGTTCGTCGCGGGCCATCTGGCCCAGCGACCGCCCGCGGCGTCGGGTGGAGATCCACAAGACCAGGTAGTCCTGCACGGCGCCGGCGAACACCGCCCCGATGACGATCCAGATGCTGCAGGGCAGGTAGCCCATCTGGGTGGCCAGCACCGGACCGACGAGCGGTCCGGCCCCGGCGATGGCGGCGAAGTGATGGCCGAACAGCACCCGCCGGTCGGTCGGCACGTAGTCGGTGCCGTCGTCGAGAACTTCGGCGGGCGTGGCGTGATCGTCGCGCGGGCGGACGATCTTCAATTCGATCAGCCGGGCATAGAACCGGAATCCGATGAGGTAGGTGCAGATCGCCGCGACGACAAACCACACCGCGTTAACCGTCTCGCCCCGCGTGAACGCGATGATCGCCCAGGCGACGGCGCCGAGGACCGCGACGATAGCGAACACGATCTTGTGCCGCAGGGTGATGGGCGAACGGTCGATGATGGCGACGGGGGGCAGATCTTCGTCGGTGTGGATGTAGCTGACGTCGTTGTCGTGCTCTGTGACTGCCACGGCGGAAACCCTACGCGCGCAAAACGAACGGCGCCTGTCCAGGAACCCCCGTTCAGTACAGCGCGCGCACGGCGTCGATGGTGTCGGCCTCGGCGGGGCTCTTGTCGTCGCGATACCGCACCACGCGGGCGAACCGCAGCGCCAGTCCGCCTCGGTAGCGCGACGACTTCTGCACGCCATCCAGCGCGATCTCGACCACCTGCTCGGGCCGCACCTGCACGACGTAACCTTCGGTCCCGCCGACGGCGAGTTCGCTGAACCGGGTGGTCTGCCACTGAAGCATGGCGTCGGTCATGCCCTTGAAAGTCTTTCCCACCATGATGAATTCGCCGGTGGCCGGATCGCGCGCGCCCAGGTGGATATTGGAGAGTTTGCCGCGACGGCGCCCCGATCCCCACTCCACGGCGAGCACCACCAGATCCAGGGTGTGCACCGGCTTGACCTTCAGCCAGCCCGCACCGCGGCGACCCGCCTGGTACGGCGCGCCGGGCGCCTTGGCCATCACGCCCTCGTGGCCGGCGGCCAGCGTCGCGTCCAGGAAGGCGCCCGCCGCCGCGGGGTCAGCCGTGAGCAGCCGGTCTACCCGCTGCGCCGGTGGCACCAATGCGTCCAGTGCGGCCAGCCGGTCGGCGGTCGGGGCATCGAGCAGGTCGACGCCGTCACAGTGCAGAATGTCGAAGAAGAACACCGAAAGTCGCTGCGCGGCAAGGGCTGCGGCGATGTCGACGGAGCGGCCGAACCGGGAGGCGGTGACCTGGAAGCGCTGCGGCCGGTTGTCCGGCCGCAGCGCGATGGCCTCACCGTCGGCGATCAGGTTGTCGACCGGCAGTGCCAGCGTCGCCTCGACCACCTCGGGCAGTCGGGCGGTGACATCGTCGAGGCTTCTGGTGTAGACGGTTACCTCGTCACCGCCGCGGTGAATCTGCACCCGCGCGCCGTCCAGCTTGGCTTCGAAAATTGTTGCGCCGCCGTGGCGTTCGATCGCGTCGGCCACACTCGTCGCGGTCTGCGCCAGCATCGGGCCAACCGGGCGACCGACCCGCAGGGTGAACGCCTCCAGGGCCGAGGCCTCACCGGACAAGGGACCGGACAGGGCGGCCGCCGCCACCGCCGGCAGGTCCCCGCCCAGCATCGCGGCGCGCTGCACCGCGGCCGCCGGGATCCCGGCGGCCTTGGCCACGGCGTCGGACATGATCCCGGCCAGTGCGCCTTGGCGCAGTTCGCCGCCGAGCAGCCGCAGCAGAAAGGTCTGTTCGGTGTCGGTGGCGGCGGCGAACAAGGCACTCAAAAGCGCGGCGCGGCGCCCCTGGGCGCCCTTGCCCGACACGGCGCCGATCTCGGAGAAGGTGGCGTCCACGCCGGTGACGGTCAGCGCGGCGTGCGAGGCCGCCGGCGGGCGCGAGCGCAATGCCGCCCAACCCACGCCGATCTGGCGTTGCCGCAACTCACCGGAAAGCCACGACACGACGATGGCGACCAGCGCGGCGTCGGGCGCGGCGCGGCGCAGGAGGTCAGCGATGTGGGCGACCTTGGTCAGCCGCGACGACGTGTTCCCGACGTCGGCTGACGTCGAGGCCACCTCGAGAAGGAGCACGGTTGTCAGCTTGGCATGGCTCGGTGACAAGGGTGTTGAGCGGACACGCTAGCGTGCCTACGTAACGTTACAGATCACACGGATTCTGACAAGCCACAAAGGGAGGCCCGGATGGAGATCAACGGTAAGAAGGCCGTCGTCATCGGCGGTGCATCGGGAATGGGTCGCGCCAGCGCGGAACTGTTCGCCGCACGCGGCGCCGACGTCGTCGTGCTCGATCGTGAGGGTTCCGACGGTAAAGCCGTTGCCGACGGCTTTGGCGGCACGTTCTACCCGGTCGACGTCACCGATTTCAGCGGCACCGAAGAGACACTGCAGACCGCGGTGGACCAGCTCGGCGGCCTGCACGTCATCGTGACGACTGCGGGCGGCGGGATCGCCAAGCGAACGATGACCAAGTCCGGTCCGCACGACCTCGAATCCTTCCAATCCGTCATCGATCTCAACCTCATCGCGACCTTCAACATCAGCCGGCTCGCGGCCGCGCACATGGCCAAGAACGAACCCGAGGACGACGAGCGTGGCGTCATCATCAATACCGCGTCGATCGCGGCCTTCGAGGGCCAGATCGGGCAGGTCGCCTACACCGCCGCCAAGGCCGGCATCGCGGGTATGTGCCTGACCATGGCGCGTGACCTGGGCTCCCTGGGCATCCGCGTGCTGGCGATTGCGCCAAGCCTGTTCGCCACGGGGTTGACCCAGGGCATTCCCGACGAGTTCGCGACGCAGCTGACCAAAGACGCGGCCTTCCCCAAGCGTCTGGGCCGCCCCGAGGAGTACGCGAAGCTGGCCGCCGCCATCGTGGACAACCCGATGCTCAACGGCCAGTGCCTGCGCCTGGACGCCGGACAGCGGTTCGCGCCCAAGTAATAGACGCCCCCGTCGGGGCCCTCTCCGCATTAAGTACACTCTTTAGGCAGCCGCCCCGCTTCCCCTCGAAGCGGGGCAGGCCACCCAGCTTCCGCCCCGACGATGCGGACCGCGCGGCGGTCCGCGGGGCGATCAACCCGGCTGGCATGCGGCGCGAGGAGGGCCCCGATGGGTATCGCAATAACCGACGACCATCGTGAACTTGCCGGGGTAGCCCGCGGGTTTTTGACCTCGCAGAAGGCGCGCTGGGCGGCGCGATCGCTGCTCGACGCCTCGGACGAGCCCCGCCCCGGGTTCTGGCAGAACCTGGTCGAGCTGGGCTGGCTCGGCCTGCACGTCGACGAAGAGTTCGGCGGCTCAGGCTTCGGGCTGCCCGAACTCGTCGTGGTGATCGAAGAGCTCGGCCGCGCGGTGGCGCCGGGGCCTTTCGTCCCCACCGTGATCGCGTCGGCCGTGATCGCCAAAGACGGTACCGCCGAACAGAAGTCGCGGCTGCTGGCCGGTCTGATCGACGGAACCGTCACCGCGGGCATCGGGTTGGACAGCCAGGTGCGGGTCAAGGGCGGTGTGGCCGAGGGTGAGGCCGGAATCGTCTTGGGCGCCGGGCTTGCCGAGCTGCTGCTGATCGCCGCGGGCGACGATGTGCTGGTGCTCGAGCGCGGACGCGACGGTGTCTCGGTCGAGGTGCCGGAGAACTTCGATCCGACGCGGCGGTCCGGACGCGTTCGCCTGCACAACGTCCACATCTCCGACGACGACATCCTGACGGGGGCGCGCCAATCGGCGCTGGCCCGGGCCCGCACGTTGCTGGCCGCCGAGGCGGTGGGCGGGGCGTCGGACTGCGTCGACACCGCCGTCGACTACGCCAAGGTGCGCCGGCAATTCGGGCGTACCATCGCCACCTTCCAGGCGGTCAAGCATCACTGCGCGAACATGCTGGTCGGCGCGGAGTCCGGGATCGCCGCCGTCTGGGACGCATCCCGCGCGGCGTCCGAGGACGAGGAGCAATTCCGCCTGATCGCCGCCGTGGCCGCGGCGCTGGCCTTCCCCGCCTACGTCCGCAACGCCGAACTCAACATCCAGGTGCACGGCGGCATCGGCTTCACCTGGGAGCACGATGCGCACCTGCACCTGCGCCGGGCGGTGGTGAGCGCGGCGCTGTTCGGCGGCGACGCACCGGCCGCCGACGTCTTCGAGCGCACCGCGGCGGGCGCGGTCCGCGAGAACAGCCTCGACCTGCCGCCGGAAGCCGAAGAACTGCGCACCAGCATCCGCGCCGACGCCACCGAGATCGCCGCCCTGGGCAAAGAGGCCCAGCGCGACAAGCTGATCGAGACCGGCTACGTGATGCCGCACTGGCCCAAGCCGTGGGGACGGGCGGCCGACGCGGTGGCGCAGCTGGTGATCGAGGAGGAGTTCCGCGCGGCAGGCATCAAACGTCCCGACTACGGGATCACCGGCTGGGTGATCCTGACCCTGATCCAGCACGGAACGCCTTGGCAGATCGAACGATTCGTGGCGAAGGCGCTGCGCAAGGACGAGATCTGGTGTCAGCTGTTCTCCGAGCCCGACGCCGGCTCGGACGCCGCATCCATCAAGACGCGCGCCACCCGGGTGGACGGCGGCTGGAAGATCAACGGCCAGAAGGTGTGGACCAGCGGGGCGCACTACTGCGCGCGCGGCCTGGCCACCGTGCGCACCGACCCCGACGCTCCGAAGCACGCCGGCATCACCACCGTGATCGTCGACATGAAAGCGCCCGAGGTCGAGGTGCGCCCGCTGCGGCAGATCACCGGCGGCTCGGACTTCAACGAGGTGTTCTTCAACGACCTGTTCGTCCCCGACGAAGACGTGGTCGGGACGCCCAACTCCGGGTGGACCGTCGCGCGCGCAACGCTGGGCAACGAGCGGGTCAGCATCGGTGGCAGCGGATCATTCTACGAGGGGCTCGCGGACCAACTGGTGCAGCTCACCGAGCAGCGCCCGGATCGGTTGGCGGGCGGGCGTATTCGCGTCGGGTCATACCTCGCCGAGGAAACCGCGCTGCGGCTGCTGAACCTGCGGCGCGCCGCGCGCAGCGTCGAAGGGGCGGGCCCCGGCCCGGAGGGCAACGTCACCAAGCTGAAGCTGGCCGAGCACATGGTGGAAGGCGCCGCGATCATGGCGGCGCTGCTGGGACCCGAGGTCGCACTGACCGACGGTGCGGGCGCCCTGGCCGGCCGGCTGATGATGGGAGCCCGCGGCATGGCGATCGCCGGTGGGACGTCGGAAGTGACGCGCAACCAGATCGCCGAGCGGATCCTCGGCATGCCCCGCGACCCGCTGATCAACTAGCCGTAGGGATCAGGCGGGCGCGAACTGCGCCGCGCCGCCGCTGCCGCGCTCCGCGCGCAGATCGACGGTCATGCCGCAGCTCACCGAATCCGGTTCGCAGTCAACGATATTGGCGGCGACCCGCAGGCCGCTTTGTTCGGCGAGCTCGACGATGGCGATGACGTACGGGGTGGGGATCTCGGGGTTGTACGGGTGATGGTTGACCGTGTAGGTGAATACGGTGCCCCGCCCGGAAACTTCGCGCGCCACCAGCGAGCCCCCGCACTCGCGGCATTCGCCGCTGGCCGGATGCACCCAGCGCACGCAGTCGTCGCAGTACTCGATGAGCAGCGGCCCGTCTGACACGACGAATACAGTACACTCAATTGATTCGATGCGGTGTGGTCTGACGGGCGGTGTGCATGACGCATTTCGAAAAGGACGCGATCTTGTCCGGCATCGGGATCTCACGGATCGGCCGCCGCACCGGCATTGCGGGCCTGGAGCTGACCATGGAGGCGGTGCGCGCCGCCATCGAGGATGCCGGAGTGGCCCCGACCGACATCGACGGCATCGCCACGCTGGGTGACACGCCCGCCGCGGACGTCAACGCCGGATTGCGCATCGATGCCGCGGACTGTGGATCGGGCTTCGGTACCGGCGGCCTGCTCTCGCCCGTGATGTCGGCATGCCGCGCGGTCGCCGAACGCCGTGCCCGCCACGTCGTGGTGTACCGGACGATACAAATGCTCGGCGGCACGGTTCCGGTCAAGCAGGACAAGGACGCGCCGGCCCCGGCGCTGGCGCGGATGTTCGAGACACCCGAAGGCGAGCCGAAGCCCGCCGTCGGTGCGATGGACGACGTCAACGATCTGGTTGCCGCGCACGCCTATTCCGCCGCTAACTGGCTGGCGCTCAACTGCCGCCGTCACATGGAGCTGTACGGGACCACCAAAGAACAGCTGGGCTGGATTGCGCTCAACGGCAGGCGCAACGCGGCGTTGAATCCCCGTGCGGTGTACCGGGATCCGATGACGATGGCCGACTACCTGGGCGCG
The DNA here is from genome assembly GCF_001665875.1 of Mycobacterium sp. 852002-40037_SCH5390672. Lineage (GTDB taxonomy): Bacteria > Actinomycetota > Actinomycetes > Mycobacteriales > Mycobacteriaceae > Mycobacterium. The sequence continues at coordinate 26,415 of NZ_LZTA01000107.1, forward strand.
CGGCTGGTGTCCACCCCACTCGGGCTGCTGGACTGCGACGTCCCGATCGACGGCTCGATCGCGGTGGTGGTGTCGCACGCGGAGTACGCCGCCGACTGCCCGCACCGCGCGGTGCAGGTGGAGGCGATCGGAGGGTCCGACGGCGCCGGTGGCTGGTTTCACCGCGACGACTACCCGAAGATGGCGATGTCGGATGCGGCCGCGCAGATGTGGTCGCGCACGGAGTTGAAGCCGGCCGACCTCCAAGTCGCCGAGCTCTACGACGGATTCACCTATCTCACCCTGGCCTGGCTGGAAGCGCTCGGGGTCTGCGGCGACGGCGAGGCCGGACCGTTCGTCGAGGGCGGGGCGCGCATCGCCCGCGACGGTCGGCTGCCAGTGAACACCTACGGCGGCCAACTTTCGGCGGGCCGCATGCACGGCTACTGGGCGCTGCACGAAGGGTGTCTGCAGTTGCGCGGCGACGCGGGGGAGCGGCAGGTATCGCGTCGCCCCGAGGTCGGCGTCGTCTCCGTCGGCGGTGGGCCGGTCGCCGGGTGCATGCTGCTGACCTGTTGAGCAACAACGCGATTGAGCCCGGATGACTGAGGAGCCAAGGACCGGCCATGCGAACAAGCTCGCTTCGATCCTCGCCCGCGACATCGAAGCCGATATCGTCCGCCGTGGCTGGGCGGTGGGCGAATCGCTGGGCTCCGAACAAGCGCTGCAGCAGCGCTTTGGGGTGAGCCGGTCGGTGCTGCGGGAGGCCGTTCGCCTGGTCGAACACCATCAGGTTGCCCGGATGCGGCGCGGCCCCAACGGCGGGTTGTACATCTGCGAGCCCGACGCCGGGCCCGCCACTCGAGCCGTCGTCATCTATCTCCAATACCTGGGCACGACGCTGGGCGACTTGCTCAACGCGCGTTTGGTGCTCGAGCCGTTGGCGGCCTCCCTGGCCGCCGAGCACATCGACGAGGCCGGGATCGCGCGACTGCGGGCGGTGTTGCATGCCGAGGAGCAGTGGAGGCCCGGTTTACCGGGCCCGCGCGACGAGTTCCACATCGCGCTGGCCGAACAATCCAAAAACCCTGTGCTGCAACTGTTCATCAATGTCCTGATGCGGCTCACCACGCGCTACGCCTTGGCGTCGCGGACGGATTCTGCGACCGAGGCCATCGAGGCGGTCGACCATTTGCACGCGCACCACTCCGCGATCGTCGCCGCCGTCACGGCCGGAGATTCAGCGCGCGCCAAGACGCTGTCCGAGCGACACGTCGAGGCGGTGACCGGCTGGCTGCAGCAGCATCACGCCGGCGGCGGGAGCCGGGGGCGTAGGACGCGCCGGCGGCTCGATTCCGAGGCGCCCCGGGGAAAACTGGCCGAAATGCTGGCCGCCACCATCGGTGACGACATCGCCGCCAGCGGTTGGCAGGTGGGTTCGGTGTTCGGCACCGAGACGGCCCTACTGGAGCGTTACCGGGTGAGCCGCGCGGTGCTCCGCGAGGCGGTGCGGCTGCTCGAATACCACTCGATAGCCCAGATGCGCCGCGGCCCCGGCGGCGGACTCGTCATCGCCCAACCCGCGGCACAGGCGAGCATCGACACGATCGCCCTGTACCTGCAATACCGCGACCCGAGCCGCGAAGACCTGCGATGCGTCCGCGACGCGATCGAGATCGACAACGTCGCCAAGGTCGTCAAGCGGCTCGGCGAATCCGAGGTGGCGAGATTTCTGGCCACCCATCGGTCCGGGCTACCGGAAAACTCCCGACAGACGGCCGACGACGTGCGGCAGGCCATCGTGGAGGAGTTCGACTTTCACGTCGGCCTCGCGCAACTCGCCGGCAACGCGTTGCTGGATCTGTTCCTCAGGATCATCGTCGAGTTGTTCCGCCGGCATTGGTCGAGCACCGGACAGGCGCTCCCGACCTGGTCGGACGTGCTTGCGGTGCACCACGCTCACCTGCGGATCGTCGAGGCGGTCGATGCCGCCGACGAGAGCGTCGCCTGTTATCGCCTCCGCCGCCATCTCGACGCGGCCGCCTCCTGGTGGCTGTAAACGCGCCGGCGACGCCCATCAAAACGGTCCGCCAATGAGGTGAACCTAAATGTGATGCCTTGCGCGGTATAGCGAAGGCCCGTCTGGGGTACTGACAGGGGAGGAGAGGCGACAGCCGATCCAGGGGGTTGGCGTAAGTGATTGAAAGCGAGAGCGCTGAAGTGACGGCGGGTAACGAAGCCAGACAATACGGTTTCGTCCATTCCGCATTGATATATCACTCTCGGCAGGAGTTTTTGGACTCGGTAAGTCGCTTCGTCGGTGACGGTTTGGAGCTGGACGAGGCGGTGCTGCTTGCCGTGCCGCCCGAGACGCTGGTGCTGCTGCACGACGAGCTGTACGCCGGCGATCAGCTGCCCGCCGATGTGCGCATGGTCGACATCACCGAGGTGGCACGCAACCCGAGCCGGTTCATGGCCATGGAGGGTGCGTTCATCGACGAGCACCCGGATCAACGAGTGCGGATCGTCAGCCAACTCGCGTGGCCCGGCCGCAGCGAGGAGGAGTTCGTCGCCTGCATCGAGCACGAGGCACTCGTCAACGAGGCCATGGATGCCTACCCGGCGACCAGTCTGTGCCTGTACGACGCGAGCCAGCTCGACGGTGACGTACTGGCCGACGCGCGCGCGACACATCCGTTGCTGTGGGAATCCGGTGTGCTGCAGCGCAGCCCGGCCTACGCCCCCGGCGACGTCCTGGAACGGTGCAATCAGCCGTTGGCCGCCAATCCCGGGGCCGTCACCTACATGGTCCGCAAGTCGGCGGATCTTCGGCCGGCCCGATCCTTTGCCCAGGACTACGCGGGCTGGATGGGGGTGTCCCAGGAAAGCATGGAAGATCTGCAGTTGGTCGCCACCGAGTTGGCCACCAACAGCCTGATGTACACCGGGGGCGCCTGCCGGTTGGCCTTCTGGAAAGACGACGGACATCTGGTCTGCGAGGCGCGCGACTCCGGACGGTTCGACGACCCACTGGTGGGCCGCCTGGACCCGGGGCCCTGCGGTCCGGCGAGTCGCGGCCTATATCTGGTTAACGCCCTTTCGGACTTGGTGCGCACCCACACCACCCGGACCGGTACGACGATTCAGGCATATCTGCGATTCGAGCCCGCTGTCGGGCCGGCCGGCTAGGACGCGCGGCCTCGGAAATGGCGACCGCTGAGACCACAGGTCCCAGCGGGTCGCGTGTCCTGTTCGAATTCAGAGGCCGCCCAGCGCGCCGGTGATCCCGCCCACCACGCCGCCGATCGTGCCGCCGACCGTGCCGCCCACCGTCCCGCCGGTGGTGCCGCCCAGCGTGCCGCCGGTGGTGGCCCCGGTCGTCCCCGTCACCAAGCATCCGGTCGGCGCGAACAACACCACGACAAACCCCGCGGCGGCCGCGGTGACTTTAAGGGCCTTCTTCGCCTTCGTTGAATTCATCATCACATCCTTTTGTTTGGAAGGGGCGTAGCCCCGCATACAAAACGCTCGACTAATCGGATGTTATAACGATTATTCAACACACGTAAAGAGCCAATTTGCAACTGATATTCGGCTCATTGGCGGCTTTCGCGGGCACATCAAATGCGCAGTGTGACAACGTCATTGAAGCGATAGCTAGGCGCGAGAGGTCGCGCCGGTGCCCGACACGCATGATGAATTTCTCGGCCGAATCGCAGCAGCGATCAAGGCCTCATCAATGCGCGTAATTGCGCTATCTAGGCCCCGCCGAACGCGGGTTAGCGAGGAAATAGCGTCCCGCCGAGGCCGGCGGTCCCGGCGGGACGCTTGTTAATCGGTTACAGAATGCCGCCTAGGATGCTGCCAATTCCGCCCCCAGTGCCGGCGCCGCCGCCGGTTCCGCCGATGAGGCCTGAGCCCCCGGCTCCGCCGACAGTCGCACATCCCGTCGGTAGCACTAACACCGCGGCCACCCCGAGGGCCGCTCCGGCAGCTTTGAGGGTTTTCTTGGTGCTCTTCGCCTTCATGGTCGTGCCTTTCATCTGAGGGGTAGTTGCACAGCCGTCTAATTGACTGCTGCTCGGCGACATACCCCCTGTTAAACACGCGTAAACCAAACTTTTAGGATTGTTTTCTGTATTTTTTTGTACGGTTCGCTCGTAGTCCGGAAGGCGGTTGCAGCTGCGGCGCGCGGAGTCTAATGTCAACGCTCGTGCGTCTTTTCGAGCTCGGAGTAGTAGCTAGCACCCGCAGCGGGGTCTGATCCTGACCGACCCCCCGCCGTGGGTCGGAAGCTACTGCCGTCGGTCGCTCCTGCTGACCAGAGAAGACCGGCACCATGACTTTTCCCGAGCGCAATCCGCTCCACCATGTCAATCCCGCCAGTGTGTGGTTCGGCGAACGCTTCGGCGTCGCGTTGCCCCGCGGTCTGCGCGAACCGGCCAACGCCATGGCCTGGGAGAGCTTCGCCGCGATCTACGGCCGCAACGCCGGCCCGCTGCGGCTGGGCCACTGGGAGTGCACCGACGCCGATCGCGTCGCGACTCGACTGGGCCCGCAGGCCCGCAACTTCCGGGCGGTGATTGCCGTGGGCGATCGCATCAGCACCCTCACGGCCGCCGCCGGCGGCCCGATCGCGGCCCTGACCGCGATGCTGCATGAGCGCGGGTGGACGGTCGAGATCGCGGGATTTCACCAGATGAGATCGGCAACCGGCATCGCCACGTTCATCCTCGGCCGCGACGGCGCCCGCACCGAGTGGGCGATGGGCTGGTCGGACGATCCGACGCAGTCGGCGCTGCGCGCGGTGATCGCCTGCGCCAACCGGCTGTGGGCTGGCGAGTGAGGCGGAGGTGCCCGGCCACTGAAACTCGGGCCCTGCCTCGACGGCGGCAACTGTGGCCGCCGTCGAGGAACGCTCAGAGTGGGCGCAGCACGATCGGCATGCCGTCCATCGGAATCGGCATGCCCCCGTAGTCCCAGTGCGGCTGGTAGCCCGGCCGGCTCAGTTCGACGCGGTAGCGGCGTAGGAGCCGGTGCACGACGGTCTTGACCTCGAGCTGACCGAACACCATGCCGATGCACTTGTGCGCACCACCGCCGAACGGCGCGAACGCATATCGGTGCTTCTTGTGCTCCGAGCGCGGTTCGGCGAACCGGTCCGGGTCGAATTTGTCTGGCTCCGTCCACAATTCGGACAGCCGATGGTTCATGCCGGGCCAGATGGTGATGTTGGTTCCGGCCGGGATGTAGTGGCCCAGCAGCTCGGTGTCCCGCACCGCCATCCGCATGTTGAACGGCAGCGGCGTCACCATGCGCAGCGACTCGTTCATGATGAGTTCGAGCGTTTCCAGCTTTTCCAGCGACTCGATGTCCAACGGTCCGTCGCCGAGCCGAGCCGACTCCTCGCGTGCCCGCTCCTGCCACTCCGGGTTGGCGGCCATGTTGTAGACCATCGTGGTGGTCGTCGAGGTGGAGGTGTCGTGGGCGGCCATCATCAAGAAGATCATGTGGTTGACGATGTCCTCGTCGGTGAAGCTGTTGCCGTCGTCGTCCTCGGTGTGGCACAGCACCGTGAGCATGTCGTTGCCGGTGGCGTTGCGGCGCTCCTTGACCCGCTCGGCGAAATAGTCCTCGAGCAACTTGCGTGCCCGCAGGCCGCGCCACCACTTGAACGGCGGAATCGGCTGCCGGATGATCGCGCCACCGGCGCGCGTCGTCGTAGTGAACGCCTGATTGACCTTGGTGACCAGATCATGGTCGGACCCCGGCTCGTGCCCCATGAACACCAGCGACGCGATGTCCAGGGTCAGCTCCTTCATCGCCGGGTGGAACAGGAACCGCGCGTCGTCGGTCGGCCAGTTGGCGACGATGTCGGTGGCGACCCGATCGATGTGCTCGACGTAGCCGGTCAGCCGGCTGCGGGTGAACGCTTCCTGCATGATCCGGCGGTGGTACATGTGCTCGTCGAAGTCCAGCATCATCAGGCCGCGGTTGAAGAACGGCCCGATCACCGGGTGCCAGCCCTTCTGTGAGAAGTCCTTGTTCCGGTTGGAGAACACGGCCTGGGTGGCGTCCGGTCCCAGCGCGGTGACCGCCGGCATGATCGGCGAATCCAGATAAATCAGTGGGCCGTGGTTTCGATAGAGGTGCAATGCATACTCCGGGCCGCCACGGAACAGCTCGATGATGTGGCCCAGAATCGGCAACCCCGCATCGCCCAGCACTGGTTTGAGGTCGCTGCCGGCCGGCGGTTCCGCCAGGACTACCGTCTCCCACTCACGCGCGAGGAGGCGCTTCTCGATCGCCCCCATACCCGGGATGGTGTTCAGCGTCGGGGTGAATCGGCGCCGCGCCTGGTCCAGCAGGTATTGCGGGGTGCTGATGGTGGCGGTCATAGACGCTCCTTTGCGTGCCCTCAAGGGTGACAGCGGTCACTGATTCCTAACCTTCGCTGAAAAACTTGACGGCTGTCAAGTTTGCTTTTTGCGCGGCGTGGTGCAAGGTCAGGGAGTGACCAGCCACCCCGCCACTCCCGAGCCGGGCGCACGACGGCGTGGCGACAAGCAACGCCAGGCGATCGTGCAGGCGGTGCGCGAACTGCTCCAAGAAAAGCCATTTGCCGAGTTGTCGGTCAGTACCATCAGCCTGCGGGCCGGGGTGGCCCGATCCGGCTTCTACTTCTATTTCGATTCCAAGTACGCGGTGCTGGCACAGCTCATGGCCGAGGCCACCGAAGAACTCGAAGAACTGACGGAGTACTTCGCGCCACGACAGCCGGGGGAGTCGCCCGAGGAGTTTGCCAAGCGGATGGTCGGCAGTGCCGCGGCGGTCTACGCGCACAACGACCCATTGATGACCGCCTGCAACGAGGCCCGTCACACCGACGTCGAGATCCGCGATCTGCTCGACCAGCAGTTCGAGGTGGTGCTGAGTCAGATCGTCGGGATCGTCGAGGCGGAGATGAAGGCCGGGACCGCCAATCCGATCAGCGACGACCTGCCGACGCTGATCCGCACCCTGGCCGGCACCACCGCGCTGATGTTGACCGGCGACCCGGTCCTGACCGGATCCGACAGCGATCGGGACCGCCGGGTGCGCGTGCTCGAGCGGCTGTGGCTGCACGCGCTGTGGGCGGGCCGCCCCTAGGGCGGTAGTACCGCCGGTATCGTCACCGCCATGGCGCACAGGGGATCCGGGCGGTCTTTCGGGGGAAAACGGTGCCTTGTCACCGGAGCGGCCAGCGGCATCGGCCGCGCCACCGCACTACGGCTGGCCGCGCAGGGCGCCGAGCTTTTTCTGACCGACCGCGACCGCGACGGTCTGGAACAGACCGTCGCCGACGCGCGCGCACTGGGTGCCCAGGTCCCCGAGCATCGGGCGCTCGACGTCGCCGACTATGACCAGGTCGCCGCGTTCGCCGCCGATATCCACGCCACACATCCGAGCATGGACCTCGTCCTCAACATCGCCGGCGTATCGGCCTGGGGCACCGTCGACCGGCTCAGCCACGAGCAGTGGAGCAAGATGATCGCCATCAACCTGATGGGACCGATCCACGTCATCGAGACGTTCGTCCCGCCGATGGTGGCGGCCAAGCGCGGCGGCCATCTGGTCAACGTGTCCTCGGCGGCCGGGCTGGTGGCCCTGCCGTGGCATGCCGCCTACAGCGCCAGCAAGTATGGATTGCGTGGCCTGTCGGAGGTGCTGCGCTTCGACCTGGCCCGGCACCGGATCGGGGTGTCGGTTGTGGTGCCGGGCGCGGTGAACACCCCACTGGTGAACACCGTGGAGATCGCGGGCGTGGACCGTGAGGACCCCAGCGTCGCGCGGTGGGTGAGGCGGTTCGCCGGGCATGCAGTGTCGCCGGAAAAGGCCGCCGACAAAATCTTGGCCGGGGTGGCCAAGAACCGATACCTGATCTACACGTCGGTCGACATCCGCGCGTTGTATGCCTTCAAAAGGCTTGCGTGGTGGCCCTATAGCGTGGCGATGCGCCAGGTGAACGTGATCTTCACCCGGGCGCTGCGGCCCGGCCCGCCCAGCCCGGCGCCGCTAGTCCGGCATGACCAGCTCAAGACGCACCCCGAGCAACCGGACCGGCCTGTCGAGATCGAATAGGTCGAGAACGCGAAGGGCCGCTGCCACGATGACGTCGCGATCGGTGCTGGGTGCGTCGAGCTTGCGAATCTTGGTGCGCGTGTAGAAGGTTGCGGTTCGGACAGTGACCGCCACCCGGGCGACGACCCGGCCGGCCGCCAGCACATCCGTCAGCGCCTGTTCGGCCAAATTTGTTATGGCGGAATACATTTCGGAGCGATCGGTGAGATCGCGCGGAAAGGTGGTGACGCGGCTGCGCGAGCGCGGCACCCACGGCTCGGCGCTGACGTGGCTGTCGCCGCCGCCCTTGGCCAACAGCAGCAGCCACAGGCCGGTGCGCGCGCCGAACGTGGCCGTCAGCAGCTCCGCGTCGCAGTGGGCCAGTTGCCGCACCGTCGTAATCTCAAGATCCGCGAGCTTTTTCGCCGTCTTGGGGCCCACGCTCCATAGCGCGTCGACCGGACGGTCGGCCATCAGTGGCATCCAGTTCGCATCGGTGAGCACAAAAATGCCGTCCGGTTTCGCGAAGCCGGTGGCGACCTTGGCCCGCTGCTTGTTGTCGCTGATGCCGACCGAGCAGGACAGCCCGGTTTCCGAGGAGATGACGCTGCGGATCTGCTGCGCGACCTGGCTCGGGTCCTGCGCGCTCACCGCGACGTAGGCCTCGTCCCAGCCCCACACCTCGACCGGATGTCCCAGATCGCGCAGCACCCCCATCACCTGATCGGACGCCGCGTCGTAGGCGGCCGGGTCCGAGGGCAGGAACCTCGCCGCGGGACAGCGGCGGGCCGCGGCGCGCAGCGGCATGCCCGCACGCACACCGAACTCCCGGGCCTCATACGAGGCGCAGGTGACGACCTTGCGCGGTTCGTTCGGATCGCCGCTACCGCCGACAATGACTGGCAGCCCGGCCAATTCGGGGCGGCGACGCAACTCGACCGATGCCAGAAACTGATCGAGGTCCACATGCAAGACCCAATCGGGCGCCGCCGCGGGCACGGTGTTCACCGCCCGCAGAGCTTGCGCGCCAGGCTTTCCCATGCGTCGCCCAACGTCGCCAGGGTGTGTCCGCCGTCGTGCAGGCGATGCTCCACATAGTCCGCGTCCAGCAGTGCCAGCAGCGCGTCGGTCTGGACACCGAGGTTGCCCGTCGTGCGCGCCGTGGCCAGTAATACCCGGACGTGCGTGCGCAGGACGGTGGCCGGCGGCCCGTAGCGGGTGTGCGGATCGCGGTTGGCCGCCGACAGCAGCGCGTGGTGGGTGTGGGCGAAACGGATGCGCTCGCGTCCAAAGGCCACGAGCCGCTCCAGCGGCGGGGCATCGGGTCCCAAGGGCGGCGGCCCGAACAGGAAGGCCTGTTGGATGGCCCGCTCGTCCTCGTCGAGCAAGACCAGCATCAGGCCGGCCCGGCTGCCGAACCGGCGGAACAGCGTGCCCTTGCCGACCCCGGCGGCCGCGGCGACATCGTCCATGGTGACGGCATCGGCACCCCGCTCGGCGACCAGCCTGCGAGCCGCATCCAGCAACAGCGCGCGGTTGCGGGCGGCGTCGCCACGTTCCGGCGCAGGCACTTGCGGGATGCACATGGGCAACTCATCCAGCCGCTCGACACCGCTCACTCCTGCACTTTAACGCTGCCGGAATAAATCGGACCATAGTCCGGTTAGCTCGTGCGAGGATGTACACAACGACCGAAGGGAATTCAGCGCGTGGCAATCAGAATCTTGGCGTTAGTGGGAAGCCTGCGGGCGGCGTCGATCAACCGCCAGATCGCCGAATTGGCGGCTGCGGTCGCCCCCGACGACGTGACCGTAACGATCTTCGAAGGGCTCGGTGAGCTGCCGTTCTATAACGAGGAGATCGACGACGCGATGAACACGGGCGCGCCGCCGCTGGCCCCGGTGGCCGCGCTTCGCGCCGCGGCGGCCGGCGCGGACGCCGCCCTGGTGGTCACTCCCGAGTACAACGGCAGCTACCCGGCGGTCGTCAAGAACGCGATCGACTGGCTGTCCCGCCCGTTCGGTGATGGTGCGCTGAAAGGCAAGCCGCTGGCGGTCATCGGCGGATCCTTCGGCCAGTATGGCGGGGTGTGGGCGCACGACGACACCCGCAAGTCCTTCGGGATCGCGGGCGCGCGGGTCGTCGAGGCGATCAAACTGTCGGTGCCGTTCAAGACCCTGGAGGGCAAGGCGCCCGCCGAGCACGCCGAGCTGTCGGCGAACGTGCGTGATGTGGTGGGCAAGCTGGCCGCCGAAGTCGGCTGATTGGCGGAAGTCCACAAGGCGCTCGCCGGGCGACCAGCGAGGTTGCCACAACCGAATAGCAGAAGCCGCCAGCTGACGTCTGGCGGCTTTGCTAGCTGCGGACGTGCCCGCCGCCGCGGGCGGAGATGTCGGTGGTCGCTGCTATACCAATGCGTAGGGGCGCCCACACCTCGGCATGTGATCTGCGACACGCCGATAGGGTGTCCAGATTTTTTCGCGACAGCGCTCACGACCAGGGAATTTCAAAATTGTTATTCAGAACATCTTGTATCTCGACATCTTGTCAGCCACTAGGTGTAGTGTTTCGAGCACCGGCAGATCCCAGGACCGCCAAGCCAGCCAGGCTCGGTGAACCCCCCGAAATCGGCACCCACGGGTCGTTTGACCTTGACCGCCGCACGACGGGAATCAGGGGTCCTGACGGATCGCTGAACCTAGCAAAGACGCAGTCCAAAAGTAGTTGCCAGTCCATTGGGTCCCCCTCTTCCGCAAAGGAGCGGCATTCTATGAGCATCACCGTGTACACCAAGCCGGCATGTGTGCAGTGCAGCGCCACCTACAAGGCGCTGGACAAGCAGGGCATCGCCTACGAGAAGGTCGACATCTCGCTGGACTCCGAGGCGCGTGACTACGTGATGGCCCTGGGATATCTGCAGGCTCCCGTGGTGGTGGCCGGGAATGACCACTGGTCGGGTTTTCGGCCCGACCGCATCAAGGCGCTCTCCGCCGCGGAACTGAGCGCGTAAGGCGAGACGTCAGGTAAGGAGGTTGCGGTGCAGTCGCGCAACCTGGTCTATTTCTCCTCGGTGTCGGAGAACACCCACCGCTTCGTGGAGAAGCTGGGGATCCCCGCCACGCGGATACCACTGCATGGCCGCATCGAGGTAGACCAGCCCTACGTCCTGGTCCTGCCCACCTACGGCGGCGGCCGGGCCACTCCCGACCTCAACGCCGGCGGTTACGTCCCCAAGCAGGTCATCGCCTTTTTGAACAATGAGCACAACCGGTCGTTGATCCGCGGCGTCATCGCCGCGGGCAACAACAACTTCGGTGCCGAATTCGCGTACGCGGGCAACGTGATCGCGCGCAAGTGCGGCGTTCCGTACCTCTACCGCTTCGAACTAATGGGAACCCAGGACGACGTGGATGCCGTCCGCGCGGGCTTAGCTAATTTTTGGAAGGAACAGACGTGTCACCAACCGTCGCTGCAGAGCCTGTAACCACCGGAGCCCACGCGTTGCCGGGGGAGACGGACTATCACGCGCTCAACGCGATGCTGAACCTGTACGACGCGGACGGAAAGATTCAGTTCGACAAGGACCGTGAGGCCGCACATCAGTACTTCCTGCAGCACGTCAACCAGAACACGGTGTTCTTCCACAATCAGGACGAGAAGCTCGACTACCTGCTCAAGGAGAACTATTACGAGCGCGAGGTTCTCGACCAGTACAGCCGCAACTTCGTCAAGACGCTGCTGGACCGCGCCTACGCCAAGAAGTTCCGGTTCCCGACCTTCCTGGGCGCGTTCAAGTACTACACCTCCTACACGCTGAAGACGTTCGACGGGAAGCGTTACCTGGAGCGCTTCGAGGACCGCGTGGTCATGGTGGCGTTGACGCTGGCCTCCGGCGACACCGTCCTGGCCGAAAAGCTCGTCGACGAGATCATCGACGGCCGATTCCAGCCGGCCACACCGACGTTCCTGAACTCGGGCAAGAAGCAGCGCGGCGAACCGGTCAGCTGCTTTCTGCTGCGCATCGAAGACAACATGGAGTCGATCGGGCGATCGATCAACTCCGCGCTGCAGCTGTCCAAGCGTGGCGGGGGAGTTGCGTTGCTGCTGAGCAACATTCGTGAGCACGGCGCCCCGATCAAGAACATCGAGAACCAGTCCTCGGGTGTCATCCCCATCATGAAGCTGCTCGAGGACTCGTTCTCCTACGCCAACCAGCTCGGGGCGCGGCAGGGCGCGGGCGCGGTGTACCTGCACGCGCATCACCCGGACATCTACCGCTTCCTGGACACCAAGCGCGAGAACGCCGACGAGAAGATCCGGATCAAGACGCTGAGCCTGGGCGTGGTGATTCCCGACATCACCTTCGAGCTGGCCAAGAAGAACGAGGACATGTACCTGTTCTCGCCGTATGACGTCGAGCGGGTCTACGGTCTGCCGTTCGCCGACATCTCGGTCACCGAGAAGTACTACGAGATGGTCGACGACGCCCGCATCCGCAAGACCAAGATCAAGGCGCGCGAGTTCTTCCAGACGCTGGCCGAGCTGCAGTTCGAGTCCGGCTACCCGTACATCATGTACGAGGACACGGTGAACCGGGCCAACCCGATCGACGGCAAGATCACCCACTCGAACCTGTGCTCGGAGATCCTGCAGGTGTCCACGCCGTCGGTGTTCAACGATGACTTGTCGTATGCCAAAGTGGGCAAGGACATTTCGTGCAACTTGGGGTCGCTGAACATCGCCAAGACGATGGACTCGCCCGACTTCGCGCAGACCATCGAGGTCGCGATCCGCGCGCTGACGGCGGTGAGCGATCAGACGCACATCACCTCGGTGCCCTCAATCGAGCAGGGCAACAACGAGTCCCACGCAATCGGGCTCGGCCAGATGAACCTGCACGGCTACCTGGCCCGCGAGCGCATCCACTACGGCTCCGAAGAAGGCATCGACTTCACCAACATCTACTTCTACACCGTGCTCTACCACGCGCTGCGCGCGTCGAATCGCATTGCGATCGAACGGGGAAGCAGTTTCGGCGGTTTCGAGAAGTCGAAGTACGCCTCGGGTGAATTCTTCGACAAGTACACCGAGCAGGTGTGGGAGCCGGCCACCCCGCGGGTCCGGGAGATCTTCGCCGAGGCTGGCATTCGCATTCCGACGCAAGAGGATTGGCAGCGGCTCAAGGAGTCGGTGCAGCAGCACGGCATCTACAACCAGAACCTGCAGGCCGTCCCGCCGACGGGGTCGATCAGCTACATCAACCACTCGACCAGCTCGATCCACCCGGTGGCGAGCAAGGTCGAGATCCGCAAGGAAGGCAAGATCGGCCGGGTCTATTACCCGGCGCCGTATCTGACCAACGACAACCTGGAGTACTACCAGGACGCCTACGAGATCGGTTACGAGAAGATCATCGACACCTACGCCGCGGCCACCCAGCACGTGGACCAGGGGCTGTCGCTGACGCTGTTCTTCAAGGACACCGCCACCACCCGCGACGTGAACAAGGCGCAGATCTACGCCTGGCGCAAGGGAATCAAGACGCTGTACTACATCCGGTTGCGTCAGATGGCTTTGGAGGGAACAGAGGTCGAGGGCTGCGTGTCCTGCATGCTCTAAACTTCGCGCTGATCGGGCAGTCTGCCCAGGTCAGAAGCCGCGACGAGGTAAAGTGCTTGACGTGGTGAGAATTCCCCGACCGCACCCCAGCGTCAAGGCGGGGGCCAAGGTCGACGCGCGCAGCGAACGCTGGCGTGAGCACCGCAAGAAAGTGCGCAGCGAAATCGTCGACGCGGCGTTCCGCGCCATCGACCGCCTCGGACCCGAGCTGTCCGTGCGAGAAATCGCCGAGGAGGCCGGCACCGCCAAACCGAAGATCTACCGGCATTTCCACGACAAGTCCGACCTGTTCCAGGCGATCGGGGAGCGGCTGCGCGACATGCTGTGGACGGCGATCTTCCCGTCCATCGACCTGAAAACCGATTCGGCCCGCGAGGTGATCCGGCGCAGCGTCGAGGAGTACGTCATCCTGGTCGACAAGCACCCCAACGTGCTGCGGGTGTTCATCCAGGGGCGGTCGGCGGCCACCCCGCAGTCGACGGTCACCATCCTCAACGAGGGCCGCGAAATCACCCTGGCCATGGCCGACCTGTTCGACAACGAGCTGCGCGAGATGGACTTGGATCACGCGGCGGTCGAACTGGCGGCGCACGCGGCCTTCGGCTCGGCGGCATCGGCCACCCAGTGGTGGCTGGGTCCCGAGCCGGAGAGCCCCCGGTTGATGTCGCGTGAGCAGTTCGTCGCGCACCTGAGCACCATCATGATGGCGGTGATCGTCGGCACCGCCGAGACGCTGGGCCTCACGATGGATCCGGACCTGCCGATTCATGACGTGGTGACCGGTAGGCCGGCCGTAGGCTGAGCGCAGCGCGGCGTTGACAACCGCCGCGGCCATCGATAACACTCGTCCAAACCGATACCCTGGGTACTGGGTATCTGCGTCAGCCGGGGGCCGCCGCCGAAGACGCCGGCTCACGCCGACCCGAGACAGGCCTGGATAGAAGGACCGATCGACCGTGACCGATGTCGTGACACAAACCGAGACCATCCCGGGGCCCAAAGCCTCGAAGCCCGTGCACACACGCGCCGTCATCATCGGAACGGGGTTCTCCGGGCTGGGCATGGCGATCGCCCTGCAGAAGCAGGGCATCGGCTTCGTCATCCTGGAAAAGGCCGGCGACATCGGCGGCACCTGGCGCGACAACAGCTACCCCGGGTGCGCCTGCGACATCCCGTCGCATCTCTACTCGTTCTCATTCGAGCCCAAACCCGACTGGAAGAACCCGTTCTCCTTTCAGCCCGAGATCTGGGACTACCTCAAAGGCGTCGCCGAAAAGTACGGGCTGCGCCGCTACGTCGAATTCAACTCGCTGGTGGACCGTGCCCACTGGGACGATGACGAGAACCGCTGGCACGTGTTCACCGCCGACGGGCGCGAATACGTCGCCCAGTTCCTGATCTCGGGTGCCGGCGCCCTGCACATCCCGTCCATGCCCGACATCGAGGGCCGCGACGAATTCGGTGGCGCCGCTTTCCATTCCGCGCAGTGGGATCACAGCGTCGACCTGACCGGCAAGCGGGTGGCCGTGATCGGGACCGGCGCCAGTGCGATCCAGATCGTGCCGGAGATCGTCGGGCAGGTCGCCGAACTTCAGCTCTACCAACGCACTCCGCCCTGGGTGGTGCCCCGCTCCAACCCCGAGATCCCGCCAGCGGTGCGCCGGGCCATGGAGAACGTGCCCGGCCTGCGCGCGCTGGTCCGTCTCGCGATCTACTGGGGCCAGGAAGCGCTGGCCTTCGGCATGACAAAGCGGCCGAACCTGCTCAAGTTCATCGAGGCATACTGCAAGTACAACATTCGGCGGGCGGTCAAGGACCGGGAGCTGCGGCGCAAGCTGATCCCGAACTATCGCATCGGCTGCAAGCGAATCCTGAACTCCTCCACCTATTACGGCGCGGTCGCCGACCCGAAGACCGAACTGGTCACCGACCACATTTCGCGGATCACCACCGACGGCATCGTCACCGTCGACGGCACCCACCGGCAGGCGGACGTGATCGTGTACGCCACCGGCTTCCACGTCACCGACTCCTATACCTACGTCCAGATCAAGGGACTGCACGGCGAGGACCTGGTGGACCGGTGGAACCGTGAGGGCATTGGCGCACACCGCGGGATCACCGTCGCCGACGTGCCCAACCTGTTCTTCCTGCTGGGCCCCAACACCGGGCTGGGACACAACTCGGTGGTGTTCATGATCGAATCCCAAATCCGTTACGTCGCAGACGCGATCGCGACCTGCGACAAGCTGGGCGCCCAGGCGCTGGCGCCCACCCGCGCCGCCCAGGACAAGTTCAACGACGAGCTGCAGCGCAGGCTGGGCCCGTCAGTGTGGAACAGCGGTGGCTGCAGCAGCTGGTATCTGGACGAGCACGGGAAGAACACCGTGCTCTGGGGCGGCTACACCTGGGAGTACTGGCGGGCGACCCGCGCGGTCAAGCCGGACGAATACCAGTTCTACGGCGTGAACACAGGCAGGCACGCCGCCGCCTAGGTGCCGAGCGAAGTTGTTGCGGCGCTGCGTTGTTCGCTTGACTGCGACTTTTTGGCGAAGGATCGCAGGTTCTGCCTCACGATGCGGTCCAGGACCCGGTCGGACACCACGCGGTTGATCCGCACCAGGATCGCGGCGTCGCGTCCGATGGTGTAGCGAGTGCGGGGACGCGATGCGGTCGCGGCCTTGGCGATCACTTTCGCGGCATGTGCGGCCGAAACGCCATCCTCGCCGAATGACCGGGCTTGTGCCGTGACGGCCGCGATGAGATCGCCGTAGCGGGCGAGGTGGGCATCGGTCAGGTTCGCCATGAGTCCCTCGGCGGTGGTGATTCCGCGCTCGGCCATTTCGGTTTTGACCGCACCGGGTTCGACGACGACCACCTTGATGCCGAGCTCGGCGACCTCACGCCGCAACGCGTCACTGGCGGCTTCCAGGGCGAACTTCGAACCGGCATATGCGCCATAGGTCGGCAGCACCACCTTGCCGCCCACCGAGCTGATATTGACGACGGTGCCCGCGCTGAGCAGTAGGGCCGGCAACAGCGCCTGGGTCATCGCGATGTGGCCGAACAGATTTACCTCGAACTGCCGGCGCCACTGGTCCATCGGCAGCGTTTCGACCGGAGAATTGACCGCGATCCCGGCGTTGTTGACCAGTGCGCGCAGGGGACGGTGCAGCGGATCGCGCGCGACGCGGTCGGCGATCGCGGCCACGTCCGATTCCATCGTGATGTCCAGGATGTGCGGCTCGATACCCTCTGCGCGCAGCGCGTCGGCGTCCACCTCGCGACGCACACCGGCCAGCACGTGAAAACCCTTGTGGGCCAGTTCCCGCGCGCTGGCTGCGCCAATGCCCGTCGAGGCGCCGGTCACCACGATCAGCTCATTACGGGCGGCGCGATTCGACGACATCATGGGTGGTCTCCGATCGAGTGGGTTAGTTTGAGTTGACGTTGTCATCTCAAACTAAACAGTTGAGTTGACATTGTCAACCCAAGGACCGGCTTATGCTCTGCGGGTGACGACCCGATCCGAGAGTGCGGCGGCCACGCGCCGTTCGTTGGTCGAGGCGGCGGGAGTGTTGCTCGACCTCGGGGGCGTCGAGGCGGTCACGCTGCGCGAGGTGGGTGCCCGCAGCGGTGTGTCGCGCTCGGCGGCGTATCGCCACTTTGCCGACAAGGAGTCTCTGCTGGCCGAGCTGGCCACCAACGCGTTGCGCGAATTAGGTGACGCACTCGAGGCATTGGCCGGTAGCGAAGACTCGCCCGAGGAATGTTTGCGATCGGCTCTGCTGTCGCTGATCGCCATCGGCCGCACCCGTCCGCATCTTTATCGCCTGATGTTCACCCCGCCGGCGGGCGACCCGACCGCAGCGATGCGGGTAGCCGAACGGACGCAGGGGCTGTTTCTGGAGATGGTGGGTCGTATCACCGGTCCGCAGCAAGCCCCGCGCTATGGGGCGCTCATTTTGACGAGCGCGCACGGCATCACGGGTTTGGATTTGAGTGGCCACATGGATCTGGATAAGTGGCACACCAGCGCCGAGGAACTCGTCGACACGCTCATCTCGGTGTTGCCAAAAGCTGGATAAAAGCCCGCGCGGCCGCGTCCACGCCGGCCTCGTCATCGGTCGCGACGAGATCCAGCAGCAGGCCGCGTGCGACGGCCAGTCCCAGCCGTGCCAGGGCGGAGTCGACCGGCTCCGAGGTGACCGCCTCGACTTCGGCCAGCCATCCCTGGACCGCGCCGGGAATCATTCGGGCAAAAGGCTTTTCGCCCTGGGCCGCGCGGGCGTAGCACTCGAAGAACAGGCGCTCGAATTCGCGCAGTTCGGGTCGGCGAAGATCCGCCCACATCGCGGCAAAGCTACGGGCCGGATCGGAAGGCAGTTCGGCCAGCAGCCCCATCTGGCGGCGCTCGACTTCCTCGACGATCGCCAGGAGCAGATCTTCTCGAGAACCGAAGTGGTGCAACAGCATCCGGTGACTGGTGCCGACCGCGGCGGCCACGTCGCGCAGTGACCGGTCGCCGATGCCGCCGGTGGCGAACTCGGCGACGAGCGCATTGAGGAGCTGCCGGCGCCGCTCGGTGTCAGGAGTGCGCGCCATCGGCGCGGCTGAGTTGCTCGGTTCGGGCCTTGAGGCCTTGGGCCTCGAGTTGCAGGAAGCGCTTGGTCTTCTTGGCCATCAGCCGCCCGACGAGGGCGCCGAGTACACCGCGCTGGTCGAGTCGCTGGCGCACCAGCGTGCGGCCGCCGGGCCGGGCGATGACATCGTGGCGAGCGGTCGCCCGCGCTCCGGGGGAGCGCTGGACCCAGGTCCACGACGCGCCGGGGTCGAGCTCGGTGACTGCCCAGACCAGCTTCGACATGCCGGGCTGCTTGATGGCGAAGCGTCTGCCGGCGGCAAGGCTCGAACCATCAAGGCCGACAAGGGAGGTCACCGAGGGGGTCCAGTCGGGCCAGTGCTCGACGTCGGTGAAGACGTCCCAGACGAGTTGTGGCGGTGCGTCGATCTCGACACTGTCTTCGGTCAGCATGTACCAAATGGTACATCGCGATCGCGCATACTGGGAATGGACGTAAATCAGGGTCATCCGGGCAGGTTCGCGACACGTAAACACCACGTCTTGTGTTGCGCATCGTTGTCGCACCCCAGGGGTAGTGTCTGGAGCCTGAGATCCATCCGGCGAAACGGTGTGTGAAGTGGGGTTCTGGTGAGCGAAAACATGAAGCTGATCGACCGCGTTTCGGCGATCAACTGGAACCGGCTGCAAGACGATAAGGACGCGGAGGTCTGGGACCGGCTGACCGGCAACTTCTGGCTGCCGGAGAAGGTGCCGGTGTCCAACGACCTGCCATCGTGGGGCACCCTGACCGCCCACGAAAAGCAGATGACCATGCGGGTATTCACCGGCCTGACGCTGCTGGACACCATCCAGGGCACGGTCGGGGCGGTCAGCCTGATTCCCGACGCGCTCACCCCGCACGAGGAAGCGGTCTACACCAACATCGCCTTCATGGAGTCGGTGCACGCCCGCAGCTACAGCAACATCTTCTCCACGCTGTGCTCGACCGCCGAGATCGACGACGCCTTCCGCTGGTCGGAGGAGAACCCCAACCTGCAGCGCAAGGCAGAGATCGTCATGCAGTACTACAAGGGCGACGAGCCGCTCAAGCGCAAGGTCGCCTCCACGCTGCTGGAGAGCTTCCTGTTCTACTCCGGCTTCTACCTGCCCATGTACTGGTCGAGCCGGGCCAAGCTGACCAACACCGCCGACATGATCCGGCTGATCATCCGCGACGAGGCCGTGCACGGTTACTACATCGGCTACAAATACCAGCGCGGCCTGGCGCTGGTCGACGACGTGCGCAAGCAGGAGCTCAAGGACTACACCTACGAGCTGCTCTTCGAGCTCTACGACAACGAGGTGGAGTACACCCAGGACCTCTACGACGAGGTCGGGCTGACCGAGGACGTCAAGAAGTTCCTGCGCTACAACGCCAACAAAGCGCTGATGAACCTCGGCTACGAGGCGCTGTTCCCGCGCGACGAGACCGACGTGAACCCGGCCATCCTGTCCGCGCTCTCGCCGAACGCCGACGAGAACCACGACTTCTTCTCCGGCTCGGGCTCCTCGTACGTGATCGGCAAGGCCGTCAACACCGAAGACGAGGACTGGGACTTCTAGCAGGGCGATGAGCTGAGCGATTCATGAACGGCGCGTGAATTGTCGCCAGGGCATGACAGTCCGGTGGCGCGCGCGATACCGCTGCCCTGACACTGTTGAGGTGACGAATACCGCCGCCTCTCACACCGCCAATTTCTGCCGTTCGGTACTTCGCTGGCTGCGCGCCGGCTATCCCGAGGGTGTCCCCGGACCCGACCGGGTGCCCCTGCTCGCGCTATTGCGCAGCACGCCGCTGACCGAGGAGCAAATCGCCGAGGTGGTGCGCGAAATCACCAAGGACGGATCCCCGGCGATCGCTGACGGTGTGATCGACCGCGACGAGATCGCCCACTTCATCTCCGACATGACCCACTACGACGCCGGGCCCGAGAACGTCATCCGGGTGGCCGCCACGCTGGCCGCCGTCGGATGGCCGCTGGCGGGCATCGACGTCAGCGAGGTCATTCCCGGTGACGAGTGGGGTGAGGCCGCCGAAATCGCCGCGCGCAGTGCGGCATCCGAGAGCACCCCGGGCGTCGCGCTGTAGGGCGCCTACAGCTTCGAGATGTCGATGACGAAGCGGTAGCGCACGTCGCTGGCCAGGACGCGCTCGTAGGCCTCGTTGATGTAGTCGGGCTCGATCAGCTCGATTTCCGGCGTCACATTGTGCTCGGCGCAGAAGTCGAGCATCTCCTGGGTCTCGGCGATGCCCCCGATGTTCGACCCGGACAGACTGCGGCGCGCCAGCGCCAGCGAGAACGCGCCCACCTCCATCGGGTGCTCGGGGATCCCCAATTCGACGAGCGTGCCGTCGACGTCGAGCAGGCTCAGGTAGTCATCGAGGTTCAGGTTCGCCGAGACCGTGTTCAGGATCAGGTCGAAGCTGTTGCGCAAGGTCTTGAAGGTCTCGCGCTCAGCGGTGGCGTAGTAATGCTTGGCGCCCAGCCGCAGTCCGTCTTCCATCTTCTTCAGCGACTGCGACAGCACCGTCACCTCGGCGCCCATCGCCGCGCCGAGCTTGACGCCCATGTGGCCCAGCCCGCCCAGGCCAATGATCGCCAGGCGAGTGCCCTGGCCGGCCTTCCAGTGCCGCAGGGGCGAGAACAGCGTGATGCCCGCGCACAGCAGCGGCGCCGCCTTGTCCAGCGGTAGCGAGTCGGGGATGCGCAAGACGAAGTTCTCGTCGACGACGATCGCCTGGCTGTAGCCGCCCTGCGTGATCGTGCCGTCTTTGTCGGTGGCGTTGTAGGTGAAGGTCGTGCCCCGACTGCAGTACTGCTCGAGGCCGGCCTTGCAACTGCTGCACTGACCGCAGGAGTTCACCATGCAGCCCACCCCGACGTGGTCGCCGACCTTGTGCCTGGTGACCGCGGAGCCCACGGCGCTCACGACACCGGCGATCTCGTGGCCCACGACCAGCGGGTAATTCGGTGTGCCCCATTCGCCTTTGGCCGTGTGGATGTCGGAGTGACAGATCCCGGCGAACTTGATGTCGATCGCCACGTCGTGGGGGCCAGGCTCACGCCGCTCGATGGTGGTCTTGGTCAGCGGTGCCGTCGGCGAGGTGGCGGCGTACGCCGAAACTGTGCTCATGAAAATCCCTCTTCGAGTCGATACGTCTGCAAGAAGTTTAGCTAAGGTAAAAGTCCTTCCGCCAATGGGCGGGGCGAATATCACCCTATGACGATGTATGCGTACCGGCTGACCGTCGTCAGTTGATGGGGGCGTTCACCAGGCGCAGGTCGTCGACGATGCCGCGGGCCGCGATCAGGCCCTCCCCGGTTTGCCATATCTCGTCGTTGACGATGTAGACCCGGTTGTCGCGATTGGCGGACAGCTTGCGCCATGGGTTGCTGTCCAGGATCGTGGCGGCCCGATCGGCGTCGGCCGGGGTGGTGCAGGAGAGATAGACCACGTCGGCGTCGGCGATCGAAAGGTCCGGGTTCTTCGCCAGGTCCGCGTCGCTGGCACCGATCTCGATGTAGGGCTTGTCGGTGAACCGCTGGGAGGCGGGCCGGTCCACGCCCACCGCCCCGAGCACGCTGGCCGGGAAGTTGTTGGCCCCGTACACCCGGATCGTGCCGGCCGTCAGCTGCACAACCGACGCCTGAAAGTGGGACGCGTCATGGCGCGCGCCGATGTCGGTCGCCCGCTGCGAAAAGCCGCTGACCAATGCGTCCACCGCGGCGCCGCGGCCGGTGGCGGCGCCGACGGCGCGCAGGTTGTCCTGCCAGGCCGCGCCCGGTGCGGCCGTGAACACCGCCGCGGCGATCGCGGTCAGCTGCGGATACA
This sequence comes from Mycobacterium sp. 852002-40037_SCH5390672, assembly GCF_001665875.1. Classification (GTDB taxonomy): domain Bacteria; phylum Actinomycetota; class Actinomycetes; order Mycobacteriales; family Mycobacteriaceae; genus Mycobacterium. The sequence continues at coordinate 48,571 of NZ_LZTA01000107.1, forward strand.
ACGTGGGCGTCAACCCTTGCGACCCCAGGATCAGATCCGGGTGGGCGGCCGCGATCGCCTTCACGTCCGGGTGGGAGCGGCTGCCGACACCGGGTAGGCCGTGCACCGCGCCGCCCAGATAGGCGGGCTGACTCGTGGATCCGTCCGGCAGCGCCGCGCCGACCACGCGTGATTGCAAACCCAGCGCGCACAACGTGTCGAGCTGGTCGCCGGAGAGCACCACGATGCGCTGCGGATCCGCGGGCACCTGCACGACGTTCGGGTCGACGCCCGCGGCGTTGTGGACTTGCCGTTTCGACGAACCCGGATCGGCCGCGGCGGCATCCCGCGCGCACGACTCGTCGGGCCGGCGGTCGTTTCCGAGCACTCCGGCGCCCGCGATCTGGGTGGTGGGAGTCACCAGGGAACGGGTCGACGTCTGGCCGGCGGGTTTGTCGGACCCGCAGCCGCTGCAGGCCAGGGCGACCGCCGCCATCACCGCCGTCACCGGGGCCAGCCGGGCGGGTCTGATCACGCCGAACAACACGCGTCAGACGCTAACATCCGGCCAGTTCGGTGACGCCGCGCCGACGGACACGCCGCACCGCTGAGCCATTTACGACAGTTTGTAGGACCAGCCCTGACGTCGCCATCATCGACGGCTAAGATTCGTCTCAATACTGATTTTTCGGCCAGGGTCCGATCTGGATGTTTGGAGAAGCTGTTGACAGCCGAAGCGCCCCCTTTGGGAGAACTCGAGGCCGTTCGTCCGTACCCGGACCGGATGGGCCCCAAAGGGAACCTCGTCTACAAACTGATCACCACCACCGATCACAAGTTGATCGGCATTATGTACGTCGTCACTTGTTTCGCCTTCTTCTTCATAGGCGGGCTGATGGCGTTGCTGATGCGCACCGAGCTGGCCGCGCCTGGGCTGCAGTTCTTGTCGAATGAGCAGTTCAACCAGCTGTTCACCATGCACGGCACGATCATGCTGCTGTTGTATGCCACACCGGTGGTGTTCGGTTTCGCCAACTTGGTGCTGCCGCTGCAGATCGGCGCGCCCGATGTGGCGTTCCCGCGGCTGAACGCCTTCTCGTATTGGTTGTTCCTGTTCGGCGGGTTGATCGTATTGTCCGGCTTCATCGTCCCGGGCGGGGCCGCCGATTTCGGCTGGACCGCCTACACGCCGCTGTCTGATGCGGTGCACTCGCCCGGCGCCGGGGGGGACCTGTGGATCACCGGCCTGATCGTGGCCGGTTTGGGCACCATCCTGGGTGGGGTCAACATGATCACCACCGTGGTGTGCATGCGCGCGCCGGGTATGACGATGTTCCGGATGCCGATCTTCACCTGGAACATCCTGGTGACCTCGATCCTGATCCTGGTCGCGTTCCCGATCCTGACCGCGGCGCTGTTCGGGCTGGCCGCCGACCGACATCTGGGCGCCCATGTCTATGACGCCGCCAATGGCGGAGTCTTGTTGTGGCAACACCTGTTCTGGTTCTTCGGCCATCCCGAGGTCTACATCGTCGCTTTGCCGTTCTTCGGGATCGTCACCGAGATCATCCCGGTGTTCTCCCGCAAGCCGATCTTTGGCTACACCACCCTGGTGTATGCGACGCTGTCGATCGCCGCGCTGTCGGTCGCGGTGTGGGCGCACCACATGTTTGCCACCGGAGCCGTTCTGCTGCCGTTCTTTTCGTTCATGACGTATCTGATCGCGGTGCCCACCGGGATCAAGTTCTTCAACTGGATCGGCACGATGTGGAAGGGGCAGATCACCTTTGAGACGCCGATGCTGTTTTGCGTCGGCTTCCTCATCACCTTCTTGCTGGGTGGTTTGACCGGCGTGATGCTGGCCAGCCCGCCGCTGGACTTCCACGTCACCGACAGCTACTTCGTGGTCGCGCACTTCCACTACGTGCTGTTCGGCACCATCGTGTTCGCCACGTTCGCCGGGGTGTACTTCTGGTTCCCGAAGATGACGGGCCGGCTGCTCGACGACCGGTTGGGCAAGTTGCACTTCTGGTTGACGTTCATCGGGTTTCACACCACCTTCTTGGTGCAGCACTGGCTGGGCGACCTGGGCATGCCGCGCCGCTACGCGGACTACCTGCCCAGCGACGGCTTCCAGCCCTACAACGTCGCCTCGACGGTGGGCGCCTTCATCCTGGGCGCGTCGATGTTCCCCTTCGTCTGGAACGTCTTCAAGAGCTGGCGTTACGGCGAGGTCGTCACGGTCGACGACCCGTGGGGCTACGGCAACTCGCTGGAGTGGGCGACCAGCTGCCCGCCGCCGCGGCACAACTTCACCGAGCTGCCCCGAATCCGTTCGGAGCGGCCGGCATTCGAGTTGCACTACCCACACATGGTGGAGCGGCTGCGCGCCGAGGCGCATGTGGGCCGCGCGCACGGGCCCTCGGATAAGGACGTCACCAGACTGGACGACGTCCAGGTTCGCAGCTGATGGCCTGACGGGCGGCTGTCGGGAGTGAACTCACCACCCAAGGTGTCGGTGCTGATCACCGTCACCGGCGTGGATCAGCCGGGCGTGACGGCGAGCCTGTTCGATGCGCTGTCACGGCACGGGGTCGAGCTGCTCAACGTCGAACAGGTGGTCATCCGGCATCGTCTGACGCTGGGCGTGCTGGTGTGCTGCCCGGCCGACGTCGCCGACGGCGCGCAGTTGCGCACTGACGTCGAATCGGCCATCCACAAGGTGGGCCTCGATGTCAGCATCGAGCGCAGCGACGACGTGCCGATCATGCGGGAACCCTCGACCCACACCATTTTCGTGCTGGGCCGGCCCATCACCGCCGGTGCGTTCGGCGCGGTGGCCCGCGAGGTGGCGGGGCTGGGCGTCAACATCGACCTGATCCGCGGCGTCTCCGACTATCCGGTGATCGGACTGGAGCTGCGGGTCTCGGTGCCGCCGGGGGCGGACGGCGCGCTGCGGACCGTACTGAACCGGGTGTCGGGCGAGGAACAGGTCGATGTGGCGGTCGAGGACTACAGCCTGGAACGACGGGCCAAGCGGCTCATCGTGTTCGACGTCGACTCGACGCTGGTGCAGGGCGAGGTCATCGAGATGCTGGCGGCCCGGGCGGGTGCTGAGGGTAAGGTCGCCGCGATCACCGACGCCGCGATGCGCGGCGAGCTGGACTTCGCGCAGTCGCTGGAGCAACGGGTGGCGACGCTGGCGGGCCTGCCCGCCAGCGTGATCGACGAGGTCGCCGGTGCGCTGGAACTGATGCCCGGTGCCCGCACCACGCTGCGGACGCTGCGGCGCCTGGGATATGCCTGCGGTGTGGTGTCCGGGGGATTCCGCCGGATCATCGAGCCGCTGGCCGAGGAGCTGATGCTGGACTACGTCGCGGCCAACGAGCTGGAGATCGTTGACGGCACGCTCACCGGGCGCGTGATCGGGCCGATCGTCGACCGGGCCGGAAAGGCCGCGGCGCTAAGGGAATTCGCAAACCAAGTCGGGGTGCCGATGGCGCAGACCGTCGCCGTGGGCGACGGCGCCAACGACATCGACATGTTGGCCGCGGCCGGCTTGGGGATCGCGTTCAACGCCAAGCCGGCGCTGCGTGAGGTCGCCGATGCGTCGCTGAGCCATCCGTATCTGGACACGGTGCTGTTCCTATTGGGTGTGACCCGCGGTGAAATCGAGGCCGCCGACGCGGTCGACGGCGAGGTCCGCCGGGTGGAGATCCCGCCCAACTCGTAGCGACCCGACAGGTATTTCAGGGTCGCGGTACGGCACGATGGTCGGGTGCCCGAAAACGGAAGCGAGTCAGCCGACCCCGATCTGCTGCTCGACTTCAGGCAGGTGTCACTGCAGCGCGGTGGCAACGTCTTGGTCGGGCCGGTGGATTGGGCGGTCGAACTCGATGAACGCTGGGTGATCGTCGGGCCTAACGGGGCCGGCAAGACCTCGCTGCTGCGGATCGCCGCGGCGGCCGAACATCCCTCGTCCGGCATCGCTTTCGTGCTCGGCGAGCGGCTGGGCCGGGTCGACGTGACCGAGTTGCGATCCCGCCATCTGCCCAGCACCGCGTAGCCGGCCGACACCACGAGATCGCGTACCACCTCGTCGGTGGGTATCCGCTGCGCCAAAGCCGAGGAGCTGAGCCCGATCCGGGATCGCAACTCGGTCACGTCGACCCGGCCCAGCCGCTCGCCGAGCACGAAAGCGATGCCGGACGAGGGATGTTCGGCCGCCGCGGCGATCCGCAGCAGCGAGGTCTTGCCGGCC
>NZ_LZTA01000108.1 GCF_001665875.1 Mycobacterium sp. 852002-40037_SCH5390672
CACCCGCCTGGTGCGGGGGGTGTCCATCTGGTCGAAGGTCTTCTGCACGTGCTCGGCCTGGTTTTCCGACAGCGTGAGGCCGACGACGTTCACGTCGTATTTCTCGATGGCTCGCCGAAGGGTGGCTCCCCAGCCGCAACCGATGTCCAGCAGCGTCATCCCGGGCTCGAGCTTCAGCTTTCCCAGCGCCAGATCGATTTTCGCGATCTGCGCCTCTTCGAGGGTCATGTCATCGCGCTCGAAGTAGGCGCACGTGTAGCCCATCGTGGGGTCGAGAAATAATGCGAAGAATTCGTCCGAGACGTCGTAGATGGACTGCGACTCCTCGTAATAGGGCTCCAGTTTCGTCATCCTCGATACATACCTTTCGTCCTATTCACCGCGAAATACTAACCGACGGGATAGTGGCCAGCCATCCGGACACCGGTGAGTCACGGAATGTTGCTCAGTAGGTATAGAAGCCTTGGCCCGTCTTCTTGCCCAGCCGACCTGCCTCCACCATGCGCAGCAACAGCGGCGGGGGGCCGTACTGAGGCTCCTTGAACTCCTCGAACATCTTGTCCGCGATCAGCTTCAAGGTGTCCAGACCGACCAGGTCGGCCAGCCGCAGCGGGCCCATCGGGTGCGACAACCCGGCCACCACGGCCTTGTCGACGTCTTCGACGGTGGCAAAACCGGCTTCCACCATGCGAATCGCGGACAGCAGATACGGCACCAGCAGCGCGTTCACCACGAAGCCGGACCGGTCCGAGCAGCGCACGACCTGCTTGCCCAGGACCGCGCTGGCGAATTCCTCGGTGCGCGCGGCGGCGGCGTCGTCGGTGACCAACGTGCTGACCAACTCGACCAACGGCAGCACCGGGACGGGGTTGAAGAAGTGCAGCCCCAGCACCCGTTGCGGGTTCTTGGTAGCCGCTGCGATCTTCATGATCGGAATGCTGGACGTGTTGGACGCCAGAACCGCATCGGGATCGGTGATGACCCGGTCGAGTTCGGCGAAGACCGCAGCCTTGATGGCGTCGTCTTCGATGATCGCCTCGATGACCAGTTGGCGGTCGGCGAGGTCCTTCAAATCTGTCGTGAAGGTGAGCTTGCTCAGCGCCCGGTCGCGTTCCCGCTCGGTGACCTTGCCGGCGCTGACGCCGCGCTCCAGCGACTTCACGATGCGGTTGCGTCCGGCCGTGATGAGGGCCTCGGTGGTCTCGAACACGGTCACATCGACACCGGCGCGGACCGAGACTTCGGCGATGCCGGACCCCATCTGGCCTGCCCCGACAACCCCTACGCGCTGAATCGTTGCGTCACTCACTGATTCCTCTCCGGTTCTCTCCGGTGACCCGTATCGTCTTGCACCGCAATAGGCCCCGCCCAGGTTTAGCTGGGCGGGGCCTACGCTACTTCATCTCATTCTCAGGGCGCGCGTTGCGCCGCGGGCCAGGCCCGCTCGGGCTCAGTGACTCAAGCCTTCGGTTTCACTTCATCCTCGCGGGCCAGGCCCGCTCGGGCTCAGTGACTCAAGCCTTCGGTTCACTTCATCCTCGCGGGCCAGGCCCGCTCGGGCTCAGTGAAACTGCCCCTCCTCGGTGGAGCCGGTCAGCGCGGTGGTCGATGAGGTCGGGTCCACTGTGGTGGCGATGCGGTCGAAGTAACCCGCACCCACCTCACGCTGGTGCTTGGTGGCGGTGTAGCCACGCTCCTCGGCGGCGAACTCGCGCTCCTGCAGCTCGACGTACGCGCTCATCTGGTTGCGGGCGTAGCCGTAGGCGAGATCGAACATCGAGTAGTTCAGGGCGTGGAAGCCGGCCAGCGTGATGAACTGGAACTTGAATCCCATTGCCCCAAGCTCCTTTTGGAACTTCGCGATGGTGGAGTCGTCAAGGTGCTTGCGCCAGTTGAACGACGGCGAGCAGTTGTAGGCCAGCATCTGGTCGGGGAACTCGGACTTGACGCCCTCGGCGAACTTGGCGGCGAGCTCGAGGTCCGGAGTGCCGGTCTCCATCCAGATCAGGTCGGAGAACGGCGCGTAGGCCTTGGCCCGCGCGATGCACGGCTCGAGACCGTTGCGGACCCGGTAGAAGCCTTCCTTGGTGCGCTCACCGGTGATGAACGGCTGGTCGCGCTCGTCCACGTCGGAGGTGATCAGCGTGGCCGCCTCGGCGTCGGTCCGGGCGATGACGACCGTCGGCACGTCGCACACGTCGGCAGCCAGCCGGGCCGAGGTCAGGGTCCGGATGTGCTGCTGAGTCGGGATCAGCACCTTGCCGCCCAAGTGACCACACTTCTTCTCCGAGGCCAGCTGGTCCTCCCAGTGCGATCCCGCGACACCGGCGGCGATCATGGCCTTCTGCAGCTCGTAGACGTTGAGGGCACCGCCGAAACCGGCCTCACCGTCGGCGACGATCGGCGCCAGCCAGTTCTCCACCGAGGTGTCACCCTCGACCGCGGCGATCTCGTCGGCGCGCAGCAGCGCGTTGTTGATGCGGCGCACCACCTGCGGCACCGAGTTGGCCGGGTAGAGGCTCTGGTCGGGGTAGGTGTGGCCGGACAGGTTGGCGTCACCGGCGACCTGCCAACCCGACAGGTAGATGGCCTTCAGGCCGGCGCGCACCTGCTGCACGGCCATGTTTCCGGTCAGGGCACCCAGCGCGTTGATGTACTCCAGGTCGTGCAGCTGCTCCCACAGCACCTCGGCGCCGCGGCGTGCCAGGGTGGCCTCCTCGACGACGGTGCCTTGCAGGGCGACGACGTCCTGGGCGGTGTAGGTCCGGGTGACACCCTTCCAACGCGGGTTGGTGTCCCAGTCCTTCTGGATCTGTTCGGCGCTCTTGGGGGTGCCAACGACAGACATTGGGCATGCTCCTTCACGATCTTCACTACTGAGGTGCTGGACGCCTCACCGGCGGTAGCTAGCGGCTCAACTTCACTGGTGTGCTAACTCGAAGATGGCACAGCTCGTAGGGGGCGGTCCACCCGTTTCAATTGCCAATTTAAGCAACAGGAAGGCGGGAATTTGCGAAGCTTGTTAAGTCGCTAATGAACTTAACCGTTTCAGAAGCTACCCGTCAGTAACGCTATCACCGCAGCTCACAGCACAAATTAACCGGGACGCTTGTCCTGTTACCGAGCAAAGATCGCGGCGACGGCTTTGGCTTCCTCACCGACGGCGTATGTGAGCGTTGTAACAGTGCGATCGGCCAGCTCGGGACCGAATTGTTCGGTGGATCCGGCGGGATGAATGTGCGAGATGATCTCCAGCTTGTCGCCCAGCGCCACCGGCGCCTCGTGCTCGATGGTGATGCGCAGCGGCGCCTGCATCAGCTCGGTGTGCGACGCCAGGTAGTCCTCGATCACGCTCCAGTACACGGAGTTGTTCATGTGGTCGAACAGGTCGATATCGGTGACCCGGATGGGGAATTCGTGGATTTCGACCGCATCGTCGCGGCTGGCCGGCTTCAGATACGACTTCCACCGCAACCGGTCGACCGAGGTCGTCTTGTGCAGGCCCGCCAGGAAGTCGTCGGCGATGCGTGAGGGCATCTGGGTTTCGCGGTTGATGTTGATCCAGAAAGCCTCGGACTCGATGAGCCCGCCCTTGCGGCCATCGATGCGAACCCGCATCTCACACCACCGGTTCGAGGTGCCCGAGCACCATCGGCGCAGGCGCAGCATGTCGTTGAACTCGATCGGGCGGACCATGTCGACCATGGTGCGCCGGACGATCCACAGCGGATGGGTCTCCTCGAAGCCCATCTCGCGCAGCTGATCCTGGCCGATGTCCTGGATGTGGCGGGCGGCCGCGTCCAGCCGTAGCCGGCCCGTGCGGTCGATATCGCCGACCCGTAACGGCCACTGGCGATCGAAAACGTCAGGGTGACCGTCGGGCACCGGCATCAGCTGTTTATCCAGGCTCACGGCGTCGCTCTCCGTTTCCTCGTGGCTACCCCAGGCTAAGGCCTAAGGCCCCGGTCGAATCATGCCAACGCGGTGCGTCGAATACCAATCCCGAGGCGGGTACCCGCTGCCAAGTCTGCGAACCAGATCTTCACATGGCCGGTAACCTCGGTGAAGTGTCCAAAACGTTCGTCGGCTCACGCGTTCGCCAGCTGCGCAATGAACGCGGGTTTTCCCAGGCCGCGCTGGCCCAGATGCTGGAGATCTCGCCCAGCTACCTCAACCAGATTGAGCACGACGTTCGCCCGCTGACGGTGGCCGTGCTGCTGCGCATCACCGAGATGTTCGGGGTGGATGCGACGTTCTTCTCCTCCCAGGACGACACCCGGCTGGTCGCCGAGTTGCGCGAAGTCACCATGGACCGGGACCTGGACATCGACGTCGACCCGACCGAGGTCGCCGAGATGGTCAGTGCCCATCCCGAGTTGGCCCGCGCGGTGGTCAACCTGCACCGGCGCTACCGGATCACCACGGCGCAGCTTGCGGCCGCCACCGAGGAGCGGTTCACCGACGGCAGCGGCACCGGGTCGATCACCATGCCGCACGAGGAGGTGCGCGACTACTTCTATCAACGGCAGAACTACCTGCACGAGCTGGACACCGCCGCCGAGGACCTGACCATCAAAATGCGGTTGCACCACGGCGATTTGGCGCGCGAGCTGACCCGCCGGCTCACCGAGGTGCACGGGGTGCACATCAACCGGCGGATCGATCTCGGCGACACCGTGCTGCATCGATTCGACCCTCAGACCAAGACGCTGGAATTCAGCAATCACCTGTCGTTGGGGCAGCAGGTTTTCAAGATGGCCGCCGAGCTGGCCTACCTCGAGTTCGGCGATCTGATCGACTCTTTGGTCGAGGAGGGCAAATTCACCAGCAACGAGTCACACACGCTGGCCCGGCTCGGGTTGGCCAACTATTTCGCCGCGGCCACCGTGCTCCCCTACCGCCAATTCCACGACGTCGCGGAGAATTTCCGCTACGACGTCGAGCGGCTGTCGTCGTTCTACTCGATCAGTTATGAGACGGTCGCGCACCGGCTTTCGACGTTGCAGCGGCCGTCGATGCGCGGCGTCCCGTTCTCGTTCGTCCGGGTCGACCGGGCCGGGAATATGTCAAAACGTCAGTCCGCCACCGGTTTTCATTTCTCCTCCAGCGGAGGCACCTGTCCGTTGTGGAATGTCTACGAGACGTTCGCCAATCCGGGGAAGATCCTGGTGCAGATCGCCCAGATGCCCGATGGCCGCAACTACATGTGGGTGGCTCGCACCGTGGAACGTCGCGCGGCCCGGTATGGTCAGCCGGGTAAGACCTTCGCGATCGGCTTGGGCTGCGAGCTTCGCCATGCTCACCGGCTGGTCTACTCGGAAGGACTCGACGTCTCGGGGGAACCAGGAACAGTGGCCACACCGATCGGCGCGGGCTGCCGGGTCTGCGAACGCGACAATTGCCCGCAGCGCGCCTTCCCGGCGCTCGGCCGTGCACTCGATCTCGACGAGCACCGCAGCACGGTGTCGCCCTACCTGGTGACCCAGCCATGAGCCGCCCGCCGGACGGTCGCATTGCGCCGGGGCGGTTCCGCGAACTGGGACCGATCAATTGGGTGATCGCCAAGCTGGGTGCGCGCACCGTGCGCGCCCCGGAGATGCACCTGTTCACCACCCTGGGTCAGCGCCAATTGCTGTTCTGGACGTGGCTGGCCTACGGGGGCAGGCTGCTGCGCGGCAAGCTTCCGACCATCGACACCGAATTGGTGATCCTGCGGGTCGCGCATCTGCGCGCGTGCGAATACGAGTTGCAGCACCATCGCCGGATGGCGCGGGCGGCCGGGCTGGATAAGGATCTGCAGGCCGCGATCTTCGCGTGGCCCGAGAAGCTGGACCCGGTCGATGCACGCCTGACCGTGCGTCAACAGGCGCTGCTGGCGGCGACGGATGAGTTCGTCAAGGACCGGACGGTCACGGCCGACACCTGGCAGCAGCTGGCGACTCACCTGGATCGGCGCCAGCTGATCGAGTTCTGTTTGCTCGCAAGTCAATACGACGGGCTGGCCGCGACGATGTCAGCGCTCGAGATTCCGCTGGACCATCCGCACTAGTTACAGGTAGACGTCGGCGAGGATGGCCAGCGTCAGTATCACGGGAAGTACCGGCAGCGCGAAGGCGAACGCCGCCCAAGGCTGCTTGCCGCGCCGGCGCTGCCTGAAGCCCCACACGGCGGCGCAGATCCCCAGCACCACCGATGCCAGCAGCACCAGCGGGCCCCACTGGCCGGCCGTCGCATTGTCGCCATTCGAAATGGCCAGCAGCCACAGGACATAACCCGTCGCCAGGCCACCGACGGCGCCCGCGAGGGCCTGGGGGGTGACGGTGCGGATCATCGGCGGCTCAGAAATTGATCATGTGCCCGGTCAGGCCGTGGAAGCATTCCTGCAGCGCCTCGGACATGGTCGGGTGGGTGTGCACGTTGCGGGCCAGCTCGGTGGCGGTCAGGTCCCACTTCTGGGCCAGCGTCAGCTCCGGAAGCAGTTCGGAGGCGTCGTGGCCGACGAGGTGTCCGCCCAGCAGCTCACCGTATTTGGCGTCGGCGATCAGCTTGACGAACCCGCTGGGGTCGCCCACGCCGTGAGCCTTGCCGTTAGCGGTGAACGGGAACTTCGCCACCACAACGTCGTGGCCTTCGTCACGGGCCTGCTCCTCGGTGAGCCCGAAGCTGGCGACATTGGGCTGGCAGAAGGTCGCGCGCGGCATCATCCGGTAGTCGCCGAGCGCCAAAGTCTCTGCCCCGGCGATCGTTTCGGCCGCCACCACGCCCTGGGCCTCGGCGACGTGGGCCAGCTGCAACTTCCCGGTGACGTCGCCGATGGCGTAGATGTGCTCGATGTTGGTGCGCATGTAGTCGGTGATGCCGATGGCCTTGCGCTCGGTCAGCGCGACCCCGGCCGCCTCCAGGCCGAAGCCCTCGACGTTGGGCGCAAAACCGATGGCCTGCAACACCTTCGCGGCCTTGAGTTCTTGTGAGTTACCGTCCTTGCTGACTACGACGGTCACCTCGGAGCCGTTGTCGGAGATGGACTCGACCTTCGTTCCGGTGAGGACCTTGACGCCCAGCTTCTTGAACTGTCTCTCGATCTCCTTGGAAACCTCGGCATCCTCGTTGGGCAGCGCGCGCGGCAAGAACTCGACGATGGTCACGTCGACGCCGTAGTTCTTCAGCACGTAGCCGAACTCCATACCGATGGCACCGGCGCCGGCGATGATGATCGACTCCGGCAACTCCCTGGACAGTATCTGCTCTTCGTAGGTGACCACGTTGGCCGACAGCGACGTGCCCGGAACCAGGCGGGTGCTGCTGCCGGTCGCGATGATGGCGTTGTCGAACGTGACGGTCTCGGTGCCACCCTCGTTGAGCTCAACCGACATCGTGTTGGCGTCGGTAAACCGGCCATAGCCATGGATTTCGGTGATCTTGTTCTTCTTCATCAGAAAGTGCACGCCGGCGACGCGGCCCTCGGCGACTTTGCGGCTGCGGTCAAACGCGATCCCGTAATCGAACGTCGCCTCGCCGCCGATGCCGAACGTCTTGGCCTCTTTGGTGAAGATGTGGGCGAGTTCGGCGTTGCGCAGCAGTGCCTTGGACGGGATACAGCCGACGTTGAGGCAGACTCCGCCCCAGTACTTCGGTTCGACGACCGCGGTGGCCAGGCCCAGCTGCGCGGCGCGAATGGCTGCGACATATCCGCCGGGACCGGCCCCGAGGACGACGACGTCATAGTGAGAAGTCACGAGCCCACCCTAGTGGGCCATGACCCCTGGTGGCCGCCCGGGCGAGGCGTCAATAGGGAATGACACCGACGACACAATGCCCCACTCGTTCGCAGTGGTAATAGCCGTACAGGGGTGCCGAGGCGACCAGCGCCGCGAACGGCCCGGACATCATCGCGACCGACACCGCCGAAACCAGCGGCCTGCCCTCGGTCATCGCGAGCATCACCCCGCCGACGATGCACACCACCACGTAGACCAGGACCACGAACAGCGCCGGAGTCTTGTCAACCGAGTGGTACCACCAATAGAACAGTCCCAGCCCGATCACGGCCGCCGCGGCCCACCCGCCGAACAACACCAGGACAAGCTTCCACCACTTGAGGTAGAGGTACCGGCCGGGCACGGTGACCGATTGCACCGGGCCGACGGGCTCGGCCGACTCCTGCTCGTCGGTATCCGGTGCGAGTGTCGCCGCCCCCGCCGACGCGGTCTCGGCCGAGGGCCCGGGCTCGTGCTCGGCCGCCGGGTGCTCGCCGGTGTCGTCATCGAAATCGGGCACCCATGACCGGGTGCCGGTGTTCTCGGAGTCGTCGTCAGCATCCGAGAAGTCCGGCACGAACGCCTCGGTGCCGGGGCTCGAGAGGTCCTTGTCGTCAGCCACCGGCGGCCACCCGCAACGCCACGAGCACGCCGAACCAGCCGGGCGCCACCGACAGCAGGAACGCCCCCAGCATCGTGACCCACCGGCGTCCGGAAAACAGGATCATCGTCAGCCCGGCAACGCTGAGAATGCCGACCACCGACGCGATGGCGAGGCCGGGACGGACGCTCGCGTGGATCGCCACGCGGCACGCAACTCCCGCCAAAAGTCCGACCGCACTGCCGATCAGCATGGCGCTGGCCAACAGCCAGGGGCGCGGAAGGGGGATCACTTTCTCGACTGTACTGCGGCTACCGGCGCGGAGGGCATGTTGCCGACGCCGGGTCAGCCACCACCGGACCCCGCGCCGCGGGGCGTTCGCCGCGATCGTAGTCGGCACCGGTGATCACCGCCGCGGCCGCCCGCGAGGCCTGTTCTTCGTCGGTGAAGACGCGGCCTCGGGACAGGAACCGGACCCCGTCGGGCGCTTCCAGGCTGAAGCCGCCGCCGCGGCCCGGCACCACGTCGATGACCAGTTGGGTGTGCTTGTCGAGATAGTGGGCGGTGTACTGCGGACCCGAAATCCACACCGGGACACCGTCTTTCCCGACATCGAGGACGCCTAGCAAGACGTCGCGGTCACCGACGACGAAGTCGCCGAGCGGATAACACATCGGCGACGACCCGTCGCAGCAGCCGCCGGACTGGTGGAACATCACCGGACCGTGGGCTGCCTGCAGCCGCGTCAGCACCTCGGCGGCCGGGGCGGTGATGACCACCCCGGCGGCATCACGGCGCCCCTCCTCCTCATCGCTGCGCTCTGCATCGTCGCCGGCGGCATCATGGCGCCCCTCCTCCTCATCGCTGCGCTCTGCATCGTCGCCGGCGCGCGGGACCATCAGAAGAACCCTTGCGCCTTCTCGGAGTAGGACACCATCAGGTTCTTGGTCTGCTGATAGTGATCGAGCATCATCTTGTGGTTCTCCCGGCCGATGCCGGACTGCTTGTAGCCGCCGAACGCCGCGTGCGCGGGATAGACGTGGTAGCAATTCACCCACACCCGGCCGGCCTGGATGTCGCGCCCGGCCCGATACGCGGTGTTGCCGTCGCGGCTCCACACCCCGGCACCCAGGCCGTAGAGGGTGTCGTTGGCGATCGAGATGGCGTCGTCGTAATCGGCGAACGACGTCACCGTCACCACCGGACCGAAGATCTCCTCCTGGAAGACCCGCATCTTGTTGTTGCCGCCGAAGATGGTGGGCTGCATGTAGAAGCCGCCGGACAGGTCGCCGCCGAGCTCGGCCCGTTCGCCGCCGGTGATCACCTTGGCGCCCTCGTCCTTGCCGATCTCGATGTAGGACAACACTTTTTCCAGCTGGTCGTTGGACGCCTGCGAGCCCAGCATGGTCTCGCTGTCCAGCGGATCACCCTGGCGGACCGCCTTGGTGCGGATCGCGGCCAGCTCGAGGAACTCGTCGTAGATGTCGGCCTGGACCAAACTGCGCGACGGGCAGGTGCACACCTCGCCCTGGTTGAGGGCGAACATGGTGAAGCCCTCCAGCGCCTTGTCCTGGTAGTCGTCGGCCTTGGCCATCACGTCGGAGAAGAAGATGTTGGGGCTCTTGCCCCCGAGCTCCAGCGTCACCGGGATCAGGTTCTGCGAGGCGTACTGCATGATCAGTCGCCCGGTGGTGGTCTCGCCGGTGAACGCGATCTTGGCGATCCGGTTGCTCGATGCCAGCGGCTTACCGGCCTCGGCGCCGAATCCGTTGACGACGTTGATCACTCCCGGCGGCAGCAGGTCGCCGATCAGCGACATCAGGTAGAGCACCGAAACCGGTGTCTGCTCTGCGGGTTTGAGCACCACCGCGTTGCCGGCCGCCAGTGCGGGCGCCAGTTTCCAGGCGCCCATCAGGATGGGAAAGTTCCACGGGATGATCTGCCCGACCACGCCGAGCGGTTCATGGAAGTGGTAGGCCACGGTGTCCTCGTCGATCTGGGACAGCGAGCCCTCCTGTGCGCGCAGCGCCCCCGCGAAGTACCGGAAGTGGTCGGCGGCCAACGGAATGTCGGCGGCCAGCGCCTCGCGGATCGGCTTGCCGTTGTCCCACACCTCGGCCACCGCCAGCGCGGCGGTGTGCTCCTCGATGCGGTCCGCGATCTTGTTCAGGATCGCCGCCCGCTCGGCCGGTGCCGTCTTTCCCCAACCCGGAGCGGCGGCATGCGCCGCGTCGAGCGCCTTTTCGACATCGGCCTCGTCGGAGCGGGCCACCTCGCAGAACGTCTGACCGGTGACCGGGGTCGGGTTCTCGAAGTAGCGCCCCTTCGCCGGCGCAACCCACTGCCCGCCGATGAAGTTCTCATAGCGGGACTCATACGACATCAATGCCCCGGCAGAACCTGGACGTGCGAAAACAGTCATCTGCTCTCACTCCTCGTTCGGCTATGTAATTCACCTCACACTACCGCCAGAGCCACAATGGCTTCCATGACGTCGCAAGCAAGCGCTGACCCGCACGACAACCCGGATCCGTACCTGTGGCTCGAGGACGTCACCGGTGACGAGGCGCTGGATTGGGTGCGGGCGCGTAACGAGCCGACGCTGGCACGCTTTCGCGACGAGAGTTTTGAGCGGATGCGCGCCGAGGCGCTCGAGGTGCTCGATACCGACGCCCGCATCCCCTACGTGGTCCGCCGGGGCGAGTACCTCTACAACTTCTGGCGTGATGCGGCCAACCCCCGCGGGCTGTGGCGGCGCACCACGCTGGACAGCTACCGCACCGACTCCCCCGACTGGGATGTGCTGATCGACGTCGACGAGCTGGGTCGGACCGACGGCGAGAAATGGGTGTGGGCCGGCGCGGGTGTCATCTACCCCGAATACACCCGCGCGCTGGTCAGCTTGTCCCGTGGCGGCTCGGACGCCTCCGTCGTGCGTGAATTCGACATGCTGACAAGGGAATTCGTCGACGACGGGTTCGGGTTGCCGGAAGCCAAGTCGCAGATCAGCTGGGCCGATCCAGACACCGTGCTGGTCGGTACGGATTTCGGTGCCGATTCGCTCACCGATTCCGGCTATCCGCGGGTGGTCAAACGGTGGCGCCGGGGCACCCCGCTCGCCGACGCCGAGACGGTCTTCGAGGGGGCCCGTTCCGACGTCAACGTGGTGGCAAGCACCAGCCGGATCCCCGGCTTCGAGCGCACCCTGATCGGCCGGGCCCTGGACTTCTGGAACGAAGAGGTCTACGAGCTGCGGGGCTCGGAACTCATCCGCATCGACGCGCCCACTGACGCCAGCGTGAGCCTGCACCGCGAGTGGCTGCTTATCGAGTTGCGCAGCGACTGGTCATTGGGCAACGCCACCTATACCGCGGGGTCGCTGCTGGCCGCGAACTATGAGCAATTCCTCGCCGGCACAGCGCAATTGCAGGTCGTCTTCGAACCCGACGAGCACACCGCCCTCAACCACTACGCGTGGACCAAGGACCGGCTGCTGATCGTCTCACTGGCCGACGTGGCCAGCCGCGTGGAAATCGTCGCACCCGGCAGCTGGCAGCGCGAGCCGGTGGCCGGCATTCCGGCCGCGACCAACACCGTCGTCGTTTCCGCCGACGACACCGGCGACGAATTCTTCCTGGATTCCAGCGGATTCGACTCGCCATCACGGCTGCTGCGGGGAACCGGCGACGGTCAACTCGAGCAGGTCAAGTCCGCCCCGGGCTTCTTCGACGACGAAAACATCTCGGTGACACAGAATTTCGCCACCTCGCAGGACGGCACATCGATCCCCTATTTCGTGGTGCGGCCCGGCGGCCCGCAGGCTTCCGACGGGCCGGGGCCCACCCTGCTCTACGGCTACGGCGGCTTCGAGTCGTCGAACACACCGGGCTACAGCGGCGTGCTGGGCCGGCTGTGGCTGGCCCGCGGCGGCACGTACGTCCTGGCCAACATACGCGGCGGGGGCGAATACGGACCCGGCTGGCACACCCAGGCGATGCGTGCGGGCCGGCACAAGGTGGCCGAGGACTTCGCCGCTGTGGCAACCGATTTGGTGGATCGCGGCATCACCACGGTCGAACAACTCGGGGCCCAGGGCGGCAGTAACGGAGGCCTGCTGATGGGCATCATGCTGACCAAGTATCCGGAGAGGTTCGGCGCGCTGGTGTGCAGCGTGCCCCTGCTGGATATGAAGCGCTACCACCTGCTGCTGGCCGGCGCCTCGTGGGTCGCCGAATACGGCGACCCCGACAATCCCGACGACTGGGAATTCATCTCCGAATACTCGCCATATCAGAACATTTCGGCGACGCGCCACTACCCGCCGGTGCTGATGACCACCTCCACCCGCGATGATCGGGTGCACCCGGGCCACGCCCGCAAGATGACCGCGGCGTTGGAGGCCGCAGGTCATCAGGTCTTCTACTACGAGAACATCGAGGGCGGCCACGCCGGCGCGGCCGACAACGAGCAGGTCGCCTTCAAGTCGGCGCTGACCTACTCGTTCCTATGGCAGATGCTCGCGCGGCCATAGGATCGTCGGCGTGTCAGCCATCCAACGCATCGAACTCACCCTGCTGGCGACCGGATTGATCTTCATCCTGGTTTCCGCGGCACAGGCGCGCTACCGCTTCATCAAGCACCGTCGCGCCGGGCGGCGGTTCTACTGGGCGACCGCGATCATCGGCATCGTCTGCTTTGCGTTCGGGACCGGCCAGCTCTGGCCGAACGGCGTCCTGGCGGCCGCGGTCTTTTCCGCCATCGTCACCTTCTCGGCCTACCTCACCACGCCGTACCTGAAGATCGGTGGGCGAATCTACGCATCCTCGCCGGAAAACCGTCAGCCCGACCCGTAAGGAAGCTATGCCGACCAGTGACTTCCAGACGCTGCTGTACCGGACGGCCGGCCCGGTTGCCACCATCACGCTGAACCGCCCGGAGCAGCTGAACACCATCGTGCCGCCGATGCCCGACGAGATCGAGGCCGCCATCGGCCTGGCGGAGCGCGACCCGGCGATCAAGGTCATCGTGCTGCGCGGGGCGGGCCGGGCCTTCTCCGCCGGCTACGACTTCGGCGGCGGGTTCGCCCATTGGGGCGAGTCGATGATGACCGACGGACGGTGGGACCCAGGCAAGGACTTCGCGATGGTCAGCGCACGCGCGACCGGGCCGACGCACAAGTTCATGGCCATCTGGCGGGCGTCCAAGCCGGTGATCGCCCAGGTGCACGGCTGGTGTGTGGGCGGTGCCAGCGACTACGCGCTGTGCGCAGACCTCGTCATCGCCAGCGAAGACGCCGTGATCGGTACGCCTTACAGCAGGATGTGGGGGGCGTATCTGACCGGGATGTGGCTCTACCGGCTGAGCCTGGCCAAGGCGAAGTGGCACTCGCTGACCGGCCGGCCGCTGACCGGGGTGCAGGCCGCCGAGATCGAGTTGATCAACGAGGCGGTGCCGTTCGAGCGTCTGGAGGCGCGGGTCGCCGAGATCGCGGCCGAGCTGGCGCAGATCCCGTTGTCGCAGCTGCAGGCGCAGAAACTGATCGTCAACCAGGCCTACGAAAACATGGGACTGGCGTCCACCCAGACGCTGGGCGGCATTCTCGACGGCCTGATGCGCAATACTCCCGACGCGCTGGCCTTCATCAAGATCGCCGAGGCCCAGGGCGTGCGGGCCGCGATCGAGCGCCGCGACGGCCCGTTCGGGGACTATAGCCAGGCCCCGCCGGAGCTGCGGCCCGATCCCACGCACGTCATCGTCCCTGATCGCGACTGATACTGAGATGCACTAGCGAAATCCTGGCAGTGGCCTGGGAACTGTCCCCGGTGGGCCAAAAGGTGTTACCGTATTTGCTATGTCTCGGCTGAGTACTGGCCTGCGTGCAGGCGCCGCGTTCCTTGCTCTGGGTATTACCGCTGCGATTTTTCCGTCGACCGCGGTAGCCGACTCCACGGAGGACTTTCCGATCCCCCGCCGGATGATCAACACCACGTGTGACGCCGAGCAGATCCTGGCGGCCTCCCGGGACACCAGCCCGGTGTACTACCAGCGCTACATGATCGACTTCGACAACCACCCCAACGTCCAGCAGGCCACCATCGACAAGGCGCACTGGTTCTTCGGGTTGTCACCGCAGGACCGCCGGAACTACTCCGAGAACTTCTACGCGCCGGTCTCCGACCCGCTGTGGGTGGCCTGGCCCAACCACATGAAGATCTTCTTCAACAACAAGGGCGTGGTGGCCAAGGCCACCGACATCTGCAACCAGTACCCGCCCGGCGACATGTCGGTCTGGGACTGGGCCGAGCCAACTGGTCCACCTGGGTGGCCAGGACCTACCAAGGGTAGGGTCGACCAGTAACGCGGTGATGGCGCCCGGAACCGATTCTTTTCCGGCGCGTCGTCCCCCCGGGGGCTGTATCAGCGCACGAACCTACGGCCCAGGTGTGTAGGGCCGGAGCAGCTGTTGATTGTCATCGTCATCGCGGTGGCGGGGTTCTGCGTCTCGCGACTGCCAAGCTTTCGGCAACCTCGTAAGGCCGGCGTTGCACCGCCATAAAAGGCGAATGCCGCATCGACACTTGTCACCGCGAAGGGTTCCAACCACGCCCTCAAGCCGATTCGCAGTTCTTCACGCCAGCGCGAATCTCGACACTCACGCGCCACGCACGATCAGCGCGGTTGTACCAATCCGCCCGCCGGGTGCTCCTCGACGTCGTTGAGGATCAGCTCGCGCACGGCGCGACGCGGTCCGTACGGTCGCAGCATGGTGCTGGCCGGCCGCGGACGCACGTGCTGCGGCCACCAGAACCAGCGCCCGAGCAAGGTGGCCAGCGACGGTGTCATGAACGACCGCACGATCAAGGTGTCGAACAACAAACCGAGCGCGATCGTCGTACCTACCTGGGCCATCACCAGCAGCGGACTGAACATGAACGTGGCCATGGTGGCGGCGAACACCAGACCGGCGGAGGTAACCACCGAGCCCGAACCGGCCATCGCGCGGATCGTCCCTGTCTTTAGCCCGGCGTGGATTTCCTCCTTGAACCGCGATATCAGCAGCAGGTTGTAGTCCGAGCCGACCGCCAGCAGCAGGATGATCGCCATCGCCAGCACCATCCAGTGCAACTTCATGCCGAGGATGTACTGCCATAGCAGCACGGAGAGTCCGAATGAGGCGCCCAGCGACAGCAACACCGTACCGACGATCACGAAGGCCGCCACGACGCTTCGGGTGATCACCAGCATGATGACGAAAATCAAAGTGGCTGCGGCGATTCCGGCGATCATCAGGTCGATGTTGGAGCCGTCGTGCATGTCCTTGTACGTCGCGGCGGTGCCGCCGAGGTAGACCTTGGCGCCCTCCCAGGGGGTGCCCTTGATCGCCTCGTGCACGGCCTGCTTGATCGGCTCGATGTGGTTGATGCCTTCGGGAGTCGCCGGGTCGCCTTCATGGGAGATGATCAGCCGGACGGCGTGCCCGTTCGGCGATATGAACTGTTTGAGACCTCGCGTGAAATCCGGACTCTTGAACGCCTCCGGCGGAAGGTAGAACGTGTCGTCGTTCTTCGCTTTGTCGAAGGCATCGCCTTGGGCGGTGGCGTTGTCGGACTGCGCTTTCGCCTGATCGTTGAGACCCTGTGTGGTCGCGTAGTTCGACATGATGGTGTCGAGGTTGCGCTGCTGGCTCTCGATCTGCGGCGGTATCAGCGCCACCAGCTTCGGCTGAATCTTGTCCAGCTTGTCCAGATTCGCGCTCAGGTTCACGATGTTCTCGGCCACCTGGTCGATGCCGTCGAGCGCGTTGAAGACCGACCGGATTGCCCAGCAGGCCGGGATGTCGTAACAGTGCTTCTCCCAGTAGAAGTAGCTGCGGATCGGCCGGAGGAAGTCGTCGAAGTTGGCGATGTCGTCGCGCAACGCCTCGGTGATCTTCACCGTTTCTTTGGTGAGCTTGGTGGTTTCGTGTGTCGTGTTGCTCAGATCCTGGGTCACCTGCATCTGCTCATGCAGCGTTGCCATCGTCTTGCGCAGCTCGTCGGCTTGCTTGAGGAGATTGTTCGCCTGCTCCTCTTGGTAGTGCTGCGTCTGGATCCGCCCTGCGGCTTGTGCACTCATCTGAAAACCGAGGGTGCTGTGGTCGAGCGGCGTGCCCAACGGCCGGGTGATGGTCTGCACCCGGCCGATACCGGGGATGTGGAATACCGCCTTGGCGACCTTGTCCAGGACCAGGAAATCGGCCGAGTTACGCAGGTCGTGATCGGTCTCGATCATCAACAGCTCAGGATTGAGCCGAGCCTGGTCGAAGTGCCGGTCCGCGGCGGCATAACCGACATTGGCCGGGGTGTCCGCCGGCAGGAAGTGGCGGTTGTCGTAGTCCGTCTTGTAACCGGGCAGGGCGAGCAGACCAACCAATGCGATCGCGATGGTCACCGCGAGAACCGGTGCGGGCCAGCGGACGATCGCGGTGCCGATGCGACGCCAGCCCCGGGTCTGCAGCTTGCGCTTCGGATCCATGAGCTTGAAGAACGACGCCACCGTCAGCATCGCCGGACCCAGCGTCAAAGCCCCGAACACCGCGACCAGCATGCCGACCGCACAAGGCACCCCCAGCGACTCGAAGTACGGCAGCCGGCAGAAGCTCAGGCAGTACATCGCGCCGGCGATGGTCAGGCCCGATCCCAGCACGACATGCGCGGTGCTGTGGAACATGGTGTAGAACGCTTCTTCGCGGGTCTCGCCCAGACCACGGGCCTCCTGATAGCGGCCGACCACGAAGATCGCGTAATCCGTCCCGGCGGCGATCGCCATAAGCACCAGCATGTTGTTGGCGAAGGTCGACAGCCCCATGATCCCGTAGTTGCCCAGCGTCGCGACGACACCGCGGGCCGCGGCCAGCTCGACGAACACGATCGCCAGCATGATCAAAACCGTGCTCACCGATCGGTAAACGAAGAGCAGCATCACCACAATCACCAGGAGGGTGATAAGAGTGACGACCGCGACGCCCTTCTCCCCCGAGTGGGACTGGTCGGCGAACAGCGGACCCGCGCCGGTGACGTATGCCTTGATTCCCGGCGGCGCGGGCACCGAGTCGACGATCTTGCGGAGGGCCGCGGAAGACTCGTTCGCCAGCCCGCCGCCCATGTTGCCGGCGAGGTAAACCTGGACGTACGCGGCCTTTTGGTCGTGGCTCTGGGAACCCGCCGCCGTCAGCGGATCACTCCAGAAATCCTGGACGTGCTGAACGTGTTTCTTGTCTTGCTCGATGCGCCTGACGATCTCGTCGTAGTAGCGGTGCGCTTCGGCCCCGAGTGGCTTGTCGCCCTCCAGCAAGATCATGGCCGAGTTGTCGGAATTGAACTCTTTGAACGTCGATCCGACCCGCATCATCGACTGAAAGGACGCCGCGTCAGTCGGACTCATCGACACCGAGTGGGTCTTGGCGACGACCTCCAGCTGCGGGGCCACGGTGTTGGTGATGAAGACGATGGCCAACCATGCGAGCACGATCGGCAGCGCCAACCTGTGGATCATCCGCGGCAGGAACGGCGGGATCAGCGGCTGATCGACACGCGGCGGAGCCTTGCCCGGCTCGCTCATGCGGACTTGTCCAGGCAATAGACGAAGGCGTTCACGGTTTCGTCGGAATCTGAGTGATTCGGAGCCTTGATGACGTCACCGTGGCCGTCGTGGTTGTTCACGACGAATTGGCAGGCGATCCAACTGCCGTCTCCTTGCGCCACCAGGTTTGCCGGGATTCCGGGCTTCGTTGAACTCAATACTTTGCTCCAGGGCAAGGGCACGTTCAGGGCCTGCTGCGGATGGCTGTTTTCGTCGAGGTAGTTGATGGTCGCCGTGCTGCCCGGTGAGCCCCAGACCTCGAGGGTGATCGTCTTGGCGTTGAACTGGTCGAGGACCTCGCCCGACGTGCCGCCACCGAACGAACCGCGGTGAACGCCAAAGACGCCGTGCAGCCGGTACACCACGAATCCTGACAGCGCGACGACAGCTGCGATCGTGAGGACCAGCCAGAAACGCCCCAGAAGCCCCTTTTTCTTGGCGCGCTGCGGGGCGGCCTTGTTGCCCTCGCTGCCGGCGGGGCCCTGCTTCTTCAACGGCTCGGTCCTTGGCTCAGTCGTCGTCATGGGCGCTTCAAGTCCTTCACCACGGGCGAAACATTAATTAGCCGATGTGCAACCTTAGCGACGACCCACGGTTCCTGGATCGCGTTGGCCACCGCAGTCCCCCTTTGGCTGCCTTGCTTCACCCGGGCGTCGCTGCGGCGCTTGGTATCCGGGGGCCGCGGCGTGGCCCCCGGCGCCATACCGCTTGCGGCGGGAGGTTGCGCGGTCGGCCCAGGCCCCGGGCGCTCGAAGTGTTCGGGAGCGTCTTCATCGGTTGCAGTTCGCCAAGCCACAGCGCCCGGCCTCCTCTCTGAGTTCATGACGATTCCGCGATGAGGCCGATACACGTTGCCGTGAGCAGGCGGGTAAGCGCGGTTGCGAAGTCCAGATTCCACTCTGGCGGAACCACTTCCGGCTCCTCGGCGTAGACGTCGGTCAGGTGCTCGGGCGGGTTCGCGACCTGCCACAGCGTGGCCGCCAGCGAATAGGCCGCCAGCAGGATGTCGAGTGAGCCCGCCCGTCCGAGTTCCGGCAGCGAGCTGCCGATCGCATCGGCCAGCGAGAGAGTGGCCGCGGTGCTGATCCGCCTGACCTCGATGACCCGCTCCGCGTCCACCTCGTGTTCGAGGTGCAGGTGCAGGTTCGCCAGCAGGTCGCAGAACAACGGGTCGTCGGCCAGGGCTTCGGCCAGTGTCTCGGCGATGCGCGACGGCGACTTCGCGCCGGGCTCGGCCAGCTTCTCCGACACCGTATTCGACCATCGCACCCAGCCCTCGGCGGACAAGTGCAGCAGAACTTCTTTGTGCGAGCTGAAGTAACGGCGTACCGCCGAATAGTGAATTCCGGCGCGGCTGGCGACCGCGGTCAGGGTGACCGACGCGACGCCTGTTTCCATTGCCAGCGAGCGTGCGGCCTCCACGAGGGCCTCCGCACGTTGGCGCTTCTTCTCCTCAGTGCGGGCGCGCTGGAACGTGAGTTGCGCCACCGGCTGAGCGTAACGCACGTTGTGTGATTTGCATAACGCACGTTACGTGATTTGTGCTGGGTCACGCGTCGGCGCCAAAAACAGGTAAAGGTGTATCCATGCTCATCGCCCGGCACCCCTCGAGCCTCTCCGCGTAACCCGTGCAGACCATCGCCTTGATCGGCTTTCTCGGTGGCCTGATCACCGGTGTCTCGCCGTGCATCCTGCCGGTGCTTCCGGTGATTCTGCTGTCCGGCGCGGGCAGCAGCCGCGGCGTGAGTTCCGCGGCGCGCCCGTACCTGGTGATCGCGGGCCTGGTGTGCAGCTTCAGCTTGGCCACGTTGATCGGCTCCGCGCTGCTCACGGCGCTGCACCTGCCGCAGGACGCGATCCGGTGGGCCGCACTGGTGGTGTTGATCCTGATCGGTCTGGGGTTGATCTTCCCGCCGGTGCAGCACCTGATCGAGCGGCCGTTCGCGTACTTCCCCCAACGCCAAATCTGCTCTGGCACAGATGGTTTCGGACTGGGGCTGACGTTGGGCGCTCTGTATGTGCCCTGTGCGGGACCCGTGCTGGCCGCCATCGTGGTGGCCGGCGGGACCACGTCGATCGGCCCCGGCGCGCTCGTGTTGACCGCAACGTTCGCCATCGGCAACGCGTTGCCACTACTGGCCTTCGCACTGGCCGGCCGGCGCGTCGCCGAACGAGTGGCCGCGTTTCGCCGCCGGCAGCGCGCAATTCAGATCACCGGCGGCATCGCGATGATCATCCTGGCCGTGGCGCTCGTGTTCAACCTGCCGGCGATGCTGCAGCGCGCCGTGCCCGACTACACGACGGCAATGCAGAACAAGCTGGGGGCCAACGACATCGAGCGCAGCCTGGGCCCCGCCCCCACGCAGCAGCCGAACCAGGGCGGCGGGGTGCAGCTGAGCCAGCCCAGCACCACCATCGACGGCGCGCTAAGCGATTGCTCCAGCGGTTCCGCCGAACTGCAACAGTGCGGACCGGCTCCCGCGCTCACCGGCGTCACGGGGTGGCTCAACACCCCGGACGGCAAACCGCTGGACCCCGCATCGGTGCACGGCAAGGTGATCCTGATCGACTTCTGGGCCTACTCGTGCATCAACTGTCAGCGCGCCATCCCGCACGTAATCGATTGGTACAACCGGTATCGCGACAACGGCTTTCTGGTCGTCGGGGTGCACACCCCCGAGTACGCCTTCGAGCGGGTGCCCGCCAATGTGGCCAGCGGCGCAGCCGACCTGCACATCACCTATCCCATCGCACTGGACAACGACTACGCGACGTGGAACAACTTTGCGAACCTGTACTGGCCGGCCGAGTACCTGATCGACGCGAATGGGCAAGTGCGACATACCAAGTTCGGTGAGGGCGACTACGACGGCACCGAGAAGCTGATCCGCAAGCTTCTCGTCGACGCCCATCCCGGTGCCCAACTGCCCGCACCGGTGAACTCGACCGACATGACCCCGCAGACCAGGCTCACACCCGAGACCTACCTGGGTGTAGGCAAGTCCGGAAACTACGGCGGCAGTGGGGATTACAAGGAGGGCGCCGCCACGCTGAGCTACCCGCCGAACCTGGCCGATGACAAGTTCGCCCTGCGGGGCCGCTGGAACCTGGACGACCAGGGAGCCACGGCGGACGGCGACGACTCCGCCATCCGGCTGAATTACACCGCGAAGGATGTCTACGCCGTCGTCGGCGGCACCGGCACCATCACCGTGACCCGGGACGGCAAGACCACCGCGACGCCGATCGGCGGAGCGCCCACGTTGCACCGGATCGTCGCCGATGACGCCGCGCACCGCGATCAGCTGGACATGCAAGTCAGCAAGGGCTTGCAGGTGTTCTCGTTCACGTTCGGCTAGCCGGGCAGGGCTCACGACCTCTTCGCGAGACCGCCCAGCACTGCGACGATCACGCCGAATGCGACGAGCCCGGCGCCGGTGAGCAACGTGATGTTGAGCCATTCGTGCAGACCGGCTTCGGCGCGGGCGACCATCACCTCGGCGACGCCGCGGACGTTGCCGGTGGTGCGGTTGAGCGCTTCGTTGAGGTAGCGACCGGCGACCTCGATGCCCGCCCATCCACCCGCACCGACGAGCAGCGCCGAGACACCCAGGCCGCAAAGCGCCTTGCCGCGGCGGCGGGCGACGGCCAACGTGAGCAGCGCGCCGACACCGCACAGCGCCGCCGCGCCCACGCTCATCCACGGACCCCAGGTGTGCAGCCGGCTAAGCCGTCCCTGTCGCATCGACTGCGGTACCGAAAAGGTCAGTGGGACAGTCAGTTTCGCGGGGACCGTTACGTTGTGGCGGCGCAGCAGCGGCTGAATCGAGCCGTCTTGGAGCATCGGTGCCACATCGACCGCCCATTGATTGCCGTTCTCGCCGGCGCCCGGGTCGCCGAACAACCAGCCGTGCGCCGCCCGGTTCGCCTGCGCGAACAGCGGCGGAAACGCGGGGCCTGCGGTGAAGGCGCTGGCGGCCTCGTGTACCTCGGAACTGTCGAGCGGGTAGCCGCCCCCGCGCTGCTGGGCGGCCAGAGCCGTTGCCCGGCTACTCAGTTCGGCTGCCATGGCGGACTGCAACGCCGGATCGGTCGCCGCGCTGCGCGCCATTGCGGCGTAGCCGTCG
This sequence comes from Mycobacterium sp. 852002-40037_SCH5390672, assembly GCF_001665875.1. Classification (GTDB taxonomy): domain Bacteria; phylum Actinomycetota; class Actinomycetes; order Mycobacteriales; family Mycobacteriaceae; genus Mycobacterium. The sequence continues at coordinate 22,107 of NZ_LZTA01000108.1, forward strand.
GCGTCAACGACATGCAGCTGCGCCCACGCCGCGGGGATCGCGACCGCGAGCGCGAGCGTGGTGATGAGCCACAACAGCACGGTCGCCACGAATCGCACGCCTGCGAATCTACGCAATCCCCCGCACGTACGCGGCCTGCCCGAGGTGCTGGGCGCAGTCGTCGATGATGCTCACCAATCGCCCGCTGGCCGTCACCGGTGGATCCCAGTTGGTGTCCACGACGCGGGCCAGCTCCTCGGCGGACACCCCGGCGACATAGTCGAGGGTGAGCTTGTGCACCGCGTGGTAGTAGCCGGACAACAAGTCCGCGGGCGCCTTGACCTTGGCCACGTCATCGGGTCCGTGCCCATAACCGGTGTCGTTGCGCGGCAGGTCCAGTCCGAACCGGTCCACCCAGCCGTCGCGAAACCACACCTGCTCGACGCCGGCGACATCGGCCAGCTGGATGTCCTGCACCCGCGCGCTGTGCCAGAGCAGCCAGGCGATGCTGTTGGCGTTCGGGGCCGGCCGGTAGCCGGACACCTCGTCGGTCAACCCCTCGGTGATCTCGTCGACGTGCTCGATCAACCGAGTGAACGCGTCGCGCAGGAGCTCTTGAAGAACGGCGGCATCGTCGGTGCTGGCCATACACGCGACACTACGGGAGGATCCCGAGGAAGATTCCCACATGGTCGATCACCGAGTTGATCCTGGCACGAGCCACCGGAACGGTCGTAGATTGTTTGGATGACTTACGACCTCATCATCCGCAACGGCACCATCGTCGACGGGCTGGGCGGTGAGCCGTTCGTTGGTGACGTGGCGGTGCAAGGCAACATCATCAGGGCGGTCGGCGCTATCAACGGCGCGGCCGCCGACCGGGAGATCGACGCCACCGGCCTGCTGGTCACGCCCGGCTTCGTCGACCTGCACACCCACTACGACGGCCAGTCCATCTGGTCGGAGCGGCTGACCCCGTCCTCGGCGCACGGGGTGACGACGGTGGTGATGGGCAACTGCGGCGTCGGCTTCGCGCCCTGCCGCCAGTCCGACCACGACGTGCTGGTCGACGTGATGGCCGGTGTCGAAGACATTCCCGGCGTCGTCATGACCGACGGGTTGCCGTGGACGTGGGAAACCTTCCCGGAATACCTGGACGCGCTCGAGTCGGGCAGGCGAGACATCGACGTGGCGGCGTATCTGCCGCACTCGCCGCTGCGGGTGTACGTGATGGGCCAGCGCGGCGCCGACCGCGAGCCGGCCACCGACGACGACCTGGCCAAGATGCGCGAGCTGGCCAAAGAGGCGATCGAGGTGGGCGCGCTGGGCTTCGCGTCGTCGCGGTTGACCATCCACAAGACCGAAAGCGGTTCGCCCATCCCGAGTTACGAGGCCGCCCGGGAAGAGATCGAGGAGATCGCGCGTGGGGTCGTGGACGGCGGCGGTGGGCTGCTGCAGTTCGTTCCCGACATCCCGTCGGGCGGATACCAGCCGGTGCTGCAGACGGTGTTCGACGTCGCCGAGGATGTCGGGCTGCCGGTCACCTTCACCCTCGTCGTCGCCAACTCCGGCGACCCGTCCTGGCCGGACGCCATCACCATGATCGAGAAGGCGAACGCCGCCGGCGGTGACGTCACCGCGCAGCTGCTGCCGCGCCCGATCGGGTTGATCATCGGCCTGCAACTGACGGCCAACCCGTTCGTGCTCTATCCCAGCTACCGCGAGATCGCGCACCTGCCACTGGCCGAGCGGGTCGCCGAGATGCGCAAGCCCGAGGTCCGCGCCCGCATCCTGGCCGACAAGCCCGGCCAGGGGCACCCGATCCTGTACGTGGCGCAGATGTGGGATTGGATCTTCCCGCTGGGCGAGGATCCCGACTACGAGCCCGACCCGTCGACCAGCATCGGGGCCCGCGCCCGGGCCCGCGGGGTGGACCCGATGGAAGAAGCCTACGACCGGCTGCTCGACGACGAGGGCCGGGCCATGCTGTTGGTGACGACCAGCAACCTGCAGAACAATTCGCTGGACACCGTCGGGGAACTGCTGCACCGCGACGACGTGGTGCTCGGCCTCGGCGACGGCGGCGCGCACTACGGGATGATCTGCGACGCCAGCTACTCGACCTACTTTCTGACGCACTGGGCACGTGACCGCAAGGCCGGACGCTTCACGGTGTCCGAGGCGGTTCGCGAGCTTACGTCGGTGCCGGCCCGCATCGCCGGGCTGGGTGATCGCGGCCGCATCGCGGTCGGCTACAAGGCCGATCTCAACGTCATCGACCACGCGGCGTTGCGGCTGCACAAGCCGATGATCAGTTACGACCTGCCCGCCGGGGGGCGGCGCCTGGACCAGACCGCCGAAGGGTATGTCGCCACGATCGTGGCCGGGGAAGTGATCGCCGAAAACGGCGTCCCCACAGACGCCCGTCCAGGCAAGTTGGTCCGTGGCCGCCAGCCCATCCCCGTACCCTCGCGATAACGCCACCAAAAGTGGCATATACCAGCTAAGTTGGGTCCGTGACGAACCCGCATTTTGCGTGGTTGCCGCCAGAAGTCAACTCGGCACTAATTTTCTCCGGTCCTGGACCCGGGCCGCTGCTTGCTGCCGCGGCGGCGTGGGACGGGCTGGCCGGGGAGTTGGCATCGTCGGCATCGTCATTTTCCTCGGTGACGTCAGATCTGGCCAGCGGATCGTGGCAGGGCGCGTCGTCGACGGCCATGATGTCGGTGGCCAGCCAATACGTGAGCTGGCTCAGCGCGGCGGCCGCGCAGGCCGAAGAGGTGTCGAACCAGGCCTCGGCGATCGCGACCGCGTTCGAGGTGGCCCTGGCGGCCACGGTGCAGCCCGCCGTGGTGTCGGCCAACCGCGCCTTGGTGGCGGCGTTGGCGGCCAACAATCACCTGGGCCAGAACACCCCAGCCATCGCCGACATCGAGGCCGCGTACGAGCAGATGTGGGCCTCGGACGTGGCGGCGATGTTCGGTTATCACGCCGACGCGTCGGCGGCCGTGGCCAAGTTGCCGCCCTGGAATCAGGTGCTACAAAACCTCGGCTTTTCCAACACCAGCACCGCCGTCGCACGCCCGGCCAGCTCCGGCGCCGTCGCCCGCGGCTACACCTCCCGCATCGCCGGGTTCCTCAGGCCCTCGGCGCCGCAGTAGCGCACCGGCCCGCACCGCTCGCGCCTATCCTGGAAGATCATGCGCACCAAGAAGAAGGTTGATCTCAAGGCGCTGGCCGACGCGCTCGTCGACTATCCGTATGCGTACTTGATCACCGTCGACGACGAATACCGCGTGCACACCGTGACGGTCGAGCCGCGGCTGCGTGCAGCCACTCTCGACGTCGGACTCATCGGCGGGCGAACCCGCAACAACCTCGCCCACCGCGCCGACGTGACCCTGTTGTGGCCGCCCGCCGAACCGGACGGCTACTCGCTGATCGTCGACGGCACCGCAGAGGTGACCGGGGCCGGGGCCGAAATCGCCCACCTGGACGTGGTTCCCACGCGCGCGCTGCTGCACCGCGACGCCGACTCGCCAGACGCGGCCAAGGGCTGCCTGCACGACTGCGTGGTGTTCTCGCTGCCGGCCTGACCCCGGACGCAAGCTCGGCGAATCCCTTTATGCGGCAGCGCTTTAGCCGGGCCGGACGCGCAGCATCGCCATTCTTCGCAGCTGCGCGCTGCTGGGCTGTCAGTACGAGTGGGGCGGGGCAGGCGGCGTTCTGGAGTCCGATCGCGGGCGTCAGCGACGACGAGTGCGACGCGCTGGTCACCGGTGGTCCGGACGACCCGCGGTGGAGCCCGGCCGAGCCGACGTTGATCGAGGCGGTGGACGAACTGGAGCGCACCGGCTCGTGGTCGGAGGCGACGTGGAGCGCGCTGGGGCGCAGAGCGGTCCTTGCGCAATCTCGGATGCCGGTTCTTCAATAGCGGCAACAGCATTCGCCGCGGCATGAACTGAAACAGCTTGGTGCTGATCCGGCTTGGCAGCCCGGGGATCACGGACCCGCGATCGCGGTCGCGCGCCTCGATTCCGGTGCGTGCCACGTCGCGCGCGGGCATCCACATGAACTTCGGGAACGCCTTGGTGGCGGCGCAAGGGCTCACCGGCGGGCGGGCGCACCGCCCCTCCCCCGCCAGGGCAATGGCCGAATTGCCCGCCTTGCAGCGACAATTCGGCCTGTCGCTGCAAGGCGGGCAAAAGCAGCACGGAACTTTCCAGGGGCGGCTGGGGCAACTGGGACACCCGTAGACACGAAAAAGCCCGGCCCCCAGAGGGACCGGGCTTTTTCGAACTTGGACTTAGAAGTCCATGCCGCCCATGCCACCGGTCGGGTCGCCCGCAGGTGCGGACGCCTTCTCCGGCTTGTCGGCCACGACGGCCTCGGTGGTGAGGAACAGCCCCGCGATCGACGCGGCGTTCTGCAGCGCCGAACGGGTGACCTTCACCGGGTCGGCAACGCCGGCCTTGAGCAGGTCCTCGTACTCACCGGTCGCGGCGTTCAGGCCGGTACCGGCGGGCGAGTTGCGGACCTTCTCGGCCACCACGCCGGGCTCCAGACCACCGTTGAAGGCGATCTGCTTCAGCGGAGCCTCGAGCGCCACGCGGACGATGTTCGCGCCGGTCGCCTCGTCACCGGTGAGCTTCAGCTCGTCCAGCGACGGGATCGCGTGCAGCAGGGCCACGCCACCACCGGCGACGATGCCCTCCTCGACGGCCGCCTTGGCGTTGCGCACCGCGTCCTCGATGCGGTGCTTGCGCTCCTTGAGCTCGACCTCGGTCGCAGCGCCGGCCTTGATCACCGCAACACCGCCGGCCAGCTTGGCCAGACGCTCCTGCAGCTTCTCGCGGTCGTAGTCGGAGTCGCTGTTCTCGATCTCGCTGCGGATCTGGGCCACCCGACCGGCGATGGCGTCGGAGTCACCGGCACCCTCGACGATGGTGGTCTCGTCCTTGGTGACGACGACCTTGCGGGCCTTACCCAGCAGGGCGACGTCGGCGCTCTCCAGCGACAGGCCGACCTCTTCGCTGATGACCTGACCACCGGTGAGGATGGCCATGTCCTGCAGCATCGCCTTGCGGCGGTCACCGAAGCCGGGGGCCTTGACCGCCACCGACTTGAAGGTGCCGCGGATCTTGTTGACGACCAGGGTGCTCAACGCCTCGCCCTCGACGTCCTCGGCGATGATCAGCAGCGGCTTACCGGCCTGAATGACCTTCTCCAGCAGCGGCAGCAGGTCCTTGACGGTCGACACCTTGGAGCTGACCAGCAGGATGAAGGGGTCCTCCAGGACCGCTTCCTGCCGCTCGGCGTCGGTGACGAAGTAGCCCGAGATGTAACCCTTGTCGAACCGCATGCCCTCGGTGAGCTCGAGCTGCAGGCCGAAGGTGTTGGACTCCTCGACGGTGATGACGCCCTCGTTGCCGACCTTGTCCATCGCCTCGGCGATCAGGTCGCCGATCGACTGGTCGCCGGCGGAGATGGCTGCGGTTGCAGCGATCTGGTCCTTGGTCTCGACCTCTTTGGCCGACTTGAGCAGGGTCTCGGTGACCTTCTCGACGGCCTTCTCGATGCCGCGCTTCAGACCCAGCGGGTTGGCGCCGGCCGCGACGTTGCGCAGGCCCTCTTTGACCAGCGCCTGGGCCAGAACCGTGGCCGTCGTCGTGCCGTCACCGGCAACGTCGTCGGTCTTCTTGGCGACTTCCTTGACCAGCTCGGCGCCGATCTTCTCGTAGGGGTCCTCCAGCTCGATCTCCTTGGCGATGGACACACCATCGTTGGTGATCGTGGGGGCACCCCACTTCTTCTCCAGGACGACGTTGCGGCCCTTGGGGCCCAACGTCACCTTTACCGCGTCGGCGAGGGCGTTGAGCCCCCGCTCGAGGCCGCGACGGGCCTCCTCGTCGTACGCAATTGTCTTGGCCATTGCGAAGTGATTCCTCCGGATTGGGGATGACACGTTCTGGCCGGGTGCAGTGCCCGCGACGGACGACCGCAGCTGTCTTGTGGCTAGGTCTCACCGTCCCGACCTAGCACTCGCTGGTCGCGAGTGCCAAGTCATTCTTAGCACTCGCCCATGTCGAGTGCAAGAAGAGGTGAGCGCTATCGCCCAGCGCGTAAACCGTCGACGACGACGTCGGTCACCCGCTCGGCCAACGCCGAGTTGTATGCCTCCATCGCCTGGCACCCGACCATGATCGCCTTCACTTCACGCACTCCGATGTCTTGGCGGGCGGTGCCCGCCCGCTGCGCGGCCCGCAACAGCTCGTCGAGCATGGCCAGGAACGCGTCCTCGGCGTCGGGCGCGGCGCTGGCGATGTCGATCCCGAAGCCGGCCAGGGCGTCGACCAGACCGCGATCCGCCGCTCCCCACTGCAGCACAATCGAGCGCAGGCAGGCGAAGAGCGCTTCGCCGGGGCCGACGGATTCCAGGAGGGCGCGCCCGTCGTCGACCAGCCGATACATCCGGTCCTCGATGACCGCCTGGAACAGCGCCTCTTTGGTCGGGAAGTGCCGGTAGACGGTGCCGGCCCCGACGCCGGCTCGCCGGGCGACCTCGTCGATGGGCACCGAGAGGCCCTCGGCCGCGAAGGTGTCGTAGGCGACTTCCAGCACGCGCGCGCGATTGCGCGCCGCGTCGGCGCGCTGCCGGCGTTCGGGCTGTGCCATCTGTTCACTGTCCATCGGTTGACAAAGCGGGGCGTGCGTTCCGTATAGTCATCAATCAACCGGAGCGCTCGCCCCGTTTACTCTACAAGTTCAAGGAGCCTCTGATGGCCAAGTGGACCACCGCGGACATTCCCGACCAGGCCGGCCGGGTCGCCGTCATCACCGGAGCCAACACCGGCCTGGGCTACGAGACCGCCCTGGCGCTTGCCGACCGCGGCGCCCACGTGGTGCTGGCGGTGCGCAACCTGGACAAGGGCAAGGACGCCGCGGCCCGCATCACCGCCCGCAGCCCCCATGCCGACGTCGCGCTGCAGGAGCTCGACCTCACCTCGCTGGAGTCCGTCCGGTCCGCGGCCGCGCAGTTGCGGTCCGCGCACGACCGCATTGACCTGCTGATCAACAACGCCGGGGTGATGTACACGCCGAAGTCGAACACCAAGGACGGGTTCGAGTTGCAGTTCGGCACCAATCATCTGGGCCACTTCGCCTTCACCGGTCTGCTGCTGGACCGGCTGCTGCCGATCGCCGGCTCGCGGATCGTCACCGTCAGCAGCGTCGGCCACCGCATCCTCGCCGACATCCACTTCGACGATCTGCAGTGGGAGCGCCGCTACAACAGGGTCGCCGCCTACGGACAGGCCAAGCTGGCCAACCTGCTGTTCACCTATGAACTGCAACGGCGGCTTGCCCCGCAGGGCACGACGATCGCCGCGGCCGCCCATCCAGGCATGTCGGACACCGAGTTGATGCGCAACATGCCCGCCCCGCTGGCCGTCGCCTTCGAGCGGATCGCACCCCTCGTCGCCCAGAACGCGGCCGTCGGCGCGCTGCCCACCCTGCGCGCAGCCACCGACCCGGCAGTGCTCGGCGGGCAGTACTACGGACCCGACGGCCTCGGCCAGACGCGGGGCTATCCCAAGATCGTGGGGTCCAGCGCCAAATCGCACGACGCCGACCGTCAGCGCCGGCTGTGGGCGGTCTCCGAGGAGCTCACCGGGGTGGTTTATCCCCTCGACTAGTCCGATGGTGCCGACCCGCTGCGCCCGGCGTCCGCGCCGCGCTTGCGATCGGCACTAGCCCGAGGGCAGGTCGAGCAGCTGCTCGTAGAAGCCGCCGAAACCGCGCGGACGATCGACAAGGTGGATCTCGAGAATCCAGTGGCAGATGCGGCCGCGCGGATCGGTGCGGCGCATCGGTTTGTTCGAGCCGGGCATGATGTACCACTCGATGCCGGGGCCGGCGATCTTCTTGTGCGGGAACTCGCCGATCAGATGGCCCGCGATGCGGCTGCCCCACTCGAAGCCCTCGGCACGGGCCACGCCGACGACGTAGTCGAACAGCTCGGCGCCGGTGATTTCGGGGTGACTCGCGAAGTGGTCGCGGCCGGCCTCCCAAACCCGCGGTAGGGCGTCGCGAACGGCCGCCTTGTGCGGGTCGTCGCCGAGCACGAACGTCCGCCCGAAATCGGCCTCCCACTCCTCGAAGATGGGCCCTAGGTCGAGGAAGACGATGTCGTCGTCGACGATCACCCGATCCGGCGGGCGTTCCTGGAACGGCTGCAGCGTGTTCTCCCCGGCCCGCACGATCCGCCGGTGCCAGTGCCGGGTCACCCCGAACATCTCCCCGGCCAGGTCGTGGATCTGGTCGGAGAGTTCCTTCTCTGCCAGCCCGGGACGAATCATGGCCCGCCGCTCGATCTCGTCGAACAGTTGCGCGGCCTTGCCTTCGGCGTCGAGCAGCCGGTGCACGCGAACATCTTCGGCGCTCGATCGGTCCACACCGGCGATGCTATGCGCACACTGGAGCCATGTCCCTTGTCGTGCCGCCATACCCGCCAGCCCGATACACCAAAGACGAACCGGAGATCAGCGCCTGGCTCAAGCGGGCCGATCAGCCACCTGACTACGAGACGACGGGGGTCAAGTACCACTACCTGGCCAACCAACAGGACACCGCCGGCGATTACGGGCTCTACCGCGTCGACATCGGCCCGGCCGGCGGCGGACCCCCGGCGCATTTCCACCGCGCCATGTCCGAGGCGTTCTTCGTCTTGTCCGGGACGATGAAGCTCTACGACGGCACCCAGTGGACAGATGGTCGGCAAGGCGACTTTCTCTACGTCCCGCCCGGCGGCATCCACGGTTTCCGCAACGAGGCGGACGAACCGGCCTCGATACTGATGTTGTTCACGCCCGGCGCACCCCGCGAGGCTTACTTCGAAGGTTTGGCGGCCCTGTCCGACATGACCGACGACGAGCGCCGGGAATGGTTCATCCGCCACGATAATTTCTGGGTGCAGTAAACCCTTCCGTTAATCCGAAATTACCTCTGCCGTAACGTTTCTGCCCTTTGCGCAGGCCACGTTAGCGGCAGGCGTAGGGTGTGGCCGTGCGGACGAGCAAACCGTCGAAGCGGGCTGCGGCCTGGATGCGGCAACGAATCGATTGGTCGATGAGCGCCCCGGTCATGATCAGCCTGCGGGTCAAACGCCCGAAACCCCGGAGCTCACCGGATTTTCGGCGGCGTTCACCGGCGCCGACCGCCGCCCGGGAACGCGGTACCCGGGTAAGCGGCTATCAGCGTGGCGGGCGCGGATTGCGCGATCGGGCCCGCGCACGATTGTCCCTCGCACCGCCCGCGATGACGCGACGCCCGCGCGTGCCACACACGTCAACCCGGCGACCGCGGCCGTCCATCGCCACCGCAGTCACTTCGCCGCGACGTAGCTCCTGAACGAATTCGTCTACGCTGCAGTAGATCTCGGGGCACGCGCCGGGCGCTGCCACGCATTCGGATCACTTGACCGTCCATCGGTATTCGATTGCCCGGCAAGGTAATTCGGCACTACTAGTAGTCAACCGGGCCGACGACTGGTTCACCGTCGCCCAACCCGGCGGCAGTCGTTTCGCATGAGTATGTTTTGGGCCATGGCTTCCAACGACACAGAGAACCGCAATTGGTCGGAGGGCGACGTCCCGGATCAGAGCGGCCGCGTCGTCGTCGTCACCGGCGCCAACACCGGAATCGGGTATGAGGCGGCCGCCGTGCTGGCCTACCGCGGCGCCCACGTCGTGCTCGCGGTTCGCAACCTCGAGAAGGGCAACGCGGCGCTGTCGCGCATCGTCGCCGCGAGTCCGCGCGCGGATGTCACGCTGCAGCAGCTGGATCTGACCTCGCTGGACGCGGTGCGCTCGGCCGCCGACGCGCTGCGCGCGGCGTACCCGCGCATCGACCTGCTGATCAACAACGCCGGGGTGATGTGGACGCCCAAGCAGGTCACCCAGGACGGCTTCGAATTGCAGTTCGGCACCAATCATCTGGGCCATTTCGCGCTGACGGGGCTGCTGCTCGACAACCTGCTGGTGGTGCGGGATTCGCGGGTGGTGACGGTCAGCAGCCTCGGCCATCGGCTGCGGGCGGCGATCCACTTCGACGACCTGCAGTGGGAACAGCGATACGACCGGATCGCCGCCTACGGGCAATCCAAGCTGGCCAACCTCCTGTTCACCTACGAGCTGCAGCGCCGGCTGGCGGCCAAGGCCGACGCGAAGACCATTGCCGTCGCCGCCCATCCGGGTGGCTCCAATACGGAGCTGGCCCGCAATCTGCCGGGCGTCTTTCGGCCGGTGAAGGCCGTGCTGGGGCCGGTGCTGTTCCAGAGCCCGGCCATGGGCGCATTGCCGACGCTGCGGGCCGCCACCGATCCGGCCGTTGAGGGCGGGCAGTACTACGGTCCGGGGGGCTTCCTCGAGCAGCGGGGCCGCCCGAGATTGGTCAAATCCAGCGCCCAGTCCCACGACGAGGAGTTGCAGCGCCGGCTCTGGGCAGTCTCCGAAGAACTCACCGGCGTCAGCTTCCCCGTCTGACGCGCGGATAATGGCTCCGATGCGCTCAGTCGCCGAACATCAGCGGGTCGTCACCGAGTTGATTCGGGCCCGGCCGCCGGTCGCGGTCCCGCTGACCGAGGCCCAGGGTCTGGTCCTGGCCGAGGACGTGGTGGCGCAGCTGGCGTTGCCGGTCTTCGACAACTCCGCGATGGACGGCTACGCGGTGCGCGCCGACGACACCTCGGGCGCCACGCCCGAACACCCGGTGGTATTGCCCGTTGCCGAGGACATTCCAGCCGGGCGCACCGACGAACTGACGTTGCAGCCCGGTACGGCCCACCGGATCATGACGGGCGCGCCTCTGCCGGCCGGGGCGACGGCCGTCGTTCCGGTGGAGGACACCGACGGCGGTGTGGACGTCGTGTCCATCCGCGCGCCCCGCGAGGCAGGCAGGCACATCCGCCGTGCGGGCGAGGACGTGTTCCCCGGCACCGCCGTCTTGCGCCAGGGTCAGGTCGTGACGCCAGCCGTGCTGGGCTTGGTGGCGGCGCTGGGAATCGCCGAGTTGCGCGTGATTCCGCGCCAGCGGGTGCTGGTGATCTCCACCGGATCGGAGCTGGTGACGCCGGGCACCGCGCTGCGGCCCGGGCAGATTTACGAGTCCAACTCGATCATGCTGGCCGGGGCGGTCCGGGATGCGGGCGCCGATCTGGTCGCCGTCGCCACAGCGGAAGACGAAGTGGCCCAATTCAGTTCGATCATCGACCAGTACGCGGGCGATGCCGATTTGATCATCACCAGCGGCGGCGTCAGCGCCGGCGCCTACGAGGTGGTCAAAGACGCGTTCGGGCGCGAGGGTGACCAGGGCGTGGAATTCGTCAAGGTCGCCATGCAGCCGGGCATGCCACAGGGCGTGGGACGGGTGGCCGGCGCGACGATCGTCACGTTGCCCGGCAACCCAGTCAGCGCGCTGGTGTCCTTCGAGGTGTTCATCCGGCCCGCGCTGCGCCGAGCAATGGGCCTGCCGGATCCGGACCGACCGCACCGCAACGCGGTCCTCGCCGAGTCGCTGACCTCGCCGCGCGGCAAGCGGCAATTCCGGCGCGCGGTGCTCAACGACGACGCCAGCACGGTCACCAGTTACGGGCCGCCGGCATCGCATCACCTGCGATGGCTGGCGTCGGCGAACGCGCTGCTGGACATCCCCGAGGACGTCGTCGAGGTGTCCGAGGGAACCCCGTTGCAGGTCTGGGATCTGCGCTAGCCGGGTGACTACGCCGCGGGCGTGGCGACGTCGCGATGGAATTCGTCGGCCCGATCGAAAGCCGGTGTGTAGCGGATGGCGATGCCGACGACCGACATCATCACCGGAACGGTGACCAACGCCGCCGACAGCCCCACCCGGCCGGACAGGTGGCCGATCAGCGGCGGCCCGAGCAGGTAGCCCAGCCAACCGGTCGCGGCCACGATGGCGATCGCCCATCCGGCGCCGCTCGCACCGTACGCCGCGCTGAAGGCGGTAGGCACCAGCAGCGCCACGCCGACGCCCAGCGCGGCGAAACCGAGCACGCTGATCCAGGCGTTGGCGCTCGCGAGCATCACGCTCATGCCGACGACGGCCACCAGCGCCAGCCCCGGCAGCAGCCTTCGACTGGAGACGCGCGCGTGCAGTCGCGGTGCGCCGAACCGGGTGATGACCATCGTCAGGGTGTACGCGGCGTAGCTCAACGCGGAGACGCTCGGGCCGGCGCCGATGACGTTGCGCAGGTAGTTGGCCGACCAGTCGGTGGCGGCGCCTTCGCACAGAAACGACGCGAACGCCACGGCCGCCAGGATCGCCACCGTCGGCGTCATCCAGGCCCGTTTACCTCCGGCCGAGTCCGACGCGGCGGCGGTATCCGCCGCATCGGGGATCAGGCGCCGGGTCAGGGTTTCCACCACGATCAGGACGACCAGCCCCAGAACCGTCAGCTGGACGGTGAGGCCGACGCCCGCGCTGACGCACGCCGCACCGATCACTGCGCCCAACAACGTTCCGACACTCCACATGCCGTGGAACCGCGCCATGATCGGAGCCCCGGCGAGCCGCTCGACCGTGCCGGCCTGGGTGTTCATCGCGACATCCAGTGCACCCTGAAACAGGCCCCACAACGCCAGCGCCATGAACAACGAGGCCGCGGATGTGGCCAGGCCCACCGTCGTTCCGGCCGCGGCATAGCCGGCCACCGTGACCGGGATCAGCCGGTGGCTACCCCAGCGGGGCAGCGCCCAGTGGCTGAGCAGCGTGGCCACCACAGACCCCAGCGGTGCGCCGAAGAGCGCCGTTCCGAGCGCCGCGTCGGACAGGCCGAGCCCGGCCTTGACGTGGGGAATGTGGGCGGCCCAGGACGAGAAGACCACACCATGCGCGATGAATACGGCGGTGACCGCGACTTTCGCCCGGCGCGCTTGGGTTGCCCGCCGATCGGCGCTGTGCGATTGCATGTCGAAGGTGGGCGTTCCCTCTGCGGGCGTCTACGAATCAGCGGCGGGCTCCGTAAGATGGCCGCGTGGCACGACGCCCCCGCACTATCGGCCCCTCTGCTCAAGACCCGGGCTTCAGCCCGCAGCATGCGCTGGAATTGGTGCGCTCCGCCGTCCCACCAGTGCATCCGGCCGGGCGACCGTTCATCGGCGCCGGGCTGGCGCTGGCGCTGGTCGGCCGCAAGCACCGATGGGTGCGACGGGCGGGCCTGCTGGCCGCCGGCGCCTGCGCGGGGTTCTTCCGTCACCCGCCGCGGGTGCCACCCGCCCGGCCCGGCGCGATCGTCGCACCCGCCGACGGCGAGATCTGCGTGATCGACTTCGCCGCCCCGCCCGCCGAATTGGGCATGGGCGAGGTGCCGCTTCCCCGGATCAGCATCTTCCTGTCGCTGCTGGACGCGCATGTGCAGCGGGCGCCGGTCAGCGGCGAGGTGATCGCCGTGCAGCACCGGCCGGGCCGGTTCGGCTCGGCCGACCTCGCCGCGGCGAGCACCGAGAACGAGCGCACCAGCCTGCACCTGCGCACTCCCAGCGGCGCGGACGTCGTCGCGGTGCAGGTCGCCGGGCTGCTGGCCCGCCGCATCATCTGCGACGCCCACGTCGGGGACAAACTGTCGATCGGTGACACCTACGGCCTGATCCGGTTCGGCTCCAGGCTGGACACCTACCTGCCGGCGGGCTCCGAGCCGCTGGTGAAGGTCGGCCAGCGTGCGATCGCCGGTGAGACTGTGCTGGCCGAGCTGCCATGATCAGCAAGCCGCGCGGACGGCCGGCGGTCAATCTGCAGATCCTGCCGAGCGCGATGACGGTGCTTTCCGTGTGCGCGGGACTGACCTCGATCCGGTTCGCCCTCGAACACCAGCCCAAGGCCGCGATGGCGCTGATCGCGGCGGCGGCCATCCTGGACGGACTCGACGGGCGGGTGGCCCGCATCCTGGACGCGCAGTCGCGGATGGGTGAAGAGATCGACTCGCTGGCCGATGCGGTGAACTTCGGCGTGACCCCGGCGATCGTGCTGTACGTGACGCTGCTGACCACGTCACCGGCCGGCTGGGTGGTGATCCTGCTCTACGCGGTCTGCGTGGTGTTGCGGCTGGCGCGATTCAACGCCTTGCAAGACGACGGCAGCCAGCCGTCCTACGCGCACGAGTTCTTCGTCGGCATGCCCGCGCCTGCCGGTGCGATCTCGATGATCGGTCTCATCGGACTCAAGCTGCAGTTCGGTGACGGCTGGTGGACGTCGCCGCTGTTCCTGTGCATCTGGATCACCGGGACCTCGATCCTGATGGTCAGCAAGATCCCGATGCGCAAGATGCACGCGGTCGCCGTGCCGCCGAGTTGGGCCGCGCCCCTGCTGGCCGTCTTGGCGATCTGCGCGGCGGCGGCCGTACTGGCGCCCTATGTCTTGATCTGGGTGATCATCGTCGCCTACCTGTGCCACGTGCCGTTCGCCATCCGCAACTCGCGCTGGCTGGCTGCGCACCCCGAGGCGTGGGATGACGAACCCAAGCAGCGTCGCGCCACGCGGCGCGCGATCCGCCGGGCACAGCCCAACCGCCGCTCGATGGCGCGGCTGGGCCTGCGCAAGCCGGGCAGGCGCTTGCCGTGAGTCGCTCCGGCGACGATGCGGCCCGTCGGCTCACGCTGACCGCCCGGCTGAACACCTCGGCGGTCGACTCCCGCCGCGGCGTCATTCGGTTGCATCCGAACGCCATTGCCGCACTGGGGATTCGGGAATGGGACGCGGTATCGCTGATCGGGTCGCGGACCACGGCGGCGGTAGCGGGCCTGGCCGGACCGGACACACCGGTCAGCACCGTGCTGCTCGACGACGTGACACTGTCCAACGCGGGACTGCGCGAGGGGACCGCGGTGGTCGTCGGCGCGGTCACCGTTTACGGGGCGCGGTCGGTGACGCTGTCCGGCTCGACGCTGGCCACCCAGTCGGTCACGCCGGTCACGCTGCGACAAGCCTTGCTGGGCAAGGTGATCACCGTGGGCGACGCCGTATCGCTGCTGCCGCGCGATCTGGGTCCTGGCACCTCGACGTCGGATGCCACCCGCGCGCTGGCCACCGCGGTGGGCATCAGCTGGACCTCGGAGCTGCTGACGGTCACCGGCGTCGACCCCGAGGGACCGGTCAGCGTGCAGCCCAACTCGCTGGTCACCTGGGGCACCGGTGTTCCGTCCGGCGCCGGAACCTCGTCCCAGATATCGGTCGAGCTCGCCAGGCCGGAGATGGTCGTCGAGGAACTCAAAGGCACCCAGCCGCAGGCCGCCAAGCTCGTCGAATGGCTCAAGCTCGCGCTCGACGAACCGCATCTGCTCAAGACATTGGGCGCGGGCGCCAACCTCGGCGTGCTGGTGTCCGGTCCGCCCGGTGTGGGCAAGGTGACCCTGGTGCGCGCGGTATGCGGCGACCGCAGGCTCGTCACGCTGGACGGCCCGGAGGCCGGCGCGCTGGGTGCCGAAGACCGGCTCAAGGCCGTCGCTTCCGCGGTGCAGACGGTCCGCGACGGTGGCGGCGTGCTGCTGATCACCGACGTCGATGCACTACTGCCGGCCACCGCCGAGCCGGTGGCGTCGCTAATCCTGGGCGAGCTGCGTACCGCGGTGGCCAGCGAGGGCGTAGCCCTGATCGCCACCTCCGCGCGACCCGACCAGCTCGACGCCCGACTGCGGGCCCCGGACCTGTGTGACCGTGAGCTGGGCCTGCCGCTTCCCGATGCCGCCACCCGCAAAGCGCTATTGGAGTCGCTGCTGCGAAACGTGCCCACGGGCGATCTTGAGCTCGACGCAATTAGTTCTCGCACACCGGGTTTCGTCGTCGCCGACCTGGCCGCGCTGGTGCGCGAGGCGGCGCTGCGGGCGGCGTCGCGGGCCAGCACCGACGGCCGGCCGCCCGAGCTGAAACAGGAGGATCTAGTCGGTGCGCTGAGCGTCATCCGGCCGCTGTCCCGCTCGGCCAGTGCGGAAGTCAGCGTCGGCAACATCACGCTCGATGACGTCGGCGACATGGCCGAGGCCAGGCAGGCCCTGACCGAGGCCGTGTTGTGGCCGTTGCAACATCCGGACACCTTCGCCCGGTTGGGTGTGCAGCCGCCGCGCGGGGTGCTGCTGTTTGGACCGCCGGGCTGCGGCAAGACGTTCATCGTGCGTGCGCTGGCCAGCACCGGGCAGCTGTCCGTGCACGCCGTGAAGGGTTCCGAGCTGATGGACAAATGGGTGGGCAGTTCGGAAAAGGCTGTGCGCGAGCTGTTTCGGCGCGCCCGGGATTCGGCGCCGTCGCTGATCTTCCTCGACGAGGTGGATGCGCTGGCGCCGCGGCGTGGGCAGAGCTTCGATTCGGGCGTGACCGATCGGGTGGTGGCCGCGCTACTGACCGAACTCGACGGTGTCGATCCGCTGCGCGACGTGGTCGTGCTGGGCGCCACCAACCGACCGGATCTCATCGACCCCGCACTGCTGCGTCCGGGCCGGCTGGAGCGGCTGGTCTTCGTCGAGCCTCCTGACGCCGCGGCCCGCCGCGAAATCCTGCGCACCGCGGGCAAATCGATCCCACTCAGCGCCGACGTCGATCTCGACGAGGTGGCGGCCGGACTCGACGACTACAGCGCCGCCGATTGCGTGGCGCTGCTGCGGGAGGCCGCACTGACCGCTATGCGCCGATCCATCGACGCCACCGACGTGACGGCGGCCGACCTCGCGGCGGCACGCGAAAACGTCCGTCCCTCTTTGGATCCCGTGCAGATCGAGTCGCTACGGACGTTCTCCAAAGCTCCGTAGTACGGCCTGGGCCGACGCCGCGACGTCGTTTTCCAGCCAGGACGGCATCGGCTCGTCGCGCGCGTGGCGCCGCACCACGGCGTAGGGCAGGTCGGCCACCGCCCGCGCGACGGCGTCGACGGATCGCGGTCGGGAGTTCCCATACAGTTGGCGGGCCAACACCGCGATGCGTTGTGTCAGGGGGGCGTTCATCGCGGCGAGCGTCTGCTGGAATGCCGCGTCGGGCTCACCGTCGAGCAGGTCGCCCGGGCGGATCGTCAAGAGCAGCCGGGCATCCTCGGGAAGGGCACGCGCGAAGCCGACGGCGGCCACGGCCATCGCCACGGCGGTGTCCGTCGGGGTTTCGCCGTCGGCGGCCAGCGCCCGCCGTTGGAAGCGCTCGAGGGCGCGCAGCCACGCCGCGGTCAAGATGCCGTCTCGGTTGCCGAACCGGTGATACAGCGTGCCCGCCGGTGCGCCACTGGCTTTCGCGATGGCGGCCACACTGGCCGCCCGCGGTCCGCCGTCGAGCACCAGCGCCCGGGCGGCGTCGAGGATCACATCGGTTTCATGCTTCCGCGGAGGTGCCACGATCTAGTATGGTCCTTCTATATGGAACGATTACCCTATATCGATGAGCATGCCATAACCATCGTCGCGAACCGCGCAGACACGTGGTCGGCGCTGCTGCGGGTGATGTGCCGCGATCCGCACGACCCGTCGACCGTGCCGATCGGTTTCAGGCTGGACGAAGCGCGACCGCCGGCGCGGTTCGCGTTGAAGGGCCGCCACTGGTTCGCCGTCTACCGATGGGTGTTCGAGCTGGACGCACTCGACGCCGCCCGGGCGCTGGTGCTCGACGGCGGACCGCGGGCGGCCAGTGTGGCCGCCATCGCGAAAGCCAGTGGCGCACCGGCGGGCACCGCATCGTGGTGCGGCGGACCCTGAAACGCGTTGCCGCCACGGTGCTCGACGAGCGGGCGCAAACCGGCGAAACCGCGGCCGACTACGTGGACGTCTTCGAAGTGCCGATCGCCGCCGGGGACGCGCGCACGGCCGAACAGGCCTTCCGTGACGGCCTGGGCGACAGGCCCGGCGCAGGCGGACGCCTGGTGTTGTGGATCCACCGCAACGTGCTGCGGTTGAACCTGGGCCCGGCCCGCTCCTCCGGTCACCTGATCGGCTGGCCGATCGTCCGGTCGGATCCCGACGAGCTGGTGTTGGCGACGCGCGGGCCGCTGATGCGCGGGGAGCTGACGCTGCGCCGCCAGGACGGCCGGCGGGCGGTACTCACCACCCGCCTGCACTATCGCCGCCGGATCGCCGCCCGGGCGGTCTGGACGTTGATCGGTCCGCTGCATCGGGTCGTCGCCCCCCGCCTGATGCAGCGCAGCGCCCGGAGGCGTCGCGCCCCGGCGCCGTTCACGGCTCGGGCAGCGGTGTCCACTCGCGGGACAGCCGCGCGGTGAAGTTCGGCGGTCGGTGATCGAGGAATGCCGCGACGCCTTCACCGGCGTCGGCGCTGCCCATCACCCGCTGGTGCAACTGGGTTTCCAGCGACGCGACCTGTCGCGGTGTGTAGCGATTGATCGCGCTGTCCCAGAGCAGGCGTTTGCACAGCGCCGCCGACATCGGCGCCACGTTGACCGCGATGTCGCGGGCCACTGTCATCGCGTGGTCGAGCACCTGCTCGGCGGGTACGGCGCGGTTGGCCACACCGAGCGCCACGGCCTCGGCCCCGCCGAAGGTGCGCCCGGTGAGCAGGATGTCGGCCGCTACCCCCAGCGTGGTCAACTGGGTCAGCGTCCAGTGCGACATGCAGTCGGGCAGCACACCCCGGCGGACCTGCGCCACACCGTATTTCGCGTCCTCGGCGAGGATACGGATGTCGGCCTGCAAGGCGATGGTCAGGCCGATGCCGATGGCGTGGCCGTTGACCGCGGCGATTACCGGTTTACGCAATTCAAAAGCGGCCGGGGTGATCGGCGACGCCGTAAACGTGCCCTGGGGCCCGGGCTCGCCGGGCGCGTCGAATGGGCTTGTGTCCCCGGAGAAATCGGCCCCGGCGCAAAACGCGCGCCCGGCGCCGGTCAGCACGATGGCCCGCACGTCGTCATCTTCGTCGCAATCGCGGTACGCGCGGCTCAGCAGCGTGCCCATCTCGCCGGTATACGCGTTGAGCTGCTTGGGCCGGTTGAGGGTGAGGACCGCTACGCCACAGTCGATTTCGACCGTAAGGTCGGCGCTCATGACAGGGCCGGCACCCGGTGCAGGGCGCTGATCATGTCGGCGACGTCCGCGGGGCGGGGCGGGTAGCCGGGGAAGTAGCAGCACACCTCGTCGGCGTGCTGACCGAACCGCGCCGCGATCTGCTGTGCGCACTGCTCGGGTGTGCCCACGATGCCAATCCGGGCCACCATCTCGTCGGTGACCAGCCGGCGCATCTCGGCGAAGCGGCCCTGCTTGGACAGCGCATTGAGTTCGGGCTGGACGTCGGCCCACCCCTCGACCTCCAGCACGGGCAGGTAGGCCGGCGTCGAGCCGTAAAACGCGATGAGAGAAGCCACCCCGTTGATCGCGGTCGCCAGGTCGGCCTCGTCGCGCCCGACGGCCACCATGGCCTGCGCGATGATCTGAAACTCACCGAACGTCCGCGCCGAGCGGCGCAACCCCTCGGCGATGGCCGCAACGGTGCGGTCGGCGAAGTGGCGGGCACTGTTGAACGGCATCACCAACAGACCGTCGGCAACCTCGGCGGCGGTGCGCGTCATCACCGGTCCCAGTGCGCCCAGCAGGACCGGAGGCGGCCCGAACGGATTGGGTCCGGGGTTGAAGTTGGGCGCCATGATGGTGTGGGTGTAGTACTCGCCGCGAAAGTCCAAGCGGGCCTGGCCTTCCCAGGCGGCAAAGATCGCCTTGATCGCGGCGATCATCTCGGCCATCCGCGCAGCAGGTCTGTCCCACGTACTGCCGTAGCGCTTTTCGATGTGTACCTTGATCTGGGAGCCAAGGCCGAGCCGGAACCGGCCGCCGCTGTAGAGCTGCAGGTCGTAGGCGGAGTGCGCGAGATGTAACGGGCTGCGCGGTGGGGCAATCGCCACGTTGGTCATCAAGTCAAGGCCCGTCGCTGCGGCGGCAATGAGCAGCGGGAAGAAGACATCGTGCTGGCCCTCGAAGGTGAACAGGGCATCCGCGCCCGTCGCGGCGATCTCGGCGGCACTCGCCGCCGTCTCCGGCGGTGAACCGCTGACCTGAAGCTGTACCTTCATTCGTTCACCGTTCGTCAGCAAAACGTAGTATTCCTACCGCAACGGCAAGCGCACTGGCAAGCGCGAGCCAGCGTCGAGATATAGCGAAGGTCGACAGGAATCGCCACAGCGGCCCGACCCAACCAACCGGTTTCTTCCGATACGGCTGACGAAACGGATCCGCTGACCGTGGTGAGCGCACGGCGATGCGAGCGCCGTTCGCCGGAACGCACGAATGATGCCGCAACGAATAGCCTGTGGTGATGCTTACCGAGTTGGTCGAACTTCCCGGCGGTGTGTTCGCCATGGGGTCGAATGACTTCTATCCGGAGGAGTCACCGGTCCACGAGGTGACGGTGGGAAAGTTTGCGATCGAGCAACATCCGGTGACCAATGCGCAGTTCGCCGCATTCGTTGCCGACACGGGCTATGTCACCGTCGCCGAGCAGTCACTGGATCCGGCGGCTTTTCCCGGGGTGCCGCCCGAGGAGCTGATTGCGGGTGCGCTGGTGTTCACGCCGACGTCGGGACCGGTGGATTTGCGTGCCTGGCGGCAATGGTGGACGTGGGTGCCCGGCGCGTGCTGGAACCTGCCCTTCGGGCCGGGGTCCTCAATTGAGGACCGACTCGATCATCCGGTGGTGCAGGTGGCTTACCCCGACGCCACTGCGTACGCGGCCTGGGCCGGCCGGCGGCTGCCCAGCGAAGCGCAGTGGGAGTATGCCGCCCGGGCCGGAGCCGTGTCGACCTACGCGTGGGGCGAGGACGTCGCTCCCGGTGGGCAGCTCATGGCCAACACCTGGCAGGGCCGGTTTCCCTACCGCAACGACGGTGCCCGGGGCTGGGTGGGCACATCCCCGGTGGGAACGTTCGCGCCCAATGGATTTGGCCTGGTCGACATGATCGGCAACGTCTGGGAATGGACCACCACCCGCTACACCGCGGGGCACCACCCAGGACGTGCCTCCGCCAGTTGTTGCCCGTCGCCGGCGACCGGGGATCCGTCGGTCATGCAGGCGCTCAAGGGTGGCTCGCATCTGTGCGCGCCCGAGTACTGCCACCGCTACCGCCCGGCTGCTCGGTCGTCGCAGTCGCAGGACAGCGCGACCACCCACATCGGGTTCCGCTGCATCGCCGAGCGGTAAGCGCGCGGCCCGATGGCGAAACAACGGTGGT
Organism: Mycobacterium sp. 852002-40037_SCH5390672; assembly: GCF_001665875.1. Taxonomy (GTDB): domain Bacteria; phylum Actinomycetota; class Actinomycetes; order Mycobacteriales; family Mycobacteriaceae; genus Mycobacterium. Next base: position 43,300 of record NZ_LZTA01000108.1, read on the forward strand.
AACGCCGCGGTATATGCCCTGGCCTAGGGCTTAACGCCCCGGCAGGTGGCGTAACATCCTGCTAACCGCCACCCCGGTGTTTGGTGACACAGTGAGCTCATGCCACGGCGCCCGCACGTCCCTCCCGGGCAACACTAAAAGTGCTGCCGCGCAGCGAAACCCTGGTCATGATCGTCACCGTGGTCGCCACCGTGACCAGTGGCAATCTGGCCGTCGACGGCGCGAGTTTGGAACGCCTCAACCGGCTTTCGGGCCGACTGGGCATCTAAGGACACCGACTGGTTGCGGCGCCGCCGCTATGCGCCCTCATTCCGAAAGCTGAAACTCCACCACTTCGGCGACCGCGGCCACGGCTTCATGCAGCGCGACGAGGCGGTCGGCGGCCGTCGGCGCCGACAGCACCGAATAGCGGTCGGCCGTCCCGATCGGGATGCGAGACGCCAACGCCAACAGGCGTTTCCCCGCCGGACCGGCCGGGACGTGGCCCAGGATCACCTCGCGGCCCGGCAGCTTGATGTCGCGCGCCTGCGCGATCCGCTCGAACAGCGCCATGGCCCGGTCTTCGAGGTCGAGCAACTGGGCGTCCGACACCGCATCCCCCGGCTCATCGGGCCACAGCGTGACCGTCGCCCGCGGATAGGGGTCGTCGGGCAGCCATTCGAACACCCGAATTCGTTCCCCGGTCCGGCAATCCAGTGAATACCGGCCGGCGCCGTGGTCGACGCATTCGACGATCCGGGACAAGACGCCGACGTCGCAACGCGCATCACCACCGCCGACCTCACGCCCGCGCGAGATCAGCACCACCCCGAATGGGTCGCCGGTGTCCAGGCAGTGCCGCACCAGCGCGCCGTAGCGCGGCTCGAAGATCCGCAACGGCAGATCTTGGTCGGGCAGCAGCGCCGTCTCCAGCGGAAACATCGCCAGAGCAAAGGATTCCGTCATCAGATCTTCAGTTCCGCCACCAGCGCGTCGACGACCGCACGCAGGTCGCCGTCATGTTCTTCGGCCACCCGGCGCTGCCGTTGGTAGGAGGCGCCCTGCCGGGGTATGTCGGCCACCGCGGCCAGCTCGTCGACGCAGTTCAACTTCCTGGCCACCGGCTCCAGCCGGTTCAGCACGTCGTCGAGATCCTCGGTGACCAATCGTTCGTTGCTGTCGGCGTCCAGGATGATCACCGCGTCCAGGCCGTAGCGGGCGGCGCGCCATTTGTTCTCCTGGTTATGCCAGGGCGGCATGCTCGGCAACGACTCGTCGGCTTCCAGCCTGCGGTCCAGATCGACCACCAGGCAGTGCGTCAGCGCGACCAGCGCGCCCAGCTCACGCAGGTTGGACACGCCGTCGCAGATCCGCATTTCGAGCGTGCCCAGCCGCGGGGAAGGCCTGATGTCCCAACGGACTTCGTCGACATGGTCGATGATCCCGGTCTTCTTCTGGTCGTAGACGAAGCGCTCGAACTCCGCCCAGGTCTGGAATTGGAACGGCAGCCCGGCGGTGGGCAGCTGCTGAAACATCATCGCCCGGTTGCTGGCGTATCCGGTGTCCACGCCCGTCCACCACGGTGAAGACGCCGACAGCGCGAGCAGGTGCGGATAGTAGTTGAGCAGCGACGTCATGATCGGCATCACCTTGTTCGGTGAGGAGAGGCCGACGTGCACGTGCACCCCCCAGATCAGCATCTGCCGTCCCCACCATTGGGTGCGCTTGATCAATTCGGCATAGCGCGGGGCGTCGGTGAGTTTCTGAGAAGTCCACTGCGCGAAGGGATGTGCGCCCGCACAGAACAGCTCCATGCCGCGATCCCGCACAATGCGGCGCGCGGGCCCCAGGGTCTGCCGCAGGTCTTCCATGGCCTCGCCCGCGGAGTGGCAGATGCCGGTGACCACTTCGACGGTGTTGCGCAGCAATTCCTTGTGTACGCGCGGGTTTTCGCCGATCTCGGCGATCACCGCGGTGGCTTCGTTGCTCAGGTCGCGAGTGTGGGCGTCGACGAGGGCGAACTCCCACTCGACCCCCAGGGTCGGCCGTGGCGAACGGGCGAAATCGATGTGGGTATTGGCCCTTTTAGCCGGCACCGATGACACCGCACGCCACCCGCTTGCCGGCGTCACCGGTACTCATCGTCATGTCGTCGGGACCCGGCGTTCCGTTGGTTTGGTTGTAGCGCTCCGCGGGGATGTTCGCGAAGTTGTCGGCAGCGGCATGGATGATGATCGCGGTCTTCTGCCCACTGAGCAGATCCTGCATGGCGAATGCGTCCGTGGTGGTCATCAGCGTTCCGGAGCCGTCCTTGCGCACCTGCAGCGAGGTCAGGTCGCCGCTGGCGGGTTCGGCGGTGTGCCCGGGCGCCTGGAAGTGGCCGCCGGCGGACAGGAAGTCGCCGGGTGCACCGCCGGTCGGGGCGACCGAGTTGGGCTCGCACTTGCCGACCTTGTGGATGTGCACCCCGTGGAAGCCCGGAGCGAGCACGCCGTTGGCGGTCGTCTCGATGGTGACGGTGGCATAGCCGTTGTTGAATTCGAACGTCGCGGTGGCGACCTGGGTGCCGTCCGGCGCCTTCAGGTGCGTGATGATGCTCGGGGCCGTCGCGGGCCCCGGCTCCGAGGCTTTGGCCCCCGACGGCGACGGCGATCCGGTCCAAATCGCGGGGGTGGTCCCGGGGACCGAGGAGACGTGCTCGGGCGACGAACAGGCGCCCAGCAGCACGACACAACCGGCCAGAACCAACGGAGGCAGCTTGCGCATAGCCAGCAGCCTATCGCGGAGTTAGCCCGCGACGAGGACGATGACACCCGGCGGCTCGCCGCTGAGTGCGGGAATTCGTGGTTCGACGGGCGCACCCAGGTTTTTACCCACGGCATCGGCGGTGGCGTGCTCGTCGCCGGCGTCGGTGTAGTAGACCGTGGTGGCCGAGACGTCGGGCACGGCCAGGTTGTCGACCTTGGTGACCTTGAATCCGGCGGACGTCAGCTGGTCCTTGGTGCGCGCGCCGACACCCTCTTTCGAGGAGATGTTGTAGATCTGCACCTCGGCCTGGGTGGACGCCGGCTTGGTGGTTGGCGACGCGGACGCCGAACTGGTGGCGCTCGCGCTGGACGCCGGCGATGCCGAATCGTCGTCAGAGCTCCCGGACGAACCCAGAGCCTGCCAACCGAGCAGCAGGAAAATGACGCCGAGGAACAACAGCACCATCACCATCGCCCGCAGGGGCAGCCCAGTGGAGTCGGGAACTCGTTCTTTCATCGAGCCCTACTGTAACGAGTCAGGTCACCTCGAAGCCGAGGCGCCGCGCCGCACGTGCCTTCTGTCTGCTGGCGCGCAGCCTGCGCAGCCGTTTCACCAGCATCGGGTCGGCGGCCAGCGCCTCGGGCCGATCAACGAGCGAGTTGAGCACTTGGTAGTAACGGGTCGCCGACATCGAGAACAACTCTTTGATGGCGTCTTCCTTCACACCGGCGAACTTCCACCACTGGCGCTCGAAGGCCAGGATGTCATGCTCGCGGCGGGTGAGCCCATCTGCGATCTCAGAGTCGTCCCCCGATCGATTTGCCCGCGCCATGGCGCTGTCCATATCGCTTCCCCTGGACCCTTCCGGCGAATTCCGAACTGCTCGAATGACTTGACTTAGCTAAGGGCGTGTTTCGGCGAATATTGAAACACGCGCCAAACCCTCAAGCCGTCATCCAGACCCGCGAGTCGGCGATTGACCTAGATTGCCCACACCGAAGATCGCCGGCTGAGCAGCCTGCGGGCGTGCGGTAGCTTAGCCGACCATGGCAGTCGTTCCGATCCGCATCGTGGGAGATCCCGTCCTGCACACCCCGACACAGCCGGTGCCGGTCGCTGCCGACGGTTCACTGCCGGCGGAGCTGGCCGAGTTGATCGCCAACCTGTACGACACGATGGACGCCGCGCACGGGGTCGGCCTGGCGGCCAACCAGATCGGAGTCGGCTTGCGGGTCTTCGTCTACGACTGCGCCGACGACCGGGGCCGCACCGACCGGCGCCGCGGTGTCGTCGTCAACCCGGTCCTGGAAACCTCCGAGATCCCCGAGACCATGCCCGACCCGGACAACGATGACGAGGGTTGCCTGTCGGTGCCCGGCGAGTCGTTCCCCACCGGACGGGCCAAGTGGGCACGCGTCACCGGACTCGACGCCGACGGCAAGCCCGTCTCCATCGAAGGCAACGACCTGTTCGCGCGGATGCTGCAGCACGAGACCGGACACCTCGATGGCTTCCTCTATCTGGATCGCCTCATCGGCCGGTACGCGCGCAGCGCGAAGCGCGCGCTTAAATCCCACAACTGGGGCGTTCCCGGCCTCTCCTGGATACCCGGCGAGGGACCGGACCCGTTCGGTCACTGATGTTCTCGTGGCCCGACCCGGGAACGCGGGTGACGGTTCGCTACCGGCGCCCGGCCGGGTCGGTGCCGCCGTTGACCGATGCGGTGGGCCACCTGCTGGCCATCGACCCGATGGTGCGGGTGCGGACGAAGACCGGCGCGGTCGTCGAGTTCGCGCCCTCCGATGCGGTCGCGCTGCGGGTGCTCACCGACACCCCCATCCGCACCTCGCAGATCCGCGGTCTCGAGCATGCCGCCGCCGCGGCGTGGCCGGGCGCAGAGCACACCTGGCTGGACGGCTGGCTGCTGCGGGCCGTCCCCCTGTCCGGCCAGAGCGTCGGACTCGCCGCGAATTCCGCTGTGCCACTGGATCCTTCCGCTCACTTCAGCACCGTCCCTGCGATCGTCGACTGGTACCGGCGCCGCGGCCTGACGCCACGATTGGCCGTGCCCGATCGGGTGCTGGCGCTGCCGCCCGGGTGGACCGGCGAACGCACGGAACGGGTTGTGGTGCGCGGTCTTTCCGACGTGGCCGCGGGTGAAACCCACCCGTCCATCATGTTGGCGCCGTGGCCCGATGCCGCGTGGCTGCGGATAGCCGGGGGCGAAATTCCGCTCGACGTGCTCACCGCCGTCATCGACGGCGAGCTCGTGTTCGGCACGCACCGCGGCGCCGTCGCGGCGCGTGCCGCGGTGACCGAGGCACCCGATGGCGCGCGGTGGGTGGGCATCTCGGTCGTGCGTTCGGCCGACGGTGCCGACGAGCTTTCGGCAGCGGACTTGTGCGAAGCGTTGTTGGCGTGGGGTGCCGACCGGGGTGCCACGCGCGGCTATATGCGGGTGCCCGACACCGGCGCGGCGACGCTCGCCGGGGCGCTGAGATTCCGGCTGCATCACCGCCGCCGCTACGTCCCGGTGCGCCCAGACGTCTGGGATAGCGTCTAGCCATGCCCGACGGCAAGATTGACGGCGGCGACCCGATTGATGGCGGCGACCCGCTGCGCCCGGCTTCACCGCGCTTGCGATCGCCGCTGCTGCGGCTTGCCACGTGGAACGTCAACTCGATTCGCTCCCGGCTGCCCCGCGTCATCGACTGGCTGGCCCGCGCCGACGTCGACGTGCTGGCCATGCAGGAGACCAAATGCTCCGACAGCCAATTCCCCACCCTGCCATTCTTCGAACTCGGCTACGAGGTCGCCCACGTCGGTTTCAATCAGTGGAACGGGGTGGCGATCGCCTCACGCGTCGGTCTTGACGATGTGCAGATCGGATTCGACGGACAACCCAGCTGGAGTGGCAAGCCGGAAGTCGCCGCCGCCGCGGAAGCCCGCGCCCTGGCCGCGACGTGCGGCGGCGTGCGGATGTGGAGCCTCTACGTTCCCAACGGCCGGGCTCTGGGCGATCCGCACTACACCTACAAACTCGAATGGCTTGCCGCATTGCGTGATTCGGCGTCGGGCTGGTTGCGCGACGATCCCAGCGCCGCGATCGCGCTGGCCGGCGACTGGAATATCGCGCCGCGGGACGACGACGTCTGGAGTATGGAGTTCTTCGCCGGCGCCACGCACGTCTCCGAGCCCGAGCGCCGCGCCTTCGACGCCATCGTCGAGGCGCAATTCACCGACGTGGTGCGCCCTTTCACGCCGGGTCCCGGGGTCTACACGTACTGGGACTACACCCGGCTGCGGTTCCCGAAGGGACAAGGGATGGGCATCGATTTCATCCTGGGCTCACCGGCTTTGGCCGGCCGCGTGACGGACGCGCAGATCGTCCGTGAAGAACGCAAGGGCAAGGCGGCCAGCGATCACGCGCCGGTGCTCATCGAGGTGAGACGCGTCTAGCCGCGTTCACGGCGGTCGGGTCAGAGCAACATCACGTTAAGCTCAGGCAAATTTGATGCGACTTCTCGTTGTCTGTGCGATGGCAAGGTGGCAGGCTTTAACGATTAGAAGCGGAAACCATATTGCTTTGTTGTTGAGGCTGCCTTCAGCGGGTGTCCCCCGCTGCCGACACCGGTTCGCTGCAGAAGCAATCACAGCCAGGGAGTCATCATGAGTGTCATCGGCGGAGCAGTCCGAGGCGTGAGTCAGGCGGTGAACCGCGCGGCGAACGCGACGACCGCGGCCGCCGGTGCCGTAGGTGGCGCGGCGGTCAACGGAGTCATCGGTGGCGTCACCGGAGCCGCGGAGGGCGTCAAGCGCGGCATGAACAGCGGCAGCCACTCGGCGCCCGCGGCCGCGCTGGCCATCGGCGCGCTCGGCGTCGCGGGATTGGTCGAGTGGCCGTTGCTGTTGGCGGTCGGCGGCAGCGCTCTGCTGTTGCAGAGGTTGAGCCGCAAACAGGAGACCGAGCCCCGGGCGGTCAAAGCGAATCTGAAAGCGGTTCCGGTGGAATCGGAGCCGCAGAAATCGACGCCCGCGAAAGCCGCGCCGACGAAGGCTGCGAGCAAGTCGACTGCCAAGAAGACGGCCGGACGCCGGGCGGGCACCACGGGGTTGCGCAGCACCAACTAGGCGAACCGCTGCTGATCAGCCGATCGCCCGGCTGATCACCGCCGGGGCCAACTGCTGCGACGTCCAGCGCACTGCGCGATCAGCCTCGTGGGCCGCCGGATCCGGACAGACCGGGCCCCGAACCGCCCGGGATGGCGCCTTCGCGCCACGACGAGTCGTCGGATCGCTGTGCCGAATCTCGACGACCCCAACGCGCCACAGCAGCGCATAGAGTTCCAGTAGCGGCACCCTCAGCACCGAAGCAAACGATGAAACTAGCGGATCGCCCCCGGTGCCGGTCATCGTTGACATAAGTCCGACGGTGGACGCGCGACCCAGCGAGATGGGAAACCCTTCGTTACCGAAAGGCAAATGATGGCGGAAAAGAAGTCGCGGCGCGGCACGCCCCAGCGCGAGGCGGTGGACAAGATCCGCGAGGGCGAGACCTTCGCGGTGAATTTGCCGGCGATCGGCCAGGTGGAAATCCCCAGGCCAGAGCAGTTGGCCTACTTCGGCGGGCTGGCTGCCCTGGCGGCCCTCGAACTCATCGACTGGCCGGTGGCCCTGGTCATCGCCGCCGGACACTTCCTGGCGAGCAACCACCACAACAAGCTGCTGGAGGAGCTCGGCGAGGCCATGGAGGAGGCCTAGCTGTCAGCCGCCGCGCGGCGCAGCAGCGGCGAGGTCAGCCGGCAGCCGCGAGTTCATCGGTGTCGTCGTCGTTGCAACGCCGCGGCCAGCGTCGGGTAGATGTCGAAGACCCGGTCCAGCTCGGTGACCTGGATCGGGCGGAGCACCTGGTCGTGGTCGGCGATCAGTCGAACCGCGGTCCCGCCGGCAATCGCGTTCTTGTGACAGTCGAGCACCGCGTTCAACGCCGCACTTCCGAAGAATTCAACTGCCTCCAAGTCGATCACCACCGGGCGCACCGGATGCGCCGAGGCGAGCTCGAGCGCAGTGGTCAGGTGAGCCGCAAGCTCACCGACTGTCCTGGAGTCGACATCGCCTTTGACGCTCACGATCACTACGTCTTCGTGGGCCTCGTGTTCGACCGCCAACAACTTCATGCCTTTCGCCGCAGCCAACGTTGGGATCTGCAGCCGCTAAGCCCGACGATGCGGCGGGGATGCGCAATCACGCATCGCAGATCACCAGAGAGTAACCCCTACCCGAACTGCTAGTTTACCGATTCGCCGGTTACCCGGTGGGCTCGGACGGGATCCTCTCGTGGGCGGTCAGCAGCAAATGGTCGAACTGGCTTTGCAGAGCGGCCGCCGGTGTCGGCAGGGTGACCATTTCGGCGAGTAGCTGCTTGGCGAACGCACGCAGTTTCACATTGGTCTCTTGGGAGCGCCACTGCAGCACCCGAAACGCCTGCTCGGAGCTGACCCGGTAGACGTACATCAGCACGCCCTTGGCCTGTTCGATGGCGCCGCGGCTCTCGAACAGGTCCGGCAACGCGGAGTCGAGCACCTCCTGCCGGGTTTCGTCGAAGGTGTCGGTGAGGTCGATGTAGTAGCCGGCGGTGCCCAGTACGGCGCCCGACTCGTCGAGCATGCGGTCGGCGACGACGATCGCGTCGTGCACAGTGCCGCCGGTGTCGATGAACCGGTGCCGGCTCGAGAACGACTCTTCGGAGCGAAGCGCGTAGTCGAGCAACTCCTGCACATGTGCGCGGTCATCGGGATGCTTGTGCGACAACAGCAGTTCTGTCGTCGGCTCGACCTCCCCCGCTTCGTAACCGTGCATCTTGGCCACCTCGTCGGACCATTCCCAGCGCTGACCCACGAACCAGAAGCGGAAGGTGCCGATGTTCAGGTATCCGGGGGCCGCCTCGATCGGTTCGGAAAAACGCACGCCGCCCCCGTCGGATGGCGATTCCCCTGTTTGCCTGCGCTGTTGCACGTTTGCATTCTCCACGAGGGGAACGCCCTCGGCTACCACCCCGGCTGAAAAGCCCGTCTGATCCTGCCATCCGGTCGGCGGTGGGGGTAACGTCGCGTGCGCAACCATCCATAGGACGCGGGAGCGCACGCCGAGTGCGCTGAGAGGACGGCTCGGGGCCGTCGACCGTACGAACCTGACCGGGTAATGCCGGCGTAGGGAGATGAAAGATGACCGTAACCGTCGAACCTTCCGTGACCACCGGACCCATCTGGGGCAGCAGCAAGGCCTACCGCGAGATCGAGGGCCCGGGTGGAGTCACCCTGCGGGTGCCGCTGCGGCGGGTGAACCTGTCCACCGGTGACGACTTCGACCTGTATGACACCTCGGGGCCATACACCGATCCGGACGCGACGATCGATCTGACGGCCGGCCTGCCGGCGCGGCCCGGCGTGGTCCGCGATCGCGGCACCCAGCTGCAGCGCGCCCGCGCCGGCGAGATCACCGCGGAGATGGCCTACATCGCCGCCCGCGAGGGCATGCCCGCCGAGCTGGTGTGCGACGAGGTCGCGCGGGGCCGTGCGGTGATCCCGGCCAACCACAACCATCCCGAGATCGAGCCGATGATCATCGGCAAGGCGTTTGCGACCAAGGTGAACGCGAACATCGGCAACTCGGCGGTGACGTCGTCGATCGCCGAGGAGGTCGACAAGATGGTGTGGGCCACCCGATGGGGCGCCGACACCATCATGGACCTGTCCACCGGCAAGAACATTCACGAAACCCGCGAGTGGATCCTGCGTAATTCGCCGGTGCCGGTCGGCACCGTGCCGATCTATCAGGCGCTGGAAAAGACCAAGGGCGATCCGACCGAACTGACCTGGGAACTCTACCGCGACACCGTGATCGAGCAGTGCGAGCAGGGCGTGGACTACATGACCGTGCACGCCGGCGTGCTGCTGCGCTACGTGCCGCTGACCGCGAAGCGGGTCACCGGCATCGTGTCGCGCGGCGGCTCGATCATGGCCGCATGGTGCCTGGCGCATCACCGGGAGTCGTTCCTGTACACCAACTTTGACGAGCTTTGCGAGATCTTCGCCCGCTACGACGTCACCTTCTCCCTCGGTGACGGTCTGCGTCCGGGTTCGATCGCCGACGCCAACGATGCGGCGCAGTTCGCGGAGTTGCGCACCCTGGGCGAGCTGACCAAGATCGCGAAATCCCATGGCGTGCAGGTGATGATCGAGGGCCCGGGACACGTTCCGATGCACAAGATCGTCGAGAACGTGCGGCTGGAAGAGGAGTGGTGCGAGGAGGCCCCGTTCTACACGCTGGGCCCGCTGGCCACGGACATCGCCCCGGCCTACGACCACATCACCTCGGCGATCGGCGCGGCGATCATCGCACAGGCCGGCACCGCGATGCTGTGCTACGTCACCCCCAAGGAACACCTGGGGCTGCCGGACCGCAAGGACGTCAAGGACGGGGTCATCGCCTACAAGATCGCCGCGCACGCGGGCGATCTGGCGAAGGGTCACCCGCACGCCCAGGAGCGTGACAACGCGCTGTCGACGGCGCGCTTCGAGTTCCGCTGGAACGACCAGTTCGCGCTGTCACTGGACCCGGACACCGCGCGGGCGTACCACGACGAGACGCTGCCGGCCGAGCCGGCCAAGACCGCGCACTTCTGCTCGATGTGCGGGCCGAAGTTCTGCTCGATGCGCATCACGCAGGACGTCCGCGACTACGCGGCCAAGCACGGCCTGGACAGCGAGGAAGCGATCGAGGCCGCCATGTCCGAGGGCATGGCGGAGAAGTCTCGCGAGTTCGCCGAGCAGGGCAACCGGGTGTATCTACCGCTGGCACAGTGACTTTCCTGCCGCTGCCCGCGCCTGGCACGACGCCGCGGCGGGTGCTGTCCATCGCCGGATCGGACTCCGGGGGCGGTGCGGGCATCGAAGCCGACATGCGCACGATGGCACTGCTGGGTGTGCACGCGTGCGTCGCGGTCACCGCGGTCACCGTCCAGAACACGTTGGGCGTGCAGAGTTTTCACGAGGTGCCCGGTGATGTCGTCGCCGGACAGATCGAAGCCGTGGTCAGCGACATCGGCGTCCAGTCCGCCAAAACCGGGATGCTGGCCTCGCCGCGCATCATCGACACCGTGGCCACCACCTGGCGCCGGCTCGGGTTGACGGTTCCGCTGGTCGTCGACCCGGTAGCGGCTTCCATGCACGGCGACGCGCTGATGGTGCCGGCGGCCCTGGATTCGCTTCGCAATCAACTGTTTCCGTTGGCGACGCTGGTGACACCGAACCTGGACGAGGTGCGCCTGCTGGTCGGCATCGATGTGGTGGACGCCGAGTCGCAGCGGGCTGCGGCCAAGGCACTGCATGCACTGGGCCCGCAGTGGGTCCTGGTGAAGGGCGGTCACCTGCGGTCATCGGATCGCAGCTGCGACCTGCTCTATGACGGCGCCTCCTGCTACGAGTTCGACTCGCAGCGTTTGCCTACCGGCAACGACCACGGCGGTGGCGACACGCTCGCCAGCGCCGTGGCGTGCGCGCTGGCCCACGACTTCACCGTGCCGGACGCCGTCGAGTTCGGCAAGCGGTGGGTCACCGAATGCCTGCGCGCCGCTTACCCACTGGGCCGTGGCCACGGGCCCGTCTCCCCACTGTTTCGGCTGTCATGATTGCCCGCCTCCTGCTCGGTCCGTTCCGCAGCGCATCGTCGGCGGGCGCGTGAACCTCGATCACATCTCGGGCATCGCACACCAACCAGGCGGCGACCCAAAAGGCGTGGTGGTGCTGACCCACGGCGCCGGCGGCAACCGGGATGCTGTTCTGCTGCAAAATGTGTGCGACGAATGGGCGCAGCGCGGCTGGCTTGCGGTGCGCTACAACCTGCCCTACCGCCGGCGCCGGCCCACCGGCCCGCCCTCTGGTTCCGCCGCCACCGACCGGGCCGGCATCGTCGAGGCCATCACGTTGTGCCGCGGCCTTGCCGGCGGCCCCCTGATCGCCGGTGGCCACTCCTACGGCGGCCGGCAGACATCCATGGTGGTCGCGGCCGGCGAAGCGACGGTGGACGCACTGACGCTGTTCTCCTATCCGGTTCATCCCCCCGGCAAACCCGAACGCGCCCGTACCGAGCACCTGCCCGACATCACGGTGCCGACCGTGTTCACCCATGGAACGTCGGATCCGTTCGGCACTCCCGACGAATTGCGTGCCGCCGCCGCGTTGATCACCGGAACGACCGCCGTCGTCGAGATCGCCAGTGCCCGACACGATCTGCGGTCCAAGACCTTGAACGTGCCGGCGTTGGCCGTCAATGCCGCTCTGCAGCTGCTTGGGCGGACATAGACAGCTGAAACTGGACAGTTTTGACTGTCTAAGTTAGAGTGGTGACGTGGATGGCATCAGCGACTCCGCGGTAGCGGCGGCACGCGACATCAGGGTGGTGTTCAGCCGGCTACGGCGCCGGTTGAAGGATGTCGCGGTCGACGGTTTGACACCGTCACAGACGGCGGTGCTCACCCGGCTGTGGAAAGAGGGCCCGTCTTCGGCCAGCGTATTGGCCGGCGCGGAACAGGTGCGTCCCCAGTCGATGGCCACCATCCTGGCCGCCCTGGGCCAACGCGGGCTCATCGAGCGCAGCCCGGATCCCAACGACGGTCGGCGCCAAGTCGTCTCGTTGACCCCGGCGGGCAAACGGCGCGCCGAAAGCGACCGTCGTGCCCGCGAAGAGTGGCTGGCGCGCGCCATCCAGGAGCGCTATACCGAGGCCGAGCGGCGCGTCATCGTCGACGCGTTGTCGCTACTCGAGCGCTTGACCGAACAATAAAGACGCGAAAGGACGGAAGCTGCAATGGAATTGGGATTGCATTTCATCGACTTTCTGCCGGGAGACCCGGCCAGGCTGGGCCCGACGCTGGCGGACGCGGCCAAGGCCGCCGAACAGGGCGGCGCCACGCTGTTCACCCTGGCCGATCATTTCTTCCAAATGGAAGCCATGGGACGGGCGGAGGATCCGTTCCTGGAGGGATACACGTCACTGGGATTTTTGGCCGGGCAGACGTCGGCCATCGACCTGAGCCTGTTGGTCACCGGAGTCACCTACCGGTATCCGGGACTGCTGGCCAAGGCGGTCACGACGCTGGACGTCTTATCGCAGGGCCGTTCGATGCTGGGGCTCGGCGCGGCCTGGTACGACCGCGAGCACGCCGCCCTGGGCTTTCCGTATCCGCCGGTGAGCCAACGCTTCGAGATGCTCGAAGAAACGCTGCAGATCTGCCGGCAGATGTGGAGCGACAACGACGGCCCGTACGAAGGCGCGCACTACCGGTTGGCCGAGACAATTTGTGAGCCACAACCGATTCGGCGCCCCCCGATTCTGATCGGCGGGGACGGCGAGAAGAAGACGCTGCGTCTGGTCGCGCAATACGCCGACATCTGGAATTCCACGGTGACCGAAGTCGACGGGATCAAGCACAAGATCGAGGTGCTGAAGCGGCATTGCGGCACCGTCGGCCGCGATCCCGGCGAGATCCGCAAGACGGTCGGCTACTTCGTCAATCCCTTCGAGGACCTCGACGGGTATTTCAAGACCGTCGAAGGTTACGCCGAACTCGGCGTCGAGATGGTCAATGCCGGCCCCTTCCCGGGTAATCCGGACCCGGTCGGGTTTGTTCGCCGCCTGGGCGACGAGGTTATCCCCCGGCTCGCCGAAATAGGTTGATCCGGTTGATGATTCGTCAGCCGGGATAGCGGGAGTAACAGGCATCCGCGTTGCCGGTCACGCCGCCGCGGAACGCGGCGATCCGGGTGAACCCGGCCGGCACGCTGGTGCCGTCCGCATCACTGGCGACCAGACGATTGGTGAGCAGGCCGGCAACCGCTTCGTCGAGATCGCCCGCGGTCAGCAGCAATTGGTTGTGCGAGGGCAGGTCGATCGGCTCGGCCATCTTGCGGTGCACCACACCGGTCAGGCATGCGGTGCGCAGCGCGGTCCACGGGCTTTGCATCGGCAGGCCGCGTTCATGCTGCACCGCCAGCGCGTATCTCGACATCACGACGGACAGGGCGGTGTCGTCGCCTTGCGGCAGGGTCTGCTCCTTCTCATCGGCGAGCGCGCCCATGGCGGCGAGTCCGGGCAGGTCGATCACGATCGTGTTGGTGCCCGGACAGTAGGACGCCGGCGGGGTGGCCTTGGCGTCCGGGCAAGCGCCCGGCTGGTAGGACAGCGCCGGCGGGTTGGTCGGGGAGAAGATCTTGCCCAGCAGTTCCATCAAATTCGACAAGGTGTCTTGGTTGATCGGCACCTCCCCGGTCTCGGGTGCGCCGGTGGTGGAGTCGACCCGTAGGGCATTCGGCAAATCGCCGCGGCGCTGCTCGATTTCGTTGCGGTTGATCGCCGCGCAGGCCGGGGCGCCATTGAGGAAACCCACCTGGAAGGCGCTGATGCGGTCCAGGGCCGACCCGTGCGCGTCGTCGTTTTCGGTCTCGCTGTCCATCACCGGGTCACGCGTGGTGATGATTCCCGCCAGCACGTGATCGAGCCCGTCGGCGGTGCTCAGCGTGAAGCGTGGCGACTTGCCGTCGGCGACCCAGTACAGATAGACACCCGCGAAGCAATCGGCCTGCTGCTCGCGAACGATGGTCGCGTCTCGTCTGGTCACCAGCTTCGCCATCTGCTGCAGCGCATGCCCGAATTCGTGTGCCAGCACACCGGTGACGGACATGTCACCGAAGTACTTCTGCGCGGTGGGCATGAATACGCCGCGGTCCCAGGCGATCAGATTGCACTTGCCGGTGTAGAAGGCGTTGACGAGTTTGTAGGTGTCGTTGTGGCACACGATCGGGCTGCTCGGATCGGTGGAGTTGTAGGACACCATCTTGCTGAGCGGAACGAACCTGCCCTTCAGCGATTGGTCGTACACCGATTGCCAGTAGTCCTCGATGTCGTTGACCGACAGCAATGCCAGGGTGTCCATCGGCCCGTTGTCGGTGTTGAGCACCTTGCCGGTGGGACTGGGCGCATTCGACCGGATTCCGCTGGGCCCATTGGTCGCGGGCAGCCCCCCGACCAGAAAGGGGTCGTTGAGCATCGACAGCGCGCGTCCGTCGACGAACGTCGTGCAACCGGCGACCACCAGTACCGTCGCCGCCCACATGAGTGCCGACCTGAGCGCATGGCTATTCATGACCAACCTCATCCCGACCGGCTACAGGGCAGCATCAAGGAAAACTCATTCTAGAGGCATTGACCGTACACGGCAGCAGAAATCGAGGGACCCAGCAAACATAGACATTGCCGGAAGCCTTGCGACCGTCGCCACCGACAAACCCCGCCGTCACGGCACTCGGGTGCGATGCCTCTTGTTGTGCGGCGGCACGCCGTTGACCCCACCGATGGACTCCGCGTAGCTGCCGACGACGAAGCCGACGCCAGAACCCATGACCGCCAGCGCTTCCCGGTTGATGTTGTCGACGGTGTCACGAGGACCCTGGAAGTTCGGGTCGAACGCCACGCCGGCCTGCCCGCCCCATAATCGGGCCTGCACGGTGGTTTTCGGCTGCGAAGCGCCGGTGGTCATGCCCCCGACCGGCACGCCCGCAACCATGAACGGGTGGTAGTCGGCCCTGGTGTCCAACGGCATGTCCGCGGGACGCCTGCCGGCGAGGTTCAGATAGCCGGACAGGGTGCGTTCGATGCCGGCCGAGCCTTCGGGCACGTCCGCGGCGGAGACGCCGGGTCCGGGTGGGCCGGACTGATCGCCGTCGTCGGTGAAGAATCCCGCGTTGGGCGAACCCAGCATGGCGAAGTTCAAGTACAGCGCGATGTCATTGAGTTGGTCGCGATCCATGCCGAAAACGTAGTCCATGACGCCGCCCCGCCCGTCCTCGTCGGCGCCCCAGAACACGAACCGCACCGCGTTGTTCACCGGAGCCAGCGGACCCAACTGCAGCGCCGTCTCCAACACGGCGGCCACCCCGGAACCGTCGTCGTTGATCCCGGGTCCGGCACGTGAGCCGTCCAGATGCGCACCGACCACGACGACGTCATGGGCAGAGCCGGTCTTGGTCTGCGCCACGACATTTCGGGACGTGATCTTCATGTTCTGCGCATCCAGCACCAGACGTATCGGTGCGGTGGAGCCGGTCAGCGCGGCGGCTCCGTAGGAACCCAGCACGGCGACGGGCACGGTCAGCTGCTTGAAGTAGCCGGGGGTGAACAACGTGGGTGGCGCTCCCCGGCCGGTAGGGGAACTGAGCACGATCAGGGCGCTCGCGCCCTTGGCCACCGCGCTGTTCTGTTTGTCGACCACCGAACAGTGCGCGTCGTCGACGATGGCGATCGCACCCCTGGGCACGGCCGCCGGGTAATCGTTGGCCGTGCAACCCGACGGCTGCGCCGGCCGGATCGGCTGGCCGGTCAGTCCGCCGGGCGGCGTCTGGACCAGCAGCGAGGCTTGGTCGACGGAATAGGTGCGGCCCCCGACGGTGAGCGCGGGCTTACCCAGGGACAGGGTGTAGAGCCGGTCGAACTGCGGCGTCTGAACGTCGAAACCCTTGTCGCGCAAGGTCTTAGCCACGTAGTCCACGCTGGCGTTGAAGCCCGGCGTCCCGTCCGCGCGATTGCCGCCGTTGGCGTTGGCGATGTTCTGCAAGGCGCGCAGGTGGGTCAGCATGCCCTCGCCGTTGACCTTTTTGGCCAGGGTGTGCCCAAGGTCGGGTGTCGCCGTCGGCAGCCCGGGTCGGGTCGACGAACAGCCGGCCACCAGCGCGGCGATCAGCAGCAGGGCCGCACCCAGCCGGGAGATCATGATTTGACGAGTACGTGCCGGGTGCGGTCCGCCATGGCGGGGACGCCGTTATGCCCGCTGAGGTCTTGCCCGTAGAGACCGATCGCGTAAGCCACACCCCCACCGTTGATTCCCAGTGCGGTGCGGTCGACGTGGTCGAGGGTGTCGGTCTTCTGGTGGTAGTTGGGGTCGAACGGTTGATCGGCGGTCCCGCCCCACAACTTGGCCTGGTCGGCGGACATCTTCCCCTCGGCGCCCGAGAACAGGCCGCCGGCGGGAATCCCCGCCAGGGTGAATCCGTCGTAGTCGGACCGGCCGTCGAACGATGTGTCCTGCGCGGTCTTTCCGGCCGATTTCAGGTAGGCGACCAACGTGCGCTCGATACCGGCCGAGCCCTCGGGCACCACCGGCCGTCCGCGAGCGTCCACGGGCAGCGACTGGTCGCCGTCGTAGGTGAAGTAGCCGGGGTTCGGCGACGCGAGCATGTCGAAGTTGAGGTACAGCGCAATGTTTTTCAGCGCCGTCAGGTCCAGTGACTCGACGTAGTTGCGCGACCCTATCAGTCCGAGCTCCTCTGCACCCCAGAAGCCGAACCGCAGCGCGTTTCGTACCGAGGGCGAACTCCCTAGCCGCACAGCGGTTTCCAATACCGCGGCCACGCCCGATCCGTTGTCGTTGATACCCGGCCCCTCGGGCACGCTGTCCAAGTGCGCCCCGGCCATCACCACGTCGCTCGCGGATCCGGTTTTGGTCTGCGCAATCACGTTGCGGGCCCGAAAACTTTGGGCGCCGGCGTTGAGCTTGATCGTGGTGGGCCCGGGTTGCCCGCGCAACTGCACCCCCACCGACCTGGTCACGCTCAGCACCGGAATCTTGACTTCGGTGGCCGGCCCGAGCGTGCCGCCCATCTCTTGTTCGTCGACGTTGTCGGCGATGATCATCGCCACGGCGCCGCGCTGTGCCGCGGCGTCTTCCTTCTGAGCGAACGGGCACGTGCCGCGATCCACCAGCACGACGGCACCCTGCAGCGGCAGGTTGGCGTAGTCGGAGGGCGCGCAACCCAAGTTGTTCGTCGGTGCGGCGACGAGCGACCCGCTCACTCCGTCCGGCGGGGTGCCCAGGCTGAAGTCCAGTGCGCGCGCCTCCACCGACCTGCCCCCGACGGTGAGCACCGGCTTCTCGGCGTGAAACACGCGCGCCGAGAATTCGGGGGTCTGTACGTCAAATCCACTGCCGCGCAAGACATTAACCACGTAATCGACACTGGCTTCGTACCCGGGGGTACCCACCGACCGAGTGCCGTTGTTCGCGTTGGCGATGTCCTGCAGCTTGGACAGGTGGGCCATCATCGCATCGGCGGTGACCTTGTCACGCAGACTAGCGGCAAATTCGGCCGCGGCGGGATTACCGGTTGTTTGCTGCGAGTGAGACGACCGATGGAAGCAGCCGGTCGAGAATGCGGTCAGGGCGATCGCGGCGAGCAACGCCGGCATCGTCGTGGATTTGTTCACCATCGCGCCCCAGGTTAGACCGCTGCCCAACCGCCGCCGATCAGGACACGGCGGTATCAGACATGCAGTGCGCTGAAGGGCGCAAAGGGGATGTTGCGCACCACGAACCAGGTCAGCACCAGTGACAGTGTCAGGACGGCGGCCCAGCGTCGGTGCTGCCAACTGCGGATCCGCCGGCCCACCAGGCGCCCGTAGGTCCAGGAAAAGTACGCCCACACCAACAGCGCGACAGCCGCCAGGCCCAAAGCATTGAACCTGGCGGCCGCCAACAGATTGCCGTGCATGAGCGAATACAGCATGCGTAGGCTGCCGCATCCGGGACAGTCGATCCCCAACAACGCTTTGGTGGGGCATACCGGTAGCGGGCCGTTCGGCGTGGTCGGGTCGCCCGCCCAGATGGCGGCGCACATCAGCGTCGTGGATGCGGCCACCACCAGTGGTGCACCCAGATTCGCGTGCGCCGCCCCCCAGCGGGTCACCATGATCGGACCCAGCGGCTCTAGAACATCGCGGCGAGTGCCGCGTTGGTGTTCGTGTTCAGCGCACCGAGCGCCATCAAGATGGCGTAGATGACGCCCACGACGACGCCGATGACCGCCGACCAGATCACCCATTTCTTGGCGCTGTCGGCCGACGCCTGCGCCTCGGCGTAGCGGCCCTGCGCCCACAACCCATTGACCTGGCTCGACTTGACGATCGCCACGATCCCGAAGGGAAGACAGCAGAACAGGGTCACCAGAATCGACCACACCAGATAGTTATTCGGCGCTTGGCCGGCCGGCTGCTGGGGCGGATATCCGGGCGGAGGCGGCGGCGGGTAACCGGGCGGCGGAGGAGGGGGTTGTGTCATGGATTCTCCAGTCAAGGGGAGTTAGCTGGCGTGAAGCGGTGCTAACCATACCCGAGCGGACTCTGATCGGCACTAGCAATGAAAGAACTGGTTTTAGGCAACCCGGGCACAACGCGTCGGCGACATCACCGCGTGCGCCGAAAGGCTGGATTACAGCCGTGCCTCAACATAATTCAAGATCCGGCGCGACGACTGGTGCACCACTACCATTTGCCTGGGCCTCTGCGGGTTGAACCGAAAAAGGATGCCCACACAGACAATTGCCTGCAGAACGTATTGCTTTATCACGACATAGCCCTACTATCCGTGTTTAGAAGCGGCCGTTAAGGAGCCATTCATGTCTGATTTCAGCAACATGCTGCGGGCGGTGACGGCAACGGCACTCACGGGCGGTGTGGCCTTAGCGGGCGACATCTCGGCGAGCGCGGATCCCGCCACCACCGGGAGCCCGTCGGATATCAACTCGCTTGCGGCCTCACTGTCGAAGGGCTACGGCCTCAACAACTGCACCGCCCAGAACATCGACCGCAGCACGCAACTGGCGGTGCTCACCTGCGGGCAGAGCCCCGATCCGAGCGGTCCGGTTCAGGCCAAGTACGTCCTATTCACCAATGCCGACAATTTGGCCACCTCGTTCAAGGCCACCATCAAAGAGGACGTTCTGACCCCATGCGGGGACGCCGACCAGTCGCCTTCGAACTGGCACAAGGACGGTTCGGCCGGCAGCGCCGGGCAGGCGGCCTGCGGCACTTACCAAAACGGTGCCGAGATCATCTGGACCACGGACACCAAAAACACGCTGAGCTATCTGCGCGCATCCAACACCGACGTGGCGGCGCTCTACCAGTGGTGGCGGGCCAACGGGTGACGTTCCCGATGGGCCCCAACCGATTCGGTGGACAGATAACCGAGAGACGTTCGCCCCTCTTTATTTCCATCAACCGCAGGGAGTCAAAAATGTCACATCTCAGCACCGCGCTGCGAGCCGTGTCGGCAGCAGCTTTCACAGGCGGTTTGGCTTTCGCGGGTGTTGCCACCGCGAACGCCGAACCCAACACCGGTAACGCGTCAGACATGAACACGTTGGCAGCCTCACTGTCGAAGGGCTACGGCCTGAACAACTGCAAGTCACAAGAGCTGACCGAAACCGGTGAACTGGCCGAACTCATCTGCGGGCAAAGCCCCGACTCCAGCGGTCCGGGATCCGGTGTCTACGCACTGTTCTCCAACAGCACGAATCTGGGCTCCGCATTCAGTTCCACCATCAAAGACGTGTCCCTGGCCGCATGCGGGGACGCCGGGGCGTCACCGGGAACCTGGAAACAGAACGGCCAGACGGGCGGGCAGATCGCGTGCGGCACTTATAAGAACTACGCGACGTTGACCTGGACCACCGACGCCAAAAACGTGTTGGGACACCTCACCGCGGCCAATTCCGACGTCAGCGCGCTCTACCAGTGGTGGCGCACCAACGGCTGACGTTTACCGTTGAGCCGCAATTAATTCCGCTACCGCGCGCATCCCGGCGGCGTTCGGGTGCAACGGGGCCGGGCGCCCCGGCAGTGGGACACCATAGCGCGCCGGCAGCGTCGTCCAGGGGTCTTCCGACCATGCGTGGTGTTCGCGGCCGGCCGCTCCGGCGCGGATCACTTCGCAGCCGGTTGCCGCCGCGGCATCGGCCGTCATGTTTTCCAGCGTCGCGGCCACGTGCCGGCCCAGGTCGGCATCGGCGGGTGACAGCGGCGCGGCCGGCACGCCCGCGGGCGGAAGCACCGTCAGGTAGTCGACGAAGAAGACGCGTGCCCGCGGGGATCGTTGACGCAGTGCACGGCCGACCGCGCACAGCGGTTCAAACACCGCGTCCAGGGCCAGATCCCGCGCCCCGCGATCCAGCAGATCAAAGATGCGATTCCCGAGCAGCGGCAGGTGACGCAGTGGACGCGGCAGCGACGCGGCCATCAACAGCGGAATGTAGCCGACGTCGTTGCCGCCGATGGTGACCGTGACCAGACTCTCGGTGCCGTCCAGTGCGGCGATTTGGGGCGGCGCCCCGCGTTGGCTATCGGTGAGCACGTGCGCGGTGGTCGCCCCGGAGAAGGTGACGTCGACCAAGTCATGGTGGTAACGCTGCGCGATCAGATGCGCGTAGTTGCGTGCGGATCGGCCCGACCATCGCGGAGCCCCGGCGGCGCGGGGCCGGATGCCGGGACCGGCGGCCATCGAACTGCCCAGCGCGACATAACGACTCATCGGCTCAGGCTCAATTGCCCGGCTCCTCAGCGGCCCACTGCGCGGCCCGCATCGTCGCCGGACCAGGGCTCGACGCCTGCGCCCAGAACCGCTTCGGGATCCGTCCGGCGCGCCGGGCCAGATACCCGGCGGTGACGGCGGCCGCCATCGCGGCGGCCATCGCGACCGGATCGGCGGCGCGGGTGACCGCGGTGGCCAACAGCACGGCGTCGCAACCCAATTCCATTGCCAGCGCCGCGTCGCTGGCGGTTCCGATGCCGGCGTCGAGCACCACCGGAACGCCGGCCCGGGCGACGATCATCTCGATGTTGTGGGGATTGATGATGCCAAGGCCGGTGCCGATCGGCGAACCCAGCGGCATGACCGCCGCGCATCCGGCGTCCTCGAGCCGACGCGCCAGCACCGGATCATCGTTGGTGTAGGGCAGGACGACGAACCCGTCATCGACCAATTGTTCTGCGGCTCGCACCAATTCGACCGCGTCGGGCAGCAGCGTGCGTTCGTCCGCGATCACCTCGAGCTTGATCCAGTTGGTGTTCAGCGCCTCGCGCGCCAACTGTGCGGTGAGCACCGCCTCGGCCGCGCCGCGGCATCCCGCAGTGTTGGGCAGCGGGGTGATGCCCAACCGGTTGAGCAGATCGAGCAATCCGGTGCCGCCCTCGGCGTCGACCCGCCGTATCGCGACGGTGGTCAGTTCCGTGCCCGAGGCCACCAGCGCCTCTTCCAGCACCGCCAGGTTGCTCGCTCCGCCGGTCCCCATGATGAGTCGCGACGCGAAGCTGCGGTCGCCGATGGTCAGTTTGGTTCCCGCCTCCTGACGATGCGGTCCAGGATGGGCCGAGGAGGAAGGGGACAACTCAGATCTAGCCACCTTGCACCGCCGTCACTATCTCGAGGCGGGCACCGTCGAAAAGCTCGGTGGCCCACCGGGATCGCGGCAGCACCGCGTCGTCCATGGCCACCGCCACGCCGCGGTCCGGAAAACCCAGGGAATCCAGTAGCGCGGCGACGGTGATGTGCGCGTCGACATCGACCTTCTGCTCGTTGACCACGACGATCATTGGCGCCGCTCCTCCCCATCGCTTTCGCTGTGCATCGTCGCAGCGCGGATCATTGATGTGCTCCCACCGGGGCCAGTTCGGAAACGATCTGTTCTGCCGTCCAGGGCGCCAACAAAAATCCCGACCGGCCGTGGCCGGCGGCGATCAGGGTCCGTGCGTCCAGGCGATGCACCAACGGCAGATTGTCGGGTGTCATCGGGCGCAGCCCGGCGGCGCACTCGGCCAGCTCGTATTCACCCAGCGCCGGCAGCACCGCGCACGCGTCGTCGAGCAGATCGCGCACTCCCGAGACGACCGGGGCGGTATCGCGCCCGTGTTCGTACTGGGTGGCGCCGACGACGACCCCGTCCGCGCGGGGCACCAGGTATACCTGCCGTCCGTGTACACGGGCGCGAACAACCCGCTGCGGCAACGGCATACAACCTGGGCGCCATCGCAGTCGCAGCACTTCACCCTTCACCGGGCGCACCGGCAGCCCCGGCCACAACGCCGGCGCGTCAATGCCGTTGGCGATCACCACCGCGTCGGCCTCGACGCGCGACAGGTCGTGCACCGGCGGCGCCCACCGCACCCCGAGGCGCTCGCACTGCGCGCTGAGCGCGTCCAGCACCGCCCGGTTGTCCACGGCAAGCTCGGTGGGCGCCCGAAAGCCGTGCCTGATGCCCTGTGCCAGCAGCGGTTCGACGTCGCGCGCGGCCGACTCCCAAACCACCGGATGCCCTTGGGCGGACAACCACTCCGCGACGGTGCGCAGGTCGGCGACATCGGCGCGGTCGACGGCCACCACCAGCGACTCGCGTGCGGTGACCACCTCGGGCGGCAGGCCGTCCAGGAAACCGCCCTCGCGCCACAGTCGCAGCGATTCCAGGCCCAGCCGCAGCAACCGCTCTTCGCCGGGCCAGCCCTCGCTGTGCGGCGCCAGCATGCCGCCGGCGACCCAGGATGCCCCCTTCTGATCGGTGCGGTGCACCCGCACCGACCACCCGGCCTGCGCGGCGCGGCGCGCCACCGCGAGCCCGATGACGCCGCCACCGACGACGGCCAGTGACCCCAGCGGTGGTCCCGAAGGCATCCCGGTCATTCGTGAGCCTCCCTTCGCCGGCATGATCCGGATCAGGTGTGACGGTAAGGGCAAGTCCGGGTGGCCCCGGCTGTGCCCACTCTCAGCCCCGCAGTCACTCGACTACCCGGGACTCCCGTGTCTAGTGGTTCTCTTCGGCTCCACGCTAGCGCGCTAGCGTCTCGGTGTGCAGCGTCCCATTCATAGACGACTATCCGTTCTGGCCACGGCGCGGCTCTATCTGTGCACCGACGCGCGCCGTGAGCGCGGTGATTTGGCCGATTTCGCCGACGCCGCCCTGGCCGGTGGCGTGGACATCATCCAGCTGCGCGACAAGGGTTCGGCCGGTGAGCAGCGGTTCGGCCCCCTCGAGGCGCGCGACGAGCTCGCGGCGTGCCAGATCCTGGCCGAGGCGGCCCACCGACACGGCGCCTTGTTCGCCGTCAACGACCGCGCCGACATCGCCCGCGCGGCCGGCGCCGATGTGCTGCATCTCGGCCAGGGCGACCTGCCGCTGGGGATCGCGCGCGACATCGTCGGTCCGGACGTGCTGCTCGGCTCGTCCACCCACAGCGCCGACCAGGCGACCGCTGCGGCACTCAGCGATGCGGACTACTTCTGCGTCGGCCCGTGCTGGCCCACGCCCACCAAGCCGGATCGTGCGGCGCCCGGGCTGCCGCTGGTACGGGTGGCCGCCGGCCTGGGCGCCGAACACGGCGGCGATAAGCCGTGGTTCGCGATCGGCGGCATCGACGAGCAGCGGCTGCCCGAAGTGCTCGACGCCGGTGCCCGGCGCATCGTGGTGGTCCGGGCGATCACCGCGGCCGCCGACCCGCGGGCTGCGGCCCAGCGGCTCAGTTCGGCGCTGGCAGCAGCGACCTGATCCGGCGGGTCAGCTGCGAGGGCGCTTCGTCGGCCTGAACCGGAGGGCCGGGCATGCACCAGACGAAGACGCCGGTCTCGACCTCGATCGTGCGCGGCAGGTATTGCCGGCGTTCGTCGCCGTGGTCCAGCGGCAACACCGCCGGCGCGGTGCGCAGCCGCTGCCAGCTGGCCGCGAAGCCCGGATGCAGCGGCAGGTCGGCCACGTCGTTTTCGGCGACCCAGCGCATCTCGGCGCTTTCCCGGTTGGGCACGGTATGCAGCAACTCAGCGGCGTCGGCGACGACGGTGGTGTAGCTCCACCGCGTGCCGGCGATCCCGGCCACCTCGGCCGTGACCACGGTCGCGCGCACGGCGAGCCGCTCACCGAGCACCCCGGCCTCCTCGTTCGCTTCGCGCACCGCCGTCTCCTCGGGCGTTTCGTGGCTGTCCCGGGCGCCGCCCGGCAGCCCCCAGGTGCCGCCCTGATGACTCCACACCGCGCGATGCTGCAACAGCACCGCGGGCGTACCGTCGGATTGCGGGGCCCGCAGCAGCAAACCCGCCGCGCCGTAACGGCCCCAGTAATGGGCGCCGCTGTCGGAGATCACCCAGCCGTCACCGTCGCCCTGCACCGATTCAGGATATGCAGACTTGGTTGGGGCGTCGTCAATTGCGTCTGCCTCCACCCATCCAGCCGAACATGCTCTTAGACTTCGCTTATAGAGGTCCGTGCAGCGAAATCCGGTGGCCGAGAGATGAGGGCTGATAAGACGTGACGGTTGAGCTGGCGCACCCGTCGACCGAGCCGCAGGGATCGCGGTCACCGGCCGAACCAGCCCATCCACGCTGGTGGTTCATCTCGACCACGCCGGGCCGCATCTTGACCATCGGCATCGTGCTGGCCGCGCTCGGCGGCATCAGCGCCTTCGCCACGTCGACCACCATCAACCATCGGCAGCAGGTGCTCACCACGGTGCTCAACCACACCGAGCCGCTGTCGTTCGCCGCCGGGCGGCTCTACACCACCCTGTCGGTGGCCGACGCCGCGGCGGCCACCGCGTTCATCGCCGAGGCCGAGCCGCAACCCGTGCGCCAGCGCTACGAGCAGGCCATCACCGACGCGTCGGTGGCCGTCACCCGGGCCTCGAGCGGGCTCACCGACGAACCGTTGGTGCAGCTGCTGGGCCGGATCAACGCCGAGCTGGCCGTCTACACCGGCCTGATCGAAATCGCGCGAACCAACAACCGGGAGGGCAATCCGGTCGGGTCGTCGTACCTGTCGGAGGCCTCGGGGCTGATGCAATCGACGATCCTGCCCGACGCGGCGCGTCTTTATCAGGCGACGTCGGAGCGGGTGGACGCCGAAACCACGGCGTCGACCCAGATTCCGGCGCCAGTCATCATGGTGGTCGGCGCCACCGTGATCTTCGGCGCGTTCTCCCACCGCTGGCTGGCGCGGCGCACCCGGCGCCGAATCAACCCGGGCCTGGTGGTGGGCGCACTCGCTATTCTCGTCATGGTGGTTTGGGTTGGAACTGCACTGACCATTTCTACGGCGGCCAGTCGTAGTGCGAAGGACACTGCCGCGGAATCCCTCAAGACCGTCACCAATGTCGCGATCACCGCCCAGCAAGCGCGCGCCGACGAGACGCTGTCGCTGATCCGCCGCGGCGACGAAGAGAAGCGCAAGCAGTCGTTTTATCAACGCATCGATTCCATGCACCGCCAGCTCGACCAGTACATGTCCCGCAGCGATGCCGTGGACAAGCCGGACCTGGAAGGCGCCGATCAGCTGCTGCTGCGCTGGCGACAGGCCAACGACCGGATCACCTCGTACATCTCGGTGGGTAACTACCGGGCCGCGACCCAGGTGGCGCTGGGCAGCAGCGAAGAAGACTCCACCCCGGCGTTCGACAAGCTGGAAGGCGAGCTGGCCAAGGCCATGGATCAGGGCCGCATCACCCTGCGCAACGACGTCATCAACGCCCGCAGCGGGCTGTCCGGGGCCCAGGTGGGCGGCGTGGTGCTCAGCCTCGGCGCCGCCATCGCGGTGGCGCTGGGGCTGTGGCCGAGGCTGAAAGAGTATCGATAATGATCCGCCTGCCCCTGCTTCGCCGGGCGTGCACCGTGGCCGCCGCGGTGGCGATACTGGCGGGCTGCGGACACACGGAATCGCTGCAGGTGGCCAGCGTGCCGACGTTGCCGCCGCCGACGCCGGTCGGCATGGAGCAGTTGGCGCCCGAGCCGCCCCTGCCGCCCGACGGCCCGAATCAGAACTGCGATCTGACGGCCAGCCTGCGGCCCTTTGCCACCAAGGCGGAGGCCGACGCCGCGGTGGCCGACATCCGCGCCCGGGGCCGGCTGATCGTCGGGCTGGACATCGGCAGCAACCTGTTCAGCTTCCGCGACCCGATCACCGGCGAGATCAGCGGTTTCGACGTCGACATCGCCGGCGAGATCGCGCGCGACATCTTCGGGGCGCCGTCGCACGTCGAGTACCGGATCCTGGCATCCGACGAACGGGTCACCGCCCTGCAGAACTCCGAGGTCGACGTCGTGGTCAAGACCATGACCATCACCTGCGACCGGCGCAAGCTGGTCAACTTCTCGACCGTCTACCTCGACGCCAATCAGCGCATCCTGGCCCCGCGCGACTCGTCGATCGTCAAGGTCTCCGACCTGTCCGGCAAGCGCGTGTGCGTGGCCAAAGGCACGACGTCGCTGCACCGGATTCAGCAGATCGACCCACCGCCGGTCGTGGTGTCGGTGGTCAACTGGGCCGACTGCCTGGTGGCGATGCAGCAGCGCGAGATCGACGCGGTCAGCACGGATGATTCGATCCTGGCCGGGCTGGTCGAAGAGGATCCCTACCTGCACATCGTCGGACCCAATATGGCCACCCAGCCCTATGGCATCGGGATCAATTTGAACAACACGCCACTGGTGCGGTTCGTCAACGGAACCCTGGAACGGATCCGCCGCGACGGTACGTGGAACACGTTGTACCGCAAGTGGTTGACAGTGCTGGGCCCCGCGCCGGCCCCGCCCACCCCGAGGTATCTGGACTGATGACCGAGCCGGATAAGCACACCGAGCAGCCGGAAACCGGCGCGGAGGACGTCGCCCCGGGCACCCAGCCGGCCGACGTCCAGGGCGGCGCGGCGACGGGGCGGTTGCAGGCCACTCAGGCACTGTTCCGTCCCGACTTCGACGACGACGACGATGACGACGACTTTCCGCACATTTCGCTGGGTGCCTTGGACACCGATCCGCAGGACCGCTTGACGGTGGCGACGCGATCGCTGCCGGCGGTCAGACAGCTCGGCGGTGGCCTGGTCGAGATTCCCCGCGGACGCGATATCGATCCGCTCGAAGCCCTGATGACCAATCCGGTGGTACCGGAGTCGAAACGATTCTGCTGGAACTGCGGAAAGCCGGTGGGGCGGTCCAGCAAGAAAGCCAAGGGGACGTCGGAGGGGTGGTGTCCGTCCTGCGGCAGCCCGTATTCGTTTCTGCCGCAGCTCAATCCCGGCGATATCGTCGCCAACCAGTACGAGGTCAAGGGCTGCATCGCGCACGGCGGTCTGGGCTGGGTCTACCTGGCGGTCGACCACAACGTCAACGACCGGCCGGTGGTGCTCAAGGGTTTGGTGCACTCCGGCGACGCGGAGGCGCAGGCGATCGCGATGGCCGAACGACAGTTCCTGGCCGAGGTGGTCCACCCGCAGATCGTGCAGATCTTCAACTTCGTCGAGCACAAGGACCAGCACGGCAACCCGGTCGGTCTCATCGTCATGGAGTACGTCGGCGGGCAGCCGCTCAAGCACGGGAAGGGCGAGAAGCTACCCGTGGCCGAGGCCGTCGCCTACCTGCTGGAAATCCTGCCCGCGCTGAGCTATCTGCACTCCATCGGCCTGGTCTACAACGACCTGAAGCCGGAGAACATCATGCGCACCGAAGAGCAGCTCAAGTTGATCGACCTGGGCGCGGTGTCGCGGATCAATTCGTTCGGGTACCTGTATGGCACACCGGGTTTCCAGGCACCCGAGATCGTGCGGACCGGCCCTACGGTCGCCACGGACATCTACACGGTGGGCCGCACGCTGGCCGCGCTCACGCTGAACCTGCAAACCCGCAACGGTCGCTACGTCGACGGCCTGCCCGAGCACGACCCGGTGTTGACCACCTACGACTCCTTCCGCCGGTTGTTGCGCCGCGCCACCGACCCCGACCCGCGGCGCCGGTTCGCCAGCACCGAAGAGATGTCCGCCCAGTTGATGGGCGTGCTGCGCGAGGTCGTCGCCTACGACAGCGGGATGCCGCGGCCCGGCCTCTCGACGATCTTCAGCCCCAGCCGCTCAACGTTTGGGGTGGACTTGCTGGTCGCCCACACCGACGTGTACCTGGACGGTCAGGTCCACTCGGAGAAGCTGACCGCCCGTGAGATCGTGACCGCTTTGCAAGTGCCGCTGGTGGATCCGGCCGACGTCGCGGCTCCCGTCCTGCAGGCGACGGTGCTGTCCCAGCCGGTGCAGACTCTGGATTCGTTGCGCGCGGCCCGGCACGGGACGCTGGACGCCGACGGCGTCGAGTTGTCCGAGTCGGTGGAGCTGCCGCTGATGGAGGTCCGCGCGCTGCTGGATCTCGGTGACGTGGCCAAGGCCACCCGCAAGCTCGAGGACCTGGCCGAGCGGGTCGGCTGGCAGTGGCGGCTGGTGTGGTACAAGGCCGTGGCCGAGCTGCTCACCGGCGACTACGATTCGGCCACAATGCATTTCATCGAAGTGCTGGACACGTTCCCCGGTGAGCTGGCGCCCAAGCTGGCACTGGCCGCCACCGCCGAGCTGGCCGGCGACGTCGACTACCACAAGTTCTACGAGACGGTGTGGAAGACCAACGACGGCGTGATCTCGGCGGCCTTCGGGTTGGCCAGAGCGCTGTCCGCGGAAGGCGATCGGGCCGCCGCGGTGCGCACCCTGGACGAGGTGCCGGCCACCTCGAGGCACTTCACCACCGCGCGGCTGACCAGCGCGGTGACGCTGTTGTCCGGCCGGTCCAAGAGCGAGATCACCGAAGAGGACATTCGCGACGCGGCCCGTCGGGTGGAGGCGCTGCCGCCCACCGAACCCCGCGTCCTGCAGATCCGCGCCCTGGTGCTGGGTTGTGCGATGGACTGGCTGGAAGACAACAAGGCCAGCACCAACCACATCCTCGGTTTCCCGTTCACCGAGCACGGGCTGCGGCTGGGCGTCGAGGCGGCGCTGCGCAATCTGGCCCGCGTCGCGCCCACCCAGCGGCACCGCTACGCGCTGGTCGACATGGCGAACCGGGTGCGGCCCACCAGTACGTTCTGAGGCTTCGTTGCCGGGTTCGCGTCGGGCCCACCGTCGGGCCCACCGTCGAAGCCCACCTTCGGTGAGTGTGCCTCCAGGGCGGGAAATTAGCGTGGAATTCGCCCTACACGCACACTCAAAGCCCTGAACGCACACTGGAAGCCACCAGGGCGGCTCGTACACGGTGCACTACGTCGACGGGGTGGTCCTCAGCGACGACCCGGACGACGATCCAGCCCATCCGCTCGAGCTTTTCTAGCCGGCGAACGTCCTTCACGTATTGCCGTCGGTCGGTCCGGTGGTGATCGCCGTCGTATTCGACAGCCACCATTGCCTCGTCCCAGCCGAGGTCGAGGTAGGCGAAGGGGAGTCCGTCCACGCCGAGCACCGGTATCTGTGTTTGCGGCCGGGGCAGGCCGGCGTCGATAAGGAGTAGCCGCAGGTAGCTCTCCCGAGGGGATTGCGCTCCTGGGTCGAACAGTTCTAGCGCGGTTTCCAGCTGCCGCAGGCCGGGCGAATGAGGGTGGCTTCGGGCAACACTGCGCACGTCGTCGACCTTGAAGTCCGTCGCCCGCGCGAGGGCGTCGAGCCGAACAATGGCTGAGCGGATGGCCCCGCGCCTCCCGATATCGAAGGCGGTTCGCTCGGGTGTGGTGGCCGGTACGCCGTCGATGGACTGCGTCTCC
This sequence comes from Mycobacterium sp. 852002-40037_SCH5390672, assembly GCF_001665875.1. GTDB lineage: Bacteria > Actinomycetota > Actinomycetes > Mycobacteriales > Mycobacteriaceae > Mycobacterium. Next base: position 73,446 of record NZ_LZTA01000108.1, read on the forward strand.
CCCGCGGTCAGCGCGCAGCGGCGAGTGAGCACGCCTTGGGGCGCGCGAGGTCTGCCGCATATCAGCTCAACGGGGACATTGTCGGGTATCCACCTGGCGCCGTGCAGGAAAGCGGCTGCGGCCCCTGCGATGACGGCTTGGCCACCAGACCACAGCCACGCGGCTGCGATACGCAGCTCGAGCGAGGGCGCTGTGTCATTCGGGAGATAGACGTCGGGAAACACCGCTCGGTATCGCGTCCGCAGCTGGTGCCGGCTCAGCGTGCCATGGCGCAACGCCTCGCTGCCGACAAACGGCTCCTTCATGCCCCGCAGGGTCACACGCGTGGGCCGCATCGCGTGCACGTGCATACACAGGCGTCACAAGGAAATCGCAAGGAAGATCGGGCACAGTTATCCCATGGCAGCGCAGTCCCCGGTGTGGGTCAGCACGGCCCGCATGCTGCGCCGGGCCGGGTTCGGGGTGACCGGACCCGAGGTCGACGCTGCCGTCGGCCGGGACTGGCCCGGCCATGTGGACTCGATGCTGGCCACCGATCCCGACGCCGATCCCGGCGCGCTCGCCACCCCTTTGCCCGCCTTTGCCACACCCAGCCCGCCCGGCAAGCGCGCCACGCCGGCCGCGCACCACCACTACAACCAGCAGGTGACCGAACAGTTGGGCGTGCTGTCGAATTGGTGGATACGTCGCATGGTCGACGTGCGCCAGCCCGTCCACGAAAAGCTGACCCTATTGTGGCACAACCACTTCGCCACCTCGGCGCAGAAGGTGCGGGTCGCCGCATACATGGCCGCCCAGAATCAGAAACTGCGCGCGGGGTCGTTGGGCGACTTTCGCGCCCTGGCTTACGCGATGCTGACCGACGCCGCGATGCTGCGCTGGCTGGACGCACAGCGCAGTACAGCCAAGGCACCCAACGAAAACCTGGCCCGCGAGTTCATGGAGTTGTTCGCGTTGGGACATGGCAACGGCTACACCGAGAGCGACGTGCGCAACGGCGCCCGCGCCCTGACGGGGTGGGTGATCGAGGCGGGGGGCACCACTGCCATGACCCGCAAACGCCATGACACGAAAGCCAAGACGCTGTTCGGACAGAGCCGCAACTTCGATGCCGCCGGGTTCTGCGACGCCGTGCTGGCGCAACCCAGATCGGCCGGATACGTCGCAGGACGCCTGTGGCGGCAATTGGCGTCCGACGACCCCCCGTCATCCCCGGCGCTCGACCGGCTGGTCGCCGCGTACGGCCCCGGCCGCGACCTGCGCGCGCTGACGCGCGCGATCCTCACCGACAACGAATTCACCGCCAGCCGCGCCGCGGTGGTCAACACCCCGGCCGAATGGCTCGTCGGCGTCATCCGGGCGCTGCGGGTGCCCGTCAACGACCCCAAGCGCCTGAAGATGATCGACGCGACGCTGCGCACGCTGGGTCAACGGCCGTTTTATCCACCCAGTGTCGGCGGCTGGCCCGGCGGCCAGGTGTGGCTGTCCACCGCCAGCGCCGGGGCCCGACTGCGCGCCGCGACCGAACTGGCACACGCCGGTGACCTCTCCGGCATCGACAGCGCCGCCGCGGGTGACCGCGTCGACGCGGTCGGTTACCTGATCGGTGTCGGCGCCTGGTCGGACCGCACCGCCAAGGCACTGCAGGCCCTGGTGCGCCAACCGCCGCAGTTGGTCGCGGCCGCGGTCAACACTCCCGAATACCTGACGTCCTAGCGAGATCAGCCATGCCCGAGATGAACCGTCGCCGATTCCTGATCGCCAGCGCGGGCGTCGGGGCGGCCGGCCTGTTGTCTTCAGCCGTGGCGGTCAGTTGGCCCGACCTGATGCGCGCGGCGCAGGACCGACCGCTTGCGCAAGGTGCCGGCGTCCTGGTGATCGCCACGCTCTACGGCGGCAACGACGGCATCAACACGCTGATCCCCTACGCGGACAACGCCTATCACGACGCCCGCCCCGAACTCGCCTACGCAGCGGGCGACGTTCTCCACCTCGATGAGCAACTTGGGCTCAACCCGGCGATGAAGGGATTGGCGGGGCTGTGGAACCAACGGCAGCTCGCCATCGTGCGCGGCGCGGGCTACCCGGAGCCCGACCACAGCCACTTCCGTTCCATGGACATCTGGCAGACGGCGTCGCCCGCCGAACCGGTTTCGACCGGCTGGATCGGCCGCTGGCTCGACGCCACCGGCGAGGACCCGTTGCGGGCGGTCAACATCGGGGCCGTCCTACCACCACTGGCCGTCGGCGCAAAGTGCACGGCCGCAGCGCTTTCCCCGGGCGGCGGGCCGGGCAGGGCGGAGAAATTCGACGCGATCATGACCGCGCTGGGCAACGACGATCCCGACGACACTCCCGCGATGGCCGCGGTTTGCAAGGCCTACCGCGCGGCGCGCACCGCCGACACCGCCTTCTCCTCGGTCAAACCCGCTGCCGAGGACCACAATTCACTGGGTGCCCAGCTGGGCATGGTCGCCCAGGCCATCAAGGCCCGCGTCCCCACGAGGGTCTACACGGTGCAACTGGGTGGCTTCGACACCCATGCCGGCGAACGGGGCACCCAGCAACGTCTCCTGCAGACGTTCGACGAGGCGGTGACCGGGTTCGTTCAGGAGATGGCCGGCCGCGACGTGGTGCTGATGGCGTATTCGGAATTCGGGCGCCGGGTGCGGGCCAATGCCTCGCAGGGCACCGATCACGGCACGGCCGGCCCCGTTTTCATCGCGGGCGCGCCCGTGCAGGGCGGCTTCTATGGCGAGCAGCCCAGCCTCGCCGACCTCGACAACGGAGACCTGAAGTACACCACTGATTTTCGTGATATCTATGCCGAGCTGCTGGCGCGAACGGTCGGCGCCGATCCCACGCCGTCGGTCGGCACCGGGCGAAACAGCCTCGGATTCCTATCCGCCTAACACGTTCACGCAGTCACGGGCGATGGCCAGTTCTTCGTTGGTCGGGATGACCAGCACGGCGATCGGCGAATCGTCGGCGGAAATCTGACGGGCACCCTTGCCGCCGCCCAGGTTGCGACGCTCGTCAAGCACGATGCCCAGTTCCTCCAGGCCCGCCACCGCGTCGCGGCGCACCGCCGGGTCGTTCTCCCCGATCCCGGCGGTGAAGCTGATGACATCGGTGTGCCCGAGAACGGCCAGGTAGGCACCGATGTACTTGCGCAACCGATGGGTGAACACGCTGTACGCCAATTGCGCTGCCTCGTCGCCGGATTCGATCATCGTCCGTAACCGGCGAAAGTCGCGCTCACCGGACAGGCCCAACACCCCGGACCGCTGGTTGAGCATGGACTCGATGTCGTCGACGCCCATGTCGGCCGTGTGGGACAGATAGCCGACGACGCTGGGATCGATGTCGCCGCTGCGGGTGCCCATCACCAGCCCCTCCAGTGGCGTCAAACCCATCGAGGTGTCCAGCGGCCGGGCGCCGGCGATCGCCGAGGCGGAGCACCCGTTACCCAGGTGCAGCACAATCTGTTTCAGGCCGCCGACGGACCGGTCGAGGAAGGCGGCGGCCTGCTCGCTGACGTAGCGGTGCGAGGTGCCGTGGAACCCGTAGCGGCGAATCTGATATTGCTGCGCCAGTTCGCGGTCGATCGCATAGGTGGCCGCGGCGGGCGGCAGGTCGTGGAAGAATCCGGTGTCGAACACCGCGATGTGGGCGATGTCGGGCAGCAGTTTTCGCGCGACCTCAATTCCCTTGAGCGCGGGCGGGTTGTGCAGTGGGGCCAACTCCGACAATTCGTGCAGCCGGCCGATCACCGTATCGTCCAGCACTGTGGGGTGATAGAACGTGTTGCCGCCATGCACCACTCGGTGGCCCACCGCGACGATGCCGCTCGCCTTCAGGTCGATGCCGTCGCCGGCCAACGTGTCGAACGCGCGGCGCAGCGCTGCGTCATGGTCGGCAACCGGCGACGATTCCTCTCCGATCCGCTCGACGATGCCCGTCGTCCGGGCCGTCCCCGAATCAGGGTCGACCACTTGATATTTCAGAGATGACGAGCCGGAGTTGATCACCAGCACCAGGCGCTCGCGGTGGGTTCCCGTCACGGCTGGCCCTGCGCCTGGATCGCGGTGATGGCCACGGTGTTGACGATGTCTTCGACCAACGCGCCCCTGGACAGGTCGTTCACCGGCTTGCGCAAACCCTGCAGCACGGGCCCGATGGCAAGCGCACCGGCACTGCGCTGCACCGCTTTATAGGTGTTGTTACCGGTATTGAGGTCGGGGAAGATCAGCACCGTGGCGCGACCCGCCACCGGCGAGTCGCGCAATTTGGTGGCCGCGACGGACGGTTCGATTGCGGCGTCGTATTGGATGGGCCCCTCGACCGGCAAATCGGGATTCCGTTCCCGCACCAACGCTGTTGCGGCCCTTACCTTGTCGACGTCCGCGCCGGTGCCGGAGTCGCCGGTCGAGTACGACAGCATGGCCACCCGCGGTTCGATGCCGAACTGCGCGGCGGTGCGCGCCGACGAGATCGCGATGTCGGCCAGCTGCTCCGGTGTGGGATTCGGGATGATCGCGCAGTCGCCGTACGCCAGCACCCGATCGGGCAGACACATCAAGAAGATGCTGGACACCGTCGAGACATCCGGGACCGTCTTGATGATCTCGAAAGCCGGCCGAACGGTGTGCGCGGTGGTGTGCGCGGCGCCGGACACCATGCCGTCGACATGGGAGTTGTGCACCAGCATGGTGCCGAAATAGGTGGCGTCGCGCATGGCCTCGGTAGCCTGCTCGACGGTGACGCCCTTGGCCTTGCGCAATTCGGCGTACTGGTCGGCGAACTCGTTGCGCAGCCGGCTCGTGCGCGGATCGATCACCGTGACGTCGTCCAGGTCCACTCCGAGTTCCCCCGAACGCTGACGGATTCGGGCTTCGTCACCCAGGATGGTCAGGTCGGCGAGGCGGCGCTGCAGCACCCGTCCGGCGGACCGCAGGATACGGTCGTCGTCGCCTTCGGGAAGCACGATGTGTTTGCGATCCGAACGTGCCTGCAGTGTCAGCTGATGAATGAACATCTGCGGCGTGGTGACGGTGGGAATCGGAATGGCAAGTTGCGCAAGAAGGTCAGTGATGTCGACGTGGCTGTCCATCAACTCCAGCGCGGTGTCGATCTTGCGCTGTGAGGTCGCCGTGACCCTGCCCCGGGCCGAGGCCGCCGCGCCGGCGGTGTCGTAGGTGCCCAGTGTGGTGGCGACGATGGGCAGGCGCAACCGAAGTCCGGCGACCAGGGCGGCGATGGACGGGTGCAGCTGAAAGCCCCCATTGAGCACGATGCATGACAGCGACGGAAAGCCTTCCGCGGCATGGGCACTGGCGACGGCGAGCACCACATCGGAGCGGTCGCCGGGGGTGATGACCGCGATGCCGTCGCGCAGCCGTTCCAGGACGTGGTCGGCGGTCATCCCGGCCACCAGCACCCCGGTCACCTCGCGTTCGCGCAGTGACTCCTCGCCGCTGACCGGGGTTGCGCCGACCGCCTTTTCCAGTTCGGCCACCGTCGGCGCCGACAACAGCGGCGCGTCGGGCAGCACGTAGCTGCGCTGGGCGAACCCGCGCAGGGCCTCCGCGACGTTGGTCAGCTCGCCCGGCTCACACCGGTTGGCCACCACGGCCGCGGTGTGGGCGTGCTGGGCGTCGAGCTCGGCCAGGCAGACCTCGACGACGCTGACGACCTCCGCGGCCGTGCGTCCCTTGCCGCTGACCGTCAGCAGCAGCGGCGCACCGAGGTTGACCGCGATCCGCGCGTTGGTCGAAAGCTCCGCCGGCCGGGTCACGTCCGTGTAGTCGCTGCCGACGATCACCACCACGTCGCACGCCGCGGCCACCACGTGATAGGCGTCGACGATGCCGGCGATGGCGGCGTCGCCGTCGGCATGCAGCTGCTGATAGGTGACGCCGACGCATTGCTCGTACGACAGACCCGCGGTGGTGCGCGTCAGCAGCAATTCCAGGATGTAGTCGCGGTCCTGCCGGTCGGCTCGCGTAATGGGCCGGAACACACCGACTTTGGCGACGGTCGCGGTCAGCCGGTGCAGCAGCCCCAGCGCGATCGTCGACTTGCCGGTCTCCGGCTCGGGGGCCGCGATGTAAATCGCTGTCACTGAACGGACACGGCGCCGGAGACCATTTTGCCGCCGCTCAGGCCAGCCGCCGCAGCCGCGGCGCCAGGTCCTTCTCGAAGAGCTCCAGGAACCGGCGCTGGTCGTGTCCGGGCGCGTGGAACACCAAGTGGTTCAGACCCCAGTCGACGTAGTCCTTGACCTTGGCGACGGCCTCGTCGGGATCGGACGCCACGATCCAGCGCTTGGCGACCTGCTCGATGGGCAGCTCGTCTGCGGCCTTCTCCATCTCGAGCGGGTCGTGAATGCTGGTCTTCTGTTCGGCCGTCAGGGACAGCGGTGCCCAGAACCGGGTGTTCTCCAGCGCGAGGTCGGGATCGGTGTCGTAGGAGATCTTGATCTCGATCATCCGGTCGACGTCGTCGGGATTCTTGCCCGCCGCCTGCGCGCCCTCGCGCATGGCGGGGATGAGCTTGTCCTTGTACAGCTCCTCGCCCTTGCCGGAGGTGCAGATGAAGCCGTCCCCGGCGCGGCCCGCGTACTTGGCCACCTGCGGGCCCCCCGCGGCGATGTAGATCGGGATGCCGCCCTCGGGCACGTCGTAGATGGAGGCCCCCTTGGTGTGGTAGTACTCACCCTCGAAGTCGACCCGGTCGCCCAGCCACAGCTCGCGCATCAGCCGGACCGATTCGCGCAGCCGGGCATAGCGTTCCTTGAACTCCGGCCACTCGCCCTCGTATCCGGTGGCGATCTCGTTGAGCGACTCGCCGGTGCCGACGCCGAGGAAAATGCGATCCGGGTACAGACACCCCATCGTGGCGAATGCCTGCGCGATGACGGCGGGGTTGTAGCGGAAGGTGGGGGTGAGCACCGAGGTGCCCAGCACCAGCCTCTTGGTGCGCTCGCCGACGGCGGTCATCCAGGCCAGCGAGAACGGCGCGTGTCCGCCCTCGTGCCGCCACGGCTGGAAGTGGTCACTGACGGTTGCGCTGTCCATGCCGTGACCTTCGGCGGCGACAGCGAGTTCGACGAGCTCGCGCGGTGCAAATTGTTCAGCGGATGCTTTGTATCCGAGTTTCAGTTCAGCCACTCGTTCTTTCTACTCCTGTCTTGATGGTCGCGACCCGCCGCGCCCGGCCACTCCGCGCTTGCGATCGCTCCTCGCGGCGCTCCTACACTCGCGGGCATGGGACCGGCGCCGACTCTCGTTCAAGTGACCGACACGGTGTACCTCGCCCGGGGGGAGGCCGTTAACTGGACGCTGGTGATCGACGGCACCGGCGTGCTGCTGATCGACGCCGGATATCCCGGGGACCGCGAGGACGTGCTGTCCTCACTGCGGGAGCTGAGCTATGGCCCGGGCGACGTGCGCGCCGTCCTGCTCACGCACGCGCACATCGACCACCTGGGTTCGGCGATCTGGCTCGCCAACGAATACGGCACCGACGTGTACTGCCATGCCGAGGAAGTGGGTCACGCCAAGCGCGAATATCTGGAACAGGTATCGATTTTCGATGTCGCCCTGCGCATTTGGCGGCCGCGCTGGGCGGCGTGGGGTCTACACGTGCTGCGCAGCGGCGGCCTGATTCGCGACGGCATCCCGTCCACCCGGCCGCTGACCGCCGATGTGGCCGCCGGGCTGCCGGGCCACCCGAGGACGGTGTTCACCCCCGGGCACACCAGCGGGCATTGTTCATACGTGGTGGACGGCGTGCTGGTCAGCGGCGACGCGCTGATCACCGGGCACCCGCTACTGCGCCGTGGCGGGCCGCAGCTGCTACCCGCGGTGTTCAGCCACAGCCAGCAGAACTCGCTGCGGAGCCTGGACGCGCTGGCCCTGCTGGACACCGAGGTCTTGTTGCCCGGGCATGGCGACGTGTGGCGCGGCCCGATCCGGGAAGCGACCGCGCGGGCCGCCTCGTTGGCTGCCGGCGGATGAGTTCGGGTTGGATCGCCGCCACGACAGCCACAGCCGCCGCGTGAAAGTTCCTGGTGTGCGAACCCCACATGCGCCAGCGAAATCTGAATCCGGTCTGCCGCGAAAACCGTTGTGCCGGTTGGTGATCACCTCAGCCACTTCTCGAAGGCGATCGGAAGAAACGGGCCCCACGACGGCAGCGGATCCGGGGGTATCCGGGTATATCCCGTCGCGTCGTAGAGCGCCTCGGCCTCGGGCTGCCGATTGCCGGTGATCAAGTAGAGCCGCCGATACCCGCGCTGCAGGGTTTCGGCCTCCAATGCCGCCAGCAGCGCCCTGGCGTAGCCGCGGCGCCGATGAGCGCCGTCGGTCCAGATCCGCTTGAGCTCGGCGGTGTCGGCGTCGTAGCGGCGAAACGCACCGCCGGTCACCGGCACGCCGTCCACCACCCCGATCAGCAGTCCGCCGTCGGGCGGCGCCAACTCGGCCTCCGGCACGGGCAGCCAAGTCAGGTGGGTGCTGGGCGTGCCGCCGTAACGCTGCGCATATTCGACGGCCAGTTCGGCCAGCAGCGGTTGCGCCAGCGGGTCATCGTGAGTGGCCGACACGAACCGCAGTCGGCCGTGTGGCGGGCTTGATTCCGGCATCACGAAAGCTCAAACGCGTGTCGCGGTGACGTATTCCGGAATGAACTCCGAGTCGCCGGGCCCGGTCCGTCGCCGCCTGCCCAACCCCAGCGCACCCAGGAGTTCGGTGATGCTCCGTCCGTCTGTTTCCCAGCCATTAGACGCCAAATACTCTGGCACGTAATGATATTCGCCGGGGTAGGTCAGGCTGGCCAGCTCGACGTCCAGTCCGCGTTGCCGCCAGCCGTCGACGAAGGCGCGTTCGGCCCCGAGCTGCAACGGATTCCAGGTGGGCATGTGATCGGCGGTGAACCGGCTGCCGGGAGCGCTCGTGGCGGTGACGCCGTTCAGCAACTGATTCTGCTCCTCGGGCGGCAGATATCCGACGAGCAACTGCTCGGCGACCCAGGCCGTGGGCGCCGCGGCGTCGAACCCGACCCGGCGCAGCGCCGCAGGCCAATCCTGGTGCAGCTCAATGCCGATCGCACACCGGTGGGTTGCCAATTCGGCGTCCAGCCCATGGAGCACCTCGGATTTGAAATCGAGGACCTGCGGCCGCTCGATCTCGTAGACCGTGGTCCCCCGCGGCCACCACAGCCGGTAGGGCCGGGTGTCCAGCCCCGACGCCAGGATCACCACCTGGCGGATGCCCGCCCGGCCGGCGTCGGCCAGAAATTCGTCCACGAACCGCGTATGCGCCGCCAGCGCATCCATCAGCGCCGTCATCGCCGGGTCGTCGCCGTCGTCGGCCGCGAACACGTGATCCTCGATCGCCCGGGTGAGGTAGTCGATCCCGACGGCGCACAGCAACGGCTCGGCGAACGGATCGTTCAGCAGGCCCTTGTTGGTGGCCACGGCCCGCGCGGCCGCGCCGAAAGTTGCGGTCACCGCCACGTCGGCCGTCTGCGCCATGGTCGTCTCAGACGCCGGAGCGGCGCCGCAGGACCAGCCCGGCGGCTACTCGCCAGCCCAGCAACAACAACGCGGTGACCGTCGTGGCCACCACCACGAAACTTGCCGCCACGCCCGCCGAGCTCGCCTTGCGCAACAGCATGCCGATCACCACGGTGGACAACCACACGACAATCCCGGTCGGCAGCAAGGCGGTCGGCTGCCGCCACCCGCGCGAGGCCAACCACCCGACGACGGTGCCGGTGAGAAACGGCCATGCCGTCACGGCGACCCCGGTGACGTTGAGACCTTCGTCGTGGCTGCGGCGCCCCACGGCGCAGAACACCAGCACACCGACGACATCCACCGCGAGCCAGGCCGGCTTCTGGAGCCTAAGCATGCAGCGAGACTACCGGGACGCTCGGCGATCCTTGACCGCGCAGCCGGTGTGAACCTAAATTCGTCAGGAATGAATACCCATTCACCGGCCGGCTTGGCGCTGGTGACCGGAGCCGGTTCCGGCATCGGCAAGGCGATAGCGATGGGGCTTGCCGCGCCGGGCGAGCGGGTGGTCGCCGCGGACCTGCACTGGACGACGGCACGCATCCGAGGCCGCCTCGCACATCACCGGACAAGTGACCAGTGTGAGCGGCGCCCTGACGATGGCAGGCTGATCACATGAGTACTCAGAGACCACCCGCCTTCGACCGCGACGACCCGCTGGGCCTGGATGCGTCGCTGTCCAGCGACGAGCTCGCGGTGCGCGACACCGTCAGGGAATTCTGCGCCGAGCATGTCCTCCCGCACGTCGCGGAGTGGTTCGAGATCGGCGACCTTCCGGTCCGCGAACTGGCCAAGGGCTTCGGCCAGCTCGGCCTGCTCGGCATGCACCTGGACGGGTACGGCTGCGGTGGCGCCTCGGCCGTGCACTACGGGCTGGCCTGCGTGGAGCTGGAGGCCGCCGACTCGGGTCTTCGGTCGATGGTCTCGGTGCAGGGTTCGCTGGCGATGTTCGCGATCTGGAATTTCGGGTCGGAGGAGCAAAAGCAGGAATGGCTGCCCGGCATGGCCACCGGCGAGCTGCTCGGTTGCTTCGGGTTGACCGAACCCGACGTCGGCTCCGATCCCGCCGCGATGAAAACCAGGGCGCGCCAAGATGGTTCGGACTGGGTGCTGGACGGCCGCAAGTTGTGGATCACCAACGGCTCGGTCGCCGATGTAGCGGTCGTCTGGGCCGCCACGGACGACGGGATCCGCGGTTTTATCGTGCCCACCAAGTCACCGGGATTCAGCGCCAACACGATTCACCACAAGCTGTCGCTGCGGGCCTCGATCACCAGTGAGCTGGTGCTCGACGGCGTGCGGGTGCCCGCCGAGGCGATGCTGCCGGAGGCCAAGGGGCTGCGCGGGCCGCTGTCGTGTCTGTCCGAGGCCCGTTACGGAATCGTCTGGGGCTCCATGGGAGCGGCCCGCTCGGCCTGGCAGGCCGCGCTGGATTACTCGATGCAGCGCACCCAGTTCGGCCGCCCCATCGCCGGCTTCCAGTTGACCCAGGCCAAGCTCGTCGACATGGCGGTCGAGCTGCACAAGGGCCAGCTGTTGTCGCTACACCTCGGCCGCCTCAAGGACAGCGTGGGGCTGCGTCCGGAGCAGGTCAGCTTCGGCAAGCTCAACAACACCCGTGAGGCGATCAAGATCTGCCGGGCCGCGCGAACCATACTGGGCGGCAACGGAATATCGCTGGAATACCCCGTCATCCGGCACATGGTCAACCTGGAATCGGTGCTGACGTACGAGGGCACACCGGAGATGCATCAGCTCATCCTCGGCCAGGCGTTCACCGGCAGCGACGCCTTCCGCTGACAGGAGCACCGATGGCCGCACGCCTGGAGTACGCGCAAGAACATCACCAGTTCCGGGAACTGGTACGCGATTTCGTGCAACGGACCGTCGTGCCCAATCACGAAAATTGGGAACGGGACGGCCAGTGGGATCGCTCGCTGTTCATCGAAGCCGGCAAACTCGGGCTGCTGGGCTTTACGGTGCCCGAGCATCTGGGCGGCCCGGGCGTGGCCGACTTCCGCTACAACGCGATCGTGATCGACGAGTTACAGCGGGCCGGTGCGGCCGCCGAAGCCATCGCCTTCACGCTGCAAAACGACGTGGTGCTGCCCTATCTCACCGATCTGACCACGCCAGAGCAGCAACAGCGCTGGCTACCCGGTGTGGTCACCGGCGAGACGGTGCTGGCCATCGCGATGACCGAGCCCGGCACCGGCAGCGATCTGGCCGGGATCCGCACCACGGCGGTGCGCGACGGTGACGACTACGTCGTCAACGGCGCCAAGACGTTCATCTCCAACGGACAGATCGGCGATCTCTTCGTCGTCGCGGTCCGCACCTCGCCGGATCGCCACCACGGGCTGTCGCTTCTGGTCGTCGACCCCGCCACACCGGGCTTTGCCCGCGGCCGCAACCTGGAAAAGATCGGCCTGCACGCCCAGGACACCAGCGAACTGACCTTCACCGATATGCGGGTGCCGAACACAAATCTGCTCGAGGAGGAGGGCAAGGGGTTCTATCAGCTGATGAAAAACCTGCCCCAGGAGCGGCTCGCGCTCGGGGTGGGTGCGGTGGCCGCCGCGGAAGGCATTCTCGCCGAGACCCTGGACTACGTGCGTGACCGCACGGCATTCGGCTCGCCGATCGCCGGCTTCCAGAACAGCCAATTCGTCCTCGCCGAGCTCGCGACCGAAATCGACATCGGCCGTACCTATCTCGACGACTGCCTGGCCGAGCACCTGGCGGGTGAGTTGACCGCCGCGCGCGCCGCGCGGTTGAAGTGGTGGACCACCGACCTGCAGGTGCGCACCGCCGACCGCTGCCTGCAGTTGCACGGCGGGTACGGGTACATGCGGGAATACAGCGTGGCGCGCGCCTTCGTCGACGCCCGCATTCAGACCATCTACGGCGGCACCAACGAGATCATGAAGACGATCATCGCCAAGGATCTGGGCATCTGAGCTTTGATGGCCACCGATTTCAGCGAACTGCCCGTCGAGGAGGCAGTGCGCGCGGCCCGGGCCAGCTCGCGGCGCCGCCAGGTACTCGATGCCGCGGTCAAAGTCATGGGCCGCAACGGGTTTCACCAGATGTCCATGCAGGATCTGGCAACCGAGGCCAAGGTCAGCGTCGGCCTGATCTACAAGTACTTCGGCGGCAAGGAGGACCTGCTGCTCGCGACGATTGTGCGGATTTTGGACGTGTTCCGTGATCAACTGACGCCGGTCATCCAAGCCGCCGGCGACGACGTCGTCGACCAGCTGACCGCGGGCGTTCGCCGCTATATCGAAATCGTCGACGAGAATCTCGACGGCGTGGTGCTGACCTACCGGGAGAGCCGCACCCTCGGGGTACCCGGTCGCACCCAGATCAAGGATCTCGAAATCGCCACCGCCGCACCGCTGCACGCGGTGATCGAAGCCGGTATCGCCCAGGGCGTCTTTCGCGGTGTCGACGTCGACCTCACCGTGTTCGACATCATGCTGCTCGCCCACGGCTGGGCGCTCAAGCACTGGCACTTCGGCCCGATCTACAGCGTCGATCAGTACATCGCGCTGCAGACCAGCCACGTACTGACCGGATTGATTGCCGGCGACCGCCGCGCCGACTACGCACACGTGCTGAAATAAGAGTCATGAGACTCACCGCGCGCCGGATTCGCAGCACCATCGCGCTGCTGGCCCTGGGCGCCGCCGCCGGTATGCCCGCGGCGGGCGCCGATCCCACCGCAGCACTGCCCGCAATGACGTCCACCGGCAGCGGGCCGATCATCGGCGGCTCGACGGCTGGGCAGGGAATCTCCCAGCAACTCTTTAGCTTTGGCAACCCTAACGTCGTCCAGGAGGTGGACGGCTCGGACGCGGCGCAATTCATCACGGCCGCGGCCGGGGCCGCCAACCAGCAGCTCGCGGGGCCCTTCTCGCTGCTGCGCCGGGCGTTGACCTGCCAGACCAACAACGCCGGATTCGGCGCACGCGCCTACCGTCGCAACGACGGGCAATGGGGAGGCGCGATGTTGGTCGCGGCCAAGAGCGCGACACCGAACGTCGACGACCTGATCGGCTGCGCCAAGACCAATTGGCGCAGGACGGCGGCCGGCGGTGAAGCCGCGATGTGCAACAACGGCTGGACCACCCCCACCGCCTACGAAAGCCGCCGTGGCGAGACCTATTACATCCTGCTCGCCGGCACCGCCGCCGACTTCTGTAGCGACCTCAACGCCAAGTACAAGAGCGATGCCAACGCGTGGCCGTTCTAGACCGACCGCAGGCGCCGCCGAGCGACCGTGAAACAGTTGCCGGCTTGACGGTTTCGCCGCGACGCGGCCGTCACCAGTTCGGACGTCTATTTGAATTCATATCCAGCGCGCGCATACCGCCCGCGAGCAGCGGATAAATAGCGTCCCAATATAGCCTCGCCCCAGCGCCCGCGCAGGATATTTCCATTTCTGCCCGGCGGTGGATTTTACTGAAATTCTATTCGCGACAAGGCGCTCATATACCGCCGGTGATCGCGCATCATCCGTTTGGCGAATCGAGCGACAATATTCGCGAAATCCCTTAGTTACGAGCGATTGACCCCGTAAACTCCCTCGCGTCGGGCATCAGACAATCGTCTCCCAGACGAAGGGGGTTCTTATGTCACGTCGTACCGGCAAAATCGTCCTCGCTTTGGTCCTCGCTTTCGCAGCACCAATGACCTCGGCTTGTACGGTTCCGCTAGTTATCGACTGCGGACCCGGTTTGACCTGCACCGGATAGCAATGCAGTAACCGAACGGGCCACAAAACAATTTTCGGCGTTTCGTTCGGATTAACCTTCGCGTAGCGAAGACCAACAGGTGACCGGCCGGAGCCGTGATATGGGTCGCTGACCCAGCGCGGTTCCGGCCGGGATCTTGGACCACACAAGGCATTTCAGGGCGCTGTTAATCCTCAGCGGCACCTGGCCAGCCGGGTGTTGTCCAGATCCGGTTCTAGGCAACGACTTTCGCATGGCGTGGTTGCTTCTGCTGCCGTCGGGATGTCGCGTGCGTCCGCTGGTCTTCGCGGATGCCTCGCCTTTCTGCGTGGTGGCGTCGTACGGTGGAATGCGCTGGGGATTGACACCCAGGCCCACGCGTGAAGAAGGGACAGGCATGTCGCGCCATCGTGTCGTCATCATCGGAAGTGGCTTCGGCGGCCTGTCCGCGGCTAAGGCGCTCAAACGCACCGACGTCGACATCACCGTGATCTCGAAAACCACCACGCACCTTTTTCAGCCGCTGCTGTATCAGGTGGCCACCGGGATCCTGTCCGAGGGCGACATCGCGCCGACGACCAGACTCATCCTGCGCCGCCAGCGCAACGTGCGGGTGTTGTGGGGAGAAGTCTCGGCCATCGACCTCACCGCGAAGACGGTCACATCCCACCTGATGGGCATGGAGACGGTAACGACCTACGACAGTCTGATCGTGGCCGCCGGCGCGCAGCAGTCCTACTTCGGCCATGACGAGTACGCCGCCTTCGCGCCCGGGATGAAGAGCATCGACGACGCCCTGGAGTTGCGTGGCCGCATCCTGGGCGCATTCGAGGCGGCCGAGGTCGCCACGGATCCTGCCGAGCGCAAACGCCGCCTGACCTTCGTGGTGGTCGGGGCCGGGCCTACCGGTGTCGAGCTGGCGGGCGAGATCGTCCAGCTGGCCGAGCGCACCCTGGCCGGGGCATTCCGGACGATCACCCCCAGCGAATGCCGCGTCATCCTGCTGGACGCGGCGCCCGCGGTGCTCCCGCCGATGGGTCGCAAACTCGGCCTCAAGGCGCAACGGCGGCTGGAGAAGATGGACGTCGAGGTCCAACTCAACGCAATGGTGACCGCGGTGGACTACATGGGCATCACCGTCAAGGAGGAGGACGGCGGCGAGCGCCGCATCGAATGCGCGTGCAAGGTATGGGCGGCGGGGGTGCAAGCCAGCTCCCTGGGCGCGATGCTCGCCGAACAGTCCGACGGAACCGAAACCGACCGCGCCGGAAGGGTGATCGTCGAGCCCGACCTCACCGTCAAGGGACATCCGTACGTCTTCGTGGTCGGCGACCTGATGTCGGTGCCCGACGTCCCGGGCATGGCGCAGGGCGCGATCCAGGGAGCCAAATACGCCGCCACCGTCATCAAGCACGCGGTCAAGGGTGACGACAATCCGGCCGAACGCAAGCCGTTCAAGTACGTCAACAAGGGCAGCATGGCCCTGATCTCCCGCTACAGCGCCGTCGCACAAGTGGGCAAGGTGGAGTTCGCCGGATTCATCGCCTGGCTGGCGTGGCTGGTGCTGCACCTGTACTACCTGATCGGCCACCGCAACCGCCTTGCCGCCATGTTCGCGTGGGGTATCTCGTTCCTGGGCCGCACTCGCGGCCAGATGGCCATCACCAGCCAGATGATTTACGCCCGGCCCGTGGTGGATTGGCTGGAGCGCCAGGCGCAGGACGGGACACTGGCGGCGGCCGAGCACGTCGACTCGGCCGAAAAACAGGCCGGCTAGCTGTACTGCTAGCTCAACGCCCGATCGATGTCGGCGATCAGGTCGTCGGTGCCTTCCAGCCCGACGGAGATGCGCACCACGCCGTCACCAAGCCCGATCGCCGCGCGACCCTCCGGCCCCATCGCCCGGTGCGTGGTGGTCGCGGGGTGTGTGACAAGGGATTTGGCGTCGCCGAGATTGTTCGAGATGTCGATCAGCGCCAGCTTGTCCAGCACCTCGAAGGCGCGGCGTTTGGCCGCACTGTCCGGGCAGTCGAGCGCGAAGGTGATCACCGTTCCCCCGCCGGACATCTGACGCTTGGCCAAGTCGTATTGCGGGTGCGAGGACAGATATGGGTAGCGGACCCAACTCACCGCCGGATGGCCCTCCAGGAATTCGGCGATCCGGAAGGCCGATGAATTGCTGTGTTCCACCCGGACCGCCAGTGTTTCAAGGCCTTTGACCAACACCCAGGCGTTGAATGCGCTCATCGCCGGGCCGGTGTGCCGCATCAGCTTCTGCACCGGACCGTCGATGTACTCCTTGTCGCCCAGGATGGCCCCGCCGAGTACCCGGCCCTGACCGTCGATGTGCTTGGTGCCGGAGTACACCACCACATCCACGCCGAGCGGGATGCCCTGCTGCAAAAGTGGTGTGGCAAAAACGTTGTCCAACACCACTTTTGCGCCTGCGGCGTGGGCAAGCTCGCTCACCGCGGCGATATCCACCAGCGACTGCATCGGATTCGACGGCGTCTCGAAGAACACCGCCGTGGTGGGGACCGACAACGCCTGCTCCCACTGCGCCAGGTCGTCGCCGTCGACGAAGACCGTTTCGACCCCCCACCGCGGCAGGATCTCGTTGCACACCACGAAACACGACCCGAACAGGCTGCGCGAGGCGACCAACCGGTCCCCCGCGCCCAGCAGCGCACCAAGCGAGGTGAACACCGCCGCCATGCCGCTCGCGGTGGCGAAGGCCGCAGGCGCCCCTTCCAGCAGCCGTAACCGCTCCTCGAACATCGTCACGGTCGGGTTGCCGTAGCGCGAATAGACGAAGTGATCCACCTCGCCGGTGAACGACTGCTCCGCCACCGCCGCCGTCTCGTAGACGTACCCCGACGTCAGATACATCGCCTCGGCGGTCTCGGCGAATCCCGAACGCAACAGTCCGCCGCGCACGCCGATGGTCGCCTGGCTGACTCCCTCGGGCAGCGGCGCGGGCACGCGAATGGAGTCGTCGTCGGCCGGGGTCATCGCCGGTTCAGCCCTGTTTCCAGGGCAATCCGATGGCCCGCCATCCCGTTTCGCCGCGGTGACCGTAGGCGTCGAGTTGGCCCTCGAAGCCGTCCAGGATGTTGTAGGCCGGCGTGATGCCCAGCTCGGTGGCGACCTCGGCGGCACCGATGGATCGGTTTCCGGAGCGGCACAAGAACAGGACCGGACGCTGCTCGTCGGTGTCCGCCGGTGCAACCTGCTCGCGCAGCTGGTCGGCGAAACTCTCGTTGCGCCGTCCGTCGGACGAATTCCACTCCAGGAACAACACCTCACGGCCGAGGCTGGACAGATCGGGCACACCGACGAATCGCCATTCGGCGTCGGTCCGCACGTCGACCAGCACGGCGTTGGGGTTGTCGCTGAGCAACTTCCATGCCTCCAGGGGAGAGATGTCCCCCGCGTAGGAGTGTGCGCGTTCTGTGCTCATGCTCGTTTCCCTCGTTTTCGTACGCGTTGTCAGCCACACTATCCGCGCGGGGGCAGTCAAGCCCCCGACCGGATCGCCCCCGGACCCGCAGCGATTACCTGATCTGCGATGGTATCGAGGCCGCCGAGCCGCCCGTCTCCGGGCGTGGGTTCGCGCGAAATACCGCCCGGTCTCAGCCGGGTGAGCCCGGTCCGGGCAGGCGGCCGGCGACCTGGCCGGCGCGCTCACGTGCGGCCGTCACCTCCGGCGCGGTCGCCAGGGCCCGGTAACCGCGCCCGACCACGCGCAGGTCACTTTCGGGCACGCTGAGCGCGTCCCGAAGCGCGGCGCGGTCATGGGAGTCGACCGGGTCGATCGCGCGGGTGGCGGCCGGCGAAACCATCATGGTGTCCACGGGCAGACTCAGGATGGTGCGGGCCTGCAGTTCGAATGCGGAGAGCCGTTGACTGCGCAGCGTCACCCAGGCGCTCTCGGTCGGGTGTGACGTGACGTCGGCGAAGTACACCTCGTCGCCGTTGACCATCAATTCGACAGCGAACACGCCGCGTCCGCCCAGCGCCTTGACGATCCGCGCGGCGATCGACTTCGCGGCGTCCGTCGCGGCCGCACTCAGCTTCTGGGGTTGCCAGGATTCCAGCACCTGCCCGCCGGAGCCGCGATGACCGATGGGCGAGCAGAATTCGATCACCGGGCCCGCCGGGCCTTCGCTGCGCACCGCCAGCAGCGTCACGTAAAACTCGACCTCGACCACGGTTTCGGCCAGCACCCGTGGCTGTCCGGGGCCCGCGTGACCGCTGATCGCCCGGTGCCAGGCCGGCGCGAGGTCTTCGCGCCGCGCCACCACCGACTGCCCCGAACCGGCCGGCCCGACCACCGGCTTGACCAACAACGGATATCCGGCGTGCGCACCCACCGCCTCGAGTTCGCCCAGCGCCCCGACGAACCAGAACGGCGCGGTGGGCAGCCCCAATTCGTCGGCGGCCAGCCGGCGCAACCCCTCGCGGTCGGTGCTGAGCCGCACGGCGCGGGCGCTGGGCACCAGCTCGGTGTGGTTGCCGCCCGATCCGGCGGCAACGGCGTCGAGGGCCCCGACGGCAACGGTGTCGGTCGCGGTCACCACGAAGTCGGGTTGCAGGCGCTGCAGCGTCGCGGACAGCTCGGCGGCGTCGCTCATCGGGAGCACCAGCGCCTGGTCGGCCACGGCGTGAGCGGGCGCGTGCGGGTGCGCCTCGACGGCGATCACCCGGGCTCCGAGGCGCCCCAGGTCGATCGCCAGCTCCCGGCTGATCTCGCCGGAACCCAGCAGCACCACCGTCGGCCTGCCGTCGGGGGGCTGGGCTTCGGCGCGCGCGGATGCTTGCTGGGGCACGACGAGTGTCGTCGTTTCGTCGTCTCGCCCGTCGCTCACGCCGTCAGTCACGGCTCAAGGATAGGTCGGTTCCCGATGTGCAGGGCCGAGCTCAGGGCTGGCCCGGGAGTAACTGCACCATCAGCCCGGTGGCCTGGGCCAGCAGCGCGCCGTCGGCGTCCACCAATTCCGCGGACACGAACGCTTTGCGCCCCTCGGTGCCGGTGACCCGTCCGCGCACCACCAACGGCGCATCGATCGGGGTGATCTTGCGGTAGTCGACGTGCAGGAACGCCGTCCGGCTGATCGGGCGCCCCGAGGCGTGAGAGACCATCCCGAACATGTGGTCAAACAACAGCGGCAGCACGCCGCCGTGCACGGCGTAGTTGCCTCCGACGTGAAATCGGGTGAAGCGGCCCTGCATCTCGCAGCCGTCAGGCTCGTATCGCGTCAACGTCCACGGTGGCAACAGCAGGCTGCCCATGCCGGGCAGGTCGGGTGTGCGCCCCGCGGGCGCCTGACCTTCCACCTCGGCCTGAAACGGCCCCAGCAGCTCGGTCAGCGCGGTGACACGTTCGGCCGCGTCGTCCCACACGTCGTCGTCGGGGTCGGCCGACACGGCCAGGTCCTGCAGGCGGCGCATAGCCGCCACGAATCGTCCGAAGCCCGGCCCCGGACTGGCCACCCCGTATTCGGGAAAGCCGCCGTGGTGTTCGTATTCGGGGTCGAGGTCTTTGGGATTCTGAGCGGCATCCGTCACGGGCGGGCTGCCAGGACGTCGCGGCGCACGATGGTTTGTTCGCGTCCGGGGCCGACGCCGATGCATGAAATGTGCGCTCCGGCAAGCTCTTCCAGCCGCAGCACGTAGTCACGCGCCTTCGCGGGCAGGTCGTCGAATTCCCGTGCGTGCGAGATGTCCTCCCACCAGCCGGGCAGTTCTTCATAAATGGGTTCGGCGCGCGCCAGGTCGCTTTGGGTCATCGGCATTTCGTGAATGCGTGCCCCGTCGATCTGGTAGCCGACACACACCGGAACCGTGTCCAGGCTGGACAGCACGTCGAGCTTGGTCAGGAAGAAGTCGGTGATGCCGTTGACCCGGGTGGCGTAGCGGGCGATGACGGCGTCGAACCAGCCGCAGCGACGGCGCCGTCCGGTGGTGACGCCGAATTCGCCGCCCGTCTTCGACAGGTATTCGCCGTTCTCGTCGAACAGCTCGGTGGGGAACGGGCCCGAGCCCACCCGGGTGGTGTAGGCCTTGAGGATTCCCAGCACGGTGGTGATGCGGGTGGGGCCGATTCCCGAACCCACGGCCGCGCCGCCCGCCGTCGGATTCGACGACGTCACATAGGGATAGGTGCCGTGGTCGACGTCGAGCAGCGTGCCCTGCGAGCCTTCCAGCAGGACGGCTTCACCGGACTCCAGCGCGGTGTTGAGCAGCAGCCTGGTGTCGGCGATGCGGTGCCGGAAACCCTCGGCCTGTTCCAGCAGGGCTTCTACCACCTGATGCGCGTCCAGCGCCTTGCGGTTGTAGATCTTGACCAGGATCTGGTTTTTCAGTTCCAGAGCGGCTTCGACCTTGTGCGTCAACACCTCTCGGTCGAGCACGTCGGCGACCCGGATACCGATCCGCGCGATCTTGTCCTGGTAGCACGGCCCGATGCCGCGGCCGGTGGTGCCGATCTTCTTGTTCCCCATGTAGCGCTCGGTGACCTTGTCGATCGCCACGTGGTAGGGCAACAGCAGGTGCGCGTCGGCGGAGATGAGCAGCTTGGAGGTGTCGACGCCGCGGTCCTGCAGGCCTTTGAGCTCGTCCAGCAGCACTCCTGGATCGACCACCACACCGTTGCCGATGACGTTGGTCACGCCGGGCGTGAGCACCCCCGACGGGATCAGGTGCAGCGCGAAGTTCTCGCCGGTGGGCAAGACGACGGTGTGCCCGGCGTTGTTGCCGCCCTGGTAACGCACCACCCACTGAACGCGCCCACCGAGCAAATCGGTGGCCTTACCTTTGCCCTCGTCGCCCCATTGGGCGCCGATGAGGACGATTGCCGGCATGACTTTACTCCCGCCTGCTTACTGTGGTTCCGCTGGCAAAACGCCAGGTCTTGCACCGCTGCAACGGGTTTCGGCATCGCCCAGTGGCTCGCACTGCCGTCTCGTGACAGCGCCTCGGTTAGCCGCGTTGTGACCCTGCCCGTAGCCCCACGCGCCTTTGCTTGCCGCGCTCACGTGGCGATCCTAATCGTCGGGCAACGACGGACTTGCCCCAAGGCCCGTTTGATCCCGGCTCGTGTCGCACGAAGAACCCCGGCGCGCCCCCGCAGGAGGGTGCCGGGAGGACGGCCTCATCCGAACGGCGCCGCGGGGGACGCACCTGTCTGCGCGGCCGGCTTGGCCGCACAGACACCGTTGCCCGTCCGCGCGTCCAACATCAGGCACAAGCCCTTCGCCTCACGAATGTTTCTCGAGGCCGACCAACCTGGATGCACTGGTTTCCCGTTCCAGCTGACCAGCGTCCAGCCATCGTGGGGGCTGCCCTGGACCACGACGATGCCGGTGTTGGGCAGCGGGTCGAAAAGCAGAAGCAACGGGTCGGGGTTTTTGACGCTCATCATCGTCCCGACGCCGATGGCGAATTCGCTGGAGAACGCCACCTCGGTGATCCTGCCGTTCGCGGCGCGGACCGGGTTGGCAAGGGCAGTGGCATACATCGTCTGGAATGTGTCATTGAAGCGGCCGACATTGGCCGCGGCATTGCCGTACACGGTTTGCAGGGCGCCGTTGAAACGCCTGCGGAACTCGAACCCGTTGGGATCTGTGGAGCCGGGAGCCAGCATCGGCACGATCCGTAGCCCGAGCATCCACGCGACCGGGGCCAGAAGGTATGCGAGCCCGCCAAGGCTGACCTGCGGCTGGCCATTGAAAGCGCCTGCGTCGATTTCGTTGAGCCCCGGCAGTATCTGCGCACTCGTCCCCAATGCGGAAGCCAACGGCGCCGCGGTCTGCTGCGTCCTGACCAACTGTGACGCGAAGATCGCGGCGACCGGGCCGTTCGACGCGAGCACGTTGGCGACGCTCTGCGCCTGTTGCTGGCCCAGCGCGGTGAGTGACGCTCCCGGCGCCGCCGTGTCGATCAGGTTCGCCGCATTGGCTTCCGATTGCCCATGCCGCACCAAGTCGATCACGATCGATTCGTCGGCCGAGGCCCTCGCCGGTCCGGTGCACAGCAGGAGAGCCGAAAGCAACAGGGCGCCAACGCCGCGAAGTTGCCGCGTCAACGATGGACGCGCGCGGAGCCGGCACCAGACAGAGGTGACGCGGTTCGCGCGGCCGAGAAGATGACGGTGAGTCGGCGAATGGCAGTTCTCCGTTCTCTTAACCACTCGTTGGCGGGATTCCGCGCAACATCGGCCCTGTGGCAGGAGTAAAGTATCCCGGTGTTTCCAGGCAGCGGCGCAACAACTTTCGCAGTCCGACACCATGTTGTGACTGTGTCGTTATGGCGAGAACTTTCGAGGCCGAAGCCATCGTCGACCTTCGATCGGACCAGAGTCGTTGAAAGCAAACGGCATTGGACCTTATTGATTGGATAGCTTGTGACACAGGAAGATCGAGCAGTGGCGGTCCTACTGTTCGGGAATTCGCCCAACTACGGGCCGTTGCAAGGCATGCGCGCCCACCGCATCGCCGGTGAAACCGATATCGACGCCGCCATCGGGCCGTACCGGCGGCTGGCCGTGGTGGGCGCCGATGCCGAGCTGGCCGCGGTCCTGACGCGGCTGCTGCGTGCCGAGCGGCTCGACATCGAGGTGGCCTACGTGCCGCGCCGCCGCAGCCGGGCGACCCGGATCTACCGCCTGCCGACCGGAAGCCGCGCGGCGCGGCGGGCCAGGCGCGGTTCGGCGCGGCGCGTGACGCTGATTCGCGACGAGACCGGGTCGGTGATCGTCGGGCGGGCCGCCTGGGTGCCGCCGGATGACGCGCCGTCCATTCACGGCGAGGCGGTGATCGACGACACCACGCTGTTCGACGGCGAGGTCGCCGGCGTGTGGATCGAGCCGATGCTGGCCGCGCCGGGCCTGCGGGCGGCGGTGAAAACCGGCGGTCTGTGGCCCCGCTGGATCACCGGCCGCGCCGCCCAGCTGGGCAGTACGGGAGTCGCCGTGTTGCGCGACGGTGTTCGGGCGCCGCGCGCGGCGCGCCGTTCGGCGTTCTACCGCAACATCGAGGGCTGGCTGCTGGTCCGCTAGTTTCGACCGGTGAGCTTCCGTGCTTCTCAGCATGAATCGGTACGGCCCAGCCCGATCTTCCTGGGCCTGATCGGGCTGACGGGCGTCGGCGCCGCGCTGGCCTGGTCGGCCGGGGTCAGCACCCGGCCGCTCGCTTATGCCGGGGTGTTCATCTTCGTGATCGCCGGCTGGCTGGTGTCGTTGTGCCTGCACGAATTCGGGCACGCGGTGACCGCCTGGCGGTTCGGCGATCACGATGACGCCGTGCGCGGCTACCTGACGCTGGATCCGCGCCGCTACGCCCATCCGGCGCTGTCGCTGCTGCTGCCGATGGTGGTCATCCTGCTGGGCGGGATCGGCCTGCCCGGCGCGGCGGTCTACGTACGGACCTGGTTCATGACGCCCGCCCGGCGGACCATGGTCAGCCTAGCGGGTCCGGCGGCCAACCTCGTGCTGGCGGTGCTGCTGCTGGCGGCGACGCGGTTGTTTTTCGATCCGATGCATGTGGTGCTGTGGGCCGGGGTGGCGTTCCTGGCGTTCCTTCAGCTCACCGCCGTGTTGCTGAACCTGCTGCCCATCCCGGGCCTGGACGGATACGACGCCCTGGAACCGCATCTGAGTCGCGAGACCCAGCGCGCGCTGGCGCCGGCCAAGCAGTGGGGCTTCGTCATCCTGCTGTTCTTGCTGCTGGCACCGGTGCTCAACCAATGGTTCTTCGGGGTCGTGTTGTCTTTGTTCGACGTGTCCGGTGTGCCGGACGTGCTGGTGGGCTGGGGCAACGCCCTGACGCGCTTCTGGAGCCGCTGGTTCTGACCCTTGCCATATATGCGCCATTGCGCATATATTTCGCGGATGGGCGCAGGCCACAACCACACACCCGCCGAGACGGACGACGCTCGGCTGATCCCCCGCATGATCATGGCCGCGGCGATTCTCGCGGCATTCTTCGTGGTGGAGCTGGTCACCTCGTTGCTGATCAACTCCATCGCACTGCTGGCCGATGCCGGCCACATGCTGACCGACGTCGTCGCCGTCTTCATGGGGCTCGCCGCCGTCACACTCGCCCGCCGCGGCAGTTCGTCGCCCGCCCGCACGTACGGCTGGCATCGCGCCGAGGTGTTCACCGCCGTCGCCAACGCGGGGCTGCTGATCGGCGTCGCGCTGTTCATCCTCTCCGAGGCCATCCGGCGGCTCAGCGAAGCTCCCGCCGTCCCCGGCGTGCCGATGATCGTGGTCGCGCTGGCCGGGCTGACCGCCAACTTCGTCGTCGCGCTGCTGTTGCGTTCCCACTCGTCGGGCAGCCTGGCGGTCAAGGGCGCCTACATGGAGGTCGTCGCCGACACGGTGGGCAGCCTGGGCGTGCTGATCGCCGGTGTGGTGACCGTGACGACGCACTGGCCCTACGCCGACGTGGTGGTGGCCGTGCTGGTCGCGCTTTGGGTGCTGCCCCGGGCCGTCTCGCTGGCCCGCGCGGCGCTGCGGATTCTGTCCGAATCGTCGCCCACCCATATCGACGTGGCGGAACTGCGGTCCGCGCTCGGTGCCGTCGACGGGGTGATTGACGTGCACGACCTGCACGTGTGGACGCTGTCACCCGGCAAGGACATGTGCACCGCACACTTGATCAGCGGCGGCGACTCCGCCCGGGTTCTTCAGGACGCGCGCGCGGTGTTGTCGGCCCGCGGGCTCGAGCACGCAACCGTTCAGATCGACTGCCCGGACGACAGCGATTGTTCGGACAGCTTCTAAGGCGTCAAAGCCCCAGCGCTTTGCGCGCTTCGGGGTCGCAATCGTCGAGCAGGTCCAGGCAACGTGAGTACTCGTCGGTTTCGCCGATCGTGTCGGCGGCGTGCGCCAGGGCCGCCACACACCGCAGGAACCCGCGGTTGGGTTCGTGCGAGTACGGCACCGGGCCGAAGCCCTTCCAGCCGTTTCTGCGCAACTGATCCAGGCCGCGGTGGTAGCCGGTGCGGGCGTAGGCGTAGGCGGTGATGGCCTGATCGTCGGCCAACGCCTGCTCGGCCAGCGCCGCCCAGGCCACCGACGCCGTCGGATGCGCGGCGGCGACGATGCCCGGCTTCTCGCCGGCAAGCAGTTCCGCCTCGGCATCCGTGTCTTCGGGCAGCAGGATCGGGTCGGGCCCGAGAAGATCTCCCATCGGCGTCATGACTCTATTCTGCAGCTCGCTCGTTTTGCCCGCGTGACGCACCTCGGCCAACGCCGTAACCCGGGCACTCGGTCGCTAAGCTCTGCAACTACCCCACGAAGCGGGAGGACAGTAGTACTCATGCCCAACCCATCCGAACCCGACCGCGGCGGCACGCCGAAACGGCCCGGGTTCGACCCACGCGATTCGCGCACCGAACCGAGCGACGAGTGGGGGGCCGAGTCCGGCTTCGAAACCGGAGAAGACGCCACCGAGAGCGTCCCCATGGTCCCCAACGACTCCGAGACCGAGACCGTGGTGATCAACAGGCCCGACCCGCAGAGCAGGCCCGAAGAAATACCGGACGGGCCGCAGCGCGAACGTCGCTTCACCGCGCCGGGCTTCGACGCCAAAGAAACCGCGATCATCGCCACCACGCCGGAACCCGCCACCGAGGTCTTCACCACGGCGCCCGGACAGGACAGCACCGCGCAGTTCGGCGTCCCGGCCAAACCCGCTGTCCCGCAATCGATCCCACCTCGACTCGGCGGGAAGCTGCGGACCTCCCGGCAAATCAACTGGGGCTGGGTACTGGCGCTGGTCGTGATCGTGCTGGCGCTCGCGGCGATCGCGATCCTGGGCACGGTGCTGCTCACCCGGGGCAAACACGCAAGCGTTTCGCAGGAGGACCAGGTTCGGCACACCATCGAGAACTTCGACGTCGCGATCCAGCGGGGTGATCTGACCACGCTGCGCACCATCACCTGCGGCACCACCCGCGACGGCTACGCCGATTACGACGAGCACGCGTGGGGCGAGACCTACCGGCGGGTGTCGGCGGCCAAGCAGTACCCGGTGATCGCCAGCATCGATCAGGTGGTGGTCAACGGCCAGCACGCCGAGGCGAACGTCACCACGTTCATGGCCTACGACCCGCAGCTGCGTTCGACGCGCAGCCTGGATCTGCAGTATCGCGACGACCAGTGGAAGGTCTGCCAGTCCGCCAGCGGCTAGCCTGTGCCCTCACGCGCCGAGTGACTTTCCGGCGCAATGCAGGTCGGTGCAGGCCTGGACCACCCGCTCGGCCATCGACGCCTCGGCCTTCTTGAGGTAGCTGCGGGGGTCGTAGACCTTCTTGATGCCGACCTCGCCGTCGACCTTGAGCACGCCGTCGTAGTTGGCGAACATGTGACCGGCGATCGGCCGGGTGAACGCGTACTGCGCGTCGGTGTCGACATTCATCTTCACCACGCCGTAGCCCAGCGCCTCCTCGATCTCCGACTTCAGCGAACCCGAGCCGCCGTGGAACACGAAGTCGAACGGCTTGGATCCGTCGGGCAGCCCGAGCTTGGCCGACGCCACCTTCTGGCCCTGGTCCAGGATGTCCGGACGCAGCTTGACGTTGCCCGGCTTGTAGACGCCGTGCACGTTGCCGAAGGTGGCGGCCAACAGGTACTTGCCGTGCTCACCGTGGCCCAGCGCGTCGATGGTCTTCTCGAAGTCCTCCGGGGTGGTGTACAGCTTGTCGTTGATCTCGGCCTCCACACCGTCCTCTTCACCGCCGACCACGCCGATCTCGATCTCCAAGATGATCTTGGCGGCGGCCGCGGCCTTCAGCAGCTCCTTGGCGATGACGAGGTTCTCGTCGATCGGGACGGCCGAGCCGTCCCACATGTGCGACCCGAACAGCGGATCCTCCCCCGCCGCCACGCGCTTGGCCGAGATCGCCAGCAGCGGGCGAACATAGGTGTCCAGCTTGTCCTTGGGGCAATGGTCGGTGTGCAGCGCGACGTTGACCGGGTATCTGTCCGCGACACAACGGGTGAACTCGGCCAGCGCCACCGCGCCGGCCACCATGTCCTTGACGCCCAGCCCCGACGCGAATTCCGCACCCCCGGTGGAGAACTGGATGATCCCGTCGCTGCCCGCGTCGGCGAAGCCCTTGATGGCCGCGTTCACCGTCTCCGACGAGGTGCAGTTGATCGCCGGGAAGGCGTACGCGTGTTCCTTGGCGCGTCGCAGCATCTCCGCGTAGACCTCGGGCGTGGCGATGGGCATGAGAACTCCTCTGCAGAGGTCGGATGCCCTCAGTATCGTCCAGGACGGTCAGGAGCTCACCCGGAAGCCGGTATGTTGAGGGATCATGAGCACCGCCGTGACGGCCCTGCCCGACATCTTCGACCCGATGTATTGGTTGGGCGCCAACGGCGTCTTCGGGTCCGCGGTGCTGCCCGGCATCCTGATCATCGTCTTCATCGAGACCGGGCTGCTGTTTCCGCTGCTGCCGGGCGAGTCGCTGCTGTTCACCGGCGGATTGCTGGCCGCGCACCCGAACCCGCCGGCCAGCATCTGGGTGCTGGCCCCCGCCGTCGCCACCGTGGCGATACTGGGCGATCAGACCGGGTATTTCATCGGCCGGCGGATCGGCCCGGCCCTGTTCAAGAAGGAAGATTCGCGGTTCTTCAAGAAGCACCACGTGACCGAGTCGCACGCGTTCTTCGAGAAGTACGGGCCCTGGGCGATCGTCCTGGCCCGATTCGCGCCGTTCATACGGACGTTCACCCCGGTGGTGGCCGGGGTGTCCTACATGCGCTATCCCGTGTTTCTGGGGTTCGACATCGTGGGCGGCACCCTCTGGGGCGGCGGTGTGACGCTGGCCGGATACTTCCTGGGCAACGTGCCGTTCGTGCACCACAACCTGCAGAAAATCCTGCTTTGCATCCTGCTCATCTCCCTGATGCCGGCGTTCATCGCCGCCTGGCGAAGCTATCGGGGACGACGGAACGCGCAGAGCACCGACGACCGGGAGCCCGAGCGGCTGCCGGCAGCCGAGTAGCCGGCCGCTTCCGGCGGGGGATCAGACCGCGACGTTGAAGTCGCAGCCGGTCTTGGCGCGGACTTCCTCGACCGTCACACCGGGCTGCAATTCGGTGAGCGTCAGTCCCCGTCCCGCCTCGACGTCGAAGACGCACAGGTTGGTGATGATCATGTCGACCACGTTCTTGCCGGTCAGCGGCAGCGTGCATTGGCTGAGAATCTTCGGGCTGCCGTCTTTCGCGGTGTGATCCATCAGCACGATCACGCGCTTGACACCCGACACCAGATCCATTGCGCCGCCAGGTCCTTTGACCATCTTGCCCGGCACCATCCAGTTGGCGAGGTCCCCGTTCTCCGCGACCTCCAGGGCCCCCAGGATGGAGAGATCGATGTGGCCGCCCCGGATCATCGCGAAGGAATCGGCACTGCTGAAGAAGCTGGACCCGGGCAGGCTGGTGATGGTCTGCTTGCCGGCGTTGATGAGGTCGGGGTCGACGGTGTCCTCGCTCGGGTAGGCCCCGATGCCGAGCAAGCCGTTCTCCGATTGCAGCGTGACCTTGATGCCGTCGGGAATGAAGTTGGCCACCAACGTCGGAATGCCGATGCCCAGGTTCACGTAGTAGCCGTCGCGCAATTCCTGGGCGGCGCGCTGGGCCATCCGCTCGCGAATGGGGCTGTCGTTCTTCAGCGCGGCACCACCGCTGGTGGTGCGGAACTCGATGCGCTTCTCGTAACCGGTGCCCACGATGATGCGGTCCACGTAGATGCCGGGGGTGTGGATCAGGTCGGGGTCCAGCTCGCCGACCTCGACCAGCTCTTCCACCTCGGCCACGGTGATCGTGCCGCAGGTGGCGATCATGGGGTTGAAGTTGCGCGCCGTCTTGCGGTAGACGAGGTTGCCGGCGGTGTCGCCCTTCCATGCCTTGACGATCGCCACGTCGGCCCGAATGCCTTCTTCCAGAACGTATTCGGTGCCGTCGAAGACCCTGGTGTCCTTGCCTTCGGCGAGGTTGGTGCCGAACGCGGTGCGGGTGTAGAAGCCGGGAATGCCCGCCCCGCCGGCGCGTAACTTCTCCGCGAGCGTGCCCTGCGGCGTCAGCACCAGATCCAGCTCACCGCTCAGCACCTGGCGCTCGAACTCCTTGTTCTCGCCGACATAGGAGGCGATCACCTTCTTCACCTGCCGGCCCTTGAGCAGCAGTCCCATGCCGAAATCGTCTACGCCGGCGTTGTTTCCGACGATGGTGAGGTCCTTGATGCCGCTGTCGACCAGAGCCTGGATCAGCTTCTCCGGGATGCCGCACAGACCGAAGCCGCCCGCGGCGATGGTGATGCCGTCCTTCAGCAGGCCGTGCAGGGCCGACTCTGCGTCGGGGTGGACCTTGTTGCTCACAGGGTGCTCCTGTTCTTCGACTCGGCGGAGACGTTACAGGCGGCCTCCATGAGCATCCACCCCGACAGCTGCACCGACAGGTCTCGTTCGGCCACCTCGGAAGCCATCACCGCCCCCTCGACGAACTCCGCCTGTTTGCCGCCCGCCGTGGGCAGCTGGGCGTCGCGGTCCCAAAACGGGCCGAACACCGGCAGGCCGTCCACCGTTTGCCTGTTGTCCCAGGCCGACTTCGCGCTGGCCAGCACGATCTGCCGGGCGGTGTCGCGGGCCAGCACGTCGTCGGCCGTCTCCCCCGGCAGGGTGGTGGCGACCAGCGCCAGGTATCGCGCGGTCACCCCGGCGAACAGGCCGCCGTCCCCGCCGCCGGAGCCGGCCAGCACACCCGCCGGCGCCATGTGTTCGTGCACGGCCGCGACCAGCCGATGCACCCGGGCGGCGTGGCGCTGCCTGATCTCGACAGCGGTGCGCGCGGCCAGCTCGGTCTCCAGCCCGAGCACCACACCCTGGCAGTAGGTGTACTGGGCGCGCACCAGCGAGCCGGCTTTGATGCCGTCGAACACCAGGTGCGTCTGGGGGTCGATCAGCGTCTGGTCGATCCAATTCCCCATCTGCTCAGCCCGTTTGAGGTGGTCCCCGTAGCGCGCGAGGAAGATCCCCGCGGGGCCGTTGGCCGGGGCGTTGAAGAACTGGTCCTGCTTGCGCCACGGGATGCCGCCGCCGTCCTCGGGCACCCATGCATTGACGAATTGGCTTGCGAGCTTGGGCAATGCGCGCCGGCGCTCGACGCCGGCGATCCGGGCGGCACGTTCAAGCGCCAGCGCCAGCCAGGCCATGTCGTCGTAGTAGTTGTTGATCCACGAGAAGTTGTTGCGTAGCCGGTGCGAGCGGACCTGCCGGTTGATCTCGGTATGCCGGTGCGGCTGCGGATCGCGTTGCTGGGCGTCCAGGAGACAATCCAGCAGATGTGCCTGCCACCAGTAGTGCCAGGTGCCGAACCAGCGGTCGCGCCGCGTCGCCGGCCAGGCCACCACCCCCAGCTGAGTTGCGGGCAGTCCCCACAACCGCTTCAGGTGTCGTTGTGTGACAGCGGCTTCGCAGCTCGCCGCGCGGTTGACCCAGAGCTGATCCATCCTGTCGATCCTGCCCCACGCGGTTGAGTGTGCGGGTGGGGCCTTCAGGGTGAAGGCTCACCAGGCGCGGGACAGGTCGGCGTGCTGCTCGACCCAGGTGTGCATGGCGATCCCGGCGGCGACGCCGGCGTTGATGCTGCGCGTGGAGCCGAACTGGGCGATGGACACCGTCATCCTCGCGCCGCTTCGGGTGTCGTCGGTGATGCCGGGTCCCTCCTGGCCGAACACCAGCAGGCACTCGCGCGGCAGCGCGGCCTCCTCCAGCCGCGCCGCGCCGGGGACGTTGTCCACGGCGACCACCGTCAGACCGGCGTCCGCGGCGAAGTCCAGCAGTTCGGCGGTGCTGTCGTGGTGGCACAACCGCTGATAGCGGTCGGTCACCATGGCGCCGCGGCGATTCCACCGCCGCCGCCCCACGATGTGCACGGTGTGCACCGCGAAGGCGTTGGCGGTGCGCACCACCGAACCGATGTTGGCGTCGTGACCGAAGTTCTCGATCGCCACGTGCAGAGGATGCCGACGCCGGTCGATGTCGGCGATGATCGCTTCCCGGGTCCAGTACCGGTAGGCGTCGACGACATTGCGAGCGTCGCCCTCCCGCAACAGAACTGGGTCATACCGCGGGTCGTCGGGCGTCTCGCCCCGCCATGGACCGACCCCGGCGGGCGGTGTCGCCGCCCATTCGGTGGGCCCGGGTCCGCTCATCGCTGCGTCCACACACCGGCGTGCGTGCCGTCGATGGCCAGCGTCGCGTACAGCAACGCGTCGTTGATCTCGCCCTGGGTGCACAGCGAGGCGTTGACGTGCACCGCGTCCAATGACGCATCCGGCAGGATCAGCACCGACGACCCGTACGTCGCGCAGGCCGGGTTCAGTCCCGGGGCGGGCAGCGTCGGCGACGCCAGCAGCATCATCGGGCCGCCGCGCTTGACGGACTCGTCGCGGTAGCGGGCCGCGATGGCGGTGGCCTCCAGCCCCAGCAGCATGTAGCCGTTGCCGGTGAACGCCCCGGGATCACCCAGCTGCATCTTGGTCACCGGGGTGCCGTCGGCCCGCCACGCCGACAGGCTGGCGGTCTTGACCGCCAAGCCGCCGCTGTCGTTGGCGTTGGTCGGCAACAGGCCCACCGGGAAGGCGACCGGATAGGCCGACGAACTGTCCGGGATCCGGTCGCGCGGCGAGTAGCCGTAGATACCGCGCACCTGGCTCCGATCCTTCAGCGGTCCAAGGCAAATCGTGCCGGTGAGCCGGTCGCGCGGTGCCGACAGCGGCGCGGGGACGTCACGCACGCCGGTCTTCGCGTTGTCGCAGCTGCCCAGGCCGGCGACCTCCATGGGGTGGGCCAGCGCGCCGTAGAGCCCGAAGCGGATGTCCTCGGGCTTGGCGTGCGGGTCCTTGGCCGAGGCCGGGCTCGCGTCGACGTCGACCAGCACGTAGTCGCCGTCCCAGCGCAGGTTCGACACCGACATGTTCCAACCGAGCAAGGCCAGCGACTCGCCGAGCCGCGCGCCCTGGGCACCGTAGGGACGCACGGGTGGGCTCGAGGACGAGCAGCCGGCTAGGCAGGCCACCACGCAAGCGACTATCGCAAGGACGGTACGCATGATTCAGCGGCTCGAGGTCAAGCCGAGGTGCCCCTGCCGCGTCCGTCCCACGCGGCACAGCAGTCCCTGCCGGAAGGGATGGACGAATTGCCCGCCTTCGAGCGACAACTCGGCCGTCCTCGCGGTGTGAGGTTCTTGTCGCGGTGAGGCGGGCACCACGAACATCGCCCGCGCCGGGGACTCTTGCGGCATATGTGACAACTGGTGCCAATGCAAAACCACCTGCAACTAGCTCAGCCCCAGATCGGCGAGCCCGAGCACACTTCGGTAGGGCAGCCCCTCGGCCTCGATGGCCTCGGCGGCGCCGGTGGCGCGGTCCACCACGGTCGCCACCCCCACCACGTCGCCGCCGGCCTGCTGGACGGCACGTACCGCCGTGAGCGCCGAGTTGCCGGTGGTGCTGGTGTCCTCGACCACCAGCACCCGCTTACCGGAAACCTCCGAACCTTCGATAAGACGTTGCAGCCCATGGGTTTTCGCAGACTTACGCACGACGAAGGCGTCGATCGGGCGGCCCGACGCGTGCATGACGGCGGTGGCCACCGGGTCGGCGCCCAATGTCAGGCCGCCGACCACGGCGTAGTCCCAGTCGCTGGTCAATTCGCGCATCAGCGCGCCGATCAACGCCGAGGCGCGGTGATGCAGGGTGGCCCGGCGCAGGTCGACGTAGTAATCGGCCTCCTTGCCGGAGGACAGCGTGACCCGTCCGTGCACCACTGACAGGCGACGCACCAGCTCCGCCAACTCTTTGAGGTCAGGTCCGGCCACGGCCACTCCCGATTCGTTTGGTGACCGCCCGCATCAGGGTCCGCGGCATCAGCCGCTCGGCGGCGATGATGGCCTTGTACTGCAGACCCGGAATGCTGATCACCTTGCCGCGGGCGATATCGGCCAGGCTCTGGCTGACCACGTCGTCGACCTCGAGCCACATGAACGACGGCGATTTGGCCATGTCGATCCCGGCGCGGTCGTGAAATTCGGTGCGCACGTAGCCCGGGCACACGGCGTGCACGGAAACTCCGGTGCCCTGCAGGCCGACGGCCAGGCCCTCGCTGAACGAGATCACCCACGCCTTGGACGCCGAGTACGTCGACCCGCGCCCGGGCACCAGCCCGGCGACGCTGGCGAGGTTGATGACGGTGCCGGCGCCGGACTCGATCATGGCCGGCAGGGCCGCCCGGGTCAGGTGCATGACCGCGGTGACGTTGACGTCGAGCTGGGACTGCAGCAGCGCGGGATCGCTGTACCAGAAGTCGCCGGAGGTGGCGAAGCCGGCGTTGTTCACCAGGACGCGCACGCCTCCGTCGGCGAGCCGGTCACAGACCCGCTGACGGCCGGCGGGATCGGCCAGGTCGGCAGGCAGGATCTCGACGGCGCCGGAGTGTTCCTGCAATTCGCCCGACAGCCTGGTCAAGCGGTCGACGTCGCGGGCGACCAGAACCAGGTCGTAGCCGTCGCCGGCGTAGCGTCGCGCGAACCCCGCACCGATTCCGGACGTAGGCCCGGTGATCAGGGCTACGGGGCGAGGCATGAGCGACATCTTAATGACGGCGGTCGCACCGGCCCTGTGGCTACCCGCGGTCCGCCGTCAGCGCTGATAGTTGCTGGCCTGCTGGCCGTTGCGGCCGGCGGGCGGTGGACGGCGGATGGTTTCCGGGCGGCCCTCGGGTCGAGGCTGGTCCCGGCGCAGCGGCTCGGGGGCGCGGCGACCCGCCTGAAGATCGGGGCCGAGCAGCCCGGCCACATCCTGCTGCGCGCGCCGGGGCGGCAGCTCGGCGCGGCCCGCGGGCGCCAACGGCCGGCTGGGCGAGGCGTTGCGCAGGCCCGACGGCGCCCCGGTCTCCTGCGGGGCCTCCTCGGGCAGCGGCGGCAACACCCGCAACAGGTCGTTGAACTGGCGTACGGTGCGCAGACCTTCGTCCCACTCGGTGCGGGTGCTGGTGATCGGCAGGGCGACGAGCGTCCAGTTCTGCTCGTTCCACATGATCTCGGCGCTGTCCGGTGCGGTGTGCGCAAAGGTGACCATGCGGCGGTCGCAGGCCCGGCGGGCGGCATCGAGATTGGTCGAGTAGACCATTCGCGGACCGATCGCGCCCAACAGCCAAATGTCGCTCTCCCGTGGCTCTTTGAGTCCCTTGAGCCGCAGGTCCACCACGACGTTGGTGCCCACCTTGCGGTGCAGCGCGATGACGGTGGCGACCTCTTCGAGGTCGAAGATGTAGACGGCCTCGCCGCGGATCTGGCCCAGCACCACGTTCTGGGCGGCCACGTCTCCCACCGTCGACATCACACCGCGCTTCCAGCGCTTGAGTATGTCGGTCGATTCCGGCTCGTAGTCGAAGCCGTGCGATCGCGCCCACGACTTGCGGCGCCTGCTGCGCCCGCGCCGCCGATCGATGTCGACGTACAGCAACACCCCCGCACCGACAAAGCACAGCGCGGAGAGCGTGAACCAGAGGGGGACCATCCAAAACAGGGTATCTGCTATTGGCCCGGAACACAGAAGGCGACCAGGTCACAACCCAATCACAGCTGGCGATAGCTGCGTGTCGCCGGAACGCCGGGTGGTCCCCCTACAGTCTCGGCTCAATGGTGGCGACCCGCTCCGCCCGGCTGCGCCGCGCTTGCGATCGCCACTAGGCTCAATGGTGGCGACCCGCTTCGCCCGGCTGCGCCGCGCTTGCGATCGCCACTAGCCCAGGATCAGCGAGTCGCCGTCGGGGCTGACGTTCACCGGAACGGTGTCGCCGTCGTGCACGTCACCGGCCAACAACATCTTGGCCAGCTGGTCGCCGATGGCCTGCTGCACCAGCCGACGCAACGGCCGCGCGCCGTAGACGGGGTCGAATCCGCGTTGCGCCAGCCACTGCTTGGCCGGCAGCGACACCTCCAGCGTGAGGCGGCGCTGGGCCAGCCGCTTCTGCAGCTGGGCCAACTGGATGTCGACGATCTGCACCAGCTCACCGGGCTCCAGGCCGTGGAAGATGATCACGTCGTCGAGCCGGTTGATGAACTCCGGCTTGAACGCCGAGCGCACCGCGGCCATCACCTGCTCCTCGCTGCCGCCCGACCCCAGGTTTGACGTCAGGATCAGGATGGTGTTGCGGAAGTCGACGGTGCGGCCCTGCCCGTCGGTCAGCCGGCCCTCGTCGAGCACCTGCAACAGCACGTCGAACACGTCCGGGTGAGCCTTTTCGATCTCGTCGAACAGGATCACCGTGTACGGACGCCGCCGCACCGCCTCGGTCAGCTGACCGCCCTGGTCGTAGCCGATGTATCCGGGCGGGGCGCCGACCAGCCGGGCCACCGAGTGCTTCTCGCCGTACTCGCTCATATCGATGCGGACCATCGCGCGTTCGTCGTCGAACAGGAATTCCGCCAACGCCTTGGCCAGCTCGGTCTTCCCGACGCCGGTCGGCCCGAGGAACATGAACGAGCCGGTGGGCCGGTTCGGGTCGGCGACGCCGGCCCGGGAACGCCGCACGGCGTCCGAGACGGCCGTCACGGCCCTCCTCTGACCGATGACGCGCTGACCCAGCTCGTCCTCCATGCGCAGCAGCTTGGCCGTCTCGCCCTCGAGCATCCGTCCGGCCGGGATTCCGGTCCAGGCCGACACCACCTCGGCGATGTCGTCGGGACCGACCTCCTCCTTGAGCATCATGTTCTCGCGGGCCTCGGCCTGCGGCAGCGCCGCGTCGAGTTTCTTCTCGATTTCGGGGATGCGCCCGTAGCGCAGCTCGGCGGCCTTGGCCAGGTCGCCGTCGCGCTCGGCGCGCTCGGACTCGCCGCGCAACGTGTCCAGCTGTTCCTTGAGCTCGCGGACGACGTCGATGGCGTTCTTCTCGTTCTGCCAGCGGGTGGTGAGCTCGGCCAGCTTCTCCTTCTGGTCGGCCAGCTCGGAGCGCAGCTTCTCCAGCCGCTCCTTGGACGCCTCGTCGGATTCCTTGGCCAGCGCCATCTCCTCGATCTCGAGGCGGCGCACCAGGCGCTCGACCTCGTCGATCTCGACGGGCCGGGAGTCGATCTCCATCTTCAGCCGGCTGGCGGCCTCGTCGACGAGGTCGATGGCCTTGTCCGGCAGGAAGCGGGCGGTGATGTAGCGGTCGGACAGCGTGGCCGCGGCCACCAGCGCCGAGTCGGTGATGCGCACCCCGTGGTGCACCTCGTAACGGTCCTTCAGCCCGCGCAGGATGCCGACGGTGTCCTCCACCGACGGTTCGCCGACCAGCACCTGCTGGAAGCGCCGTTCCAGCGCGGCGTCCTTCTCGATGTACTTGCGGTACTCGTCGAGCGTGGTGGCGCCGACCAGCCGCAGCTCGCCGCGCGCCAGCATCGGCTTGATCATGTTGCCGGCGTCCATCGCGCCCTCGCCGGTCGCGCCGGCGCCGACGATGGTGTGCAGCTCGTCGATGAAGGTGATGATCTGACCGGCGGAGTTCTTGATGTCGTCGAGCACGGCCTTGAGACGTTCCTCGAACTCGCCGCGGTACTTGGCGCCGGCCACCATCGATCCCAGGTCCAGGCTGATGACGGTCTTGTCGCGCAGGCTCTCGGGCACGTCGCCGGCCACGATGCGCTGGGCCAGGCCCTCCACGATCGCCGTCTTGCCGACGCCGGGTTCGCCGATCAGCACCGGGTTGTTCTTGGTGCGACGGGACAGCACCTGCACGACGCGGCGAATCTCGTTGTCCCGCCCGATAACCGGGTCGAGTTTGCCTTCGCGGGCAAGCCCCGTCAGGTCGGTGGAGTACTTCTCCAGCGCCTGATAGGTGGCCTCCGGCTCGGGGCTGGTGACCCGGCCGCTGCCGCGCACCTTGACGAAGCCCTCGCGCAACGCCTGGGGCGAGGCCCCGTGGCCGGTCAATAGCTTGGCGACGTCGGAGTCGCCGGTGGCCAGGCCCACCAGCAGGTGCTCGGTCGAGACGTACTCGTCGTTCATCTCGGTGGCCAGTTGCTGGGCGGTGGTGACGGCGGCCAACGATTCACGCGACAGCTGCGGTTGCGAGCTGGCGCCGCTGGCCTGCGGCAGCCGCTCGAGCACCCGCTCGGTCTCCGCGCGAATGGTGGCCGGGTCGACGCCGACGGCCTCCAGCAGCGGCGCGGCGATGCCGTCCGCCTGCGTCAGCAGGGCCATCAGCAGGTGCGCGGGCCGGATCTCGGGGTTACCGGCGGCCGAGGCCGCCTGCAGCGCCGAGGTCAGCGCCGCTTGGGTCTTGGTGGTCGGGTTGAAAGAGTCCACGACGAGCTCCGTTTCGGGTACAAAAGGTTGGCAAAAATGCTTGTCCGCTTGTTCAACGTCGTCAAGGTTGAGTCTGTTCCGCTCAACTCTATCGAGTTTTGGGCAATCTGGCCTACGGGGTACCCCCGTATCGATGACGCAGACGATGCAGCACCCCGATCAGGCCGGCGCCGAGCTCGCCCCGGCGCCGCGCCGCGTTCCCGTGACCTTCTGGCTCGCCGAACTTGTTCCGTTCCGCTGGTGGTACGTCTGGACCCTGCTGGCGGTCGGGGTGGCACCGATCGCGTTGTGGGTGCAGCTGCCTAAAGTGTTCGCCGCGGTCGCCGTGCTGACCGTGGCCGGGATCTACGGCGTGCAGCTGCGCGACGCGCGGACCCGGATCGCGCTACTGCGGTGGGGGCGGGTCGCCACCGTCAACGGCACCGAAACCCAGCGCCCCGCAACGCATTCGACCGCAAGGACGTGGTACAACGTCTATCTGCCGGTGGCGCACCGATGGACCGTCACCCGCGGCCGCTTCAGCGGTAAGAACACCACGACGAAGGTTCACTACACGCTCGATGGTCGCCGGGGCGACCTGGTGGTGCGCGGGCGTGAATACGTCGACGGGGTGATCCTGGCCGACGAACGCCATCCCGCGCGGGCACGCTGCGTGACGTCGTTCGCCTACGACCTCGACCGCGACGCGACGGGTAACTGGGTGGGCGCGTTGCGGCCACGGCTGCGCATGGGAATGGCGTGCTGGCTGGTCATCGTGCTCGGCTGGCTGACGCTGGCCGGGCTGGCGGCTACCGGGTTCCGTACCGACTTCATCGGCTTCACTGACCAGGGCAGCCCGTCGGCCGCGGTACCGGAAGCCGGGACGCTGCAGGTCAGCGGGACCGGTATGACAAGGACGATCCCCTGTCACGCCGGCTATCTGTCGGTGAGCGGGAAGAAGAACACCATCACCCTGACCGGGCACTGCACCAGCGTCAGCGTCTCCGGCAGCGGCAATCACGTCGCGGTCGACAGCACCGACGCCCTGAGCGCCTCGGGGAGCGGCAATCTCGTTCTCTATCACTGGGGTTCACCCAAGATCGCCAACGTCGGAACGGCCAACATCGTCCGACAGGGCTGAGTCGCCGGCGGCCGAGCCTAGAATCGGGGCCCGTGAGCCTGGAGGATGTCGACGCATTGCGGGTGCTGCGCGATGCCTTCGCGCCCGACGGCTCGGGTTCGGCCGGTGATTCCGGTGAACTCGTCCATCGCTTCTACACCCAGTGGTTCGCCCTCGACGGCTCCGTGCGCGATCTGTTCCCGCCCGAACTGGGCGCGCAGCGGATCGCATTCGGCCACGCGTTGCATTGGGTGTACGGCGAGCTGGTCGCGCGGCGCGCGCAGGAGCCGGTGGCGTTTCTGGCCCAACTCGGCCGCGACCATCGCAAATACGGTGTGCTGCCGCAGCACTACGAGACCCTGGGCCGCGCGTTGCTGACGGCGCTGCGCGCGCACTTGGGCGAGGCCTGGACCGATGGCGTCGACGAGGCGGCCAGGCAGTCGCTGAACCTGATCACCGGGGTGATGAGCGGCGCCGCGGACGCAGACGGGGGACCCGCCTGGTGGGACGCCACCGTCATCGAGCACATGCGCGTGTCCCGGGATCTGGCGGTCGTCCGGCTGCAGCTCGATCAGCCGATGCCCTACCACCCGGGCCAATACGTCAACGTGCACGTGCCCCAGTGCCCGCACCGTTGGCGGTACCTGAGTCCCGCCATCCCGGCCGACCCGGGGGGCGGGATCGAATTCCACGTCCGCCTGGTCCCCGGCGGCTTGGTCAGCACCGCGATCGTCGACGAAACCCGCACCGGTGACCGGTGGCGGCTGTCGAGCCCGCACGGCGGCCTGCGGGTCGACCGCGAGGGGGGCGACGTGCTGATGGTTGCCGGCAGTACAGGCCTGGCGCCGCTGCGGTCGCTGATCATGGATCTGTCCCGGTACGCGGTGAACCCGCGGATCCATCTCTTCTTCGGCGCCCGTTACCGCTGCGAACTCTACGATCTGCCGACCTTGTGGCAGGTCGCTTCGCACAATCCGTGGCTGTCGGTTTCCCCCGTCTCGGAGTACAACAGCGACCCGTCGTGGGCCGCCGACTATCCCGACGTCACGCCGCCGCGGGGCCTGCACGTGCACCAGATCGGTCGCCTGCCCGACGTGGTGACCAAGTACGGCGGCTGGGGCGACCGGCAGATCCTGGTCTGCGGCGGGCCGGCGATGGTCACCGCCACCAAGGCCGCCCTGATAGCCAAAGGGGCTCCGCCCGAACGCATTCAGCATGACCCGCTATGGAGGTAACCATGCACGTCGTCACCCTGCGCGATCCTTCGTCACCGGTGGTTGCGCAGTTCGTCCCCGAGGCGGGGATGATCGGCACGTCGCTGCGCGACGACGGTGTGGAGCTGCTGGGCCAGCGCCGCGGCCTGGACGCCTACATCTCGGACGGCAAGACCATGGGGATCCCGATCCTGTATCCATGGGCAAATCGCTTGGGCGGGAACCGCTATACCGCGCAGGACATCACGGTGACCTTGACGCCGGGAGAAAACGGTGTGCGCGCCGACCCCCACGGGCTACCCATCCACGGCGTCCTGGCCGCCTACCCCGGGTGGCGGATGACGGCCGAGACCGCCGGCGAGCTGACCGCCGAACTCGATTTCGGTGCCGATCCCCGATTGCTGGCGAGCTTTCCTTATCCGCATGTGCTGACGGTGGCAGTGCGGCTGGCCGGTCGGGCGCTGACGGTCCGAACCACGGTCACCGCGACCGGTGACCGGGCGGTGCCGCTGTGCTTCGGGTTTCATCCCTACCTGCAACTGCCCGACGCGCCCCGGGCCGACTGGGTCATCGAGACACCGCCGTTGCGGCATCTGGGCCTCGACGGCACGGGGCTGCCCACCGGCGAGTCCGAGCCGCAGCCGGCGCGAGAAGAGGCGTTGCGCGACAAGGCTTTCGATGATGCCTTCGACCAGGTGGCCGATGGCGCGGTGTTCGCGGTGTCCGGCGGCGGACGCCGCATCGAGGTGCATTTCGAGCGCGGCTACCCGGCGGCACAGATCTTCGCGCCGCCGGCCGATGACCCCACGAAGACGATCGTGTGCTTCGAGCCGATGACCGCACCGACCGACGCGCTGCGCCGGGGCGGCTACCGCTGCGCACGGCCGGACGAACCGGCGGTGACACAGTTCTCCATCCGGGTCTGATCGTGGTGGCCCCAGGAACCACTTGTGTCGCCGTCACCAGGTGACCGATGAAATCGAAAAGCGCTAGCGGATGCGCTAGCGCTTTTGACGATCAACCATGACTTCCTGGAGCCCGGAGCCCTGAAAAGGGTTGGGCGCGAATCCAACCGGGGGCCCTAACGGCCTCGACGCGGCTGCCACACCACCAGCGCAGTGCTCTTGGGCACCACCGCCACATCACGGCGCTGGCTGGCCCGCGTCTGCGCCAGCTCCTCGGTCAATTCCTTGACCCGAGCCTGCAGCGCTTCGACCTGATTGGTCAGCTCGATGATGCGCTTGATACCGGCAAGGTTAACCCCCTCGTCCTGCGAGAGCCGTTGCACCTCGCGCAGCAAGTCGACGTCGTGCTCCGAATACCGGCGTCCCCCACCGGAAGTCCGGCGCGGGCTGACCAAACCGAGACGGTCATAGGTGCGCAATGTTTGGGCGTGCATGCCCGCCAGTTCGGCGGCCACCGAGATCAAAAAGGTTCGGGCATCGTTATTCCTTGAATTGCTCGAGCCCTTGGCCATCAGCGA
Organism: Mycobacterium sp. 852002-40037_SCH5390672; assembly: GCF_001665875.1. Taxonomy (GTDB): domain Bacteria; phylum Actinomycetota; class Actinomycetes; order Mycobacteriales; family Mycobacteriaceae; genus Mycobacterium. The sequence goes on from NZ_LZTA01000108.1 coordinate 114,927, forward strand.
TTACCTGCCCATCCCGCCCGGGGGTCAAAGCCGCTGGAACGCTCGGCGGCGGCGTACGCTTCCAGCGCCTCCTGAGCGGCGCCCTCCACATTGGGTGGGACGGCGACCTTTACGGTCACCAGCAAGTCCCCGTTGCCGCCGCTGCGTTTGGGCACGCCCCGGCCGCGCACCCGCAGGATGCGGCCGTCCGCGGTGCCCTTGGGCACCCGGACACCGACCTTGCCATCCAGCGTGGGCACCGAAATCGTTGAGCCCAAGGCCAATTCGGTGAAGCTGACCGGAACGGTCACGGTGAGGTCGTCACCGTCGCGCCCGAACACCTTGTCCGGCCGCACGTGCACCGTCACATACAGGTCACCCGACGGCGCACCGCGCAACCCCGCCTCGCCCTGGCCGGGCAGCCGGATACGCTGTCCGTCCTCGACGCCCGGTGGAATCCGCACGTTGATGGTGCGGGTACGGGTGGTGACGCCGGTGCCCTTGCACTCGTCGCAGGGGTGCTCGATGATCGAGCCGCTGCCCCGGCAATCGGTGCAGGGTTCGGAGAAACCGAACGCACCCTGGTTGCGGTTGATCACGCCGGAACCGTTGCAGGTGGGACACACCTTCGGGCTGGTGCCCGGCCGCGCGCCGCTGCCATGGCAGTTGGTGCACGGCGCCGGGCTGGTCAGCCGCAGCGGCATCGCCACGCCCTTGGCGGCCTCGACGAAATCCAGCTGGGTTTCGGTCTCGAGGTCGTTGCCGCGTCGCGGCCGGCTGGGACGCGCAGCCGAACCGCGCCCGAACAAGCCACCGAACAAGTCGCCGATGTTGGTGCCGCCACTTCGGCCGGCGGCATCGAACAGATCGTTGAGATTGAACTCGGCACCGTCACCGCCGACGTTGAAGCCCCCGAACCCGCCGGTGTCGAACCGGCGCCCGCCAAACCCACCGCCGGCGAACAGCCTTCGGGTTTCGTCGTATTCCTTGCGCTTGGCCGGATCCGACAAAACGTTGTGCGCTTCCGAGACCGCCTTGAATCGTTCGCCGGCGGCGGGGTTGTCGGGGTTGGCGTCGGGGTGCAGATCGCGCGCCAACTTGCGATAGGCGCGTTTGATCTCTTCGGGACTGGCGTCAGAGGAGACGCCCAGCTCCTTGTAGAAGTCCTTTTCGACCCATTCACGCTGGGCCATGTCGCGTCACCCCCTCACCACTTTCTTTTGGTCTCTCTTCCAATGTGCTGATTGTGTGGTCTAGTCACCGGATGCGCTGGCGTTATCGTCCGATTCGGCCGGCTCGGTGTCCCCAGTCGCCGCGGTGGACTCGCCGGCAGCGACCGCTGCATCGCCCTCGTCGACGACCGTGTCGACGACGCCAACCAGGGCGTGGCGCAGCACCTGGTCGCCCAACTTGTAGCCCTGCCGCATGACAGTGCCTATCACCGGCCGGGACCCATCGCCTTCGTGCTGGACGGCTTCGTGCAGCACCGGGTCGAAGTCCTCGCCCTCCTCACCGAATGCGGTCAGGCCGAGGCCGGTCAGCGCGCCTTCCAGCTTGTCGGCCACCGACTTCAGCGGTCCGGACTCCAGATCGCCGTGCTTGCGGGCCCGATCGAGATCGTCCAGCACGCCCAGCAATTGGTTGACGACGGCGGCCTTGGCCCGGTCCGCCGCGGCCTGCTGGTCGCGCAGCGCCCGCTTGCGATAGTTGGCGAAGTCGGCCTGCACCCGTTGCAGATCGGCGGTGAGCTCGGCGACTTTGCCCTCGGCCTGGCCCGCCGTCTCGTCGGCCGGCGCCCCTCCCGGCGTGTCGCCGGGAGGGACCTGCCGCACTTCACCGGTCTCAGGATCGATTCGCCGCTTGTCGGTGACTGTCACCTGTTCCTGTGGATTGCTTTCCGTCACTTGGACTCCCGGTCATCGTCGACCACCTCCGCGTCCACGACGTCGTCAGCGGAGCCCGCTGACGCAGACGTGCCGCCGGCCGCGCCGCCACCGGCCTGCTCGCCGGCGGCCTGGGTGGCCTCGTAGATCGCCTGTCCGAGCGCCTGGGACTCCTGGCCCAGCTTCTCCATCGCCGCCTTGATCGCGGCGATGTCGGTGCCGCCCAAGGCCGTCTTGGCCTCGGCGATCGCGGTGTCGACCTTGGACAGCGTGTCCTCGGGAACCTTCGAGCCGCCCTCGGCTTCGCGCTGCTCCTTGACGAACTTCTCCGTCTGGTAGACCAGCGATTCGGCCTGGTTGCGGACGTCGGCCTCTTCACGACGCTGACGGTCCTCCTCGGCGTGCGCCTCGGCGTCCTTGATCATCCGGTCGATCTCCTCCTTGGACAGGCCGGAGCCCTCCTGGATTTTGATCGTGTTCTCCTTGCCGGTGCCCTTGTCCTTGGCCGTGACGTGCACGATGCCGTTGGCGTCGATGTCGAAAGTGACCTCGATCTGCGGGACGCCGCGCGGAGCCGGCGGGATGCCGGTCAGCTCGAAAGAACCGAGCAGCTTGTTGTGCGAAGCGATTTCGCGCTCACCCTGATAGACCTGGATCTGCACCGACGGCTGATTGTCGTCGGCAGTGGTGAAGGTCTCCGACCGCTTGGTGGGGATCGTGGTGTTGCGTTCGATGAGCTTGGTCATCACGCCACCCTTGGTCTCAATGCCCAAGCTCAGCGGCGTAACATCAAGCAGCAGAACATCTTTCACCTCACCCTTGAGGACACCCGCCTGCAGCGCCGCGCCAACGGCCACCACCTCGTCCGGGTTGACGCCCTTGTTGGGCTCCTTGCCACCGGTCATCTCCTTGACCAGTTCCGACACCGCGGGCATCCGGGTGGAACCACCCACCAGGACCACGTGGTCGATCTCGGAGACCGAGATACCGGCGTCCTTGATCACGGACTGGAAGGGCTTGCGGGTGCGGTCCAGCAGATCCTGTGTGATGCGCTGGAATTCGGCGCGGGTCAGCTGCTCGTCGAGGAACAGCGGGTTCTTGTCCGCGTCGACGGTGATGTAAGGCAGGTTGATCGAGGTGCTCTGCGAACTCGAGAGCTCGATCTTGGCCTTCTCCGCGGCCTCACGCAGCCGCTGCATCGCCATCTTGTCCTTGGTCAGGTCGATTCCGCTGGTGCCCTTGAACTTGTCGACCAGCCACTCGACGACGCGGTCATCCCAGTCGTCCCCACCGAGGTGGTTGTCACCACTGGTGGCGCGGACCTCGACCACACCCTCGCCGATCTCGAGCAGCGAGACGTCGAACGTACCGCCACCGAGGTCGAAGACCAGGATGGTCTGTTCCTTCTCGCCCTTGTCCAGGCCGTAGGCCAGCGCTGCCGCGGTCGGCTCGTTGACGATGCGCAGCACGTTCAAGCCGGCGATCTGGCCGGCTTCCTTGGTCGCCTGACGCTGGGCGTCGTTGAAGTACGCCGGCACGGTGACGACCGCGTCGGTGACGTCCTCGCCCAGATACGCCTCGGCGTCGCGCTTCAGTTTCATCAGCACGCGGGCGCTGATCTCCTGAGCGGTGTATTTCTTGTCGTCGATCTCGATGGACCAGTCGGTGCCCATGTGCCGCTTCACCGAACGGATGGTGCGGTCGACGTTGGTGACCGCCTGGTTCTTGGCGGGCTGGCCGACGAGCACCTCTCCGTTGCGCGCGAAGGCGACGATGGACGGCGTGGTCCGCGAGCCCTCGGAGTTGGCGACGACGACTGGGTCACCGCCCTCGAGAACCGCGACGACGGAGTTGGTGGTCCCGAGGTCGATACCGACCGCACGAGCCATAGTGATTCCTCCTGAATATGTAGAGCCTGTTTGGTGCCACTATGCTGAGTGAACCCCGCTCAAGCCTGCCCCTGCGGGCGGTGGGCTGTCAACCCAGTATTGAGTGTGGTTCGCTCAACTTATCGTTCATGTTAACGGCGGTTGGTCCCGCCTTGTTCCCGGGGTGCCGAAATATTCGTGGCGTCGCCGGCGACTTCTTCTATCAGCGCGAGCAGCGCACGGGTGGCCGCGCTGGGCCGCCGCGTCGCCGAGGTCGCGACGTAGAGCCGCCACTGCAGGTCATGCCCGGTGATCGGGACGCTGACCAAGCCCGAGCTGTCGATGCCCTCGAGGATGGACCAGCTCAGAAAACCGATTCCCAGCCCCTTGCGGATACAGATCGCCGCCGTGCCGATGTCGGCGACCTCCACCGCGACCGTGCGCTCGACACCCGCGGCGGCGAACGCGTTGTCAACCACGGCGCGATTGCCGTATCCCGGCGGCCCGTCGACGAAGGACATGCCCGCCAGCTCGCCCAGGGAAACCGCCGTGCGCCGGGCCAATGGGTGATCCGTGGGGACGACCAGCCGCAGGGGAACCGAGGCGACCAGCCGGGCGTGCAGGTCAGCCGGGGGCGGTCCGGTGAAAACCAGGAAGGCGACATCGAGATCCCCGTCGCGCAGTTGGTCGGCCAGACCCGCCGACCCGGCGCTGGCCGCGCGCAGATGCACCACGACTTCTGGATGACGGGCCCGCAGTTCGGCCAGCACTGTCGGTACGTCGATGACGCTGACCGACGTCAACGTCCCCACCGTGACGGTGCCGCGGACGGTGCCCCGGGCGGCGCCCACCGCGTCCTTGGCCGCGCGGACGGCGTCGAGGGTGGTCCGGGCGTGCGGTCGCAGCGCTTCTCCGGCGGGGCTCAGCGCCACGCCGGCCGGGCCTCGGATGAACAACTCGGTGCCCAGTTCGCGCTCGAGCGCCTTGATCGTGGCCGACACCCCGGACTGCACGACGTGCAGTCGCTGGGCCGCCCCGGTGAAGCTGCGACTGTCCGCGACGGCCAGGAAGTACTCGAGATGGCGTAGCTCCATACCAGCGATTATCACTGATAGTGATGGCGATCATCAGAAGATATCGTTGGCGCTGATCACTGCGCCGGGCATACCGTGACCATGCCCATGGATCAGCAAACCCCCACCACCATCAGCACGCCCTGGTCGTCGGCGTCCACCGACGACCGGTTCGTCGTGGAGAACCCCGCCACCGGCCGGATCGTCACCGTCGTTCAGGGGGCCGGGACCGCCGAGGTGGACCAGGCCGTGCGGGCGGCGCACGCCGCGCACCTGAACTGGAAGCGGCGCCCCGCCCGCCAGCGTGGCCGCTACCTGCGGCAGATCGCCGACGTCATCCGGGCGCACGCCGACGAGATCGCCGCCCTCGAGTCGCGCGAGATGGGCAAGCCGATTACCCAGGCGCGCAATTTCGACGTGGAAGCCGCGATCGGGATCTTCGAATACTTCGGCGCCATGGTCGAGGTGCTGCCGAGCCAGGCGCGCGACTACGGCCCGGTTTTCGACGTGACCACGCTGGAGCCGTACGGCGTGATCGCCGGCATCGTGCCCTTCAACTGGCCGCCCATCCACACCGCCGGGAAGATCGCGCCCGCGCTGGCCGTGGGCAACGCCGTCGTCCTCAAACCCCCGGAGCAGACGCCGTCGGTGGTGCTGCGACTGGTCGAACTGATCCAGTCGGTGCTGCCCGACCCGGTGGTGCATGCCGTGGCGGGCGGCGGCGAGGTGGGCGCCGCGCTGGCCGGACATCGCCTGGTGGGCAAGGTCTCCTTCACCGGATCGCCGCGCACCGGGTCGGCCGTGCTGCGGACCGCGGCCGCCAACCTGACGCCGGCGCTGATGGAGTTGGGCGGCAAGAACCCGCTGCTGGTGTTCGACGACGCCAACCTGCACGAGGCGCTGTTGGCCGCCGTCGACGGCGGCTTCTTCAACCAGGGTGAGGCGTGTACCGCGTCGTCGCGAATCCTGGTGCAGGACAGCATCTATACGCAGTTCGAAGAGAAGCTGTGCGCCGCGGTGCGCCGGCTACGGGTGGGCGACGGCGCCGACCCCGCCACCGACGTGGGCCCGCTGGTCACCCGGGCACAGCAGCGGCAGGTTGTGGACTATCTCGACATCGGCGTGGGCGAAGGCGCCCGCATCGCCGCCCAGGCGCCGCTTCCGCAGGATCCCCGGCTCGCGGACGGCTTCTACGTCGCACCGACCGTGCTGAGCGGCGTCACACCGGGCATGCGGGTGGCCCAGGAAGAGATCTTCGGGCCGGTGGTCGTCCTGATCCGGTTCACCGATGAGGCCGAGGCGGTGCGCATCGCCAACGGCACGCAGTACGGACTGGTCGCCGCGGTGTTCACCGCCGACAGCGACCGGGCGCTGCGGGTGAGCCGGCAGATCCGGGCCGGGGCCGTCTTCGTCAACAACTACGCCCGGGTGGCCATCGGCAGTGGATTCGGCGGGGTGGACCACAGCGGATTCGGCCGCGAGCACGCCCAGGAGACGCTGGCCGAATACGGCTACACCAAAACCATCCGCCTGGCCGCCGACCGCGACGAGCTGCCCTACTGGAGCGCGGCCGCCCGAGTCCTCGAAGGATAGCTCAGATGCGTGTCATCGCCCTCGAAGAGCATTACGCCACAACAGGATTCCTGCGTGGCCCGGGCACCTGGCTGGCGTCACGGCCCGGCATCGTGGAACCGGCCGGCGACCTGGGCGACGGCCGCATCGCCGCGATGGACGAGGCCGGGGTGGACCTCGCCGTGCTGTCGCTGGCGGCGCCCGGGGTGGAGCAGCTGGATCCAGACGAGGCGGTTCGGCTGGCCCGTGATTGCAACGACCAGCTGGCGGCGGCGGTGCAGCGATACCCGGACCGCCTGGCGGGCTTTGCCACCGTTCCCATCAGCGCCCCCGACGACGCGGCCGAGGAACTCGAACGGGCCGTGCGCCAGCTCGGGTTTCCCGGCGCGGTGATCAACGGCCACAGCCGCGGCCGCTACCTGGACGACGCGTTCTTCGAGCCCGTCCTGGACCGTGCGGCCGCCCTGCAGGCGCCGATCTACCTGCATCCGACCATCCCGCCGGCGGGCGTCATCGAATCCAGCTACGCCGGCTTCGCCGAGCCCGTCACCTTCGCGCTGGCCACGGTGGGCTGGGGGTGGCACATCAACACCGCCACCCACGTGCTGCGCATGATCCTCGGCGGCGTGTTCGACCGGCACCCCTCGTTGCAGATGATCATCGGGCACATGGGTGAGGCGACGTCGTTCATGCTGCCGCGCTTCGACGCCACGCTGACACCGGAACTGACCGGTCTGCAACGCCCCGTCAGCTCCTACCTTCGGGAGAACTTTCACTACACGTTCGCCAACTTCAACGACCACGCGACGTACGCGAACCTGGTCGCACAGGTAGGCATCGACCGCGTGGCCTTCTCCGCCGACTATCCCTTCGGGTCGATGATCGCCGCCCGCGCCTTCCTCGACAGCTTGCCGCTGAGCGACGACGAGCGGGCCCGCATCAGCCACCGCAACGCCGAAAAGCTGTTGGGGCTGTAGCGGCTCCGAACAGATCGTGCGAGGCGCGTCGGTCACGCGGTGATAAACCCGCGCCATCGGGTCTGCATCGATACCTGCGCCGGGGCAGCGACTTTCGCGTCGCAGTGCGTAACCTGAGTGCCGCTATATGAATCGTCTGGGGAGCGGCGGGTGCAGTTTTCAAAGAATGCGCGGCGAAGCCTGGCCGGTGGTTCGCTGCTGCTCGTAGCCTTGCTGGCCGGGTCGGAGCTGGTGTCCGGCTGCAGCTCCATCATCGGGGGCCGGCCGGTGGCCTCGCCCGGAGCGGGACCCACCGAACCGTCTTTCCCCACGCCCAGGTCCACGCCCCCGTCGGCCACCGCAGCCCCGGGCCCGTCGACCGCCCCGATGACCCCGACCAACCCGGCCGGCGCCATCCCGCTGCCGCCCGACCAGAACGGTTACGTCTTCATCGAGACCAAATCCGGCGTGACGCGCTGCCAGATCAACAAGGACACCGTCGGCTGTGAGGCGCCGTTCACCAACTCCCCGCTGCAGGACGGTGAGCACGCCAACGGCGTCAGCATCAACACCGGCGGCAAGGTGCAATGGGTGCTGGGCAACCTGGGAGCCATCCCGACCGTCAAGATCGACTACCAGACCTACCTCGCCCAGGGCTGGACGATCATCGCCAAAGAGGACGGCACCCGCTTCACCAACGAGGCGACCAAGCACGGCATGTTCGTCAGCGTCGACAAGGTCAACACGTTTTAGTAGGGCCCGAAAGCCGAGTCAGCCGTCCCAGACCAGGTGACCGTCGGGGCGGCGACGAGCACCCTCCGCGGGGCGGTGCGGGCTGACCCGGCCGTCCGGCATGAGGTGCCGCACGGGCACCCCGCGGCCGAGCGCCGCCACGTCGGCGATCAGCCGCCGGTGGCAGCGCCACCAGACGCTCTCGCTGCACATCACCGCCGTGGTGCGCCGGCCCGCATCGGCCAGGACCTCGTCCAGCGCCGCATCGAACTCCGGCGTCCGGGTGTACGCGGCGTACGCACGGAACGCGGCCACCGTCCACCAGCTGTCCGGCTCCGGTTCTCCGGCCGCGATATGCCGCCGCCCGCCGAGGCGCGGCTCCCACCGATAGTCGATGCCCCGTTGCGGCAGCCACCATTCCAGGGCCTCACGCCGCACGTCCGGATTGGTCCGGCTGGCCGGGTATCGCCGCACATCCACCACCAGCGCAACTCCCGCTTCGGCAAGCAGCTCCGATAGCCGCTCCCGGCCGGCCGCCCCGTGCCCCACGGTCAGCAACACCCGCTCCATGAGGACAGCTTGCCCGGGATAGCCGGCGTTGCCGGCCCAGCGCGCGGTGAATTGATTACCAAGCCTGCGTCAGTAATCTTGCCGATGAGCTCGGAAGGGGTGGCGATGCTTGCCGGTGCCGGTTTGCCGCGGTCCTTGGCCGCCAAGGCGTCACCCGCATTGCTAGCCATGCCCAGAACTGGATTTCTCAGCGGTCGGGTGAGCAGCTGACGACGCCATGCAACTGCAATATCTCAGCATCCCGGCGCTGATCGGCGCAGCCGGTGGCGACCCCTGGGCAATCAATGCCAGCCTGCAGGCAGGTAGCCCGATGCTGATTTCCAACCTCGCGGAGTCCTTTCACAAAGCGGGCCGATGCACGAAAGAGGCCAACGATGCGTTTGAGCAAGCCCGCAGCCGCTTCGAAGCTGCCTGGAATCACCCGGATGGCGATCACCCGATCACCGGCTCCGACGAAGTAGAGCGGGTGACGAAAGCCTTAGGGACGCAGTCCTTGCAGCTGCCCAAGATCGGCGCGGACCTGGAGGGCATCGCCGCGTCGTTGGCCGAGGCGCAAAAATCCGGCACCGGACAGATCGCGTCGCTGGAAGCAAGGCTGCAGGAGCTCGATGAGCTGATCGGCGAAGCCGACGAAATGGAGGACGACGACGACCTCAGCGCGGCCGACATCGATGCGCTCGAGGCGTTCATCGCCAAGTGTGAAGACGATGCCATTGGCGCCACCAAATCGGCGCTGGGCCAGCTGCAGGCGACACGCGACGGTTACTCCAAGTCGTTTCAGGACGCATTGGGAACGTTGCACGCAGACGGATATGACACAGTCGGCCCCCAGGCGGGACCCGGCCCGGCGGGCCCGGCACCGGCCGCATCCGGTCCGGCACCCGCCGACCAGTCTGGCGGGGGCCCCGGGTTGACGCCGACGAAGGGGGATGTGCTGATCGGGGCGGCGGGAACGGTGGCCGGTGGTACCGCCGACGGTGTGCGTCAGGCGACGACCAACTTGATCGCCGAGTCTCCCGGGACGGGTCCCGGAAAGGCTGATCCGGGCTTATTGAAGTGGCTGGAGGATCCAAAGATCGGCGGAGTCGAAATCAAGGGATTCTCCCGCGTCGGCGGGGTGGTTGCTGCGGCCGGCGCAATACCGGCCGTCATGTCCGACATTCATGACGGCAACTCGGTGCCAGAGGCCGTCACCCGAGAGGGTGCAGGTGTCGCCGCCGGTCTCGCCGTGGGGGGTTGGGTCGGCGGCGCGGTGGCTGGCTCGGAGTTGGGTGCAGCAATCGGTTCGATCGTTCCTGGGGCGGGGACCGCAGTCGGCCTGGTGGCCGGCGCCGCTATCGGGGGTGTTGCCAGTTACGTGGCCTCGAAGGGAGTCGCAATGGCATGGCAGCCGGTCTCGGATGCAATCGGCAGTGCGGTGCACGGTGTGGAATCGGTCTTCGGATTCGGATAGGGCGACGGCGATGCGATTCGATGAGTTCGTAGACACGCGCAGTGTTGCTGTGTCCCCGGTCGATCGGTTCGCCGGTTTTGTCGTTGAGGTGGGGGTGCCGCCGGGCTGGGAACCATTCGACTCTGCTGTCGGCGCCCGTGTGTGGGCCTGTCGCATCGATCCGTGCATCGACGTGTTCTGCGCGAATGCGGTGTTGACGATGCACCGTGTCGAAGCCCGGTTGGATGCCGGCGAGGTGTTCGCGATGCTGGTCGAACAGCAGTTGCAGTCGGTGCCGGGCTGTAGTGAGCTGCACCGTGAACTGGCCGCAGCCACCGAGGGCCCCGGGGTCGCCGCGTTGCTCGCAATGCAGATCGCACATGAACTCGGCACCGTCGACAGCGCGTCACAATCGAGGATCATCACGGCTGAACAGGAGACGCTAATCGCGCAACTGACAGTAACTGCGCTACACGATTCACCGGTGGACCGCGCAGGTATCTGGTTGACGGCACGACCGGGTCCGACGGCAAATCCAGCGTCCGCCGGTCACACCCGCGCCCCGGTCATCGCAACACGTGACGGTGACCATGACCGGTAGTGGGGTGAAAGGCCGTTGGGGGCGCGTGCTGCGCTACGCCTTCGGTGCGGCCCTGTGCCTGTTGGCGGGCATCAATGTGCTGATCGGATCGGCTTGGTACCTGTCGCTCGGCGTTGCTGCGTGCGGTGTGGGCATCATTTATGGAAGCGGCCGCCGGATTTTTGGCGCTGGGGTCAGTCGGACCGGGGACACGATTGTTTGCCGCTACATTCCTTGGTACGAGGGAAACACGTACATTTTCGGTATTTTTCTTCCGCTGATGGGTGTCGTCGCGTTCGCCGCGGGATCCGCTCCCGGCCATCCACCGGCGTGGCTGCGGTACTGCGGGATCATTCTGTTCGCCATCTTCGCCTTGTTGGTGGTAGTCGCCGTTTGGATTTGGCGGCGATCACTTCTCCGTATCACACCGTCGTCATTGACCGTACGAATAGCAGAGCGCGGCAGTGAGTTGACCGACATCCGGCGTGAGTATGTCCGGTCGATCGAGCCCAAGCTCGTCCCGAACGCGGCGGCTGGTACCGAACGGTTGCAGGTCGAAATCGCCTACCAGCCCGCCGATGTCAGCAGCGAGACGACTGCGACGGTGATGCTCGGGCTGTATCTAAGTGTTCAACCGATCAACTTGGTCAACGCGCTCGTGGCCTGGAAAGACGGCGCGCACGACAATCCGAGCGAGCTTCTTGATCGCATCGAACGGATTCTCCGAGGCCGCTCAACGGCCGGCGTGTGACCGCGTCGGTCAGATCTTGGAGCCAAGCCCCGCGATCAAGTTGATCGTCACCGCCAGGACAACCGCCCCGAGCAGGTAGGACAGCAGCGCATGGCGCAACACCGTCGCCCTGATCGAGGTCAATCCGATCTCGGTGTCTGACACCTGGTAGGTCATGCCGACGGTGAAGGCGAGATAGGCGAAATCCCGAAACCGGGGCGGCTCGGGGTCGTGGAAGTTGATGCCGCCCGGTTCGTCCGAGTAGTAGAGCCGCGCGTAGTGCACGGTGTACAGCGTGTGCACGGCAACCCAGGACGCCGCGACGGTCAAGATGCCGAAGATGGCAGCCGCCAGGGCTTCGTGACCCGCGCGGGAACCTGCGGCCACCACGTAGCCGACACCGCCCAGGCTCGCGACGCTCGCCGACAGGATGACCGCGTCGGCGATCCACCGGGTGGGGTCCTCCCGCGTTGCCCACCTGCAGGTCTGCTCGGCATCCATGCCGAGCAGGATGAGCTGCGTCCACACGACATACATTCCAGCGGTGACAATCCAGCCGGCCAGCGCGAAACGCCAACCGGCCGTGTTGCCCACCACGAGAGCGACGGCGACTCCGACGGCCACGGAAACCAATATCCGCACCGCGCCCGTATCTCGAAACAACTTCACCAGGGAATCCACGACCTCGACCTAACCACCAAGGCGGGTCGTCGGCCCATGTTCTTCACCGCACAGCTGCGGCGCCCCGGACTGGGATCAGCAGAATGGCAGACGCGGTCAGTACCATCGGTGCCGTGGCATCCAATGGCCCACGCGACGACTTCCACAACCAGCCGACGCAGCATGGCGACTTCGGCGTGAGCGAACAGCCGCCGACCGGCGAGATTCCGCCACCCGGTCCGTCGCCGTACCCACCCGAGGGGTTCGAGCATTCCGACGACGTCGACCCGTTTGACCAGGAACCCGAGCCGACTCCCTGGTATCGCAAGCGCGGGATGCTCATCGCCTGGCTGGTCTCCGTCGTCATCCTGATCGCGTTGATCGTCTTCGGCATCATCGAGCTCATCCACGGAGAAACCGTGAACCACGTCCCCAAAACGACGACGAGCACGACGCCCGCCACCACAACGACGACACCAACGACCACCACGACCACCACCACGTCCTCGCCCAGCAGTAGCGCGGAACAGCCGCCGGCACAGCAGCCACCGCAGCAGCAGCAGCCCACCGGAGGACAGACGCAGCAGCCGTCGCATCACCACCATTTGCCGCAGCTGCCGTCGGTGATCACCATCCCGGGGGTGCCGACCGCGGTCACGGTGCCGCCGGGCCTGCGTTAGCGAGTCGGTGGCAACCCGATCACGCTTCCATCGAATCGCGCCGGTGAAGCCCTACACTCGCTGCAATCCACGGCCGCTACGGTGAGGACCACCGGACGACAGCAACGGGACAACTGACACAGGGGTGCGGGACATGAGCGAGGCGCTCGGGCTATCGATCGGAGTGGCCAACCTGGTAGCGGCCCGCGCGGGCAGCGCTCCGATCACCCGCAGCTCTGTGCTGACCCTGTTCGAACAGCGGCCCACCGAAGTCGGCCTGCCGGAAGAAAACCCGAACCTGACCGAACCCGGCCAGGTGCTGCGGGGGTTCGTCGAACGCGTCGGCGACCGGGCACCATTGCTGGCGGCCGACGGCACCAAATACCTCGGTACGGCGCTGACGGTCGAGGCGATCGAAGCCATGGCCCGCGCGGTCGGCTACGGGACACCGATCACCATCGCGGTGCCCGCCTATTGGTCCGACCCCCAGTTCACGGCGCTGCGGGAGGAGTTCTTCGCGCAGTCGGATCTGGCGCGCGGCGGAGTGGCGCCGATGCTGGTTTCCGACGCCACGGCCGCGCTCGCGGCGCTGCGCGGCACGCCGGGATTCGCGGCCGACGGCGTTATTGCGCTGTGCGACTTCGGCGCCGGCGGTACCACCGTGACGTTGATGGACGCCAAGGCCGGCTTCGCGCCCATCGGGCCGGCCGCGCGGTACACCGATTTCGCCGGCGACGCGCTCGATCAACTCATCCTCGATCACCTGCTGGCCTCCGACGTCAGTACCGGGATGCTTGGCGGCACCGCGCGGATCGGGGCGCAGGCCCGCCTGCTCGCCGCGTGCCGACGCGCCAAGGAGCAACTGTCGACGGCCGCGGTGAGCACCATCGCCGGGGCGCCCGGTGAGGGCGCCCAGCTGTCCCGCACCGAATTCGAGCAACTGCTCTCCGCACCGCTGGACCGATTCCTCACATCGGTCGAAGAGTCGTTGCGCCGCAACGGAATTCCGAACAACAGGCTGGGTGCCCTAGCGATTGCCGGCGGTGGCGCGAACATCCCCCTGCTCACAGCCCGCTTGTCGCAGCGTTTCGGGGTGCCGGTGCACAGCACCGCGCAGCCTTCGCTCAGCGCCGCCCTGGGCGCGGCGGTGCTCGGCCCGCACTACGCGTCGGGGGTGGCTCCCACTGCCGCTGCCGCCGCCGTGGAAACACCGACGGAAGTGGTGGGCACCGCCGGGCTCGACATGACCCAGGCCGCATGGGCCGCTCAGGCCACCGATGTGGACGACGCCCTGGCGTGGTCGCAAGACGCCGACAACGACGAGCCGGTGCCCTACACCGGCCGCGACGCGACCGGCGAGTACGCCAATGAGGCAAGGGAATTCGACGATGCGACCGGCAGTCGCTACGCCTCCCAGCCGAAACTGCCGTGGTACAAACGCACGGCGCTGGTGTTGAGCGTGGCCGCAGCGGGCGCAGCCGTGTTGGTGGCCCTGATACTGGCGATCAACCTCTTGCTCAGCAAGTCCACGCCGGTCAGTCCCACGTCGCCACCCAGCCAACCGCCACCATCGCAAACGGTGACCATCACCGGACCGAACGACAGCACCACCGTCACCGTGGTCCCGGCACCGCCGCCACCGTCCACCGAGGCGCCGGCGACCACCACGACACCCGCGCCGGAACCGTCGACGACGACCACGACGGCGCCGCCGAGCACGACGACCACGACCGCGGCGCCCACCACGACATCGCAGGCGACCACCAGCGCGGCGCCGACGACCACGCGCGTGCGGCCCCTGCCGCCCATCTTTCAACCGCCCTTCGGGCGTTGACGAGACGAATTACGCCTGGGGCCCCAAAGGGCTGGGGCAAAAGGTCATTTAGCGAAATTTGGTGGCGCTCATCACTACGTTCAGCGTCACAATCGGTGAGTGGGTATAACCAGCAGGCCAGGGGCACCGGCGAACTCCCGAGTTAGGGCAGCCTTTCTCGCGCTGAAAGCCGCGGAGATGTAACTATGAGCGGGGCTTAAGCAGGCAAATAAGCACAGGCCGAATTTATCTATGCATTGGGGAGACCTTCTGTGACAACGCAGATGCTCATCAGGCTGATCGTGGGCATGGGCATGACGCTGGTCGTGGCCGCACTCGCCGCACGGCGTGTCCTGTGGCTGTTCAAACTGATCACGGCGGGCAGGCCGGCACCCGGCCACACCGACGAGCCGGGCAAACGAGTTTGGGCCGAGGTCTCCGAGGTCTTCGGTCAGCGCAAGTTGTTGAAGTGGTCGATCCCCGGCCTGGCGCACTTCTTCACCATGTGGGGCTTCTTCATCCTGCTGACGGTCTATATCGAGGCCTACGGTCTGCTGTTCCAGGACAACTTCCACATCCCGATCATCGGGCGCTGGGACGCGCTGGGCTTCCTGCAGGACTTCTTCGCGACCGCCGTGTTCCTCGGCATCGTCACCTTCTCCGTCATCCGTTTGATGCGCAGCCCGCGCGAGATCGGCCGCTCGTCACGGTTCTACGGCTCGCACACCGGCGGTGCCTGGCTGGTGCTGTTCATGATCTTCAACGTGGTCTTCACCTACGTGTTCGTGCGCGGAGCCGCCGTCAACAACGGCACGCTGCCCTACGGCAACGGCGCCTTCCTGTCGCAACTGTTCGGCGCCATCCTGCGACCGCTGGGCGAGCCCGCCAACGAGATCATCGAAACGACTGCACTGCTGCTGCACATCTTGGTCATGCTGGCGTTCCTCATCATCGTGCTGCACTCCAAGCACCTGCACATCTTCACGGCACCCATCAACGTCATCTTCAAACGGCTGCCCGACGGCCTGGGCCCGCTGCTGCCGCTGGAGTACGACGGCAAGCCGATCGACTTCGAAAACCCGCCCGACGATGCCGAATTCGGCCGCGGCAAGATCGAGGACTTCAGCTGGAAGGGCATGCTGGACTTCGCCACCTGTACCGAGTGCGGGCGCTGCCAGTCGCAGTGCCCGGCGTGGAACACCGGCAAGCCGC
>NZ_LZTA01000109.1 GCF_001665875.1 Mycobacterium sp. 852002-40037_SCH5390672
GTCACGGATGATCGCCCCGGGCCGCAGGTCAAACACCTCGGGCACGATCTTCTCGATCTTGACCGGATCGACCGTCGCGGTACCGAACGTCTCGATGAACAACCCGACCGGGGCCGCCTTACCGATGGCGTAAGCCACCTGCACCTCGACCCGCTCGGCCAGCCCGGCAGCGACGATGTTCTTAGCCACCCACCGCATCGCGTAGGCCGCCGAGCGGTCCACCTTGGACGGATCCTTACCCGAGAACGCCCCACCACCGTGGCGCGCCCACCCGCCATAGGTGTCGACGATGATCTTGCGGCCGGTCAGGCCGGCATCACCCATCGGCCCACCCAAAACGAACTTGCCGGTCGGGTTGACCAGCACCCGCGTCGCCGACGAGTCCAGGGTGTCGTGGGCCAGCTCCTCGAGCACCGTCGTGAGCACGTGCTGCCGGATATCGGGATCCAGGGTGTTCTCCAGGTCGACGCCCTCGGCGTGCTGGGTGGAGACCACCACGGTGTCCAGGCGGACCGGAACGTCGTCCTCGTACTCGATGGTGACCTGCGTCTTGCCGTCCGGGCGCAGGTAGGGCAGCGTGCCGTTCTTGCGGACCTCGGTCAACTTGCGCGACAGCCGGTGGGCCAGCGCGATCGGCAGCGGCATCCGCTCGGGGGTGTCGTTGATCGCATAACCGAACATCAGGCCCTGATCGCCGGCGCCCTGGGAGTCCAACGGATCCGCGGCGCCCTCCACGCGCGCCTCATGCGCGGTGTCCACACCCTGAGCGATGTCGGGTGACTGCGCCCCGATACCGATGTTCACCCCGCACGTGCTCCCGTCGAAGCCCTTGTCCGACGAGTCGTAACCGATGTCGAGGATCCGCGCGCGCACCGTGTTGGTGATGTCGGCGAACGCCTCTTTGGCCGTCGTGGTCACTTCACCCACCACGTGCACCTGCCCGGTGGTGACCAGCGTCTCGACGGCGACACGTGAGCGGGGGTCCTGCGCCAACAGCGCGTCGAGGACCGAGTCGCTGATCGCGTCACAGATCTTGTCGGGATGTCCCTCAGTCACCGACTCACTGGTAAACAG
>NZ_LZTA01000110.1 GCF_001665875.1 Mycobacterium sp. 852002-40037_SCH5390672
CAACTCCCACAACGCCTCAGCAGAATCCACTCCCCCAGGGAACCGACACCCCATCCCCACCACCGCCACCGGCTCATACGACCGCGAAATCAAAGCTTGATTTTGGCGCTGCAATAGCTCCACACGTGATAGCGCCTTCTGCAGGGCCCTGGTTGCCTTGGTAAGTTGAGCGTTCATTCCACCGAGGCCTTTCCTTGTCTTATGCTCTTGCTTTCTATGGGCTTGTCCGAAGGTTCAGACCTACCCGATAGACAGGTTGCATGGGTTAAGCTGCCAAGCGGTTCAAGTCAAGTGGCAGGCGCTAATGACCAGGATTTTTCCATTCCAAAGGCAACAGTCCTGCGAGACCAGCACTGATGATGGTGTTTCATACACGGGCTTAGGATCGAAGTTGTGGCCATTTATCTCCTTCCAGGTGCCAACCACAGTCGCTGAGGTTCGACAGAAGACCTGCGGAAACATCGCCATCAGTGTCAATTGGACCAGGGGTGAAACCCTCTTGTAATCGCGAAGGCGGGGTCTTCGTGTCAGCGGTTGGTAAGTTTGACGGCTCACGCAAGCAGCGACAGAAGTGGTGCAGCAGTTTAAATGTCACCGTCGCCACGTGGTTTCCCGACAATGTTTCGGGTCCTGTAGCTGACGGTAGGACGACCCAGCGGCCCGTGGCTGATTGCGCATTAGGCGACTTGAAGGGTTGTCGAACACAAGCTAGCTGGGTCCCCTCGCAATAAACAGCCGACAGACCGTTCAGCGCCAGGACGGACGACGGTGTAAACCAACCCGCGAACTGTTGTGCACCAACGTGATTAGACGGTCGGTGCGTGCCGCCGATTCCAACCCAGGTATGACCAAAGCACGACAAGTGCGCACTGCAGCTGCGGACTTGTCGTAGTTTGCGGTGTGTGAAGTTCACCAGTTGCACCGATGACGCGTTTATCGCGCTGGTCCGCGTGGCCATGCGTCGCGGTGCGATATCTGCGGGATGACAACGCTCGCTAACTGCTTCGACCTCATAAGATCGCCAAGGTTCAATGCCGCTGAGCGCCTTGGACCCAAAAGGCCCTTCATGGTAGGTCATTTCTTAGTCCTCGTCGCCAAGCGCGATGTCTACGAGGTCATCCAAGTTCATCTCAGAGATAGCGATGTCACTGTTGCGACGGTGAGCGTGGTAACTGCCGTCAACCATGCCGAGCAAGATCTCAAGAACCCCCTCTTCTCTAAGGCGCCTAACTGGAATGGAGGCAATAAGACGCTGAATTTGGGTCTCTTGTGGATCTCCGTTCGGACTAACTTCGCCATTTCCGGGCAATCGCCCAAGTAGGTACTTTGCCAGGGTGGTGGGGGTGGGGTAGTCGAAGAGCAGTGTCGATGGAAGTGCTAGTCCGGTAGCGGTTTTGAGCCTGTTACGCAGTTCGACAGCGGTCAAGGAGTCAAACCCGAGATCTTGGAATGCCTGATCGGTGTCGATGTCGTTGGGACTGGGATGGCCCAACACCACCGCTGCATGCGAACGCACCAGTTCCACGAGCAGATCGTGTTGTTGGTCAGGGGTCAGCCCATGTAATCGTTGGGCCAGCGCCGATGCCGAGGCGGCGGCGCTGTTTTCCACCAGTCGGCGCGAGGGTCGGCGAATCAGCCCATCAAACACCGGCGGCAACGTCTCAGTGCTGTGCTGCAACACGGCCTGGTCCAGACGCGCAGCCACCACAGTGGGATGATCGATAATGAGTGCAGTGTCAAACAATTCGATGGCTTGGGTCTGTGTTAGTGCGGCTAGCCCACCGCGGCGTATCCGGGCTAGGTCGCGTCCGCTGAGGTGGCTGGTCATGGCGCTGGATTGTTCCCATAGTCCCCATGCCAGCGACATCGCCGGCAACCCGGCCGCGCGTCGATGGGTGGCTAACCCGTCTAAGAAGGCATTGCCCGCCGCGTAACTGGCCTGGCCTGCGGCGCCGAGGGTGCCTGCCACTGAGGAAAACACCACAAACATTGCTAGATTCAGATCGCGGGTCAACTCGTGCAGATTCCAGGCCGCATCCACCTTGGCTGTTAATACCGTATTGATACGCTCGGGGGTCAGTGAAGTGATCACTGCATCATCGAGCACCCCGGCTGCATGAATAATCCCTGTCAATGGTGGGCGCTGAG
>NZ_LZTA01000111.1 GCF_001665875.1 Mycobacterium sp. 852002-40037_SCH5390672
AACGACGAGTACGACAACGAGGTCTACCGGCTGCCCAAGCACCTCGACGAGAAGGTGGCCCGCATCCACGTGGAGGCGCTCGGTGGCCAGCTGACCAAGCTCACCAAGGAGCAGGCCGAATACATCGGCGTCTACGTCGACGGCCCCTACAAGGCCGACCACTACCGCTACTGAGCCGGTGGACCATCACCGAGCACACCAGCGTCGATGTGTGGTGCGCATAAGCCGGGTGGGCGCGCGCCTGTGGCCCAGGTCCTCAGCACGAACAGGAGCCGTATGACTCTCAACACGGTCGCACTCGAGTTGGTGCCGCCAAATGTGGAAGGCGGTCGTGAGCGGGCGTTCGAGGAAGCACGCAAAGTGGCGCAGTATTCCAGCGATTTCGGTCTCGACGGTTGGATTCGGCACGTGACAATCCCGGGCATGATCGCCGAGGACGACGACCGACCGGTCCCGATGCAACAGAAGCTGGATGTGCTCGACTTCTGGTCGATTATCAAACGGGAGCTGCCCGGGGTCCACGGACTGTGCACCCAGGTCACCTCCTTCATGGATGAGTCGTCACTGAGTAACCGCCTCTGCGACTTATGCGGAGCCGGCATGGACGGTGTGGTATTCGTCGGCGTTCCGCGCACGATGAATGACGGCGAGGGTTCCGGCGTCGCGCCTACCGACGCACTGTCGATCTACAGGGATCTGGTGCACAACCGCGGCGTAATCCTGATCCCGACACGCGAGGGGGAGCAGGCCCGGTTCACCTTCAAGTGCGACCGAGGTGCCACCTATGGCATGACACAGTTGTTGTATTCCGACGCGATCGTCGGGTTCCTGGCCGACTTCGCCCAGAGCAGCGACCATCGGCCCGAAGTGCTGCTCTCGTTCGGTTTCGTGCCGAAGCTCGAAACCCGTGTCGGACTGATCAATTGGCTAATTCAGGATCCCGGAAATGCCGCCGTCGCCAATGAGCAGGCTTTCGTCAGGAGGCTAGCCGGCAGCGAACCGATAGAGAAGCGCCGTCTTGTGGTGGATTTGTACAAACGCGTGATCGATGGCGTCGTCGAGCTTGGCTTCCCGCTGAGCATCCATCTGGAAGCCACCTACGGCGTGTCGGGACCGGCGTTCCAGACGTTCGCCGAGATGCTCTCTTTCTGGTCACCCGGCGGGCCGCGCTAGCACCCAGGCTGGTAGCGCGGTGCGGTTTAGCCGGGGGAGCGGTCGGCCCGACCGGCAAAGCCACCACGCCGGCCGCCGAAACTAGCCGAGAAGCCTCATCAAAACATTCGCGCGACCGTAAGGAGCCGGTGCTTTCTTCCCAGCCGGTGCCGGCCACATAATGTGTACTCAATTTTTCATCGGAGTCACGGCGACGCTTAAACATTTTCTGCGCCGCCGATAATCGCTTACGGTAGGTGCTCTTGGTTCCTAGCGAGGCTGAGATCTCTGCGGCGCGGGGACGTCATGTAAGCAAAATCCCAGCCATAACGAATGGCTCGTTGCGAACGTGCGCTGCCTACGACCGCCCTTAACTTGCGACGTTTGACCGGCTATCGGCCGCGCCATACTTAGCCTTCGGCTGTGAGTGTGCCTTCATCCGGACGCTCGGCGGTATCACCACAGCTTATCGCGCCCGCTGGGGTGCTCCGCCCATATAGGGTGGCTCTTCGGGAATGCCCAGGTTCTCGGGAGCGAATTGGCAGAAAGAGAGAATTGGCGACCCGTCTTCTTCCGGCTAGAGAATGTCAAACTCTACGAAAAATATCAGCTTCTTCCGAGGCGCTTGATAGAAAGGGGCGATAGGGGGAAGTAATTGTGTGACAACGGTATTAAATAGCCCTCACGGTGTTGCGGGCAGCGACGCTACTTATCTAAACTCGGTCAGCATGCCTACCTTTAATGTAAACACTGTGGATTGGGATGAACTGTATGACGGGAAGGCGTCATACGCTCCTGGAAACCCTGGGTGGAATATTGGCGAGTTGCAGCCCGCTTTAGCTGACCTTGAACGTAAAGGCCTTTTTGAGGGACCCGTGTTGGACTCCGGATGCGGCCTGGGAGTTACGTCATTGGCGTTGGCCGAAAAAGGGTATGAGGTTGTCGGGTTGGATCGGTCGGTCAGCGCCATTGAACGGGCGACGCAAGCAGCAGCGCAGCGGGGCCTGCCTGTGAAGTTCGACGTGGCCGACCTGAGCAAATCGACCGGCTATGAAAAGCACTTCAACACCATTATCGACGGTCTGCTGTTTCACTGCCTGCCTGAAGGCCTCAGACACGCGTACGTTGAATCCAGCGCACGCGCGCTGAAACCAGGGGGCCGATTTTTCGCTCTTGTCTTCGCCACCGAGGCATTCCCACCCGATGCTGATTTCGGCCCGCGTCCGTTCACTGAGCGCCAATTGCGTTCCATCGTCGGTGAGCACCTCGTTGTGGATGACATCCAACCCGCACGCGCCTGGATCAACGTCCCGACTGTGTTGCCCGAAGGTTTCGAATACCGCAATGTCACTATCGGACAGGACGGTCGTGCGCAACTACCGGCGTGGCTGGTCAGTGCACACCGCCACTGATAAAGGCCGCTATACGTCGCGAAGGGACACAGCGACTATGGCCCCGACCCGTTTATGAACGCTGTTGCGTGGTGGCGCGCACATTGCGGCAACGGTGGCATGTCCCCTTACGCATCGGGGGTAGCAGCCGTCAGGTGCGCGTCCATCAACAGCGGCAACTGTGACACACGCTGGGCCGGATGGACGGCATTAAAACTCTGGCCGCGTTCCGCACTGAGGGCATAAACCCATACCCGACATGCGACTGAGTATGGTGCCTGGTTCCAGGTTTGTGCAGCGGTTGAGGCGCAAGGGCCACTTATCGTCACCGTGGCCCGGATCTAGGCGGGATTGCCGGAGAGACAACCGAATTGCAATTCGCGCAGAAGGATTCTCAGTGCATCGAGGACTACCGGCGTTATTGAGCGAGTCGTTCACCACCGGGTTATTGATCACGCGGGTCTTGAGGTGGTTTGCGGCTCTTGCAGATTAACTAGGAGGGATTGGGATTGTGAGCGAAAAGGGTCGTCTGTTTACCAGTGAGTCGGTGACTGAGGGACATCCCGACAAGATCTGTGACGCGATCAGCGACTCGGTCCTCGACGC
>NZ_LZTA01000112.1 GCF_001665875.1 Mycobacterium sp. 852002-40037_SCH5390672
GTCTATGGCCGTGGTCAATGCGTTGTGTAGTTGGTCGGTGGTGATCGGGCGCAACTTGAGCGAGGCGATGGATAACACCGGCGCCCCGGTGGTATCGGCCAATTCAATGGACACTGCGTCCTGCCCGGCTGGAGCAAGACGGGCCCGCACCCGCGCAGCACCCACACCTTGCAACGAGATCCCCGCCCAGGAAAACGGCACCACCATTGAAGAGGTATGGCCGGTTACACTGATTTCTTTGGTCTGGGCGACCTCGGTGAGCAGCATCGCGTGAAGCGCGGCGTCTAACAGCATGGGATGAATCCCAAACCCATCGACTGCAAGACTGCTGTCGTCGGGAATAACGATGTCGGCAAAGACTTCTTGCCCGCGCCGCCACATCGCGCGCAGCCCCTGAAACGCCTCGCCATACACATAGCCCCGCTCAGCGAGGCGCGCATACGCATCCGACACATCGACAGCGCCGGCATCCACCGGCGGCCATTGCGCCAAATCCGTTATCGGTGTTGATAATCCCTCAACTCCCTGCCCCAACAGGCCCTCGGCATGCAGTGCCCATTTGGCATCGCCATGATCCTCTCGGGCATACACCGACACCGCCCGGTCATCAGACTCATCAGCGCCACTGACGACCACCTGCACCTGGACCCCACCGGCGGCTGGTATCGCCAGCGGCGCGGTCAACGTCAACTCCTGCAGTACTGCACAACCAACCTCATCACCGGCCCGAATGGCTAACTCCACAAACCCCGCCCCAGGGAACAACACCACCCCGGCCAGCGCATGGTCGGCCAACCACGGCTGGGCACTTAGCGATAACCGCCCGGTCAACACCACCCCCCCGGTATCGGGCTGCTGCACCACAGCACCCAGCAACGCATGCTCAGCACCCACCAACCCCACACAGGCCACATCCCCGGTTTCTGCTGAGTGATCGGCCAGCCAGTACCGGCGCCGCTGAAATGCATAGGTGGGCAACTGCACCGGGTGTCCATGCCCGT
>NZ_LZTA01000113.1 GCF_001665875.1 Mycobacterium sp. 852002-40037_SCH5390672
GTGCCGATCTCGACGATCTCGTTCGGGACCAAGGGCGGCGAGATCGAGATGGACGGGCAGCGGGTCGCCGTCCCGGTGTCGACCGACCAGATGAAGATGGTCGCCAAGCTGTCCGGCGGGCAGTCTTACACCGCCACCAACCTCGGCGAGCTCGAAAAGAGCTACAACGCCATCGAGAACGAGATCGGCTACCGTACGGTGCCAGGGCCGGGCAGCTCCGGGTGGCTGCGCCTCGGCGTATTGACCGCCCTGATCGCGACGGCGCTGGCATTGTTGATCAACCGCCGCCTGCCCAGCTGAGGACTCAGGCGGGCAGCCTGCGGTTCAGCAGGAGACCGGCCAGGATGGCGCCGGCCATGACGAAGGCGCCGAGCAGCATCCAGGCCAGGCTCGCGTCGCCCTTCACGGTTTCGTAGCCGATCTGGCGCTGCAGCGTCGAGTACACGTTCTTCAGGGAATCCAGGCTGTCGGCGTGGAACGACTGGCCGTCGGTGATCTCGCAGATCTTCTGCAGGGTCTGGTCGTCCACCGGAACCGGGATGGTGGCGCCCTCGTAGTCCACCGTGCCGTACGGGGTGCCGAACGAGATCGTCGAGATCGGCACGCCTTCGTCCTTGGCCAACCGCGCCGCGGTGTAGACGCCGTCGTGCGGATCGCCGGGATTGGAGGGCTTGTTCTCACCGCCGTCGGAGAGCAGCACGATGCGGGCCGGCGGCGGATTGTCGCCGCCGATGACCGCGGTGGCGCCGATCGCGTGCAGGGCGGTGAAGATGCCTTCTCCCGTAGCGGTTTTCGGGGCGGGTTGCAGGCTGTCGATGCCCGCTTTCACCGCGCCGCG
>NZ_LZTA01000114.1 GCF_001665875.1 Mycobacterium sp. 852002-40037_SCH5390672
ACCCACCGATGCCGTGGGCGGCCAGGTTGCTCTGCTGACCCGCGTCGACCAGCAGCGTTCGCCGCCGCGCCCGGCCCAATACCAGACCCGCGCTCAAGCCCGCGGCTCCGCCACCGACGACGATGCAGTCCCATGTGGTGCTCATGACCTGATCCTCCTCATTGTTTCGAGTGCTTATGGGGTGGCTACCTGTCCTGCTATGCCGCGCCGTCTTCGATGCGCGATCCGCCCGCTCGGTCATGCTCCGTCGTTCCCGCCCACCACGGGTCTGGGATCGGGGCCCAACAGTTTCGCGGCTGGTACCTACTACCTCAAATCCTGCGTCAATCAGGCCGCGGGCGGCGAACTTGCCGAGGCCCGAGCTGGCGCCAGTGACCAATGCGACCGGTGGTGAACTTGCCATGTGAATCGTTTCCTAACTCCGTGGCTTGGGTTGCTTCAGTCCGATGACGCCTTGGCTGGGTCCTGTCAACCCTTCGACTTCTGGATGGTTGGACGCCGTCAGGCGGTTCAACCCTGCTGGTGCCAACCAGGTTGAGACGCGTTCAGACGAACATACACGTTCAATAGCGGAACGCCAGTGTTCTATTCCTGGACGATTAGGATCACATGGTGGCTGTCTCAACAAAGCACCTCTCGGGCGTGCAAGCGCGCACCAGGGCGGCGATCCTCGCGGCGACGGCTTCTGTATTGGCCGCGAACCGGACGGCCACCATGCCGGAGATCGCCACCGCGGCCGGGGTCGGCCGCACAACGCTGCACCGTTACTTCGCGGACCGCGAGACGCTGATCTACGAGGCGACCCTGGACTCGATCCGCGTGCTCACTGAAGCGGTGGACGAGGCCGCCACCGACGACGGACCAGCACTCGAGGCGATGCGGCGCTTCGTCACCGCGGCCGTCTCAATCGGTGAACGACTGGTCTTCCTCTTCGGTGACCCTGCGGTGCTCCGCGACATCCCACCGGACCAGTCCCCGAACGAAGAGCTGGTGATCAACCTCATCGCA
Organism: Mycobacterium sp. 852002-40037_SCH5390672; assembly: GCF_001665875.1. Taxonomy (GTDB): domain Bacteria; phylum Actinomycetota; class Actinomycetes; order Mycobacteriales; family Mycobacteriaceae; genus Mycobacterium. Next base: position 1,009 of record NZ_LZTA01000114.1, read on the forward strand.
CGCGGACAACGCGAAGGCGTGTTCGACCCGGACCTCAACCCGACTTGGATCCGGCACGCGCTCTACGGATTAATCCTGCGAGGCAATGAGCAAGCCATGGCCGGTGCACTGCCGCGGCACACCGTCGCGCCACTGATCGCCCGGACCTTCGAGCGCGGCATCTGTCCGGCTGGCTAGCGCAGGGGTTGGGAGACAACGCCCGATCTCATATCGTAGATCGATACGAACGGTGGCCACTGGAACTTGTTATTTCGTCACCGAAGCGGGTTCAACCAACCGTGGCGCAGAAGGCCGCCGATGCCGTCATCTTGGCAACGCATCTGCTCCATGAAGACCTCGCTCGTGCGCGCTGGGTGGTCGTTGACCTCGGGCTAACCGCCGACCTTGCGAGTTCGATCGAACTGCAAGCCACCTTGGCTTACAAACGTCCGGACCGTAACGAGCAATGCCCGTGTGGAAGTGGTCGCAAGTTCAAGCGATGTGTACATCGTTGGGGACAATCCGGTGCGCCAGTCGCGTCCGCGATTGGCATCGAATCTTGAATTCAACAAATTTGAGGCGTGCCTGGTGGTGGAGACCCGGCGATTGGGGGCAGCACATAAGTTAGCTACTCTAATCACGCTATGTGCACGGCACGTGGTTGTCCGCGGGCCTGAACGCGGCGATCGACCCGGTAGGGGTTAGGGTCCACGCCGAACACCGCGCACTGACCCGTCTGCAGGCACTGGCGATCACCAGACGGTTTGGCGACGGCGGGCCGCTCCGAGACGTTTTGAATCGGTTGGTTCCTAGTACCCCTTTGCTACCCCCGACCCGACCGAACTGGAGCCGTACAAGCGCCGTACCGCATCCGTGCGCTAGACGTACCTAAACCGCACGTCTAGCTGAAATTCGAGCTAGCCGGTAGGGCCTCTGCCAGGCGATATGGAAAGCCCGTTCGACCCCGGAAATAGCTTCCCAAGCTGAATACGCGGGTTCGATTCCCGTCATCGGCTCCACGAATACTCGCAGTTGCGGGCGGAGCTGGTCACCACCCCTTGACGGTCCACTCGGATTTGGCGCGGGCGCCGAAATGTAGCCGACAGCAATCGCTTTCATGACACGACTGAGCCAGCCTGCAAGCGTCTGACCCGGTATCCGCTGGTAGCTTTGCCCCATGGGTGCCTTAGATGGACGCGTGGCCTTGATTACCGGCGGAGCTCGAGGGCAGGGTCGCGCGCACGCGTTGGCATTAGCGGCCGAAGGCGCCGATATCGTCGTCGCCGATGCCCCGCGGGCGATGACGGACCTGACTTACCCCCTGGGCAACGAAGACGACCTCCGCGAGACGGCGAAACTGGTCGACGAGCTGGGCCGGCGCTGCGTTCCTCTCACGCTGGACGTGCGCGACGCGGCCGCGGTCAACGCCGCGATCAAGCAGACCGTCGCCGACATGGGCAGCCTCGACATCGTGGTGGCCAACGCCGGAATCGTCAGCACCGGGCTACTGGAAGACGTCAGCGACGTGGTGTGGCAACAGCTGATCGACACGAACTTGACCGGCGCGTTTCACGTCCTGCGCGCCGCGATACCGGTGATGCGGCAGCAGCGGTTCGGAAGGATCGTGGTGACCTCCTCGATGGGAGGCCGGATGGGCATTCCCGAGCTCGCCGCGTACAACGCGACCAAGTGGGGTGTCATCGGTCTGGCGAAGTCCGCCGCCCTCGAGGTCGCCAAGGAGGGCATCACGATCAACGTCGTCTGCCCGACCACCACCCAGACACCGATGGTGCAGCCCACCGGCGACGACGACATCCCCGACGACTTGGTGCGCCGGATGACCAAAGCCAACCCGATACCGCAACCCTGGCTGCAACCCGAGGACGTCAGCCGCGGGGTGCTGTATCTGGTCACCGACCCCGGGGTCATCACCGGAAGCGTGCTGGAGATCGGCCTCGGCGGCAGCGCGCGCATCCATTGACGAACGGCTAAGAACGGCCCCGGCGCGGGTTCGGCGGGCATCACGTCGCTCCCCGCGCATGATCGTCGGCCGAACCGTACAGACGGCGACGCGATGTTCGCTACGCTTGACCCCGATTCATATTCGCCTGGGAAGTGGGGCCAGGTAATGGCTGAAAAACCCAAGGCTCGCGCCCCGGCGTCGGGACCGAGCGAGGTCGTGGCGGAGTTAGCCGCTGCCGGATTCGCCAACGCGCGTCAGATCGCGCGCGGCGCCGCCGGAGTGGTCTATTGCTGTCACGAGACCGCGCTGGGGCGAAACGTTGCGATCAAGGTGCTACCGAATTTCATCGATGATGCGGGCCGCGAACGTTTTCTCCGTGAGGGCTACGCGATGGGCGGACTTTCGGGGCATCCGAACATCGTCAACATCCTGCGAGTCGGCCTGACCGCGAGCGGTCGCCCTTACATCGTCATGTCGTACTGCCCCGCGGGTTCGCTGGCCCTACGGGTGCAGCGAGAGGGGCCCATCGCCTGGCCGGAAGCCGTGCGGATCGGCGTGAAGCTGTGCGGAGCACTGGAAACCGCACACCTGAGCGGCACCTTGCACCGCGACATCAAGCCCGCGAATGTGCTCGTCAACGACTACGGCGAACCGCAATTGACCGATTTCGGGACCGCCCACGTCGCCGGCGGATATGAGACGGCGGCCGGGTTGTTCTCCGGCACCATCGATTACCTTGCGCCCGAGGTAATGGCGGGTGATCCCGCGACGGTCGGCAGCGACGTCTATTCGCTCGGCGCCACGCTGTATGCGCTCATCGCCGGCAACGCCCCCTACGAGCGCCGCGGCGGCGAAGACCTGCTCGCGCACTACACGCGGATCAACAGCACGCGGGTTCCGGACTTGCGTCCCAGCGGAATTCCGGACGCAGTGTGTTCGGCGATCGAGACGGCGATGTCGCTCGACTCGGCCGAGCGGCCGGCGGCAGCGGCGGATTTAGGTCGTGGATTGCAGGAGAGCCTGCGTCGCAACGGCTTGAAACCAGAAGCGATGGCCATCACCGCCGTCGGCGCCGGCTCGGGACGAACGGTGGGCAGCTCAACGGGTCTCGCCAAGGCGCGGACCATCGCGCCGGGCGGACCCGGCGGGAAAACGGGAGCACCGGCGCCGAGACCACCGCGGATCGCCAAACCGGACCAACGGAGCGCCGACCCGGAAAGCGCCACCTCGCTGATCAACCCGCTCAACGATCGCAGAAATACGGCGTCACGGGCGCGGCCGACCGGTCCACCGCACTCCGGTCCGCAGCCCACCTACCGCAGCCCATCCGCCGACGGGCGCGGGCCAATCCCGGCTGCCCCCAACACATCTGACCCGACCCAAGCGATCGCCCAACCCACCAGCGTCACCGACGCGATCGCACCGTCGAGTTCTGCGGACCCACCGCCGGTCGCGCGCCGCGGACCCGCCGCCGGGGCAGTGGCGTGGTTGAGCTCGTCGGGTAAGAGGCGCAACCGCGTCACGGCGCCACTGGTCGTCGTGGGAATCCTGGTGGCTGTGCTGGTGCTGGGCAGCGGCGTCTACGTGCTCCTCACGCAGGCCAACAGGCACCATCCAGCCGCCGCGAATCAACCGAGCGGGCAAACGGTGAAGTGGCAGCCGATCACGAACGCCCGCATCGCACGCCAGGCGGCGGCGACCACGCAGACCGATGGGACGATCTGGATCTTCGGCGGAATGGGAAGCAACCGCGCACTTTTAGCCAACCACGAGGGGTACGACCCGATCATCGACAGCTGGAAAAGCGGCGACGACCTTCCGGTTCCGGTTCAGCACGCGATGGCGGTGACGTGGCGGGGAAACCCGATCGTGCTCGGGGGGTGGCGCGCCGCGGGCGCGCAAAAAGTTGCCACCGACCAGGTTTGGCGGGTAGTCAACAGCCACTGGGTCGAGCTCCCCCACCTCTTGCAGCCACGGGCGGCAGCGGCGGCGGCCGTCGTAGGAGACCGCATCGTTGTCACGGGCGGCATCGACGCGAATGGCGCCCTGCTGAACACCGTCGAGATCTTCGACGGCAATTCCTGGACCCTCGGTACCCCGATACCGACCCCCCGGCAGATGTTGGCCGCGGCATCGGACGGGAAGCTGGTGTACGCGGTGGGCGGCAGCAACGGGACCACCGACCTGGCGACGGTCGAGGCGTATGACCCGGCCGCGAAAAGCTGGACGCGATTGCCCGACCTTCCCCAACCACGCGGCGACCTCGGCGTCGCAATCGCCGATCGGCGCTTGGTCGCCGCCGGGGGACAGTCGGCCGGTCAAGTCCTGAAGAGCGTGTCGGTGCTCGATCTGACGACGAATGCGTGGACCGGCCTGCCGGACATGGGGACGGCGCGCCACGGCATGGCGGTCGACGCGGTAGGCCAAGCCGTGTTCGCGATCGGCGGGTCCAGTGAGGTCGGCGACGGCCAGGCGACCTCGTCGGCCGAAGCGCTGCAGCTACCGGCGCGCCGCATCCAGCCGGTCGCGCAGTGGCGTTCCCTGCCGGACGCGCCGACGCCGAGGCTGATGACGGCATGGACGGTGCTCGACGACAAGATCTGGATCATGGGCGGCTTGCGCGACGGAGTCGCGCAGTCGACGGTCGAAAGTTATGACCCGCGCGCCGGCGCCTGGCAGACGCAACCGCCATTGCCCGTCCCACTTCACCACGCCGCAGCGGCGACCTACCACGGCGAGGTGGTGGTGCTCGGGGGCGCCAGCAGCGACCTCACCCAGGCGTCCACCAAGGTGTTCGCGTTGCGCGGCGGCAAGTGGATCGAGTTGCCGAGCCTCACCCACCCTCGGGCGGCACTGGCGGCCGCGGTGGTCGGTGACAAACTGGTCGTCGTCGGCGGGCAGAACGCCAAGCAACTCGTCCCGCAGACCGAGGTCTTCGACGGCAGCTCGTGGCACGATGCCGCCGACATGCCAACTCCGCGTGAGCATTTGGCCGCGGTGTCGGACGGCACCTACGTGTACGCGGTCGGCGGGAGGTTCCTGTCGTCCGACAAGAACTCCGCGGCGTTTGAACGGTTCGACCCGCAATCGGGGGCATGGACCAAATTGGTCGACATGCCAACCCCTCGTGGAAGCTACGGCGCCGCATTCATCGATGGTCGGATTCTGGCGGTCGGCGGTGAGGAACCGACGCGGGTGTTGGGGGTGGCCGAGATGTACGACATCGCCAACGGAACGTGGACCGCCCTGCCTCCCATGCCCACCCCGCGCCACGCCGAAGCGGTCGCAACGGTGGGCAACACCGTCTACTGCATCGGTGGCGCGAACCGGCCCACCCACGAAGGCCCCGTCGCCACGGTCGAGGCCTTGGACTTCATCTAGCCGCGGCCGGTCAATGGCGCTTCAGCCGGCTGCGCCATCCCACGAATCCCGCGTACACGATGGTCAACAACGCCAGCATGCCCACATCGAACAGCCAGGTTGCCGCGGTGTGTTTGAAGTGGCGGTCTTTGGGGGCGAGCGGCCCGGGCTCGATCGTCCACAAGTCCACCGTCGAGGCCTGCGCCGCATATCCCCAGCGCGAGGGCACCACCCACGACATCTGGTCGAGACCGATCCGGTTGGTGACCGGGACCATCCCGCCGCAGAGCACCAATTGCAGCATGAGAGACACCACGAGCAGGGGCATGATCTGCTCGTTGGAGCGGGCCAGGGAGGACAGGACCAAGCCGACCATCGCCGCCGCGACGCACATCGCGGCGGTGGCGACGTACAGCTCGAGGGTCGCGCTGCCCAGCAGCAGGGCCGGGCGCGTCGGTGCTCCCTTCCCCAGGATCGTGATGGTCGTCGCGATCGCCGACTGCAGGACCGCGAACACGAAGAAGACGGCCATCTTCGCGAGCAGATACGCCTTGGTGGACAGGCCGACGGCCTGTTCCCGGCGGAAGATGGGACGCTCGCCGATGAGGTCGCGGATCGTCAACGCGGTGCCCATGAAGACGGCGGCCATGGTGAGCAACATCAGCACCGAGCCGGGCTCATCGGAGCCGTCGCCGCCGGGATCTGCGACACGAAAGCCCGTCGAGCCCGGAACGGTGAGGGACAGCGCACCCATCACAAACGGCAACACCGCCAGAAAGATGAAGTAGGCACGGTCGGCGACGATCAACCGAATCTGGCGGCGCGCGATCGTGGCGAATTGACGACGGGTGCTAGAGCGTGCCGGGGCACCGAGATCGGCGGGCTTCTCCGCTTCGGCTCCGGCGGGCGGTGGTTGGAGTTGGGCCAGGAAACGCCGGTTGGCTTCGTCGGGGTCCGCGCCCACCATGCCGAAAATCTGGGCCCAGTTGGTGGTTCCCATGGTCGCTTCGATTTCGCCGGGCGGGCCGCAATACGCCGTCTTGCCGCCGGGCGCCATCAGCAGCACCTGGTCGCACAGATCGAGATAGCTCAGCGAGTGCGTCACCACCAGGACCACGCGACCGGCGTCGGCCAGCTGCCGCAACATCGTCATGACCTGTAGGTCCAATGCCGGATCCAGGCCAGAAGTCGGCTCGTCGAGGATCAGCAGCGACGGTCCGGTGAGCAGCTCGAGTGCCACCGACGCCCGCTTGCGCTGTCCACCGGACAGCTTGTCGACCCGGGTGTCGGTGTGCTTGGTCAGCCCGAGTTCCTCGATGACCTGGGCAACGACCTGTGCGCGGTCTTGTTTGCTGGTGTCGGGTGGTAGCCGCAATTCGGCTGCATAGTTCAGCGCCTGGGTCACCGTCAGCTGGCGGTGCACGACGTCGTCTTGCGGGACCATCCCGATCCGGCTACGCAACGAAGCGAAACTGGCGTGAATGTCGTGGCCTTCGAAGGTGATTGAGCCGGAGCTGGGGCAGGTGGCCCCGGCGATCAGCCGCGACAGCGTGCTTTTCCCGGCTCCGGACCCACCGATGAGAGCGGTCAGCGTGCCGGGTCTGGCGGTCAGCGAGACTTTCTGGATCAATCGTTTGCTGTCGATTTCGAAGTCGACCTCGCGCACCTCCAGCCCGCCGGTGCGGGTTGCCGCTTGGGCGCGGCGGAGCAGGATCTCGCCGTTGAACACCAGGTCGACGTTGCCGATCGTGACCACGTCGCCCTCGGTCAGCGGTGCTGACAAGATCCGGGTGCCGTTGACGAAAGTCCCGTTGATGCTGTGCGCGTCGTGGATCTCCATGCCGGTCGGGCCCGGAACCAAGTAGGCGTGCTGGCGCGACGCCAGGACGTCCGAGATGACGATGTCGCTGTCTTCGGCGCGACCGATCACGGCGCCCGCGGGTGGCGCGGTGAGTTTCGCCCGAGACCGCTGCACCGCGCGCCGCAGATTGGTGCTGTCGAATTCCGCGGCTTCGAGGGCTTCGGCTCCTATCTCGGTCAGCGGTTGGCCTTTTGCCGGCGCCTGCGCGGGCGCTTCGGGCGGGGGTGCCGGTTGGGGACCGCGGCCCGGCGACGACGGGTTCGGATAGCCGACGGCCCCGCGCGGGCCGCTGGCCTGCTGCGATGCCAGTGGCGGCGGGCCGGGCCGGGTGTAGCGGGGCGGGGCGGGTTGCGGTCGGGCGATACGGGGCGGAAAGCCGCCGGCCTGCGGTGCGCGCTCCGGACGCGACGGCCCCGGGGCGCCGGGGCGCGCGAGGGCCTGCATCCCCTCCACCGTTGGCGGTAACTGGCCGACCGTCCTGTCGTGACGTTCGATCACGAAGTTCAAACGCGGACCGTCGGGGCTTCCGACGTTGATGGTTTGGCCGTCGCGGATGTCGACGACGGGCACCCGGCCACCATTGACGAACATCCCGGTCGGGGATCCGTTGTCAATCGCCAGCCATTTGCCCCTATCGAAACGCAACAGCAGGTGGGCGCGGGCGATCCGCGGATGGGCGACGCGCATGTCGGCACGAAGGTCACTTCCGACGACGACATCGTTTCCGGCGGCGAAACTGCGCCGTGACCAGTCAGATTGAACCGTCAGCACGGGCGGCGCGGGCCTACTCATCCCATCAGTATTCGACCCGCCGTCACCAAGCGCCACCGGTTTGGTCATATTGGTGGCCAGCCGGCCGCCGTATTTGCTGGGCGGATTCGTCGCCGTCGCGGTGGGCGCCGGCCTACTCCGGCATCGGGTGTCACGCGCGGGTCACAACACGATCCCGATTCGCTGCAGTTCGCCGCGTCGGGCTGGCGTTTCGTCCGCCCTCCCGACCGCCTGCTCACGACGCGCCACAATCCGCGCCGGGGTAAACCCCCGAGACCAAATCGTGACCGTCGCGTGGCCAAATATCAACGCGCCCTTACGCTTCCGCAGGTCAGCGCCCATTTATCATCCCTATTACAACTATGCCAGTTAAAAGGAATTGGGGCCATGCGGACGGACGTTCGGTGTGTTCTTGCGGTGATCGGGGCAGCTGCGAGTGTTGTCGTAATGCCGGCCGGCGTGAGCCTGGCGGCGGCGACCCAGTCGCATGGGTTCGCGGTCGCGTCGGTGTCGCCGGGGCGAGACGAGGTGGTCGGCGTGGCTCATCCCGTGGTGGTGAAGTTCACCGCGCCCATTACCAGCTCAGCCGACCGGCAGGCGGCCGAGCGGGCCGTTGAAGTCAAATCAACGCCCGCCATGACTGGCAAGTTCGAATGGCTCGACAACAAGGTCGTCCAGTGGGTTCCGGACCGATACTGGCCGGCGCACAGCACAATTGCGTTGACGGTGGGTGGCGCGTCCGCGGAGATCAAAACGGGGCCTGCCGTGGTGGGCGTGGCAAGCATCTCGGCGCACACCTTCACCGTGAGCATCGACGGCGTCGAGGCGGGACCGCCGACGTCACTGCCGGCGCCGCACCATCGGCCGCACTTCGGCGAGCAGGGCGTGATGCCCGCCTCGATGGGTAGGCCGGAATACCCGACGCCCGCCGGCTCGTACACCGTGCTGTCCAAAGAGCAAGCGGTAACCATGGATTCGAGCAGCGTCGGCATCCCTGTCGACGACCCCAACGGTTACCTGCTCACGGTCAATTACGCCGTCCGCATCACCGGCCGCGGCCTGTTCGTGCACTCAGCTCCGTGGGCCGTCCCCTCCCTGGGGCTCGAGAACGTCAGCCACGGCTGCATCAGCCTGAGCCCCGACGACGCCGAGTGGTACTACGACCACGTCCACGTCGGCGACCCGGTGATCGTCCAGGACTAGTCCTTCACCTTTCACGAAGCTCCGCACCCAGGCGCATGCCGGGTGCGGAGCTTCAAGGCAACGCGGTGTTTTCACGGTTGAATGGCCGGTGATACCGGCGCGCTTGGACGCCGGGGCGCGCACGGGCGACCGCCAACAACGGAAACGGGCCCGCTGGTAACACCAGCGGGCCCGGCCCGTTTAGGAAGTGAACTGGCCTCAGCTCGCGCCCGAGGGACCGGGGCGAACCGGCTGGCCGGATACCGGACCACCGGTGGGCGCCGGACCGCTCGGCGCGTCCTTCACCCCGGACATGTCGATGATCGGAGCGGCCGCATCCAAGGGCGCACCGGCAGCCACCGGACCGCCCAGCGCAATCAGCGGCGCACCGGCCGGCACTACCGGCAGCGGCGGCACGATCGGCACCGGAGGAGCGAGGGGCAGCGGCGGCACGATCGGCAAGGGAGCACCGATCGGGAGCGGCCCCGGCACAGCCATCGGCACGCCCGACATATCCGTCATGGGCGCCGCGCACATGCCCCCGGCCGCCGGCGCACCCGCGGCCACGGTACCCGCGCCTGCGACCGGACCACCCGCGGCCGGCGCCACCTCACCCGACTGCCCCTCGATGCACGCGTGGCCGCCCGTAATCAGCGGGGCGGCCGCCGCGCCGGGGCTCAACGCGATAGCAGCTCCGCACAACCCAGCGCCGGCAACGACTTTGATGTTGAACCGATCGACGATCGCCATCAGCGTCAGCTCTCCTTTAATTCACGCTCAGCTATTTCCGCAGTCATTTGGTGCAGCAGGCCCGCCTAGCCGTACCGAGGTCGCTTTTCACGACCGCGCCAATTGTCAGCAGCCGACGCGCGACACGCGCCACGCCGCACCGCGCCGTTTCCAAATGGTGACGTCACAACGGTGTCACGGATCGCGACACCCACGGCAGACCACGATCGACCTGGGCGAATGCGGTTGCGCCCTCAGGCGGACTGAACGATTCGTGCCCGACTTTCCGCCTGGCCACAGGCGATTACAGCGTCGGGACCCTACCGCCGTCGATCGTGACGGCAAGCGGCGACTTGCTCGGACGGCCGGCCACGCCGACTTCGGCCCTCACGGACTGTAATTTTCCGCAGGTCCTTCACAGGAAATTATTAGTGAACAGTTATCGCTTAAAAGATTACGTAGAAGTTAACATCGGGATTACAACTGTTGACGAAAAGAGGAGAAGGGGCTATGTCACTACGTCGTCTCGCCACCGGGTTCATCGGTTCAGCCCTATTCGGCGGCCCGCTTCTCGCCGCCCTGGTCTGGGCCGGACCAGCGCAGGCCGACGCAGCCGGTTTCCTCAACGACATGCACAGAAACGGCATCCACGCCATCAGCGGGGGTGACGCGGCATTGTTACAGGCGGGCCTGAACGTATGTCAGCAAATATCCTGGGGCGCTCCTCCCGCGCAGCTCGAAGGTTTGGCGCTGCAGCGTTCCGATGACCGGCAGGGCTCCGGCGGGCTCACGCCTGCGCAGGCCGACGACGTCGTCGACTACGCCATGCGCGATCTGTGCCCCAGCTAGAAGCATCCTGACGTCAGACATTTAGCCGGGTGGCGCGCGCTCGGCATTGGCCGCAAGCGCCGGCCCGCAGATCATGGCGCGTCTGGCAGGCGTTCTTTGCCGACTGTTCACTCTCCCGAATTGTTTGCGCAGCGGGTCTTCGCACTTTTGTGTCAAAGTGCATCATCCGCATCGGGCACAGACATAAGGAGAAGGTTGGATGGCGGCACGCAGGCTACATGGCCGGTTCATGGGCGCGGCGCTGGCGAGCGGCCCACTTCTGCTCGCCGGGGTCGTCTGTGCCGGCCCGGCGCGGGCCGACCAGGCCACCTTCCTCAACGACCTGCACAGCGCTGGTATCCACGCCGTCAACGGGGGTGACCCGGAACTGTTGCAGATGGGAGCCGACCTGTGCCAGCAGCTTTCCTGGGGCGCTTCTCCGCAACAGCTGGAGGGGTTGGCGATCCAACGCTCGGACGCCGACCAGGGCACCGGCGGGATCAACGGTCGCCAGGCCGCAGACGTGGTCATCTTCGCCCTGCGCGATCTGTGCCCCAACGCCTGACGGTGAGCTAGCTGCGGCCATCGGGTCCGCGCTAAGGTGACACGCGAGTGAAGCTGAACGCACGGAACCTGACCGGCCTCAAGATCCCGGTCCCGACGTATGACCGCGGCCAGATCGGCATCGGCATAGTGCATTTCGGTGTCGGTGGTTTTCACCGCTCGCACCAGGCCATGTACATCGACCGGTTGCTCAACGACGGACTCGCCCAAGATTGGGGTATCTGCGGAGTCGGCGTGCTGCCGCGCGATCGGCGCATGTGCGACGCGCTGCGCAGCCAGGATCACCTCTACACGCTGATGCTCGAACACCCCGACGGCACCAGGCAGGCGCGAGTCATCGGTTCCATCCTCGACTACCGTTATGCGCCGCAGGATCCCGACTCCGTGATCCAACTGCTCGCCGATCCGATCACCCGGATCATCTCGCTCACCATCACCGAGGGTGGTTACCAGCCACCGCTGAGCGCGGTGTTCGGGTTGGTGGCCGAGGCCTGCGACCGGCGGCGCCAGCGCGACCTGCCCTCCCCCACGATCGTCTCCTGCGACAACATCGCCGGGAACGGAGACGTGGCGCGACGCGTCTTCACGTCGCACGCCGAACGGATCAATCCCGAACTCGCGGAATGGATGCGAGAGAAGACCGCCTTCCCCAACTCGATGGTCGACCGGATCACACCGGTGACCACTCCCGACGTGCTCGAGCGGCTGGACTCCGAATTCGGTGTGGCCGACGCCTGGCCTGTCATCGCGGAGCCCTTCGCCATGTGGGTTGTCGAGGACGACTTCTCCGACGGCCGGCCACCGCTGGATCAAGCCGGGGTGCAACTCGTCGACGACGTCGCGCCCTACGAGGCGATGAAGTTGCGGCTACTCAACGCCGGGCATCAGGGCCTGTGCTATTTCGCGTACCTCGCCGGATACCGGCTCGTGCACGACGCCGCCCAAGATCCGGTGATCGCCGAATTCCTTGCCCGCTATATGAATTCGGAGGCGATGCCCACGCTTAAGCGCATCCCGGGGCTGGACGAATTCCGGGCCGGGCTGCTGCCGCGCTTCGCCAACCCCTCCATCCGCGACACCGTGGCCAGGCTGTGCGCCGAATCCTCGGACCGCATCCCGAAGTGGTTGCTGCCCGTGGTGCGCGATAATTTGCGGTCCGGCGGCGCGGTGCGGCTGTCCGCGGCGATCGTCGCGAGCTGGGCACGCTACGCCGAGGGCGTCGACGAACAGGGCCAACCCATCGAAGTGGTGGACCGCCTCGCCGAGACACTTGTTCCGATCGCCCGCTCACAACGCGAGGACCCGGCCGCATTCCTGGCCAACCGTTCGGTATTCGGCGATCTCGTCGACCAGGAGCGCTTCCGTGAGGCCTACCTGTGGGCGCTCGAATCGCTGCACCGGCGCGGTGCGCGCGCAACGTTGCGGGCGCTGATCGGGGCCGGCGGACCATGACCCTGGTCGCCGGCATCGACTCGTCGACACAGTCCTGCAAGGTGCTGGTGTGTGACGCAGCCACGGGCCGCGTGGTCCGCGAGGGACACGCAAGTCACCCGCACGCTACCGAAATCGACCCGGCGGCATGGGAATCCGCGGCCCGAGCGGCGATCGGCGAGGCGGGCGGGCTCGACGGAGTCGACGCGATCGCCGTCGGCGCACAGCAGCACGGGATGGTGTGCCTGGACGAAACCGGACAGGTGGTGCGCCCCGCGCTGCTGTGGAACGACGTGCGATCGGCCGACGCCGCGCGCGCACTCGTCAGCGAGCTTGGCGGCCCGCGGGGGTGGGCACAGGCCGTCGGCGTCGTGCCGTTGGCCGCGATCACGGTGGCGAAATTGCGTTGGCTGGCCGATCACGAGCCAGACCATGCGGACCGCACCGCGGCGGTCTGTCTGCCGCATGACTGGTTGACCTGGCGGCTGCGCGGCGAGGCCGACATCGCGGCGCTGAGCACCGACCGCAGCGACGCCAGTGGCACCGGCTACTACGACGCCGCGACGGGCGCTTACCGTTTTGATCTGCTGGAACTGGCCCTGCGCGGCCGGCGACCCGAATTGCCGACCGTCCTGGGCCCGTCGGACCGAACCGACAGTGACACAAGAGCATTCGGTGTGGGCCTGGGAGACAACGCCGCGGCGGCGCTGGGGCTGTGCGCCGAAGAGGGCGACGTGATCGTCTCGATCGGGACATCGGGGGTGGTGGCCGCCGTCACCGCGGATCCGGTCCGCGATGACGCGGGATTCGTCGCCGGGTTCGCCGACGGCGCCGGGCGTTACCTGCCGCTGGTGTGCACCCTGAACGGCGCGCGGGTGCTGGATGCGACCGCCGCGATGCTGCGGGTCGATTACGACGAGCTGTCCCGGCTCGCGCTGTCGGCGCCCCCGGGCAGCGCGGGGCTGGTACTGGTGCCGTACCTGGAGGGCGAACGGACCCCCAATCGGCCCAACGCAACTGGTGCACTGCACGGTCTGCGGTTGTCTAATGCGACGCCGGCCAACCTGGCCCGGGCCGCGGTGGAAGGACTGCTGTGCTCGCTCGCCGACGGCGTCGCGCATCTTGCGGCGCACGGCGTCGTCGCGCGCCGCATTCTGCTGGCCGGCGGTGGCGCCCAATCCCGGGCGCTGCGCGAGATAGCGCCGACGGTGTTCGGCATGCCGGTGCTGGCACCTCCCCCGGCGCAGTACGTCGCGTTGGGGGCGGCGCGGCAGTCGGCATGGGCGTTGAGCGGGTCGCCCCAACCGCCCGCCTGGAATCCGCCGTGCACAGACGAATACACCGCCGAACCTGCACCCGAGGTGCATGCGCACTACGCGCAGGTGCGCGACCTCACCGAGGGAGCCGCTAGTCGCCGGGAAGCGGACGAAACACCGGAAGAATCCGGTACTTGGCGCTGAAGCTGGCCTTGTCGTGTGCGCCACCGACCTCGCCGTCGCAGGCGACGACCGTGGGACCGTCGACGGCGCTGAAGCTGAATTCCGGCACCTGCAACTCGTGATAGAGCGGGCTGCGCTCCAAACGGCCCAGGGCGAGCGCTGTCAGGATCCTGGTCCTCGCCCAGTGGCGGCCGGTCTCGAGGATGCGCACGTCGATCAGGCCGTCGTCCATCCGGGTCCGCCGCGCCGGCGCGAACCCGGTCGGCAGGTACAGCGAATTACCCAGAAAGAACAGCGATGTCAGCAGGGTCTTGTTGTCGTAGCGGATGCGCACCGGCTGGTCCTTGCGCAGCGTGCGCAGCATGGCGTAGAGGCCGGCCGGCGCCTTGCCGATGCGTTTCTCGAGCTTTTCGCGCCGCCGAACGAAGGCCGGGTAGGCGCCGATGCTGGCGGTGTTGAGCACCATCTGAGTGTCGTTGAGGCACACCAGGTCGACGCGTGCCACGTGGCCGCGCCGGATCGCGTCGACCGTCTTGGCCACGGTGTCACAGCCGATGTCCTTGGCGAAGTGGTTGAACGTCCCGGCGGGAAAGACCGCCAGGGGAAGACCGGCGTCGAGGGCCACCCCCGCGGCGGCCGCGACGGTGCCGTCCCCGCCGCCCACCGCCAGCACCTCGGCGCGTTCGGCCGCGCTGCGCAGGACCTGCACCGGGTCATCGTCGGGACCCAGTTCCCGGATGTCCACCTTCGGCAGCTCGGCGCGCACCGCATCGACGACCCGGGCCCCGGTGCCGCTGCCCGACTCCGGGTTGATCACCAGGACCACGCCGGAGCCGTCGGGCCGCTGCGGCGCCGCGACGCGCAGCGGTTCCGTTCGCGGAAGGGCGGTTTCGACGATCGGCGGGACGAGCCGGCCGCCCAACACGGCCAGGCCTGAGCCGATGCCGAATCCGGCGATGACGTCGCCGGGGTAGTGCGCGCCGGTCGCCACCCGCGACAGACCCACCAGCGCGGCCAGCAGCGCCAGCCCGAAGCCCAGTGGCGGGTTCTCCAGCCCCACCCCGATGGCGAACGCGGCGGCGCTGGCCGAGTGTCCCGACGGGAGCGAGTTCGACGTCGGGCGGCGGCGGACCTGCCGTACCAAGGGCACCAGGTCGTAGCCGGGCCGCGGCCGCCGGCGGATCCGCTTGGCGACCTGATTGGTAACCAGGCTGGTAGCGGCCAGCGTCACCAGCCCACGGGTCGCGCCGCGCTGCGCGCTTTGCCTGCCCGTGGCGAGCAACGCCGCCCCGATGCCCACCCACAGCTTGGAATGGTCGGCCGCCCGGGTCAGCGGCGGCATGACCGTGTCCAGTAACGGGGTGTCCGTCTCGGCGATGGCATCGAACAGTTCTCGATCCAGCGTGCCCAGTCCCCGGGTGATCTGTTTGATGCCGCGCGCGCGTTGCCAGGGACCCCTGTTCATTCGCTACACCCTAAATTGGTCCGAAGACATGGACGGACAGGGCTATTGCACGAGATGGCGGGACAACGCCGAACGCAGGGGCGTGACCGCACACGTCGTCGCCGGGATCGCCCGGCGCCACGACGTCACCGCCGCGCGCTTCAGGGTCCTCGAGAACATGGCCGAACTCAACGACCCGCACGGCAAATCGTTCTTCCTGATCCCGGCCTACGCCGACGGCGCCCGGGCCCGCGACGCCGCACTGATGACCTACGTCCTCAACGCGGACACCGGCTACGGTAAGCCGGCCACGCGGCCCACCGACTTTCCGGCCACCCCCTACGGCGCCGCCGAGATGACGCGAATCATGGTCCGGCAGAACGCAAATCGCTGGAGCTACAGTCGCGACGTCGCCTTCGTGCACCGTAACGGAGGGCGCCTGGTCACCACCCCCAACGGCATGCTCATGGGCCTGGGCGGCAATTGGATCCAGCGGCTGTTCAGCCAGCGCGGTGGCACCACCTGGGGCGACATCTTCATGGTCAACGCGGGCAGGGTCACCGACCCCGGCGAGCAGCTCCGCCGGATCGTCTCGTCCGGGCACGCCTGGTTTCTCGACGGCGGCGGCACGCCACGCCCGAGCCGCCTCGACCTGGACCGGGTGTTGCACCACGAGGAGCGGCACGCTGCGCAATGGGCGGACCGGGGATACCTGGGAATGCTCGCCGGCTACGGACGGGAGTTGTTCCGCGAGTTGGCCTTTGGCGCGCTGAACAGGCTCGAAGAGGATGCGGGCCTGGCCGATGGTGGCTATAAGGCGTGAATCCCGTGGTAGAGCACCATCGCGCCGATCACCACGAAGACCGCCGCGAGTAGGGCGCCGTTGTTGCGGTCCATCCAGTCCTTGAGCCGCGCGAGCGTGTCGTCGAGGCGGCTGCCGGCCGCCACGTAGGCCAATATCGGGATCGCGACGCTGGAGGCGGCGATGGCCACGAAGAACGCGGCGGCCAGCCAGTCACCGGCGAGGCCGAGCCCGCCGGTGCCGATGCCCAAGCCCGCGGGGACGCAGATCAGCGCCACATCCGGGCGCACCACGGCCAGCACCGCCCCGGTGATCCCCGCCCGCGCCGGGGTGATGCTGGTGAACGAGCGCATCCAGGCCGGCGATTCGGCCTGGCCGTGCCGGTTGAGCCATCGGTAGATGCCGTACACGATCAGCGCCGACCCCAGCACCACGCGCAGCCACGACGACCATCGCGGCGGCGACTTGTCCAACCCGCCCAGCAGTCCGGAGGCCGCGACGGAGACCGCCGTCAGCGTGGCCAGGCTCAGCAGCCAGCCGCCCAGAAACGCAAGGCTGCTCGGCCGCGGCCGCGGCGCCTCGAGCACCAACACCGCCGGGATGACCGTGAGGGGTGAGAGCGAGATGACCAGTCCAAGCGGGACGAGCCCGGTAAGTATCGTCCCCCAGCTTCCTGCCATGGGCGGCATCCTTCCATTGCGGTGCCGATGCGACGACGAAACGCGCCGTACTCACCCGAACCGGGATCAGGCCAGCATCCGAATCCCGTTGTAGAGCACCATCAACCCGATCAGGAACAGGATGACGGCCATCATCGCGTCGTGGTTGGCCTCCATCCAGGCTTTGAGACGTTCCAGGGCATTGTCGAGCCGATCACGGGCGCCGGCATACGCCAGTATCGGGACGGCCACCGTGGACGCGGCGAGGACGACGAAGACCGCCGCCGCGAGCGATTGGGCACCGGCGCTCAGGCTGCTGTCGCCGACGGCCAGGCCGGCGGCAGCGCACAGGATCAGCACCTCGGGGCGCAGCGGCACCAGCACCGCCCCCATCACCGCGGCGCGCGGCGGCGAGAGGGTGGAGAAGGAACGCATCCAGCGCGGCATGCTGCGCTGTCGATGCCTGGTGAACCAGTGGTAGGCCGCCAGCGCGATGAGGGCCACCCCGAAGGCCAGCCGCACCCAGGACGCCCATTTCGGCGGGGCCGCGTGAAAGCCGCTGAGCAGCCCCGAGCCGGTGACGAACGCGGCGGTGAGGGCGACCAGACCCAGCAGCCAGCCGGCCAGGAAGGCGAGGCTGGTCGGGCGCGGCCGGGGCGCGTGCAACACCAGCACCGCGGGAATGACCGTGATCGGGGACAGCGCGATGACCGCCGCCAACGCGATGAGTTTGCTCAGCACCGAGGCCCAACTTGCGTCCACGGGCAGCAATCATCGCATTGGCGTGGTGCTCACGCTGCGGTCGACGGGCGGGTCAGCGTTTGCGACGCAACGTCCACGCGGGGACCCAGTGCGTCACGGTTCGGCGCTTGGATCCGTAGGCCACGGGGTAGGTCACCAGGCCCCACCAGTCGCCCTGCTCGCACAGGGCCCAGCAGCTCAGCCACCCCTCGACGACCTTGTGCAGCTGTAGACCGTTGGGCTGATAGCTCCCCGAGCGGTGCGGCTCGCGCGGGAAGAGCACCGTCAGGTCGACCAGCACCGCGATCGCGGGGCGGACCACCCGAAAGGGGCTGCGGACCGGTTGGCCGTTGTACCCGATCGATGCGAGCGGACCCATTTATCGATCATACGTTCGAGTCGGCGGGGGTTGAGTCCCCTGATCGGTTCGATCTGCTTCTGGCAACATAGCGGTGTGCTCAGCCAAACCCCGACGTCCCGGGCGGTTCGGTGAGCATCGGAGTTGCCGAACGATCACCCGGTCGCCGCGGCGTGCGCAGCGCTCGCCGGATGGCGATACCGTCCGCGCTGGACCCGTTGCTCGTCGCTGTGCTGGCCGCCGCGGTGAGCATGGCGGGCGCCGCCCGGCCCTCTTTCTGGTACGACGAGGCCGCGACCATCTCGGCCGCCTACAGCCGGTCACTGACCCAGATGTGGCACATGCTCGGCAACGTCGACGCCGTCCACGGCCTGTACTACCTGCTCATGCACGGGTGGTTCCAGGTTTTTCCGCCCACCGAGTTCTGGTCGCGCGCGCCCAGCGCCCTGGCGGTCGGGGGCGCCGCCGCCGGTGTCGTCGTGCTGGGCAAGCAGTTCTCGTCGCGCACCGTCGCGGTGGCCTCCGGTGCGTTCTGCGCGATCCTGCCGCGGGCCACGTGGGCCGGCATCGAGGCTCGCCCGTACGCCATGTCGATGATGGCCGCCGTGTGGCTCACCGTGGTGCTGGTACATGCCGCGCGCCGTGACACCGGTTGGGTATGGCTGTCCTACACCGTCGCGTTGGCCTGTTCGATCGTGCTCGACGCATACCTTGCGCTGCTGCTGGCGGCGTATGCCGTGTTCGTCGGCGTCTTCCAGCGGAGCCGAACGGCGTTGACGGGCTTCGTGATTGCGTCGGTCGTTGCCCTAGCGGCGCTGATGCCGTTTCTGGTGACGGTCGCCGGGCAAGCACACCAGATCAGTTGGGTCGCACCCATCGGTCACCGCACCATCGAAGACGTGTTGATGCAACAGTATTTCGAGCGGTGCCCCCCGTTCGCCGTGCTGTCGACGTTGCTGATCGGTGCGGCAATGGTGTTGTGGCTCAGCGGGTCAACGCGCCTGGCGAACTCAGAGCGCCAGCTATTGGTGCTCGCGGCGGGGTGGCTTGCGGCCCCGACGGCGGCGATCGTGACGTATTCGGCGCTGGTTCATTCGATCTACACGCCGCGCTACCTGTGCTTCACCGCGCCGGCGCTGGCGCTGATCCTGGGTGTTTGCAGCGGCACGGTGGCCGCCAGACCGTGGGTGACCACGGCGGTCGTCGGCCTTTTCGCCGTGGCCGCTGCGCCGAATTATGTTCGGGTGCAACGTAACCCGTATGCCAAATACGGGATGGACTACAGTCAGGTCGCCGATCTGATCACCGCGAAGGCGGCGCCGGGCGATTGCCTGCTGGTGAACGACACGGTGACGTTCATGCCGGCGCCCATGCGTCCGCTGATGGCGGCGCGCCCGGACGCCTATCGCAAGCTGATCGACCTCACGCTGTGGCAGCGGGCGACCGACCGCAACGACGTCTTCGACACCAATCTCATCCCCGAGGTGGTGGCCAGGCCGTTGAGCCAGTGCGGCGTCGTCTGGATCATCACCCAGGCCGATCCTTCCCAGCCGGCGCACGAGCAAGGACCGGCGCTGCCGCCCGGCCCGCGCTATTGGGCGACCCCCGCCTTCGCGGTGCCGCACGACCTGGGCTTCCGGTTGGTCGAGCGCTGGCAGTTCAACCTGGTTCAGGTGCTCAAAGCGACGAAGTGAACGGCTACCAGATGCGGATGTAGTCGACCAGCATGTCCGCCGGGAGGCCGGCAGCGGCAGGATCACCGGCGCCGACGCCACCGACCGCCAGCGTGAACATGGGCGTCATCCAATAGCCGGGGTTGTTGAACGGCCAGCGGAAGTCGTCGGGAGCGCCGCCGGCGACGTGGATGGGTTTATTGGGAACCTTGAAGTACTCGGCCCCGTCCCGGGCGAACTCGAATCCCTCTTCGCCCCAATGCATCCGCCAGGTGTGCCACCCGCCGTCCACCAACCCGGGGATGGACTTGCCCTCCCAGGTCTTGCCGTTGGATGCCGCGTGAACCGTCGTGCCCGGCGGCCAAGAGCCGTTGCCGTACCACTCGAAGACGTCCACCTCGCCATCCGGCAGCGGATCCTCGTTGACACCCCAGAACGCGGACCACAGGCCCGGCTCCAAACAGTCCAGCTTGATCCGCGCTTCCCAGGTCTGGTTGATCATGCTGCGGAAGTTGCCGCGCAATTTGGCGCCGTAGTACGTGTCCCCTTCTCGGGTGGCACGCAGGACGAGGTTGGAGTTGCCGTCTTGGAACACGTTGCGCCGGTCGTCGCGGTAGATACCCGCGACCGGCGGGAAGACGTCGTCCTGCCAAGTCTGGACGGTCCATTTCCCCGGGTCGGGAGCCGAGCCCGCCGGGCCGTCGAACTCATCGGCGAAGATGTAGCCGCCGCCCCCCGCCGACGGCGCGGCCGGCACCGACGGGCCCGATGGTGCGGCCCAGGCACCCGGCAGGCGCATCGCAGCCCCGATCATGCCGAGGCCCGACATCAACATCATGCTGCGACGATCCATCTAAACCACCAATCGTTCATTGCCGGCTCGTCAAGCTCGGCGAGATCTCCCCAGGCAACTCTCGCAAACGGTGTTATGAAACCACGCGGTGGGGTGGCACGCATACCGCGACCGGGATCCGCGTGCACAAGATCGACGCGCGGCGTTCCCGGTCACGGCGCACGCGCCGGTCCGTCGCAGCCATCCCCCTGGCATAAGCAAGCGACGATAGCAGCCGCGGCGCCCATTTCCAGGGATTTCATGCCGCAACCATCAACCAAGTTGACACTCCCCGGCCCGGTGGTATCAAGGAGGTTGATGGTTTGAGAAAGGAAAAACAGCTATGTCTCATGGATTCTTCGGTGGTTTTGGTGGACCCGGTTCTGGTGGACCCGGTTTCGGCGGTCCGGGCTTTGGTGGGCCGGGCTTCGGTGCTCCGGGCTTTGGTGGGTCCGGCTTCGGCGGCCCGGGTGCCGGCGGTCCGGGCTTCGCGCCCTTCGGCAAGAAGGGTCGTCACGGTCTCAAGCGGGCGGCCTTCGTCACCGCTGCATTGCTGTTGGACGGTCCGGCTAACGCCGAGCAGGTGGTGCAACGGGTGTCCGAGGCCACGGGTGGCGCGTTCACCCCACCGCAGGACGTGGCCGAGCTTGCGATTGGCATCCTCGCCGGTCGCGGCGTGGTCACCGTCGACGACGGTGTGGCGACGCTGACCGAACTCGGTCGAAACCTGTTGGCCTGGCGCGGAATCAGCAGCGAGACCGCGCACGCCTTCCTGGGCCGGGCGGCCAAGTTCGGCGACGTTGTGAAGATCCGCAAGGAGTTCTTCGAGATCGCCGGGTTGGCCCGCACCATCGCGTGGACGGGCACCGACGAGCAGAAGCAGCAGCTTGCCGAGACCCGGACCAAGGTGCTCGAGGCGCTGACCGATGCACGCAAGGCGCTGCACCGCGTACTCGCAGAGGCCTAGGGCGGCGGGCCCTAGCGGGACCCGGATTCGCTGAGCCGCACCAGGGTCTTGCCGACGTTGACGCCGGTGAAGAGGCCGTTGAGGGCATCGACACACGACTCGATGCCCTCAAAGATGGTCTGCCGGTGGTGAAGTCGGCCCTCGGTCTCCCACCGGCGTAGCGCGGCGAACGCCTCGTCGAAGCGGTCCCACTGATCGAGTGCGTTGAACCCCTGCATCAGCGCGGTCCTTGACAACAGGTTCACGTAGTTGGCCGGTCCGGGGTGGTCCCCGGTCAGGTAGCTGGAGATGACGCCACACAGCACGACGCGCGCGTGTGAGGCCAGGCGGCCCAGCACGGCGTTGAGGATGGGTCCGCCCACATTGTCGAAGTAGACGTCGACGCGTTGCGGGCAGTGCTGTTTCAGCGCCGCCGCGATGTCGTCGTTCTTGTAGTCGATGCACGCGTCGAACCCGAAGTCCTCCACCACCGCCCGGCATTTCTGCGCGCCGCCGGCGATCCCCACCACCCGGGCACCGGCGATCTTGGCGATTTGTCCGGCGACCGATCCGGTGGCGCCCGCGGCTGCGGACACCACCACCGTTTCCCCGGGCTGCGGCCGGCCGATGTCGGTCATCCCGAAGTATGCGGTGGCACCGGTCGGCCCGTAGACCGACATGATCGCCAGCTGGTCGTCCTCACCCGGGATCGGCGTGCTGAACAGGTCGTCACGGATCAGCGTGTATTCCTGAAAGCCGGTCAACGTGGTGACGATGTCGCCGACGGCGTAGGCGTCGCAGCGCGACGCGATCACCTCGCCGATGCCGGCCGCGCGGATGACCTCACCGAGCTGTACCGGCGGAAGGTAGCTGGGCTGGTCGTCGAGCCAGGTGCGGGCGGCGGCGTCGATGCCGACGTAGGTAGTGCGCAACAGCGCCTCACCCTCGGCGGGCTCGGGCGCCGGCGTGGTGACCATTTCCGTGTCATCCGGCTGGACAAGCCCGGAAGGGCGGCGACGCAACAGGACCTGACGATTCGGCAAATCGGGCACGATCGTAAAAACTACCGAACCGGCCGGAAACGCAGAAGCGAATGGCATATTCAATGGATGGCGGCAAACGAAGACCCGGAAGACCGGATCCGGGAACTCGAGCGCCCGCTCGCCGAGACGGCACGGGCGTCAGAGCAGGGCAGCTCCCAGCCCGCCGGCCACGATCATCCGCCCGGCCCGCCGGGCGCCCCGCCGCCGCCGGCCCCGTGGACTTATGGTGGCCCCACCTACGGGCCACCCCGGCAAGGCCCCTCGACCAACCGCGTCTGGTGGATCCTCGGCACGGCCGTCGCCATCGGTGTGCTGGCCCTCGCGGGGGGTATCGCAGCCTTTGCCGCACACCAGATTTCCGGGGTGAAGTCGATCATCGCCTCGCCGCCGACCATCTCCGCAACGTTTAGCCCGCCGAGCATTTCGACGAGCCCCGGGCCGCCGACGTCCCGCCGAAAGTCACCGTCGCCGTCGACCTCACCCGCCGCACCGCCGGGCACCGCGCTCAGTGTCGCCGGTATCAACGAGAACCGAACCATCGCCTGCAACGACAACACCGTCAGCGTCAGTGGAGTTTCCAACACGGTGTCGATCACCGGGCATTGCACCAGCCTGTCGGTGTCCGGCGTGCAAAATTCGATCACCGTGGAGTCCGTCGACAGCATCGAGGCCTCCGGCTTCAACAACAAGGTCACCTACCATTCGGGTACACCGAAGATCGGCAACTCCGGCGGCTCGAATGTGGTGCAGCAGGGCTGAGCGAAAACGACTGTTACGCAGGCTCTTCGGCGTCGTCGTCCAGGACGCTGACCGCAATGCCATAGGGCAGGAAACGCACCTTGCGGGTGGGATCGACATTGTTCTTGTTCGCCCGCAGTGCGTCGAGTTCGGTCGCATAGACCTGTTCGACGCGCGCGCCGCCGCTGGCGTCCACCGTGTAGATGGCCCACACGCCCTCACCGGCTTCGCCGGCGGTCTCCGGGGCACTGCGCGGACGCCGCGACAGGTCCTCGAAGACGGCGGACCAGCCCGTTCGGGCACCCGGTGCGGCCACGAACTTGCTGACTCGCTCGAACAGGTCGCGCAGCCCTTCGCTGCCTTCCCGGATCATTCGATCGAACTCGTCGGGGTCGAATCCGAATCCACTGTGCTCGCCCACGCGACCTCCTTGGCGCTCGTGCCGTAACTGCCAGTGTGCGCTCAGTCGAGACCGTTTGCCACGCGCTACGGAGCCGGGGGTGCCGGCGGGGGCGGCGGGTTGATCGGAATCGGCACCGTGACGAATGGGAAGTGCAGATACAGCCTCTTATACACATCT
>NZ_LZTA01000115.1 GCF_001665875.1 Mycobacterium sp. 852002-40037_SCH5390672
CGTCCACCGGAACCGGGATGGTGGCGCCCTCGTAGTCCACCGTGCCGTACGGGGTGCCGAACGAGATGGTCGAGATCTGCACGCCCTCGGCCTTGGCGGCCCGGGCCGCGGTGAACGCCCCCTGCGGGGCATTGGGGTCCAGCGGCACGTTCTCACCGCCGTCGGAGAGCAGCACGATGCGGGCCGGCGGCGGATTGTCGCCGCCGATGACCGCGGTGGCGCCGATCGCGTGCAGGGCGGTGAAGATGGCCTGGCCGGTGGCCGTGCTGTCGGCGAAATCCAGCTTCTTGAGCGCGTCGATAGTCGCCTGGTGTTGCGGGGTCGGCGGCACCAGCAGATAGGGCGTGCCGGCGAACCCGACCAGCCCGAGGTTGATGCCGGGCGTGAGCTGGCCGGCGAACTGGGTGGCTGCCTGTGCGGCGGCCTTGAGCCGGTTGGGTTCGACGTCGGTGGCCCGCATGGACTGCGACATGTCGATCACCAGCATCACGACGGCGCGATTGCGCGGGATGCGCATGTCGTGGGTGGGGGTGGCCAGCGCGATGGTCAACAGCACCAGGGAGAGCAGCGACACCGCGATCGGGAGGTGCCGCCACGGCGACTGCGGCACGGGGGTGTCGGTGTAGC
>NZ_LZTA01000116.1 GCF_001665875.1 Mycobacterium sp. 852002-40037_SCH5390672
CCCGCCCCCCCCCCCGCCCCCCCCCCCCCCCCCCCTTTTTTTTTTCAAGCAGAAGACGCCATACGAGATTACTACGCGTCTCGTGGGCTCGGAGATGTGTATAAGAGACAGGTGCTCGTCGGGGTGGGCGTGTAGGTGAGGGTCGGTGGGGCCTGCAGGCGGCTGCGTGGCACCCAGGTGTAGTTGGGGTCGGGCACGAAGCCCGGCGGCACCACTTGCTGCGCCGGGGGCTTGGGCGCTGGTTCCGGGCGGTAGGTGTCGTAGACCCACCACGCCAGGACGAAAACGATGATCAATACCAACGTCGACGTGCGCATCCGCCCGCCGAACACGTAATTGGGCCAGCGATGCTCCGCACCCGTGTCGTCGCCGTCGCTGCGCTTCTCGAGGATGTTCAGGGTGAACTTCAACGCTTCTGCACCGCACCTTGGACGTCATCGTCGGTTTGCTGTTCGGCGGCGCGGGCGGCCGGCACGGAGGGGTCTTCAACCAGGCCGACCTTCGCGTCCGCAGCGGTCACGATCCCGACGCGGGCCAGCGCCCGGATGACCAGGACGCGCAGCAGCCGGCCGACCTCGAACTGTTTGCCGGGCAGGGTGCGGGCGACCATACGCAGCGTGACGGTGTCGACTTCGATGCTTTCCACACCCATCACTGTGGGTGCATCCAGCAGCAATTCGCCCAGCATGGGGTTGTCCATTGCGCGATCGCATTCCTGATGCAAGACCTCGTTGACGCGGTTGAGATCGGCGTTGGTCGACACCGGGATGTCCACCACCGCGCGTGCCCAGTCCTTGGACAGGTTGACCACCTTGACGATCTGACCATTGGGAATGGTCAACACTTCGCCCTCCGTTGAGCGCAGTCGGGTGACTCGTAACGTCACGTTCTCGACCGTGCCGGTGGCTTCGGTTGCGGAAACGACGGTAAGGGTGACCAGGTCTCCGAACCCGTACTGGCGCTCCACCAGGATGAAGAAGCCGGACAGCAGGTCCCTGACCAACTGTTGCGCGCCGAAACCCAGGGCCGCCCCGACCACGGTGGCCGGCGCGACCAGCCCCCCGACGGAAAACTGCAGCACCTCGGCAATCTGCATGATCACCCAGATGCCGATGATGACGATCGACACCCACGAGATCACCGACGCCACGGCTTGGCGATGTTTGGATGCTTCCGAGCGCACCAGCGCGTCGCTTTCGGCGAAGCCCACGTTGAGTTGCCGGGTCACCTGCTGCGCGACCCAGTTGACGAACCGGGCAGCCAGCATCGCCGCAATCAGCACCATGACGATGCGCAGACCCCTGGCGATGATCCACTCACCGATCTCGCCACGCCAAAAGTCGTGCCAGCGGTGCGTCGCTGACGTCATAGCTGCGGCGAGAATACTTGTGTTATTCGTCATCTTTTCGGTTGCGCCAACGGATTCCCGCTTCCAGAAATCCGTCGATGTCTCCATCCAGGACGGCCGCCGGATTGCCAACCTCGTACTCGGTTCGCAGGTCCTTGACCATCTGATACGGCTGCAGAACGTAGGAGCGCATTTGGTTGCCCCACGAACTGCCACCTTCGCCTTTTAACGCGTCTAGCTCAGCGCGTTCTTCGGATCGCTTGCGCTCCAACAACTTTGCCTGAAGCACTCGCATCGCCGAGACCTTGTTCTGCAACTGCGACTTTTCGTTCTGGCAAGTCACGACGATACCCGTTGGGATATGCGTTAAACGTACCGCAGAGTCGGTGGTGTTCACCGACTGACCTCCAGGACCACTCGAACGGTAAACGTCAACGCGCACATCGCCTTCCGGTATGTCGATGTGGTCGGTGGTCTCCACCACCGGGAGCACCTCGACTTCAGCGAACGATGTCTGACGTCGGCTCTGGTTGTCAAAAGGGCTGATTCGCACCAGCCGGTGGGTCCCCTGCTCGACGGACAGCGTGCCGTAGGCGAACGGTGCGTGCACGGCGAACGTCGCGCTCTTGATGCCGGCCTCTTCGGCATAGGACGTGTCGAACACCTCAACTGCATACTTGTGCTGTTCGGCCCACCGGATGTACATCCGCATCAGCATCTCGGCCCAGTCGGCGGCGTCCACCCCGCCCGCGCCGGAACGAATGGTGACCAACGCCTCGCGTTCGTCGTACTCGCCCGACAGCAGGGTGCGCACCTCGGTGGCTTCGATTTCCGCGCGCAGCGCCTTCAGCTCCGCGTCGGCCTCGGCCAGCGCGTCTATTTTGCTGGCGGCGTCTCCCCCTTCTTCGGCCGCCAGCTCGTAGAGCACCGGCAGATCGTCCAGGCGCCCGCGCAGCTCCTCGACCCTGCGCAGCTCGCCCTGGGCGTGAGACAACTCGCTGGTCACCCGCTGGGCGCGCGCTTGGTCATCCCATAATTTCGGATCGGATGC
Organism: Mycobacterium sp. 852002-40037_SCH5390672; assembly: GCF_001665875.1. Classification (GTDB taxonomy): domain Bacteria; phylum Actinomycetota; class Actinomycetes; order Mycobacteriales; family Mycobacteriaceae; genus Mycobacterium. The sequence continues at coordinate 2,400 of NZ_LZTA01000116.1, forward strand.
CTCGTGTTCGAGCTTCTCGATGCGGGTGCGCAGACCGTCCACATCGAGCACCCGCTCCACCGTGGTCAGGGTGGCGTCGAGTGCAGCGATATCGGCTTGACGGTCGGGTTCCACAGCCGACAACGTTACCCGGGGCCCTTCAAGCAGCTCAGCTCGCAGCGTGTGTCCAGGTCACGACCAGCGGTCATGCGTTTAGCATCGAGTCACGATCATGTGCGCCCCGCTCTGCGCGCCGGCCTTTCTTGGGAACCCCCGGCGCTAATCGGGCACGAATAGAAGGTCGAGTATGCGCCCTTACCACGTTGCAATCGTTGGCTCCGGACCGTCGGGCTTCTTCGCCGCGTCCTCCTTACTGAAGGCGGCCGACGGATCCGAGGACATCGATGTCGCCGTCGACATGCTGGAGATGCTGCCCACTCCGTGGGGGCTGGTGCGTTCCGGCGTCGCTCCCGATCACCCGAAAATCAAGTCGATCAGCAAGCAATTCGAGAAGACGTCCAAGGACCCGCGCTTCCGTTTCTTCGGCAACATCTCGGTCGGTGAACACGTGCAGGCCGACGAGCTCGCCGAACGCTACGACGCCGTCGTCTATGCGGTCGGGGCACAATCCGACCGTGCGCTGAACATCCCCGGTGAAGAGCTGCCGGGCAGCATCGCCGCCGTCGATTTCGTCGGCTGGTACAACGCGCACCCGAACTTCGAGGAAGCCACGCCCGATCTCTCGGGTGCCAGGGCCGTGGTCGTCGGCAACGGCAACGTCGCACTCGACGTCGCACGCATTCTGGTCACCGACCCCGACACACTGGGGCAGACCGACATCGCCGACCATGCCCTGGAGTCGCTGCGCCCGTGCGGGGTTGACGAGGTGGTGGTCATCGGTCGACGCGGGCCCCTGCAGACCGCGTTCACCACCCTCGAGCTCCGTGAGCTGGGAGAACTGGAAAATGTCGACGTGATCGTCGACCCCGCCCAGCTGGAGGGCGTGAGCGACGACGATGCGGCTGCCGCCGGCAAGACCGCGAAGCAGAACATCAATGTGCTGCGCGATTACGCGAAGCGCGACCCACGCCCCGGCCACCGCCGCATCGTGCTGCGCTTCATGACCTCCCCGATCGAAATCAAGGGTGAGGACAGGGTCGAAGGGATTGTGCTCGGCCGCAACGAGCTTGTCACCGACGACAACGGGTGGGTTTCGGCCAAGGACACCGGCGAGCGCGAGGAGCTACCGGTCCAGCTGGTGGTGCGCTCGGTCGGCTACCGCGGTGTGCCTACCCCGGGGCTGCCGTTCGACGAGAAGACCGCGACGATCCCCAACAGTGGCGGCCGCATCGAAGGCGGCCGCAATGAATACGTGGTCGGGTGGATCAAGCGCGGACCGACCGGTGTCATCGGCACCAATAAGAAGGACTCCCAGGAGACCGTGGACACGCTGCTCGCCGATTTGTCCGGCGCCGGCGACGGTCTCGCGGATTTTCCGGACGACCACGCCGACCAGCTGGCCGACTGGCTGGCGTCGCGCCAGCCCAAACTCGTCACCTCCGAGCACTGGGATCTCATCGACGCCCACGAGCGAGCGGCCGGCGAACCGCACGGACGTCCCCGCGTCAAGCTGCCGAGTCTGTCCAAGTTGCTGCGGGTCAGCCACGGCTGAGTCTCCCCAGAGGGTACGAACGGCTCTACTCAACAACGTCCATCCTCCGTAGCGTTGAGAGCGTGGATAACGACCAACCAGTAACCGTTCTTTCCGAGCGCGAAAATTGGAATCTATTGGGCAGTGTCACGCTGGGCCGGCTGGTCACCAACTTCGCCGGTGAGCCCGAGATCTTCCCGGTGAACTTCGTCGCGCAGGACCGCAGCGTGCTGTTCCGCACCGCGGAGGGCACCAAGTTGTTCTCGGCCGTGGCCAATCACGCGGTGGTCTTCGAGGTCGACGACCACAACGTCATCGAAGGCTGGAGCGTCATCGTGCGCGGTCGCGCGCGACTGCTGAAGACCGATGCGGACATTGAACATGCCGAACGGGCGCAGTTGTTGCCGTGGACGGCGACGCTCAAACCGCACTATGTGCGCATCACCCCGACCGAAGTCACCGGTCGCCGTTTCCGGTTCGGTCCGGAGCCAGATCGTCACGAGCCCGTTGCGTGACGAGAGCTCGGGCGCATCGACACCGGTCAGTCGCCAGTCTATGGCCCACGCGATCCGGCTGGCCCGGTACGACGACTCGGCTCCATGAATTCTGTTGCAGAGCAGCATGTTCAAACCACGGCATCGATTCAACGCCCAGTTACAGGTTGCCGCAACGTATCGCGAGCACGCAGCGACCCGCGTGGCACAGATCCTTGGCCCAACAGGCGCAAATTTACGCTCGGCTGTTGGTTAACAACAGATGAACACAAGACGACTGGTTGCTGAATTCTGCCTGGTCGCCGCGGTGAAATAGGCAAAACCCCGCAAGCACTGGCCGTACCTGCCACGTTTAAGGGGCCCGAAAAACCGAAGGTCTTTCGTCATGCCCTGCGCGCACGCCCCGCCGCCCCGTTGAGCACCACGCCGCCCGCCAAGCGGCCGTGGTGTGATCGCGCCGGGCCGCCTCTACCTGACGCGGGGTGAGCTTTGCCGATCTGCAGAGCGAATTCACGAGCAACCACTCATTTTGAATAACACGCCGATGCGGCGAGTGCCGGCGCCATCGCGTTTGTCCGAAAACCGCAATTTTGAGGGGATATCACACATGGATTGGGTTTTTTTCCCACCCGAGGTCAACTCCGCCCGAATGTACACCGGTCCCGGGTTGGCTTCACTGTTGGCCGCCGCCGGAAGCTGGGACGCGTTGTCGGCCGAGTTGGCCTCCACCGCCGAGTCCTACGAGTCGGTGCTGGCGGGCCTGGACCTGCAATGGCGCGGCGCCGCCGCGGAGTCGATGGCTTACGCGGCCGCCCACTATATGGGCTGGCTGCAAGCGACCGCCGAACAGACGAAGCAGACGGCCATGCAGGCGCGGACGGCCGCCGCGGCTTATGAGCAGGCGTATGCGATGACAGTGCCCCCGCCGGTGATCACCGCCAACCGCACGCTGTTGGCATCGCTGGTGGCGACGAACATCGTGGGCCAGAACACCGCGGCCATCGCCGACACCGAGGCGCAGTACGCCGATTTTTGGGCGCAGGACGCCGCTGCCATGGCCGGCTACTCCGTGTCGTCGACGGCGGCGACGACGCAGTTGCCGCGGTTCGCCACCGCGACCAAATCCACCAACGAGTCGGGAGTAAGCGCCCAAAACGATGCCGTGACCGCGGCCAACACCAATGCGAGTGTGAATAAGGCTGCTGCGCAGACATTTTCACCGCTATCCACACAGCAAACGGGAACGGGCGACACCTACAACAGCTACGGCGACATCACCTACCTTGACGCATCGGCGAGTTCGGGCAACAACGCCTTCCGGGTCCTCGACGCCATTCAGGGGACGGGCCTGGGCTTCAGCGCTCCTTACAACATGGAGCAGTTCGTGTCCGGAATCATCGGTGCGGAAAACAATTTGGGCATCCTAGCCAAGCCCGGGGCGGCCGCGGCCAGTCTCGCACCCGCGCTCGCAGCGCCCGCGCTCCGCGGCGCCACATCGGGCCTCGGTGGTGGCCTGGGCAACGTCACCGCGACCCTTTCGCACGCCGGCACGATCGGGCCGATGTCGGTGCCCGCAAGCTGGGCCGCACCCACGAGCACCCATATCTCGCCGTTAGAACCCGCCGGCTTCACCACGCTGCCGGGGACCGAGGAGCCGATGGCCGCCGGGTACCCCGGCTACCCCGGCATGCCCGGCGGCGGTGCCGCGCGGTCCGCCGGCGCGGGCGTGCCGCCCCGTTACGGCGTGCGGCTCACCGTGATGCCACGCCCGCCGGCCGCCGGGTGACGTGCCGCCAATCCGCCAACTGCTATCGGTTATAGGAAGAACCTTTCGCCGCAAGCAGTTTCGCTTTACGCAGCTTTTAGAGCTGTAAGACATGGAATTCGGTTTTCTTCCACCAGAGGTGAACTCTGGCCGGATGTACGCAGGTCCCGGGTCGGGCTCGTTGCTGGCTGCCGCGGGAAGTTGGGATTCGCTCTCGGCCGAGCTGGGCATCACGGCCGCGGTCTACGAATCGGTGCTGTCCGGCCTTACGGGCGTGTACTGGCACGGGCCCTCAGCCCAAGCGATGGCGGCCAGTGCCGCCCCCTACGTGGCGTGGCTGTATGCCACCGCCGAACATGCCCAGCAGACAGCCATGCGGGCTCGGTCGGCCGCGGCGGCCTATGAGCTTGCGCATGCCATGACCGTGCCCCCGCCGGCGGTCGCGGCCAACCGCACCCAATTGGCGACCCTGGTGGCGACGAACTTCTTCGGCCAGAACACCGCGGCCATCGCGGCCACCGAAGCTCAGTACGCGCAATACTGGGCTCAGGACGCCTCCGCCATGTACAGCTATTCCGCCAGTTCTGCTGCAGCAGCCCAGTTCTCGCCGTTCTCCTCCCCGCGCCAAGACACCTCTGCGGATGGGGTGACCGCACAGCGGGACGCCGTCGCGCAAGCTACCGCGAACGCCTCGAGCTCGGGTACGGACTCGGGATCGCAGGTGGTGGTGGTGAATTCCCCGACTTCCAATTCGTCGTCGGAATTCTTCCGGATCCTTGACACCATCCAGGGGGCCTCGACCGCGTTCAGAGCCGTTTTCACTACGGAGGGGATCCCTTCCGGAGTCATCCAGGCCGACAAGGCATTGGGAATTCTGCCGAACCTCGCGGCGGTCCCGGCCGCGCTCCCCAAGGCGCCTGCGCTCAGCGGTGCCGCATCCGGCCTGGGCAACGTCAACGCGGTGCTCGCGCGTGCCGAACGGATCGGCCCGATGTCGGTGCCCGCCGGCTGGGCAACCGCGACCGGCAACACGGCATTGCCGGGCAGCGCCTTGTCCGACCTGACGGCGACGGAAGCGGTGACCCGGACCGGGTCCGCCGCCGCGTCCGGCATACCCGGAATACCGGGAGGCACGGTCAGGCGGGCCGCGCTTGTGGTGCCCCGCTACGGCGTTCGCATCACGGTCATGGCACGCCCGCCGGCGGCCGGTTGACGACGCTCAGCTCGCGGGCGGCTCCGGCCGCTCGGACTGCCCGGGTGGTGCCGGCGGAACGGCGGGCGCGAATTTCCAGTTGTCCGGATTCTTGGACGAATAGTGCACCGGAAACAGTTGGCCGATGGTCGGCCATTGATTCACATCGACGGCCATGCGCTGATACACCGCGTGTTCGTTGACGGTGGGTCCATTGATGACCCCGGCGATGGTCACGAATTGCTCGCCGGTGGCGTCGGGGCGGGGGCTTATGCCGGTGACCAGCAGGGTGCCGCTGAGCAGCTCACCTCGCGGGCCACGCGGGACGAACCGCTGGACGAGAAACACCCCCAATACGGCAATCAGCAGGAGCAGCAGTCCGAATTCCCACATGAGGTCATGGTAGGACCGTGATAAGACTGCGTCAGAGTCGCACCGGCGACGATTCCGAGCGAAGCGATGAGGAGGAGCAGTGCGCACAAGCCAGGACGATCTGGCGTTGGCACTGACGCTGGCAGACCGCGCGGACACGTTGACCTCCGCCCGATTCGGTGCGCTCGACCTGCTGGTCGACACCAAACCCGACCTCACGCCGGTGACCGACGCCGACCGCGCGGTGGAAACCGAGCTGCGTGAGGTGCTCGCGCGCGAACGGCCGCATGACAGCATCGTCGGCGAAGAGTTCGGCGGCGACACCACTTTCACCGGACGTCAGTGGATCATCGACCCGATCGACGGCACCAAGAACTTCGTCCGCGGGGTGCCGGTGTGGGCCAGCCTGATCGCGGTGCTGCAAGACGGTGTCCCCGTCGTCGGTGTCGTGAGCGCCCCGGCTCTGCAGCGCCGGTGGTGGGCCGCGCACGGTCAAGGTGCCTTCGTCGCGGTCAGCGGAGCGCCCTCGCGCCGGCTGTCCGTTTCGTCAGTGGCGCAACTGAGTTCGGCCAGCCTTTCGTTCTCCAGCTTGTCCGGGTGGTCGCAGCTCGGTGTGCGCGACCGGTTCATCGCGCTGACCGACGCGGTCTGGCGGGTGCGCGCCTTCGGCGATTTTCTGTCCTATTGCCTGGTGGCCGAAGGGGCCGTCGACATCGCCGCCGAACCGGAAGTGTCGGTATGGGATCTCGCGGCACTCGACATCCTGGTGCGCGAAGCGGGCGGGACGCTGACGGCGTTGGACGGCTCCGCGGGACCGCATCACGGCAGCGCCGTGGCCACCAACGGCCTGCTCCAACAGCAGGTGCTCGCCGGCCTCACTGTGAATTAGTTAACAAGTGTTCTCCGCGATCTTACTCCGGAGTAAGATCGGCGATATCCGCATCGCCAACAACCTGAGGCTGCTGAAGATGACCGTTTCCGGTTCCAAACAGACTTCGAAAACCGCCCGCTCGCGTGTCAAACGGCGCGACCACAAGTCCGCTGTCGGGCTGCAACAACACAAGCGCACCGGCGTGGACATCGCCATCGCGCTCCTCACCCCGCTCGTGGGGCAGGAGTTCCTGGACAAGTACCAGCTGCGTGACCCGCTCAACCGCGCGCTGCGCTACGGCACCAAGACGGTCTTCTCCACCGCCGCCGCCTCCTCCCGGGAATTCAAGCGGATCCAGAACCTGCGCGGCGGCCCGACCCGACTCAAGTCCAGCGGCAAGGACTACTTCGACCTGACGCCCGACGACGAGCAGAAGATGATCGTCGACACTCTCGACGAGTTCGCCGAGGAAGTGCTGCGGCCCGCCGCACACGATGCCGACGAGGCGGCGACCTACCCCCGCGAGCTGATCGCCAAGGCCGCCGAGTTGGGCATCACCGCGATCAACATCCCGGAGGATTTCGACGGCATCGCCGCGCACCGGTCCAGCGTGACCAATGTGCTGGTCGCCGAGGCGCTGGCCTACGGCGACATGGGGCTGGCTTTGCCGCTGCTGGCCCCGGGAGGCGTGGCCTCCGCGTTGACGCATTGGGGCAGCGCCGACCAGCAGGCCACCTACCTGCCCGAGTTCGCCGGTGAGAACGTGCCCCAAGCCTGCGTGGCCATCGCCGAGCCGCAACCGCTCTTCGACCCCACCCGGCTGAAGACCACCGCGGTGCGCACCCCGACCGGATACCGCCTCGACGGGGTGAAGTCGTTGGTCCCGGCCGCGGCCGACGCCGAGCTTTTCATCATCGGTGCGCAGCTGGACGGCAAGCCGGCCCTGTTCATCGTCGAGTCCTCGACCAAAGGCCTTGCCGTGAAAGCGGATCCGAGCATGGGGATTCGCGCGGCGGCCCTGGGCCACGTCGAACTATCCGGGGTGACGGTGCCGCTGAGCGCGCGGCTCGGCGAACCAGACGCGAACGACGCCGAATACGACGTGGCTTACTCCGAGGCGATCGCGCTTGCCCGGTTGGGTTGGGCGGCGCTGACGGTCGGCACCTCGCACGCGGTGCTCGACTACGTCGTCCCGTACGTCAAGGAACGCGAGGCCTTCGGTGAGCCGATCGCCCACCGGCAGGCGGTGGCCTTCATGTGCGCCAACATCGCCATCGAATTGGACGGGCTGCGGCTGATCACCTGGCGTGGCGCGGCGCGCGCCGAGCAAGGTCTGCCCTTCATCCGTGAAGCGGCGCTGGCCAAGCGCCTCGGCGCCGACAAGGGCATGCAGATCGGCCTCGACGGTGTTCAACTGCTCGGCGGCCACGGCTACACGAAGGAGCACCCCGTCGAACGTTGGTACCGCGACCTGCGGGCAATCGGCGTCGCCGAGGGCGTCGTCGTCATCTAAGTCGCTATCTCACTCGAGCTGAAAGTTCAATCATGGCAATCAATCTGGAACTTCCCCGCAAGATGCAAGCGGTGGCGACCAAGACGCATCAGGGCGCCGCTGAGTTGATGCGGCCGATCGCCCGCAAGTACGACCTCAAAGAGCACGCGTACCCGGTCGAGCTCGACACCCTGTTCAGCCTCTTCGAAGGAGCCTCGGAGTCAATCGAATTCGCGGGAGCGAACGCGCTGGGCGGCGAGGACGAAGAACGGGACAAGAACCACAACGGCGCCAACATGGCCGCGCTGCTGCAGACGCTGGAAGCCAGCTGGGGCGACCTCGCGATGATGCTGTCGGTTCCGTATCAAGGGCTGGGGAACGCGGCAATCTCCGCCGTCGCCAATGAGGAGCAGCTGCAACGCCTGGGCAAGGTGTGGGCGGCGATGGCCATCACCGAACCCGGCTTCGGATCGGACTCGGCGGCGGTGTCGACGACCGCCACCCTGGACGGCGACGAGTATGTGATCAACGGCGAGAAGATCTTCGTCACCGCCGGCTCACGCGCCACCCACATCGTGGTGTGGGCGACGCTCGACAAGTCGCAGGGCCGCGCGGCGATCAAGTCCTTCGTGGTGCCCCGCGAGCATCCCGGTGTCACGGTCGAACGGCTCGAACACAAGCTCGGCATTAAGGGTTCCGATACCGCAGTCATCCGGTTCGACAACGCCCGCATTCCGAAGGAAAATCTGCTCGGAAATCCCGAAATCGAGGTTGGCAAGGGCTTTTCCGGAGTGATGGAGACCTTCGACAACACCCGCCCCATCGTCGCGGCCATGGCGGTCGGTGTCGGCCGCGCCGCCCTGGAGGAGATTCGCAAGATCCTCACCGAGGCCGGCGTGGAGATCTCCTACGACAAACCCTCGCACGCCCAGAGCGCAGCGGCATCGGAGTTCTTGCGGATGGAAGCCGACTGGGAGGCAGCCTATCTGCTGTCGCTGCGGGCGGCGTGGCAGGCCGACAACAAGATCCCCAACTCCAAAGAGGCGTCGATGAGCAAGGCGAAGGCCGGCCGGATGGCCACCGACGTCACGCTCAAGACCGTCGAATTGGCAGGCACCGCGGGCTATTCCGAACAGTCGCTACTGGAGAAATGGGCGCGCGACTCGAAGATCCTGGACATCTTCGAAGGCACGCAACAGATTCAGCAGTTGGTGGTCGCGCGCCGCCTGCTGGGGCTGTCCTCGTCCGAGCTCAAGTAGCTCGGGTTCGGCAGAGCTACGCGGCGACGGCGTTCAGCCGCTCGCGGGCTTCGTCGTCCAGTTCGATGGACGCGGCCGCCAGGTTCTCCTCAAGGTGGGCCAGCGACGAAGTACCGGGGATCAGCAGGACGTTGGGCGCCACACCGAGCGTCCACGCCAACGCGACCTGAGCGGGTGTGCGGCCCAGTCGCTGCGCGGTCTCCTGAACCACCTGGTGGCTGAGCACCGGGTTGGGCTGCATGAAGGCCGCGCCCAGCGGGAAGAACGGGACGAAGGCGATCCCCCGCGTCGCGCATTAATCGAGCACCGCGGCCGACTCCCGGTACACCAGGTTGAATGCGTTTTGCACACAGGCGATTTCGGTGCGCTGCACAGCATGCAGCAGGTGCTCGCGGCTGACGTTGCTCAGTCCGATCCCGCCGATCAGTCCCTGATCGCGAGCCTCGACCATGGCGCAAAGCTGGTCGTCGAACTCTGGGTCTGGGCCGTCGCTTTCGAACACCCGCAGGTTGACCACGGCCAGTTGCTCGACACCGAGGCTGCACAGGTTCGTTTCGATGTCGCGGCGCAACTGTGGCGGCGCACCGGTTGGCAGCCAGGCCCCGTTGTCATCGCGGCGCCCACCGACCTTGCTGACCAGCGCCAGGTTCTCCGGGTATGGGTGCAGCGCCTCGCGGATCAACTCGTTGGCGACGTCGGGACCATAAAACTGGGACGTGTCGATGTGGTCGACGCCGAGTTCGACCGCGCGGCGCAGCACGGCCAGCGCTTCGTCGCGGTCCCGCGGCGGACCGAACGCATTGGGTCCGGGCAATTGCATGGCACCGAAACCGACGCGGTTGACCGAAAACCCACCGAGTGGAAAGGGATCCATACGGTGAGGTTAGCGTCGAAGCATGGACACGTTTCACGCGCTCGTCGCGCGACAAGATGGTGACCGCGTAACCGCGTCGGTCGAGACGCTGAACCACTCCGACCTGCCGCCCGGCGATGTGACCATCCGGGTCCTGTATTCGAGCGTGAACTACAAAGACGCCCTGGCATTGACGCCGGGCGGCGGCGTGGTGCGCAACTACCCGGTGGTGCCGGGCATCGACCTGACCGGCGAGGTCGTGGGGTCGACATCGGCCGACTTCGCCGTCGGCGACCAGGTACTGGCGCACGGGTATGCGATCGGCACCGCCCACCACGGCGGCTACGCCGAATACGCGCGGTTGCCGGCCGACCAGGTCGTCGCCCTCGGCGCGTTGAGCGCCCACGAGGGCGCCGCGATCGGAACCGCGGGCTTCACCGCCGCGATGAGCGTGCGGGCGCTGATGGACTGGGGTATCGCGCCCGACGCCGGTCCCATCGTCGTCACCGGAGCCACCGGCGGCGTCGGCTCGGTCAGCGTGGACCTGCTGGCGGCCGCCGGCTACCAGGTCGTCGCCTCGACCGGCAAAGCCGAGGCCGCCGGCCGACTCAAAACCCTTGGCGCCGCGGAGGTTATCGGCCGACTGCCCGCCGACCCCGACGCCAAGCCGCGCCCCCTGGGCAAGGCACGCTGGGCGGGCGGGGTGGACTGTGTGGGCGGCGCGACGCTGGCCGACGTGCTCCGCACCGTCGATTACGGCGGCGCGGTGGCGGCCAGCGGCCTCACCGGCGGCCCGGCCCTGAACACCACGGTGCTGCCCTTCATCCTGCGCGCCGTCGCGCTGCTGGGCATGGACTCGGTGCTGATGCCGATCGCACCACGCCGCGAATTGTGGGCCAAACTCGGCGATTCGTTGCGGCCACGTCACCTGGACGCCCTGGTCAGCGACGTCGATGTGAAAGATGTCGTCGGCGTCATCGACCAGGTGCGCGCCGGCAAATTCTCCGGCCGGGCCGTGGTGCGGGTCGCGGGCGGCTTTTGAGCCGGCAGTAGGCTGACCAAGCGCTGTTCGGGCGCATTGACGGCAGCGCCGATGGCGGTGACGACGGAGGTGGCATGCGCGCGGTACAGGTGACTCGGCTCGATGGTCCAGACGCGGTCGAATTGACCGACATCGACGAACCCTCGGGCGACGGGGTCGTCGTCGACGTGCACGCCGCCGGGGTGGCCTTCCCGGACGCCTTGCTCACCCGGGGCCTCTACCAGTACCGCCCGGATTTGCCGTTCGTGCTCGGCGCCGAGATCGCCGGCGTGGTCCGGTCCGCACCCGAGGGCGCGCACGTGAGTGCCGGCGACCGGGTCGTCGGGCTCACGATGCTGTCCGGCGGCATGGCCGAGGTCGCGGTGTTGGCCCCCGACCGGGTGTTCAAGCTGCCCGACAATGTGAGCTTCGAGGCAGGCGCCGGCCTGTTATTCAACGACCTGACGGTGTACTTCGCCCTGACCGTTCGGGGTCGGCTGCAGCGCGGCGAGACGGTTCTGGTGCACGGCGCCGCCGGGGGCATCGGAACCTCGGCGCTGCGGCTGGCACCGGCGCTGGGCGCCTCGCGCACCATCGCCGTGGTCAGCACGCAGGACAAGGCCGATATCGCCACGGCGTCCGGCGCTACGGATGTGGTGCTGGCCGACGGTTTCAAGGACGCGGTGAAGGAGTTGACCCACGGACGTGGTGTCGACATCGTCGTCGACCCGGTCGGCGGCGACCGGTTTACCGATTCCCTGCGCTCGCTGACCCCCGGCGGGCGGCTGCTGGTCGTCGGGTTCACCGGCGGTGAGATTCCCACCGTCAAGGTAAACCGCTTGTTGCTCAACAACGTTGACGTGGTCGGTGTGGGCTGGGGCGCTTGGGCGGGGACGCATCCGGGCGCGCTGGACGAGCAGTGGGCCGGACTCGAACGATTGCTCACCTCCGGGGAACTGACCCCGCCCCAGCCGGTGACCTACCCGCTGGAGCAAGTCGCGACCGCCGTCGCCTCTCTGGAGAACCGCAGCGCCAAGGGAAAGGTCGTACTGCGCGTCCGCGGTTAGGCGCTGCGCAACGCCCATCACCGAACGTGTGGACCGGCCTTGTGTGGACCAAAAAGAGAAAGTAATGTCACTTTCAGTTTTGTAATCGTGATCGCCAGCCACCTGGTCCCCCCTCGGAGGAGCCGTCCCATGGAATCTTTTGTGCACCTGCGGAAGGGCCGAACACCGCGCCGCCTGCACGCCGACCTCGAAGGCCTCAAGGACGACGAGTTGGGCCGGGGCGGATTCACCGGCCGCACCGCCAATCTCTACCGGCGCCACGATCCCACCGCCTACCGGTCGGTCGGCCCGCTGCGGCCCATCGACGTGCTGTCCAGCGAGCTCAAGCCCAGCGATGCCGCCGAGGCCGACGGGGTGCCGCTGCTGATGTTCAACAACGACGACTGCCGAATTCTGTTGAGCCGCCGACACGAACCGATGCCGTTCTTCGTCCGCCACGTCGACGGGGACCTGCTGTGCTTCGTCCACGAGGGCGGCGGTCTGGCCGAGACCGAATTCGGGCCGCTGCGCTATCGGGAGGGCGACTGGCTGTACATCCCGAAAGCATGCACGTGGCGCCAGCTGCCCGACAGCGCGACGACGATGCTGATGATCGAGGCCACCGACGAATTTCGGGTGCCGCCGCCTGGCGCGCTGGGCCGGCACTTCCCATTCGACCCGTCACAGGTCATCATCCCTGAGCCGGCGCCGGCCGGCGAGGACGAGGCCGACGGCGAATTCGAGGTCCGACTCATCCATGAGGGCGGCCCGACAACGCTGTTCTACCAACATAATCCGCTTGACGTCGAAGGCTGGCGCGGGGACAACTTCGCGTTCACGTTCAACATCGCCGACTACAACGTGGTTACCTCCGACAGTGTCCACCTGCCCCCGACGGTGCACCTGTTCATGCAGGCCACCGGCGTCTACGTGATGAACTTCCTACCCAAGCCCGCCGAAGGGATTCCGGGCACCGAACGCACACCGTGGTATCACCGCAACGTCGACTATGACGAGATCGCCTTCTTCCACGGCGGCTCGCTGTACGGCATTCCGATGCCACCCGGTTTGATTTCTCATGCGCCCCAAGGCATTCATCACGGCGCGCCCGAGAAGGCCCGGGAACGCGCGCGCCGCAAATTCGACGACTACTCACGCGTCGACTGGCAGGTGATCGCCATCGACACCCGCCGGCGGCTGACCCCGTCGGCCGAGGTACTGGCCCACGACCTAGGACAACACTGACCATGACGAACCGCCATGAATACGAACGAATCCCCTATCTCGTTGCCTTCCAGAACAATTCCGGGGTACGCGACGTTTACGGCGGGCTGGCCGAGATCACCGTGCTGGAGAGCTACCTGCTCAAGCCGAAGGACCGGCCGTCGGACACCGTGCTGGTGTTCATGCACCCCATCGGCGGCGGCGCCTACTTGCCGATGACGGGCGCACTGGCCCGCGCCGGCCACCACGTCATCTACTGCAACAGCCGCTTCCGCGGCACCGACTCGGCCCTGCTGATGGAAAAGGTGGTCGAGGATCTCGGCGAGTGCATCAAGGACGCCAAGAAGCGCCTGGGCTACCAGAAGGTGGTGCTGGCCGGGTGGAGTGGCGGCGGTTCACTGTCGGTGTTCTACCAGCAGCAGGCGCAAAACCCGACCATCACGTCCAGCCCGACCGGCGACGGCCCCGACCTCACCAAACTCGACCTGCCCGCCGCCGACGGCATCATGCTGCTCGCCGCGCACATCAGCCGGCACGGCACGCTGACCGAATGGCTGGACGCGTCGATCCTCGACGAATCCGACCCCACCAAGCGCGACCCCGAGCTGGACCTGTACAACCCCGACAACCCCAATCAACCGCCCTACAGCCAAGAATTCCTGGACCGCTACCGGCAGGCCCAGATCGACCGCAACCGCCGCATCACCGCCTGGGTCAGGGACAAGCTGGCCGAATTGGCAGCCGCCGGGCGGCCTGATGACGAGTTCGGCTTCGTTGTGCACGGCACCATGGCCGACCCGCGCTGGCTGGATCCGGCCGTCGATCCCAACGAACGCGCCCCGGGCACCTGCTACCTGGGGGATCCTCAGGTGGTGAACATGAGCCCCGTCGGGCTGGCCCGGTTCTCCACCTTGCGCGGCTGGCTGTCGCAGTGGAGCTACGACGACGCCCGCGGTGACGCGGTAGCCTGCGGGCCCGACATCGCGATCCCGGCGCTGGTGATCGGTAACCTGGCGGACGACGCCTGCACGCCCAGCCATACCCGCCGGCTTTTCCAGGCGATCGGACACGATGACAAGGAGATGCACGAAATCCCCGGCGCCACACACTATTACGCGGGTCCCGACCAGCGCGACGCGCTGCGGGCCGCCGTCAACATCGTCACAGACTGGCTGGTGCGGCACGATTTCGCAAGCGATGGGTGAGCAGCCGCCGGCGACGATGCAGAGCGAAGCGATGAGGAGGAGCGGCGCATGACACCGGTGACACCGGCGGGACCGCTGGACGGCATTCGGGTGCTCGAGCTGGGCACACTGATCGCCGGCCCCTTCGCCGGCCGGTTGCTCGGAGACATGGGCGCCGACGTCATCAAGGTGGAACTGCCCAAAGCCCCGGACCCGCTGCGCACCTGGGGCCAAGCCGAACTCGACGGGCAGCACGTCTTCTGGACGGTGCACGCACGCAACAAAAGGGCGATCACCCTCGACCTGCGCCACCCCCGCGGGCGTGACCTGTTCTGCGACCTCGTCGAGAAATCCGACATCGTGGTGGAGAACTTCCGTCCGGGCACCCTGGAAAAGTGGGACCTGGGCTACGACGTACTCAGCGAACGCAATCCGGGCATCATCCTGGTCCGGGTATCCGGCTACGGGCAGACCGGACCCGACGCCACCAAAGCGGGCTACGCCTCGGTCGCCGAGGCGGCCAGCGGACTGCGACACCTCAACGGATTCCCGGGCGGCCCGCCGCCCCGACTGGCGCTCTCGCTCGGTGACAGCCTGGCCGGCATGTTCGGCGCCCAGGGCGCGCTGGCTGCGCTATATCGACGCAGCGTCACCGGGCGCGGCCAGGTGGTCGACGTCGCGCTGACCGAATCATGTTTGGCCGTTCAGGAGTCCACCATCCCCGACTATGACGCCGGCGGGGTGGTGCGCGGACCGTCGGGCACCCGGCTCGACGGCATCGCGCCCTCCAACATCTACCGCAGCGCCGACGGCTCGTGGGTGGTGATCGCCGCCAACCAGGACACCGTCTTCGCCCGGTTGTGCAAGGCGATGGGCCGACCGGAGCTGGCCACCGACGACCGGTTCGCCACACACGTGGCGCGCGGCCGCAACCAGGACGAACTCGACAACATCATCGGCGTTTGGGCGGCAGAGCGCCAGCCCGGTGACATCATCGAAACCCTGTCCGCCGCAGGGGTGATCGCCGGGCCGATCAACACGGTCGCCGAGGTCGTGAACGACCCGCAGCTGCGCGCCCGCGACATGCTGGTCGAGCACTACGACGAGCGGCTGAAGCGCAATGTGCTGGGGCCGGGCATCGTGCCGCTGCTCTCGGAATCGCCGGGCCGGCTACGCAACGCCGGCCCCGCGCACCCGGGCCAGCACAATGACGACGTCTACATCGGGTTGCTGGGCAAGACGGCCGAGGAACTCGAGAAGCTGCGCGCCGAGGAGGTGCTATGACACGCGTCGATTTTCCCATGAGGGTCGACATCCGTGAGGTGTCCCTGCGTGACGGCCTGCAGATCGAGTCGCCAATCCCGTTGTCGGCCAAGCTGGAACTGCTCGCCGCGGTGGCGGCGACCGGGGTCCGCGAGGTAGAGGTCACCGCGTTCGTCTCCCCGTCGAAGGTGCCGTCGATGGCCGATGCCGCCGAACTGGCCGCCCACTTGCACGACTACCCCGACATCGAGTTCTCGGCGCTGGTGGCCAGCCCCAACGGGGCCAAGCGGGCCGTCGCGGCGGGGCTGCGCTCCATCGAGTACGTGGTGGCGGCCGACGATGCGTTCAGCAGGGCCAACGTCGGGCGCACCAGCGCGCAGGCCACTGACCAGATCGACGAGATCGTCGCCGTCGCCCACGACGCCGACGTCACCGTCGAAGTGGTGGTCGCCACCGCCTGGGACTCACCGTTCGAAGGTCCCACCCCGCCCCAGCGGGTGCTCGAGATCGCGACGGCCGCCCGCGACCGCGGCGCCGACCGCCTGTCGATCGCCGACACCATCGGCACCACCACCCCGGGCCGCGTGAGTTCACTGATCGCGCAACTGCTTCCGGTGATCGGTGACCTGCCGCTGGGCGGACATTTCCACAACACCCGCGGCTCCGGGCTGGCCAGCGCCTACGCCGCGGTCAGCGCCGGGGTGACCCGGCTGGACGCCTCCGTCGGCGGTCTCGGCGGCTGCCCCTTCGCGCCGGGCGCCACCGGCAACATCGCCACCGAGGACCTGGTGTATCTGCTGCGCGACAGCGGCATCGACGTCGACGTCGATCTGCAGGCCGCGATCGCGGCAGCAACTGTCGCGAAGTCCGTTGTGGGCCACGAGCTGCCGAGCGCCCTGTTACGCGCCGGCGACCGACGGAGACATTAAGTGCGGGGGAACTGATGTCCGCCCCGGACGCCGGACGCGAGCTGACCGCCAAGGGCCGCCAGACCAGGCAGGCCATTGAGCAGGCGGCGCGAAAACTGTTCGCCGAACGAGGCTTTCACGGCACGACGCTGGCCGACATCACGTCGGCCGCGGGAAAATCGCCGGCGGTGTTCTACCGATACTTCGCCGACAAGGAAGACCTACTGGCGGCCCTCGCGGAATCGTTCCTGCACGAGGTGGTGACGCCGTCAGGTCTAAGCGTTCACCTGCCGGACTCCCCGGATGACGATGCCTTCTTCACCTCGGTGGTCACCGGCTACTGGAACATGTTCAAGCAGAACATCGGCATCATGATCGCCGTGGCCCAGCTGGCCGCCACCCAACAGCGGTTCGCCGCCGTGCAGAACGAATTCCGGCGGTTCGGAATGGATCTCGTGGCGGCTTCGGTGCGTCGCGCCCAGGAGCAGGGTTACGGCACCGAGCTGCACCCTCAGCACACCGCGGCGGCCATCGCGTTGCTGTTCGAGAACTTCACCACCGTGTTCGTCGGGCCCTCCGGGCCAGCAGGCCTCGGTGTGAACATCAGCGACGAAGATGCCATTGCGACCTTGTCGACGGTCTGGAAGAAAACCCTGTACGGCGGCGTAACCGGAGCGTAGGAGAAGACGTGGATTTCACCCTGCCAGAGCACCTTCCGGGCCTGCTCGCCGAGATGGATGAGTTCATCGAGGCCGAGATCAAGCCGCTGGAACGCGAGAACATGCAGTACTTCGACCAGCGCCGCGAGCATGCGCGCACCGACTGGGACAACGATGGGATCCCGACGCGCGAGTGGGAGGACCTGCTTGCCGAGATGCGCCGACGAGCCGACAAGGCCGGCTGGCTGCGCTACGGCCTACCGGCCGCACTGGGTGGGCGCGACGGCAGCAACGTCGACATGGCCGTCATACGGGAACACTTGGCGCACAAGGGCCTTGGCCTGCACAACGACCTACAGAATGAGTCGTCGATCGTCGGGAACTTCCCGCAGGTGATCATGATGGAGCGCTTCGGCACCCACGAGCAGCGCCGGGCATGGTCGGAAGCGCTGATTACCGGGGAACGTTCCATGGCGTTCGGGTTGACCGAACCGAAGCACGGTTCCGACGCCACCTGGATGGAGACGTACGCCGAACGCGACGGCGACAGCTGGGTGATCAACGGCTCCAAGCGGTTCAACACCGGCGTGCACCGCGCGACCCACGACCTGGTCTTCGCACGCACCTCCGGTGAACCCGGCGGCGCCCGCGGCATCACGGCGTTCCTGGTGCCGACCGATGCACCCGGGTTCAACGTTCCCTATTACTGGTGGACGTTCAACATGCCCACCGACCACGGCGAGGTGGAGCTGACCGATGTTCGAGTGCCGGCCGATGCGGTGCTCGGCGAGGTGGATCGTGGCCTGGAAGTTGCGCAAACCTTCCTGCACGAGAATCGAATTCGGCAAGCCGCCAGCAGCCTTGGCGCGGCGCAGTACTGCATCGATCGTGCCGCCGAATACGCCGGCACCCGGAGGGTTTTCGGCAAGCCGCTGTCGGTCAACCAGGCCGTCCAGTGGCCGTTGGCCGAGTTGGCGACCGAAGCGCAGATGGTGCGGCTGCTGGTGGCCTACGCCGCCTGGCATCTGGACCGCGACCACCACATGGAGGTCTCGGACAAGGTGTCCATGGCGAATTACCGCGCCAACCGGCTGGTGTGCGATGCCGCCGACCGCGCCATGCAGATCTTCGGCGGTCTCGGCTACAGCCGCCACGAGCCATTCGAACACATCTACCGCCACCACCGTCGCTACCGGATCACCGAGGGCGCCGAGGAAATCCAGATTCGCCGGGTGGCGCAGCGGCTGTTCAAATTCGGTAACAAGTGATGGACAGCGTCGAGTCGGCAGAACTGGGCGATAAGTTGGCCGCGCTGCTCACGTCGGCGCTCGGCGCCGACACCGGGATCGAGAACCTGCACGCGCTGACCGGTGGCGCCAGCAGAACCACCTGGGCGTTCGAGGCCGTCACCAATGCACGGCGACGTGCGCTGATCTTGCGCACCGGCCCACCCGACGATGTACATGCCGGCATGGAACTCGAAGCCAGGACGCAGGCCGCCGCGGCGGCCGCCGGCGCACCGGTCCCCCACGTGCTGATCGCTGATAATTCGCCTGCCACACTGGGCAATCCGTTTCTGATCTGCGACGAGATCAAGGGCGAGACGATCGTGCGGCGCATCCAGCGTCAGCTCGACGCCGTCGACGGACACGCGGCCCGCGCGCAATTGCTGCAGCAGTGCGCGCAAGCGGTGGCCGCCATTCACCGCGCCGAGACAGACGTTCCGGACCTGACCCATGAGGACCAACTCGCGCAATGGCGTCAACGCCTCGACGACATGGGCGACACCACCGCGACCTTCGAATGGGGATTCCGCTGGCTGGCCGCGCACCGTCCCCAACCGTCGCCGGTGGTGTTGGTGCACGGCGACTTTCGGATGGGCAACCTCATCGTCGACGGATCCAACCTTGCCGCGGTGCTGGACTGGGAGCTGGTGCACGTCGGGCAGGCGTACGAAGACCTGGCCTGGTTCTGCATCCGGGCCTGGCGATTCGGCGCCCCGGCCAGCCTCGGTGCCGGCGGCCTGGGCAGCATCGAAAGCTTCCTGCGAGCCTACGAGCAGGCCAGCGCGACCACCGTCGACCGAGTGGCGTTTCACTGGTGGCTGGTGCTGGCCACCTTGCGCTGGGGCGTCATCTGCCGCTTCCAGGCCGAACGGCATCTGAGCGGACAACACCGCTCGGTCGAGTTGGCCGCTATCGGCCGTCGCGTCTGTGAAACCGAATGGGACCTGCTCAACCTGCTCGAGGCGCCCGGTGATGATGTGCGCCGCGCGGCGACGCGAGGAGGAAGCGGGCGATCGGGGCCGCGCCGATGATAGGCGCATACGGCCGCCCGCTGGCCGCCGAACTCGTGGCCGCGGTCGCCGAATTCTTGGACAACGAGGTGCGCGGGGCGACCGAGGGACAGGTCAACTTCCACGCCCGGGTCGCGGCTAACGCATTGCGCATCGTCGAGCGCGAACTGCTCGACGAAAGCGACGCGGAAGCCCGCGCGGCGCTGGCAGGCGTGGGCTTCGCCGACGAGGAGCAGCTGGCCGCCGCGATACGGGCCGGCGAGATGGACGGGCGGACGGACGAGGTCACCGCCTGCCTGCGCACCCTGGTGCGACGCCGATTGGCCGTCGCCCACCCCGGATACGACAGCGAATAGCTCGAGGATCAGACAGGAGCCAGACATGCCCGCTCCCGGCACCGAACCGGTCATCGACGTGGCCAACCGCCTGTTCACGGCGATCGAGCGCAGCGATATCGCCGCGGTTGATGCGATGTGGAGCAACGACATCGCGGTGTGGCGTGTCGGCTCGCGACGCGACGACGACAAGACCCGCGCCATGCGGGTCATCGATTGGTTCATCGGCGCGACCACGCAGCGCCGCTACGAAATCCTGGACCGGCAACTCTTCGATGACGGATCCGCCCGGGGCTTCGTTCAGCAGCACATCCTGCACGCCACCGGGCATGCCGGGCAGTCGATCTCGCTGCGGGTCTGCATCGTGATCAGAGTGGGCACCGACGGCCTGATCGAGCGCATCGACGAATATTTCGACCCCGCCGGGATCGCGCCGTTGATGAACAACCGCTAGATTCGCCACGACACATTGGGGGTGACCATGACGACATTGGAGACACTGCTTCACGATCCTGACATGGCCGGCGTATGGAACCTGGCCCCGGATCGTTCGACCATCACTTTCAAGATCAGGAACATGTGGGGCCTGCTCAACGTCAAGGGCCGCTTCACCGACTTCACCGGCGACGGCCAACTGACCGGCACGGGAGCGGTTTTCGGTCGCGTCGACATCCGGGCCGCCTCGCTGGACACCGGCATCGGCCGCCGCGACAAACACCTGCGTTCGCCCGACTTCTTCGACGTCGACCGCTTCGCGGAGATCAGCGTCGTCGTCACGGCGGTGCACCCGACGAAAGGCAAGGCCGCCGACCTTCGCGCCAACATCACCATCAAAGGCGTCACCGCGGAGGTGCCGCTGCCCGTCACGATCTCCGAGCTCGAGGACGGCTCGATCCGAATCACCGGCGAAGCCAAGCTTGATCGGGGCCGGTTCGACCTGGGTTGGAACCGGCTCGGCATGATGAGCTCGTCGGTAACGGCCGCGGCGGACGTCATCTTCGTGCGGGTATCGCAATAAGGATTTCTGCGGGCGCCCCGCTAAACCCGGTGCGACACCAGTAGCATCTGCACCGTGTCCGACTCCACCGTCGCCCTGCGGATCCTCGTCTACAGCAGCAACGTCCAAACCCGCGAACGGGTGATGCGGGCGCTGGGCAAGCAGCTCCATCCCGATCTGCCCGAGTTGAGCTATGTCGAGGTGGCGACCGGGCCCATGGTGGTGGCGACGATGGACAAGGGCGGCATCGACTTGGCCATCCTGGACGGTGAGGCCACCCCGACCGGCGGCATGGGAATCGCAAAGCAGCTCAAAGACGAACTCGAGACGTGCCCACCCCTGGTCGTACTGACCGGGCGGCCCGACGACGCGTGGTTGGCTTCCTGGTCGCGCGCCGAGGGCGCCGTCCCGCATCCCATCGACCCCATCCTGCTGGGGCGCACCGTGCTCAATCTGCTGCGAGCCCCGGTTCGCTGACTCCATCCGGGCCACACCTTTGCCGCGGCTTTGTTTCCCGGGCCCGTCGAATGCGGCAGTCCTGACACTTTGGCATCCGCCGCTGAGGTGACCGAGGGCCGTCGCGGCGTTGCTGATGACGGGCCTATCCGCCCTGGCAACCCGCTGATCTTCAGCGCCACAGCGAGCCGCGCAGCCGCAGCTTTGCTGGTGCTCCCCTAACCGCGGGCGCGATGGATCGCGTTGGCGGCGAGCCCTTGGTTTCACCGGCTATCGAGTTTGCGCAGCCCAGCGCGACATGGCGCCGCCGATACTGCAAAACGCCCACCCCGGGCAAGCGCGCCGCACACCGCGACGCTATGTTGTAAATCACTGTGACGGGCGTGCGACCCGGTTCGTCACAGCAGCCCGGTTACCGCCTGGCCGCTGCAGGCGGCTCGTACGACGGATCATGGAGCGAGTTGAACGTCTACATACCCATCCTGGTGCTAGGTGCCATTGCCGCTGCCTTCGCCGTGGGCTCGGTGGCCATCGCGAGCCTGGCCGGGCCGTCACGGTTCAACAAGTCGAAGATGGCGGCCTACGAGTGTGGAATCGAACCCACCGAGACATCGGTGAGCGGCCCGCGTGCGACGGCCGGGCAGCGCTTTCCGGTGAAGTATTACCTAACAGCAATGCTTTTTATCGTCTTCGACATCGAAATCGTGTTCTTGTATCCGTGGGCGGTCAGCTACGACGCGCTGGGCACGTTCGCTCTGGTCGAGATGGTGGTGTTCATGCTGACGGTTTTCGTGGCCTACGCCTATGTGTGGCGCCGCGGCGGCCTGACGTGGGATTGAGGTAAGACGTGGGTCTTGAGGAACAGCTACCCGGTGGGATTCTGCTGTCAACAGTCGAGAAGGTCGCGGGCTACGTCCGCAAGAACTCGCTGTGGCCGGCGACGTTCGGGTTGGCCTGCTGCGCCATCGAGATGATGGCAACCGCCGGGCCAAGATTCGACATCGCGCGCTTCGGCATGGAGCGCTTCTCGGCAACCCCCCGGCAGGCCGATCTGATGATCGTCGCCGGGCGGGTCAGCCAGAAGATGGCTCCGGTGTTGCGACAGATCTATGACCAGATGGCCGAACCGAAATGGGTGCTGGCCATGGGGGTATGCGCGTCATCCGGCGGAATGTTCAACAACTACGCGGTGGTGCAGGGCGTCGATCACGTGGTTCCCGTGGACATCTACCTGCCCGGCTGCCCACCACGGCCGGAGATGCTGCTGTACGCAATCCTGAAGCTGCACGAGAAGATTCAGGAGATGCCGCTGGGCGTCAACCGGGAAACCGCCATCGCCGAAGCCGAGCAGGCGGCGCTGTCGGCCCGGCCCACGATCGAGATGCGCGGACTGCTGCGATGAGTTCACCGGACCAAGACCCCAAAGAAGCATTGAGCCGCGCCGACGAGGAAGTAATCGACGTGCGCCGCGGCATGTTCGGCGCCAAGGGCTCCGGCGACACGTCCGGTTACGGACGGCTGGTGCGCGAAGTCCTGCTTCCGGGCAGCAGCCCGCGGCCCTACGGCGGTTATTTCGACGAGGTGGTCGACCGCCTCGCCGCGGTTTTGAACAAGGACAACGTCGAATTCACCGACGCCATCGAGAAAGTCGTGGTGTACCGAGACGAACTGACCCTGCACGTCCGCCGTGACGCGCTGGAGCAGGTCGCTCATCGGCTGCGTGACGACCCGCAGCTGCGCTTCGAAATGTGCCTGGGCGTCAGCGGGGTGCACTACCCCCACGAGACGGACCGCGAACTGCACGCGGTGTACCCGTTGCAGTCGATCACGCACAATCGCCGCGTCCGGCTGGAAGTGTCTGCGCCCGACGGTGATCCACATATCCCCTCGCTGTTCCGGATTTATCCGACCACCGACTGGCACGAGCGGGAGACCTACGACTTCTTCGGCATCATTTTCGACGGGCACCCGTCGCTGACCCGCATCGAAATGCCCGACGACTGGCACGGGCATCCCCAGCGCAAGGACTATCCCCTCGGCGGGATCCCCGTCGAATACAAAGGCGCACAGATACCCCCGCCCGACGAGCGGAGAGCGTACAACTGATGAGCACCACCACTGAATCGACGCACGACGGCGCCGGCGAGACCTTCGTGGTCGCCGGCGGCCAGGACTGGGACAAGGTCGTCGAAGCCGCCCGCGGCGCAGACCCCGGCGAACGCATCATCGTCAACATGGGGCCCCAGCATCCGTCCACGCACGGGGTGCTGCGGCTGATCCTGGAGATCGAGGGCGAGACGGTCACCGACGCCCGTTGCGGCATCGGGTATTTGCACACCGGCATCGAAAAGAATCTCGAATACCGCTACTGGACCCAGGGTGTCACGTTCGTGACCCGGATGGACTACCTCGCACCGTTTTTCAACGAGACGGCGTACTGCCTGGGCGTTGAGAAGCTGCTCGGCATCACCGATCAGATACCGGAGCGGGTCAACGTCATCCGGGTGATGATGATGGAGCTCAACCGGATTTCGTCGCATCTGGTGGCCTTGGCCACCGGTGGCATGGAACTGGGCGCCATGACCCCGATGTTCGTCGGGTTCCGGGGACGCGAGATCGTGCTGACCCTGTTCGAATCCATCACCGGCTTGCGGATGAACAGCGCCTACGTTCGCCCTGGGGGTGTGGCGCAGGACTTACCACCCAACGTGGAGACCGAGATCGTCGAAGGTCTCAAGGGACTCAGGCAAGTGCTGCGCGAAATGAGCGGTCTGCTCAACGAGAACGCCATCTGGAAGGCCCGCACCTGCGACGTCGGTTACCTGGATCTGACCGGGTGCATCGCATTGGGCATCACCGGACCCATCCTGCGTGCCACCGGGTTGCCCCACGATCTGCGCAAGAGCGAACCATACTGCGGATACGAAAACTACGAATTCGACGTGATCACCGAAGACACGTGTGATGCTTACGGGCGCTACATGATTCGCGTCAACGAGATGTGGGAGTCGATCAAGATCGTCGAGCAGTGTCTGGACAAGCTGAAGCCGGGGCCGATCATGGTTGAGGACCGCAAGATCGCCTGGCCGGCCGACTTGAAGGTGGGCCCCGACGGCATGGGTAACTCCCCGGAACACATCGCCAAGATCATGGGCGGCTCGATGGAAGCGTTGATTCACCACTTCAAACTGGTCACCGAGGGCATCCGGGTTCCGGCCGGCCAGGTTTACACCGCGGTCGAATCGCCGCGCGGTGAGCTGGGCGTGCACATGGTCAGCGACGGCGGTACCCGCCCCTACCGGGTGCACTATCGAGACCCCTCATTCACCAACCTGCAGGCTGTGGCGGCGATGTGCGAAGGCGGAATGGTCGCCGACCTGATCACCGCGGTCGCCAGCATCGACCCGGTCATGGGCGGGGTGGACCGGTGACCGGGCCGCAGGGACAGCCGGTCTTCATCCGGCTCGGCCCTCCACCCGACGAGCCCAACGCTTTCGTCGTCGAGGGCGCGCCCACGACGTATCCACCCGAGGTGCGGGCCCGGCTGGAGGTCGACGCCAAAGAGATCGTCGGCCGCTACCCCAACAAGCGCTCGGCGCTGTTGCCGCTGCTGCATTTGGTGCAAGCGCAGGATTCCTACCTGACACCGGCGGGGCTGGAGTTCTGCGGTGAGCAGCTGGGACTCAGCGGGGCCGAGGTGTCCGCGGTGGCGAGCTTCTACACCATGTATCGCCGCGGTCCCACCGGCGACTATCTGGTGGGTGTCTGCACAAACACGTTGTGCGCCATCATGGGTGGCGATGCCATCTTCGACGCCCTGCAGGAGCATCTGGGCGTCGGCAACGACGAGACCACCGAAGACGGGTCGGTCACCCTGCAACACATCGAATGCAACGCCGCCTGCGATTACGCACCGGTGGTGATGGTCAACTGGGAGTTCTTCGACAACCAGACGCCCGAGTCGGCGCGCGAACTCGTCGACTCGCTGCGTTCCGGCGAGCCCCAGCCACCCACTCGCGGCGCCCCGCTGTGCGTCTTCCGCGACACGTCGCGCATCCTGGCCGGCCTGCCCGACGAGCGTCCCGACCAGGGGCAGGGTGGCGCCGGCGCCGCCACCCTGGCCGGCCTGAAGGTAGCCAGGGAACACGGCATGCAGGCGCCCAGCGCGCCGGAAGGCCAGTAATGACAACAACTTCTGACACCTCACAGGCGACGCCGCTGACTCCGGTGATCAGCCGATTCTGGGACGATCCCGAGTCCTGGACCCTCGACACCTATCACCGCCACGGCGGCTACGAGGCGATGAAGAAGGCGCTGGCGATGGAGCCCGACGAAGTGATCGGGATGGTGAAGGACTCCGGCCTGCGCGGTCGCGGTGGTGCGGGCTTCTCGACCGGGACGAAGTGGTCGTTCATCCCGCAGGGCGACACCGGCGCGGCCGCCAAACCGCATTACCTGGTGGTCAACGCCGACGAGTCGGAACCCGGGACATGCAAAGACATTCCGCTGATGCTGGCGACACCGCACGTCCTCGTCGAGGGCGTCATCATCGCCGCATACGCAATCCGGGCCAGCCACGCGTTCATCTACGTGCGCGGGGAGGTGCTGCCGGTCCTGCGCCGCCTGCAGAATGCGGTGGCCGAGGCCTACGCCGCCGGCTACCTGGGCCGCGACATCAACGGCTCGGGCTTCGACCTCGAGCTCGTGGTACACGCCGGTGCCGGCGCCTACATCTGCGGTGAAGAAACCGCGCTGCTCGATTCGCTGGAAGGCCGCCGCGGTCAACCGCGATTGCGCCCGCCCTTCCCCGCCGTGTCCGGGCTGTACGGCTGCCCCACGGTGATCAACAACGTCGAGACCATCGCGAGCGTGCCGTCGATCATCGGCAACGGCGTGGACTGGTTCCGCTCGATGGGCAGCGAGAAATCCCCGGGCTTCACGCTGTATTCGCTGTCCGGCCACGTCGCCCGCCCGGGCCAGTACGAGGCCCCGCTGGGAATAACGTTGCGGGAGTTGCTCGCCTACGCCGGCGGCGTGCGCGCCGGGCACCGACTCAAGTTCTGGACACCCGGCGGCTCGTCGACCCCGCTGCTGACCGACGAGCATCTCGACGTGCCGCTGGACTACGAGGGCGTCGGCGGCGTCGGCTCGATGCTGGGCACCAAGGCATTGGAGATCTTCGACGAGACCACCTGCGTCGTGCGTGCCGTGCGGCGCTGGACGTACTTCTACAAGCACGAGTCCTGCGGAAAATGCACGCCGTGCCGCGAGGGCACTTTCTGGCTGGACCAGATCTACGAGCGGCTGGAAACAGGTAAGGGCACCGGCGAGGACATTGAGAAACTGCTGGACATCTCCGACACCATCCTCGGAAAGTCGTTCTGCGCCTTGGGCGATGGTGCCGCCAGCCCGGTGATGTCATCGATCAAGTTCTTCCGCGACGAGTACATCGCGCACGTCGAGGGCGGTGGATGTCCCTTCGATCCACGAGACTCCATGCTGAGCGCGAACGGAAAGGCTTGACGCCCCCATGACCGCGCCGGTGACGATGCAGAGCGAAGCGATGAGGAGGAGCGGCGCTCATGACTAGTGCGGCCAAAACCGAAACCGGCGACGAGGTTCGTCCGCCGGACATGGTGACGCTGACCATCGACGGCAACGAGATCAGCGTTCCCAAGGGAACTCTGGTGATCCGGGCGGCCGAGTTGATGGGCATTCAGATCCCGCGGTTCTGTGACCACCCGCTGCTCGAACCGGTCGGTGCGTGCCGGCAGTGTCTGGTCGAGGTCGAAGGCCAGCGCAAGCCGATGGCCTCGTGCACCACGGCCGCCACCGACGACATGGTGGTGCGCACCCAGCTCACGTCGGAGGCCGCCGACAAGGCCCAGCACGGCGTGATGGAACTGCTGCTCATCAACCACCCGCTGGACTGCCCGATGTGTGACAAGGGCGGCGAATGCCCGCTGCAGAACCAGGCAATGTCCAACGGCCGCGCCGATTCTCGCTTCACCGACGTCAAACGCACCTTCGCCAAGCCGATCAACATCTCTTCGCAGGTCCTGTTGGACCGGGAGCGTTGCATTCTGTGTGCGCGCTGCACGCGGTTCTCTGAGCAGATCGCCGGCGACCCCTTCATCGACATGCAGGAGCGAGGCGCCCTGCAGCAGGTCGGCATCTACGCCAACGAACCGTTCGACTCCTACTTCTCGGGCAACACCGTGCAAATCTGCCCGGTGGGCGCACTGACCGGAACCTCATATCGGTTCCGGGCCCGCCCGTTCGACCTGGTTTCCAGTCCCAGCGTTTGCGAGCACTGCGCTTCCGGGTGCGCGCAGCGCACCGACCACCGCCGCGGCAAGGTGTTGCGCCGACTGGCCGGCGACGATCCCGAGGTCAACGAGGAGTGGAACTGCGACAAGGGCCGGTGGGCGTTCACCTACGCAACCCAGACCGATGTGCTGACCACTCCCCTGATCCGCGACGCCGACGGCGCACTGCAACCGGCCTCGTGGTCGCACGCGATCGCCATCGCGACGAAGGGCCTCGAGGCGGCGCGTGGCCGCACGGGTGTGCTGGTCGGAGGCAGGGTGACCCTGGAGGACGCCTACGCCTACTCCAAGTTTGCGCGGATCGTCTTGGACACCAACGACATCGACTTCCGAGCCCGCCCGAGTTCTGCCGAGGAGGCCGACTTCCTCGCCGCCCGGGTCGCCGGCAAACCGATCACCGTCAGCTACGCCGATCTGGAATCGGCGCCGGTAGTCGTCCTGGCCGGATTCGAGCCCGAAGACGAGTCGCCCATCGTGTTCCTGCGGTTGCGCAAGGCGGCCCGCAAAAACGGGTTGCCGGTCTACGCGATCGCGCCGTTCGCCACCCGCGCGCTGACCAAGATGTCCGGGCGGCTGATCAAAACCGTTCCCGGCGCCGAAGCTTCGGCGCTGGACGGGTTGGCCACCGGCGAGGTGGGTGATCTGCTCTCCACCCCGGGCGCGGTCATCATGGTCGGCGAGCGGTTGGCCACGGTACCGGGCGGATTGTCCGCCGCGGCCCGGCTTGCCGACGCCACCGGTGCACGTGTGGCCTGGGTGCCGCGACGTGCCGGCGAGCGGGGCGCGCTGGAGGCCGGCGCCCTGCCGGGGCTGTTGCCCGGTGGCCGCCCGGTCGACGACGAGACCGCCCGGGCGCAGGTCGCCCAGGCGTGGAACGTGTCCGAATTACCCTCCGGCAGTGGGCGTGACGCCGACGCAATCCTGGCCGCCGCCACCGACGGCACGCTGGGTGCACTGCTGGTAGGCGGTGTCGAGCCCGACGACTTCACCGATCCGGAAGCGGTGCTGGCGGCGCTGGACGGCGTCGGCTTCGTGGTCAGCTTGGAGTTACGCCACAGCGCGGTCACCGAACGCGCCGATGTCGTGTTCCCGGTCGCGCCGACGACACAGAAGGCCGGTGCCTTCGTCAACTGGGAGGGCCGCTTGCGGCCGTTTGAAGCGGCGCTGCGCGGCACCGCACAGCACGCCAGCCAATCCGACCATCAGGTGCTCGATACGCTGGCCGACGAGTTGGGCGTGTATCTGGGAATGTCCAGCCTCGAGACGGCCCGCGAAGAACTGGCCGCGCTGCGGCACTGGGACGGCAAGCGTGCCGCGAACCCCGACGTCGCGGCTCCGGAGCCCGCCCAGCCCGCCGCGGGAGAGGCGGTATTGGCCGGCTGGCGGATGTTGCTGGACAACGGCCGAATGCAAGACGGTGAGCCACATCTGGCGGGAACCGCGCGCAAACCCTTCGCCCGGTTGTCCGCCGATACGGCCGCCGAAATCGGCGCCGCAGACGGCGACGCGGTCACGGTCAGCACGTCGCACGGATCCATCAGCCTGCCGCTGATGATCACCGACATGCCCGACCGGGTGGTGTGGCTTCCGATGCATTCGCCCGGTTCGGCGGTACACCGAAAACTCGGCGTATCCCCCGGCAGCACAGTCAAGATCGGAGCCGGCGAATGACAGCCTTGACCGCCTTCGGGCACGACACCTGGTGGTTGGTGCTCGGCAAGGCACTGGCGATCTTCGTCTTCCTCATGCTGAACGTGCTGGTGGCGATTCTGCTCGAACGCAAGATCCTCGGCTGGATGCAGCTGCGGCCCGGACCCAATCGGGCGGGACCATGGGGCGTCCTGCAGAGCCTGGCCGACGGAATCAAGTTGGCGCTCAAGGAAACCATCACCCCTGGCGGGGTAGACAAGTTCGTCTACTTCGCGGCGCCGGTCATCTCCACGATTCCGGCGTTCACCGCCTTCGCCTTCATTCCGTTCGGTCCGGTGGTGTCGGTGTTCGGTCACCGCACACCGTTGCAGCTGACCGACCTGCCGGTCGCGGTGCTGTTCATTTTGGGGCTTTCGGCGATCGGCGTCTACGGAATCGTGCTGGGCGGTTGGGCTTCCGGGTCCACCTACCCGCTGCTGGGCGGGGTGCGCTCCACCGCCCAGGTCATCTCCTACGAGGTGGCGATGGGGCTGTCGTTCGCGGCGGTCTTCCTCTACGCCGGCTCCATGTCGACGTCGCAGATCGTCGCCGCCCAGGACCGGGTCTGGTACGTGTTCCTGTTGCTCCCGTCGTTCGTGATCTACCTCATCTCGATGGTTGGCGAAACCAACCGGGCGCCTTTCGATTTGCCCGAGGCCGAGGGTGAGCTGGTCGCGGGATTCCACACCGAGTACTCGTCACTGAAGTTCGCGATGTTCATGCTGGCCGAATACGTCAACATGATGACGGTTTCGTCGCTGGCCACCGTCCTGTTCTTCGGTGGCTGGCACGCGCCGTGGCCGCTTAACATGTGGGCCGGCGCCAACACCGGGTGGTGGCCGGTGTTGTGGTTCACCGCGAAGATGTGGACCTTCCTGTTCATCTATTTCTGGTTGCGGGCCTCGCTGCCCCGGCTGCGCTACGACCAGTTCATGGGGTTGGGCTGGAAGCTGCTGATCCCGGCCTCACTGGTTTGGGTGCTGATCGCCGCCGTGATTCGCACGCTGCAGAACCAGGGTTATCAGCATTGGACCCCGATCCTGGTGGCCAGCAGCATCGTGTTCGCCACGGTGCTCGTGCTGGTGCTGCGAAAGCCGTTCAGCGCGCCGGGTATTCGCGCGCTGGAGAAACAGCTGCGCCGCGAGGCGAAGAACCTCCCGGCCGCACCAGGCCCCACTTCGGTATTCCCGACACCGCCGCTGCCAGCGACAGCCCAGAAATCCCTGGCGGCCGCGAGCAAGGAGAAAGCACGTGGCTAAATTCTTGGACGCCGTAGCCGGATTCGGCGTGACGTTCGGATCGATGTTCAAAAAGAATGTCACCGAGGAGTATCCGGAAAAGCCGGGCCCCGTCGCACCGCGCTATCACGGCCGCCACCAGCTCAACCGCTACCCCGACGGTCTGGAGAAATGCATCGGGTGCGAATTGTGCGCCTGGGCATGCCCTGCCGACGCGATCTACGTCGAGGGCGCGGACAACACCGAGGAACTCAGGTATTCGCCCGGGGAACGCTACGGCCGGGTCTACCAGATCAACTACCTGCGATGCATCGGCTGCGGACTGTGCATCGAGGCCTGCCCTACCCGGGCGCTGACAATGACCAATGACTACGAGATGGCCGACGACAACCGCGCCGACCTGATCTACGAAAAGGACCGGCTGCTGGCGCCGCTGCTGCAAGACATGCTCGCGCCACCGCACCCCAGGACCGCCGGCGCCACCGACAAGGACTATTACCAGGGCAATGTGACCGCACAGGGCTTGCGGGAGATCCAGCAGACCGGAGACTCCCGGTGACCGGATTGACCGGCCACGCCATTGCCGTGGCGTCCAGCTTCGCCGAAGACACCATCATCCGCACGTCCACCGGCGAAGCGGTCGCCTTCTGGGTGCTGGGCGTCCTGGCCGTGATCGGCGCGATCGGGGTGGTAACCGCGGTCAACGCCGTGTACTCGGCGATGTTTTTGGCGATGACCATGATCGTCCTGGCCGTCTTCTACATGATCCAGGACGCACTGTTCTTGGGTGTAGTTCAGGTCGTCGTCTACACCGGCGCGGTCATGATGCTGTTCTTGTTCGTGCTGATGCTCATCGGTGTGGACTCCGCGGAATCGCTCAAGGAGGCGCTGCGCGGTCAGCGCATCGCCGGCGTGGCGGCCGGTATGGGGTTCGGCATTCTGCTCATCGCCGCCATTGGCAACGTGGCCACCGGCGGTTTCGCCGGCCTGACCACCGCCAACGCCAACGGCAACGTGGAAGGGCTGGCGGCGCTTATCTTTTCGCGGTACGTGTGGGCATTCGAGCTGACCAGCGCGCTGCTGATCACGGCGGCCATCGGCGCAATGGTGCTGGCGCACCGCGAGCGGTTCGAGCGCCGCAAGACGCAGCGCGAGTTCTCCCAGGAACGTTTCCAGCCGGGCGGGCACCCCACGCCGATGCCCAGCCCCGGTGTCTACGCACGCCACAACGCCGTCGACGTGGCCGCGTTGCTGCCGGACGGCTCGTACTCGAAGCTTTCGGTGTCGCCGATACTGCAAAGCCGCGGCGCCGACGGCAAGAAGACCCCGTCCACCGAGCCGAGCCCGAGTCTCTCCCAAGGCGGTACGTCGTGAATCCGGCTAATTACCTGTATCTTTCGGCGCTGCTGTTCACCATCGGGGCCTCCGGTGTGTTGTTGCGCCGCAACGCCATCGTGATGTTCATGTGCGTCGAGCTGATGCTCAACGCGGTCAACCTCGCGTTCGTCACGTTCGCGCGGATGCACGGCCACCTGGACGGGCAGATGATCGCGTTCTTCACGATGGTCGTCGCCGCCTGCGAAGTGGTCATCGGCCTGGCAATCATCATGACCATCTTCCGTACCCGCAAATCGGCGTCCGTCGACGACGCGAATCTACTCAAAGGCTGAGAAGCGCCACAGTGACGAACCTTATTGGGACTCAATCCACCTGGCTGCTGGTGGCGCTGCCATTGGCTGGCGCCGCAATCCTGCTGTTCGGCGGGCGACGCACCGACCGGTGGGGGCATTGGCTGGGCTGCGCTACCGCGCTCGCGGCATTCGGGGTGGGCCTGAGTCTGCTGGGCGAGTTGCTCGGCCGCGCCGCCGACCACCGCTTCATCCACCAGACGGTGTTCAGCTGGATCCCCGTCGGCCAGCTCCGGGTGGACCTTGGGTTGCAAATCGACCAGCTGTCGGTGTGTTTCGTACTGCTGATCTCCGGGGTCGGGTCACTGATCCACATCTATTCGGTCGCCTATATGGCCGAAGACTTAGACCGCCGAAGGTTTTTCGGCTATCTCAACCTGTTCCTGGCCTCGATGCTGCTGCTGGTCGTCGCCGACAACTACGTGGTGCTCTATGTCGGCTGGGAAGGCGTCGGGCTGGCGTCGTACCTGCTGATCGGGTTCTGGTACCACAAGCCGACGGCGGCCACCGCGGCCAAGAAGGCATTCGTGATGAACCGGGTCGGCGACGCCGGGCTGGCCCTGGGAATGTTCTTGATGTTCAGCACCTTCGGCACCCTGTCGTATGCCGGGGTTTTCGCCGGCGCACCGGCGGCCGGGCGCGGCGCGCTGACCGCCATGGGATTGCTGTTGCTGTTGGGCGCCTGCGCCAAGTCCGCGCAAGTCCCGCTGCAGGCCTGGCTGGGTGACGCCATGGAGGGCCCGACGCCGGTGTCCGCGCTGATCCACGCCGCCACCATGGTGACCGCCGGGGTCTATCTGATCGTGCGGTCCAACCCGCTGTACAACCTGTCCCCCGATGCGCAGCTGGCCGTGGTCATCGTGGGTGCGGTCACGCTGCTGCTCGGAGCGTTCATCGGTTGCGTCAAGGACGACATCAAGCGGGCGCTGGCGGCATCGACGATGAGCCAGATCGGCTACATGGTGCTCGCGGCCGGCCTGGGTCCGGCGGGCTACGCCTTCGCGATCATGCACCTACTAACCCACGGTTTCTTCAAGGCCGGCCTGTTCCTCGGCTCCGGCGCGGTGATTCACGCGATGCACGAAGAACAGGACATGCGCCGCTACGGCGGACTGCGTGCGGCGCTGCCCATCACGTTCGTCACCTTCGGTCTGGGATACCTGGCCATCATCGGTGTGCCGCCGTTCGCCGGCTTCTACTCCAAGGACGCCATCATCGAGGCCGCGCTCGGCACCGGCGGCATCCGCGGCTACCTGCTGGGCGGCGCGGCGCTGCTGGGTGCCGGCGTCACCGCGTTCTACATGACGCGCGTGATGCTGATGACCTTCTTCGGCAAGAAGCGCTGGGCGCCGGGCGCCCACCCCCACGAGGCGCCGGGCCTGATGACGTGGCCGATGATCCTGCTGGCCCTCGGCTCGGTGTTCTCCGGTGGCCTGCTGGCGGTGGGCGGCACCCTGCAACGCTGGCTCGAACCCGTCGTCGGAAAGCACGAAGAAGTCACCCACGCCGCCCCGGCCTGGGTGAGCACCGCGCTGGCACTGGGTGTGGTCGTCATCGGCATCGCGGTGGCCTACCGGTTGTACGCGAACACACCGATCCCCCGGGTGGCTCCGCTCTCGGTCTCCGCGTTGACGACGGCGGTGCGCAAGGACTTCTACGGCGACGCCTTCAACGAGGAGGTGTTCATGCGACCCGGCGCGCAACTGACTCACGCGCTTGTCGACGTCGACAACGCGGGTGTCGACGGCTCGGTCAACGCGCTGGCGGCACTGGTGAGTTCGACGTCAAATCGGCTGCGGGGGCTGCAAACCGGCTTCGCCCGCAACTACGCATTGTCGATGCTGACGGGCGCGGTGCTGGTGGTCGCGCTGATCCTGGCGGTGAAACTGTGGTGAGCCGGGCCGACGACCACGCGAAGCGAAGCGATGTAGAGGAGCGGCGCCGGTGAATAACGTTCCGTGGCTGAGCGTGCTGTGGCTGGTGCCGCTGGCCGGCTCCGTGCTGATCATCCTCATGCCGCCCGGGTTGCGACAGCTCGCCAAGTGGACGGGTCTGGTCTTCGGCGTCCTGACCCTGGCGGTGGCGGTCGTCGTCACCGTCGGGTTCAAGTCCGGTGGCGCGCCGTATCAATTCGTCGAAAGCCACCAGTGGATACCGGCTTTCGGTGCCGGCTACACCCTGGGAGTGGACGGCATCGCGGTGGTGCTGGTGCTGCTGACCGCGGTGCTGATTCCGGTGCTACAGGTGGCCGGCTGGAACGACGGGGGCGAGCGCAGCCGCAGCGTGCAGGCCTACATCGCGCTGACGCTGGCCATCGAGTCGATGGTGCTGATCTCGGTCGTCGCCCTGGACGTGTTGCTGTTCTACGTGTTCTTCGAGGCCATGCTCGTCCCGATGTACTTCCTGATCGGAGGTTTCGGCGGCGGCTCGGGCAGGTCACGCGCCGCGGTGAAGTTCTTGTTGTACAACCTGTTCGGCGGGCTGATCATGCTGGCCGCGGTCATCGGGCTGTATGTGGTGACCTCGCAGCACGGTTCGGGCACTTTCGACTTCCGCGAGATCGTGGCCGGTGTCGCTTCCGGCCGTTATGGCGCGGACTCCGCGGTGTTCAAGGCGTTGTTCCTGGGCTTCATGTTCGCGTTCGCGATCAAGGCCCCGCTGTGGCCGTTCCACCGCTGGCTGCCCGACGCCGCGGTCGAGGCCACCCCGGCGACCGCGGTGCTGATGATGGCGGTGATGGACAAGGTCGGCACCTTCGGCATGCTGCGCTACTGCCTGCAGCTGTTCCCCGGCGCCTCAACATATTTCCGGCCGCTGATCGTCGTGCTGGCGGTCATCGGGGTGATCTACGGCGCGATCGTCGCCATCGGCCAGACCGACATCATGCGCCTGATCGCCTACACCTCGATCTCGCACTTCGGATTCATCATCCTGGGCATCTTCGTGATGACCAGCCAGGGGCAGAGCGGGTCGACGCTCTACATGCTCAACCACGGCCTGTCCACGGCGGCGGTGTTCCTGATCGCCGGGTTCCTGATATCGCGGCACGGCGGCAGCCGGGCAATCGCCGACTACGGAGGCGTGCAGAAGGTGGCGCCCGTGTTGGCGGGCACCTTCCTGGTATCTGCCATGGCCACTCTGTCACTGCCCGGCCTCGCGCCGTTCATCAGCGAATTCCTGGTCCTGTTGGGAACTTTCAACCGGTACTGGCTGGCCGCCGGATTCGGGGTCACCGCGCTGGTGCTCTCGGCCGTCTACATGTTGTGGTTGTACCAGCGGGTGATGACCGGACCGGTGGCCGCCGGCAACGAGAAGATCGGCGATCTGCGCGCACGCGAATTGGTTGTCGTCGCACCGTTGATCGCGCTGCTGCTGGTGCTCGGGATCTACCCCAAGCCCGTACTCGACATCATCAATCCCGCCGTCGAGAACACCATGACCACCATCGGCCAGCACGACCCCAAGCCGACCGTCCCGATGGGAACACCCAGATCGGTCGACGTACCCCGGACCGCTGAAGGACCGCGATGACCCTCCCTACCCCGAGCATCGAGTACTTCCTGCTGTGCCCGACACTCATCGTGTTCGGCGTCGCTGTGGTGGGTGTCCTCGCGGAAGCGTTCCTGCCCAGGCGAATTCGCTACGCCGCGCAGGTGACGCTCGCCCTCGGCGGCTTGATCGCGGCGTTCGTCGCGGTCATCGCCGTGAGCCGCTCGATTCAGAGCTCCGGGCGCGCCGCGGTTTTGGGCGCCATGGCCATCGACCGGCCGACGCTGTATCTGCAGGGCACCGTGCTGCTGGTCGCGGTGATGGCGGTCATCTTCATCGCCGAACGCACCCAAGCCACGGCGGACAGCAAGATCTCCGTGGGCGTCGGCACGGCCGGCTCGGGTGGCCTGGACTCCTTTACCTCGCAGGCATCGGCGGTGCCCGACAGCGACGCCGAGCGGGAGGCCGAGCGGGCCGGAGCCGCCCAGACGGAGCTGTTCCCCCTGGCGCTGCTGTCGGTCGGCGGCATGATGGTCTTCCCCGCATCCAACGACCTGTTGACCATGTTCGTCGCGCTGGAAGTGTTGTCCCTGCCGCTGTACCTGATGTGCGGCCTGGCCCGTCATCGCCGCCTGCTCTCGCAGGAAGCGGCGATGAAATACTTTCTGCTGGGCGCATTTTCGTCGGCGTTCTTCCTCTACGGCGTGGCACTGCTTTACGGCGCGACCGGCACGCTGCTGCTGACCGGTATCCGCGATGCCCTTGCCGCGCGCGGCGACACGTCGATGGCGCTGGTCGGTGTGGCGCTGCTGTCGGTCGGTCTGCTGTTCAAGGTCGGCGCCGTTCCGTTCCACTCGTGGATTCCCGACGTGTACCAGGGTGCGCCCACCCCCATCACCGGATTCATGGCCGCCGCCACCAAGGTCGCGGCTTTTGGTGCGCTGCTTCGGGTGATCTACGTGGCGCTGCCGCCGCTGCACGATCAATGGCGCCCGGTGCTGTGGACCATCTCCATCCTGACCATGGCGGTGGGCACCATCACCGCGGTGAACCAGACCGACGTCAAACGCATGCTGGCCTATTCGTCGGTCGCCCACGTTGGATTCATCCTCACCGGAGTCATCGCCGACAACCACACGGGCCTGTCCGCCACGTTGTTCTATCTGCTGGCCTACAGCTTCAGCACCGTCGGCGCGTTCGCCATCGTCGGCCTGATCCGCGACGCCGACGGGGTCGAGGACGCCACCCTCTCGCACTGGGCGGGGCTGGGGCAGCGCTCACCCATTGTGGGCGTGATGTTTTCGATGTTCCTGTTGGCCTTCGCCGGCATCCCCCTGACCAGTGGATTCGTCAGCAAGCTCGCCGTGTTCAAGGCCGCCGCCCAGGGTGGCGCCGCGCCTCTGGTGATCGTCGGCGTGGTCGCCAGCGGGGTCGCCGCCTACTTCTACGTGCGGGTGATCGTGTCGATGTTCTTCACCGAAGCGACCGAGCACACCCCGCACGTGGTGGCGCCGGGCATCTTGAGCAAGGCCGCGATCGCGGTGTGCGCCGCGGTCACCGTGGTGCTGGGTATCTTCCCGCAGCCGCTGCTGGATCTTGCCGACCGGGCCGCGGTGCTGCTGCACTGACGCTGACGTCGGGCGTCAGCGGTCAGCTCATGAACGGCCGGATCGCCAGCAGGTAAATCACCAACGCCCCCAGCGGGGCGACCAACGGCAACCACGGCAATTGCAGGGGAAACGACGTCGCAACCAATCCGGCGAACGTAAACCCCAGGGCGCCAACCGCGGTCGGCCAGCTGTCCAGCACCACCGGGGCGGATGTACCGTCCGCGTGGCGGCACACCAGGTAGGCGGCGGCGCACAAGCCGGACAGCGCGACGAACATCACCGGCGGGCTGGACAGCGCGACGGTAACCGCCGCCAGCAGTACGGCAACCGTTGCGGCGCGACGCAATACCGTGCCAACGGCGACCGCAATCAGCGCCGCCACCCAGGCGATAACGGCGGATCCGTGCCACCCGTCGGCGGCCAGTCCCACCATCAGCAGACCGAAACCCGTCGCGAACACGGGTGCCCCTACCCGTGCCAACGTCACCACGCCGCCGCTATCCACGTAACCTCCCCCGCACCCGCCGACGTCGATCCGGCAACACACCCATCGACTGCTCCAGTCCGCTATCCCCCGGCCACGACACGATGTCCACGCCGATGGTGGCCATGTCCCGATACATGGCGGAGCGCTGCAGCGCCCACATCCGATCCACCAAGGGATCCTGTTTGTCTTCGAACGGCGAACTATCGAGAATGTCGACGGCCAGCACGATATGGCCCCGCTTGCGCAGATTGATCAACGCCAAGGCGAATTCGGTGTCGAGCAAGGTGGAGAACGCGATGACTATCGCCCCGGCGGGAACCGCCGCGCGCGGCGCCAACGTACCCGTGGTGTGTTCGAAGCCGTCACCGGCGCCAAGGACGGTGTCGAGCACCCGATAGAACTGGCGCTGCCCGATGTCGGCACCAAGCCAGCGCGGGTGGTTTCCCCCGAGGGCGACAATGCCGGCCCGGTCACCGTGCCGCAACGCGGTTTGCACCACTTGCGCCGCGCCCCGAACGACTCGTTCGGTGGCCTCGGTCGCCGGACCCGCGGGCTGCCGATACCCATCGATCAGCACCACCACGTCGGCGGCGCGGTCGGTCAACCGCTGTGTCACGTGCAGTTGGCCGCGACGCGCACTCACCGGCCAATTCACCGCGCGCAGTTGGTCACCGGGCACGTAAAGGCGAATGTCGGCGTATTCCACACCCGGACCGATATGGCGGGTCAGGTGGGCACCCAACCGGTCGAGCAGTTCGGTCTGCGGAATGGGAGTGGGTTGCGGCGGTGTCAACGGAAACACGATGACCTCGGCGGCCCCGACGACGGCCGTTCCGGTGAGCAGCCCACCGCGGGCAACGACGTCGATGCGGACCGCGATGGAATACCGACCCCAGCGCTGCACGGTTGCCGCGACGGTTTTCGCTTGGCCCGCATCGGATTCGGTGATTTCGATCTCCATGCCCGCGATGTCCGCAACGGTGAGCTGCACGGCCGAGGCCCCGTCTTCTTCCGTCACCCATACCCTGACGTGTGCCTGCTCGTTTTCGAAACAACGCTGGGTGTCGGGTTCACCGTGCACCCGAATCGTCGGGACCGGCCGTTGCCAACTGATCGAGCACAACACGCCGAGCAGTGGCGCCGCGAAGGCCATCAGCTGCCACTGGGCGCCGATCACGGCGGCGGCCATCGCAAACCCCGCGCAAGTGGCGATCGCCTTCGTCAATTCCGATGCGCGCCAGCGGAATTCGGCTCCAACGCTATGAGTCACGCCTGGCTCATCCGGGCTCTTGAGCACTGGCGCCGGTTCGCGGCACCGGCAGGCGGTGCAACAACTCTCCGATAACGTCGGCGCCCTGGATCTTTCGTACCCACATTTCCGGGCGCAGGGTGATCCGGTGTGAGACCGCCGCGATAGCGAGCGCCTTCACATCCTCGGGGATGACGTAGTCGCGGCCCAGCAGCAGCGCGCGGGCACGGGCGAGTTGCACCAGATCGAATTCGGCGCGGGGACTGGCCCCGACAGCAACCTGCGGATGGTGTCGCGTCGCGTTGGCCAGCGACACCACGTAGTGCAGGACGTCTTCGTGCACGGTCACCTGCTCGACCGATTCACGCATGGCCACCAGGTCGCGGGCATCCACCACCTGGTTGACCGTCGGTTCTGCCGAACCGCGTTCGAGGCGGCGGCGCAGCATCGACGTCTCGTCCCGCTCGCTCAGATAGCGCAATTCCAGCCGGATCGCGAACCGGTCGAGTTGCGCCTCGGGAAGCGGATACGTGCCCTCGTACTCGATCGGGTTGTCGGTGGCCAACACAATGAAAGGCTTTGGCAGTTGGTGTGTTTCGCCGTCGATGCTGACTTGGCCTTCGGCCATCGCCTCCAGCAGCGCGGCTTGGGTTTTCGGCGGCGTGCGATTGATCTCGTCGGCCAGCAACAAGTTGGTGAAGATGGGGCCGGGCCGGAACGCGAAGCGACCGGACTGCATGTCGTAGATCGTCGAGCCGAGCAGGTCCGCGGGCAACAGATCGGGTGTGAACTGCACCCGAGTGAATTGCAGACCCAGCGCGGCGGCGAAGGATCTCGCGATGAGCGTCTTGCCCAAGCCGGGCAGGTCTTCGATGAGAATGTGACCGCGCGCGAGGACCGTGGTGAGGATAAGCCGCAGCGCGGAGCGTTTTCCCACCACCACCCGTTCTATTTCGTCGAGAATCGCCTCGCAATGGGCGGTCGTGGTTGCGGCCGGCAGCGTCATGTTCGGATCGCGCCTCCTGTCATACCTGCTCCAACTTTTGCAGAATGTCTTGCAGCGCCGCACGGCCCGGACCAGGTTCGCGGTCACCGCTGCGGGTGACGTTGTTGGGATTGACCCATTCCCACAGCTCCACACCGAAGAGCATGCGCCCGGTTGCGTGGTAACCCGCCGGGTCTTTGGATTGCCTTTGGCCAGTTGTCATCTCGTACCGGCGCGCGAGCATCGGGCGCAGATGCCGGTCCCAGTCGGCCCGGGTGGACTCCGACCACCGGATCGTCGTCTCGGTGGTGGAAAGCCAGCGCCGCAACGAATCCCCGAGATCGTCGGCACCGGGTTCCGTGTCGGCATCGAATCCACGCGCCAGGGCACGACGGAGGCTCAGCAGCACAACAGCCAGCCCGACACCGGATGCCGCCAGTACCCAGCGTCGATCATGCTGCGTCAGGGCCAGCAGTTCTATGCCGATGATGAGGAAAACGCCCAGTGTCGTGGTCTTTTTCATGCGAAACTCCGCGAACCCAGCTCGTCGAGGACCAATCGAAGGACGCGCACCGCGATGTCGCGGTGGTCCTCGTTCATCACGTGGGGGCTGAACCGTGCCTCGGCGAACAGGTTGACCAACTGGACAGCGTTGTCGGCGTGCAGGGCGTGGTGCTCGACCGCGCGGGCCAGTACCTCGGTCGGAGTGTCGAATTCCTGGGGGACGGCGCCAGGAACATGTGCGAGTTCACGTTCCATCGCGGCATAGCAGGCGATGATCGCCTCGCGCGGTTCGCGGCTCAGGTCTGTCATCTCGGCCAGTCCGCGTTCGGCCGCCCGCGCCAGTGACTCCGAACGCGCCGCCGGCGCTGGGGGTTCCACCGGCGCGTCGGCGACGCCGGTCGCCGCCGGACGCCAGCGCCGCCGGGCCGTGGCGACCGTTCCGGCGACCAACATCACCAACATGGCGACGGTGCAAGCAAGCAGTATCCCCAGCATGTTCTGCGAGCCGTCACGGGGACGACGTGAATGCTGCTGTGGGGGCGGTGCGGGCGCGTGCGTCGCCGGCGCAGCGCCGCGCTGCGGTGGTGAGGGGGCGGGAGCGAGGCCGTGCGGCCAGAGCCGCGCCAGCAGTATCGCGACAAGTAGCCAGGCCACGATCACGCCGAGTCCGATCAACAACACGCGCCAGCTCGGTCGTCCCTTACCGGTGCCGAGCGTGTCGGACAGTGCACCGGCACCCGGCGCGGGAGCGCGTGGATCTCGCAACCGCGCGACCACGGCGACCGCGATCAGCGCAAGCGTCACGGCGAGAGCCGCCACCACGAAGGCCAGCGCCGCCCGGCCGCCCGACTCGCTGCGCATCACATCGTGGCGAGCGGGAAGGTAGCCGCGCAGGGCGGCGGCGACCACGAGCAGCAGAACGATCAGGGCAACAACCCGCCCTGTCGGCTTGTCCATACCAGGCATTGGCACACCACTCGATTGGTTGCCTGCCGCCGTTGCGGCACTGACTTTCCCCATACTTGCACGTCAGGCTGCCCTAGGGCCAGGACGGGCGTGGCGGCTTATCCACAGTGGCCAGTTCATCCACATATTTCCCGTCTCCGCCCTTAACTCGAACGCGTGTTCGATACCGTGGCGGTGTGGGTCCTTGGTTGAACGCGGCACAGGCGCGGGAGCGAATCTGCGCCGCGCTCGACGCGGTCGATGCGGCTCACGAGGTGCTGCGTCAGACCTCATCGGAGGTGGTCGGCAACGCCTTTCGGGTCGACGTTGCCGAACGGCTGGAGTCCCAGGACCGCGTCAATCGCGGGCTGATGTATCGGATTTTCGGCGAAATCGCCGACCCGTCGGACGAGGCAGGGCGCGTACCCGTGGTGCGCAGCACGCTGTGGGCGCGGCTTCGCATCACGCCCAAGGAGGTCACGCGCCGCTTCAGGCTCGCGGCCCGTCTTCGGCCGCGCCGGTCGCTGACGGGTGCACCATTGGCAGCCGAATTCCCGGCTTTGGCGGCTGCTGTGGCCGCCGGCGCGGTCGGTGAGGACCACATCCGCGCCGTGTGTACCGCTGTGGACACGTTGCCGTCCTGCGTCTCCCCCTCAGATGCGTCGGACGCCGAGCGCACGCTGGTGCGGCACGCGACCAGACTCGATGCCGCCGTGGTTACCCAGCTGGGCCACCGGATCGCCGACTATCTCAATCCCGATGGCCGTTTCACCGAAGTCGATCGGGCCCGCCGCCGTGGGCTGCACCTGAGCCCACAAGGGCCCGACGGGATGTCGCGGCTGTCCGGTCTGCTGGATCCCGAGGCCCGCGCTTACTTCGAAGCCCTCGAAGCGGCGGTGCGGCCCGGCCGTCATCGACCCGGCGGTCCCGACAGCGATCCGCAGGCGTGCGATGACCGCACACCGGGCCAACGCCGTCACGATGCCCTCAAGGTCGGTCTCGAAACCGCCGTCGCCTCCGGCGATCTCGGGGCGCACCGTGGGCATCCCGTCACTGTGATCGCCACTACCACGCTGGCCGAACTCGACCAGGCCGCGCACGCGGTGGTCGACTCGTCAGTTCCGATGCCCGCTCCCGCACGCACCGGCGGCGGTTCCCGACTACCCATGCCGGATCTGATTCGCATGGCCGCCAAGGCCCTTCACTATCTTGCCGTGTTCGACGACCACACCGGCCGGCCGTTGTATCTGGGCCGCCAAAAGCGCATCGCCACCGCGGATCAACGCCTCATCTGCTATGCACGCGACCGCGGATGTACCCGCCCCGATTGCCTCGAACCTGGCTATCACTGCGAGGTTCACCACGCACCCGAATGGGCAGACGGCGGCCGGACGGATGCGGACAAGCTGTTTTTCGCCTGCGGATCCGACCACAGCGCGGTGGGCCGCGGCGAATGGAGCACCGTGGTGGCCGGCAACGGGCGACTTGGCTGGACCGATGGGAAGGGACCGCCCGACATCAACCACGCACACCATCCCGATGAGCTCCTGCGCGGCGATCCTGACCCACCCGAACGCGAATGATCATCCGCACAAAGATTATGCAGCCCTATCGCGATGTCCACGCGGTGACAGCGACCGCACCGGTCTAGTCCACCGCGAAGGGCCGGAAACTGCCGTCAAGGACCTGTTGGTGACCGATGGTGCGGCCGGTGACCTTGCCGGGATCGACCAGAGCTAATTCGACTGCTGCACGGGCGAATTCGTCCGCAGACGCGGTGTCATCGAAGTTGCGGGCATAGTAGGAAAGCCCCGGCGTGAGGATCGGTTTCGACGGCGACAGCGCATTGACCGCGATGTTGTGGTCGGCGAGGTCGAATGCCGCGCACTGGGTCAGGTGTTCGAGTGCGGCCTTGGATCCGCCATACCCGGGCAGCACCCCGCCGCGGCGGTCGGCGTACGGGCCATCGCC
This sequence comes from Mycobacterium sp. 852002-40037_SCH5390672, assembly GCF_001665875.1. Lineage (GTDB taxonomy): Bacteria > Actinomycetota > Actinomycetes > Mycobacteriales > Mycobacteriaceae > Mycobacterium. The sequence continues at coordinate 45,901 of NZ_LZTA01000116.1, forward strand.
GGGCAGCCGGGACGCGACCGAGGTGATGTTGATGATCGAGCCGCCACCTGCCTCGATCATGTCGGGGCACACCATCTGCATCAGCTCGTAGGCCGCGAACACCGCGATGTCGAAATGCCGGCGATACGCGTGCAAGGGCGTGCTGACGAATCCCGGCCAGCCGGGTTTGGCGGCGGAGCCCCGTGGCTTGGCGGCCTTTTCGCGCGGTTGCGTGCCCGGCCCCGGTGGTCGGCCGGGTGCGGTAAAGGCCGCGTTGTTGACCAGAATCCCTACGGGACCCAATGCGTCTCGCGCCGATTCGACCAACCGGACAATTTGATCGCGGTCGGTCAAATCGGCCCGGACCGACACGGCCCGCCCGCCCGCCGCCGCGATGTCGGCGACCGTCTCGCCGATGGTTCCCGGCAACCGCTCGTCCCATACTTCTTCGGTACGCCCGGCAACCGCCACCGCGGCACCGTCGGCCGCCAGGGTCAACGCGATCGCCCGTCCCAGCCCACGGCTACCGCCGGTGACGATCGCGGCGCGGCCCGCAAGCCGTCCCGTCATCGCCGTACCCCGTGCACGACGATGGCCGTGGTCTGCTCCACCCACGCATCGTCGAGGTCTTCTCCCGGACGCAGCAGCACGCGCAGCATCGTCGATCCCCCGATCAACTCGATCAATCGGTCCGGATCCACGTCGGGATGGGCTTCGCCCCGGTCAACGGCCTCACGCAGCCGTACCCGCACCGCGGTGAACAAGTCCACGAATCGCGCCATCACTCGCGCGTTGAGCGCGGGGTCGGCCGTCATGTCGGCAACCAGACCGGGCAGCGCGGCGCGGACTACCGGGGTGGTGAAGACGTCACGAGTGGCCTCGATCATCATCCGCATGTCGGCAGCGATATCCCCGGCCGGCGACTCCAGCGCGGTCGGGGTGGTCGGGAAGGCCGCCTCGTGCACCAGTTCGGCCTTGCTCGACCACCGCCGGTAGAGCGCGGACTTCGTGGTGCCGGCGCGCTCGGCGACCGCGGCCAGACTGATGTTGGAATAGCCCGTTTGGACAAGCAGTTCCGCGGTCGCCGATAGGATGGCCGAGTCGATACGCGGATCGCGCGGGCGGCCGGCGCCGGAGGCCTTGTCAAGGCCGGACGGGTCTGCTTTCATAACGCTACCTACCGTATCGTAATTGCCTCAACGAAGGAGGCACCTTATGGCAACAGAACCGGCGCTTGACAAGGTCGACCGGCTCCAGCGCTCCAGCCGCGACGTCACGACGTTGCCGACGGTCATGTCACGCTGGCTCTCCACCGTACTGCCGGACGCCGCAAAACCCGAGGTGACCGTGGAAAGCGGCGTGGACTCGACGGGCATGTCGTCGGAGACCATCATCCTGACCACCCGCTGGCACGAGGACGGGCAGCCGAGGCAGCAGAAGCTGGTGGCGCGGGTGGCGCCCACCGCCGAGGATGTGCAGGTCTTCCCGACCTATCGGCTCGACCACCAATTCGATGTCATCCGCAAAGTGGGCGAGCTGACCGACGTGCCGGTGCCCCGGGTGCGCTGGCTGGAGAACACCGGTGCCGTGCTCGGCACGCCGTTCTTCGTGATGGACTACGTCGAGGGTGAGGTGCCGCCCGACGTCATGCCGTATACGTTCGGCGGCAACTGGTTCGCCGACGCGCCCGCCGAGCGGCAGCGCGAACTGCAGGACGCCACCGTCGGCGTCCTGGCCACATTGCACTCGATTCCGGACGCGCAGAACACCTTTGGCTTCCTCACCGAGGGCCAATCCGGTGACACCGCGATGCGCAGGCACTTCAACTGGGTGCGGTCCTGGTATGACTTCGCGGTACCCGACATCGGGCGATCGCCGTTGCTGGAGCGGACCTTCGACTGGCTGGAAGCCCACTGGCCGGCCGAGGCGGCCGCCGCCGAGCCGGTGCTGCTGTGGGGCGACGCCCGGATCGGCAACGTGTTGTACAACGACTTCCGGCCGGTGGCGGTGCTGGACTGGGAGATGGTGACGCTGGGCCCGCGCGAGCTCGATGTGGCGTGGATGATATTCGCACACATGGTCTTTCAAGAACTCGCGGGCCTGGCGACGCTACCGGGGCTGCCCGAAGTGATGCGAGAGGAGGACGTGCGCGCCACCTATGCGCGGGTGGCCGGCGTCGAAGTCGGCGACTTGCACTGGTTCTACGTGTATTCCGGCGTGATGTGGGCGTGTGTGTTCATGCGCACCGGAGCCCGCCGGGTGCACTTCGGCGAAACCGAAAAGCCCGACGACGTCGAATCGTTGTTCTATCACGCCGGATTGATGCGAAGGTTAATCGGAGAGGACCAGTAATGCTCGGACCGCTCGACGAGTTCCCGGTACACCAAATTCCCCAGCCGATCGCTTGGCCGGGCCCCTCGGACCGCAACTTCTACGACCGCTCCTACTTCAACGCCCACGACCGCACCGGGAACATCTTCGTGATCAGCGGCATCGGCTACTACCCCAACCTCGGGGTCAAGGATGCATTCCTGCTCATCAGGCGCGCAGATACCCAGACCGCCGTGCATCTTTCGGACGCCATCGATCAAGACCGGCTCAACCAGCACGTCAACGGTTACCGCGTCGAGGTCATCGAACCGCTGCACAAGCTCCGGATCGTACTCGACGAAACCGAAGGCATCGCAGCCGATCTCACCTGGAATGGCCTGTTCGACGTCGTCCAGGAGCAGCCGCACATCCTGCGGTCGGGCAACCGGGTCACCCTGGATGCGCAGCGCTTCGCACAGCTCGGCAGCTGGAGCGGGCACATCGTCATCGACGGCGAGGAAGTCACCGTCGACCCCAATACCTGGTTGGGCAGCCGCGACCGGTCCTGGGGCATCCGTCCGATCGGCGAGGCCGAGCCCGCGGGCCGACCCGCCGACCCGCCCTTCGAGGGCATGTGGTGGCTCTATGTACCCATGGCCTTCGAGGATTTCGCGATCGTGCTGATCATCCAGGAGGAGCCCAAGGGGTTCCGCTCGCTCAACGATTGCACCCGGATCTGGCGCGACGGCCGCGTCGAGCAGCTGGGCTGGCCGCGAGTCAAGATCCACTACCGCTCCGGCACCCGCATCCCGACCGGCGCGACGATCGACGCCACCACCCCCGACGGAACCCCGGTCCATTTCGACGTCGAGTCCAGGCTGCCGGTGCCCATCCACGTCGGCGGCGGCTATGGCGGCGACTCCGACTGGATACACGGCACCTGGAAGGGCGAAAAGTTCGCCGAGCGCCTGACTTACGACATGACTGACCCGGCCATCGTCGGCCGCGCCGGCTTCGGCGTGATAGACCATGTCGGCCGCGCGGTCTGCCGTGACGGCGGCGGCGAGCCGGTCGAGGGCTGGGGCCTGTACGAGCACGGGGCGCTGGGCCGGCACGACCCGTCGGGGTTCACCGACTGGTTGACGGTCGCGCCGTAGCAACTCAACGATCGCGCCGTGGCCGGTAGCCCCCCGGGTGCGCAGGTTGGGCGTGGTGCCGGCGGCCGCGGCCGAACTGGTCGGACTGGGGGCAGGACGTGTGGGAAGCACGTGGTCGCAGCGTAATTAACATAGCGAGGTCGGCATATGTTTGCCATCTCCGTGATGCGAACGCCGGGCGGTTCGCCCCTTAGCTTGCAGAATTCGCCGTGAAAACCGCAGAAATGCGGTTCACTAGACCGCGTGTCAAAACCGCCGCGAATGGTCGACGTCGTCGTGGTCGGTGCGGGCTTCGCCGGACTTGCCGCGGCGCGCGAGCTGACACAGCAAGGCCATGACGTGGCGGTCTTCGAGGGCCGCGACCGGGTCGGCGGACGGTCGCTGACCGGCAGTGTCGCCGGATTACCGGCAGATCTGGGCGGGACTTTCGTCGGGCCCACCCAAGACGCCGTCTTGGCGATGGCCGCCGAACTCGACGTACCGACCACCCCGACACACCACGACGGTAAGAACCTGATCCATTGGCGTGGGTGGACGCACGCGTATCACGGCACCATTCCGAAGCTTTCGCTGACCGGACTCCTGGACATCGGTCGGCTGCGGTGGCAGTTCGACAGGATTGCCCGCAGCATTCCGCTGGCGGCGCCCTGGAATGCCCGCCGTGCGCGCGAACTCGACGGCCTGTCGCTCGGCGGCTGGTTGCGCTCGGTGCGCGCGACCGCTTCCTCGCATGACCTGCTGGCAATCGTGGCGCGGGTGACCTGGGGATGTGAACCCGACGACGTGTCGATGCTGCACGCCGCGCGCTATGCGCACGCGGCCGGCGGACTGGACCGGCTTCTCGATGTGCAGGACGGTGCCCAACAGGACCGCTTCCCCGGGGGCACGCAACAGATCGCCGAGGCCGCGGCCGCCGAACTGGGCACCCGGGTGATGCTCAATGCCCCGGTGCGCCGTATTGAGCGGCACGGCGCAGGCGTCACCGTCACGACCGACCTCGGCGAGACCGAGGCCGGGTTTGTCATCGTGGCCATCCCGCCGGCCCATCGCGCCTCGATCGAGTTCACTCCCCCGCTGCCCGCCGAGTATGAGCAACTCGCCCGGCATTGGCCGCAGGGCCGGCTCAGTAAGGCCTACGCGGCCTATTCCACGCCGTTCTGGCGGACCAACGGGTTTTCGGGGCAGGCGCTGTCCGACGAGGGCCCCGTTTTCATCACCTTCGATGTCAGTCCGCACCCGGACGGCCCGGGCATCCTGATGGGTTTTGTGGACGCCCGCGCGTTCGACTCGCTACCCAGCGATCAGCGCCGCCGCGACGCGTTGCGCTGCTTCGCAACGCTTTTCGGTGATGATGCGCTCAAACCCCTGGACTATGTGGATCATCGTTGGGGGGTAGAGGAATTCGCGCCCGGCGGCCCCACCGCTGCGGTGCCGCCCGGGTCGTGGACGCGGTTCGGGCCCTGGCTGCGCGAACCGGTCGGGCCGATTCACTGGGCCGGCACCGAAACCGCTGACGAGTGGACGGGGTTCCTCGACGGGGCCATCAGATCAGGGCAGCGCGCGGCCGCCGAGATCACCGCCCTGCTATGAGCTGATCCGGCGGGTGGCCGCGTTGTGGACCGCCATCTCGGCGAGGCCACGCAACTGGCGGTTCACCTCGCGCGGGTGTTCCAGCATCGAGCAGTGCCCGCCGGGCAGTTCGACCAGCTCGATCAGGTTGGGTGCGGTGCGCGCGATCCTGCGGGACTGGCTGATCGGGGTCAGCCGGTCGCGTTCACTGCCGATGACCAACGTCGGCACGGTCAAACCGTCCAGGTTGAGATACCGAGAGCCCAGGGAGGCGACCAGTGCCCTGGCGCAGCCGGCCCGTCCCGCCGGTGACGTCTTCTCGAAGAGCTCGTAGACGAGGTTGGCGATACTCGGATCGGCGTCGCGCCCGGTGGCCAGCATCGCCACCACATAGCGGCTGGGGAGGCGGGCGGCTCCCGGGACTCCGAACCCGCCGAACGCGTTGATCAGGGCTCGCCCGGCGAGAACCCGGGCCGGCGACAATCCGTACGGCGCCGGCAGCAGCTGCACCTTGCGGATCAGATCACCGGTGGTGGTGTTGATCAGCGCGACGGCGTCCGCGCGCCGGGAGACCTTGTGCCGGTAGCGCTCCGACCAGGCGGCGATGGTGATGCCGCCCATGGAATGACCGGCCACCACCGCCCGCTCGTGCGGCGCCAGGGTCGCGTCCAGCACCGAATCCAGATCGGAGGCAAGGTGTTTGAGGCTGTAGTCCTTGGCCCGGGGCACGTCACTTCGACCGTGGCCGCGGTGATCGAATGCGATCACCCGGTAGTCGTTGGACAGGTCGGCGATCTGGTATGCCCACGCCCGGATCGCGCAGGTGATGCCGTGCGTCAACACAATCGGATAACCGTCGGCTGGGCCGAACACTTCCGCGTGCAGTCGGGTGCCGTCGGCCGCCCGAACCGGCACGGTCTCGCTCGGCGGCAGCTCATCGGGGAACGGGTCAGCTGTGCGAGTCGATCGTCGAGCACTCATCGCCGCTCCCCCTCCTCGAACGCGGCACCGTTGCCGCAGCTAAGGATGAGACAATTTTATCCCTAAGTTCGGTTCGCTTTTACCGAAATCCGGCAAACGATTCTTATGAGACGCTTAGACCCGTGCCTTTGTCGCGTCGGGCATTCATCGCGGCCGCGACCGGCGTGGCCGGTGGTGGGCTGGCGGCCGCCTGCGCGCCGAATCGACCGACGGGCGCAACCGGGCGTCCGTCCGATGAACCACCGCCCGCACCGGACACCAAGTCGATCCTGGTCGTCGGCGCCGGGATGGCGGGGCTGACCGCCGCACGCAGCCTTGCCGACGCGGGACGGTCGGTACGCGTCCTCGAAGCCCGCGGCCGTATCGGCGGCAGGGTCTGCACCGACCGGGACTGGGGCACCCCGCTGGAGTTGGGCGCGTCGTGGATCCACGGCACGACGGACAACCCCGTGACCGAGCTGGCCCGGCGAGCGCGGGCGCAGCTGGTCAGCACCGACTATTACGGGTGGGTCAAGCTCGCGGTCGATCCCGCCGTGGCGCCGTTGGATTACCAGAGCGCAACCTGGCGATCGTTTGTCGAACGGGCGCGCAGTCGGGACGGCGCGGGAAGTCTGGGCGCCGCGGTGCACGCCGCCGCCGACGGCGCGAGGCTCTCCCCGTCCGATCGCGCCCAGCTGGCGTTCTACCTCACCACCGAGATCGAGGACGAATACGCCGCCGACGCAGATCAGCTCTCGGCCAGCACCTTTGACAAGGGTGACTATGCCGGCGGCGATCAAGACGTCATCACGAACGGCTATGACGCCCTGCCGAAGTTACTTGCCGACGGACTTACCATCGAGCTCAATACGCCGGTCACCGCGATCGTGCAGCGCGACGGCGCCGTCATCGTGCGGACCAAGGACAAGTCGTTCCAGGGGCCGGCCGCCATCGTCACGGTGCCCCTCGGGGTGCTGAAATCCGGTGCGATCGCTTTCGATCCGCCACTCCCCCCGGGGCATGCCCAGGCCGTACGCGCCCTGGGCTTCGGGGCGTTGTCCAAGAGCTTCTTTCGCTTCGACCAACGAACTTGGAAGGTAGACAATGCCTTCTACCAGTACATCGCCCCGGAAGGCGGGCTGTGGTCGCAGTGGTTCACCTTGCCGAGCGATGCGGGTCCAATCGCGTTGGCCTTCAACGGTGGTGGGCGGGGGCGATTTGTGGAGTCGTGCGCGCCCAAGGATCTGCTGACCAGCGCGCTGACGGCCGCCCGCCGGCTCTTCGGCGACAACATCTCGCTAGCGGATGTACGGACGTCGAACTGGACCGTCGACCCGTACGCACTCGGTGCCTATTCGTTTCACCCGCCCGGTTCCGGCTTGGCCGACCGGAGCCGACTACAACAGCCGATCAGCGACCGGCTCTACCTGGCGGGTGAGGCTGTCGGCGTTGACAATCCGGCCACGGTGAGTGGCGCGGTGCTCAGCGGCCGCTATGCCGCGGACCAACTGCTGCACCATGTGAAGGGGTGACCACCCCGAGTCACGGCATGGGTTGTTGGCGCAGCGTGGTGTGGGGGCTTTGGCCGTAGGTCTGTCGGTAGAGCACCGCGAACCGTCCGGTGTGCGCGAATCCCCATCGCTGGGCGATTTCGGTGACGGTCGAGTTAGATGTCGTTGCCGCTGTCAGCTCTTGATGAGCGCGGCTGAGCCGGGTACGACGCATGTACTCGGTCGGGGTGGTGTCGAGCTGGCGGCGGAACAGGTATTGAACCGCTCTGGGCGTCAGGTGCACCGCTGCGGCCACCTCGTTGATGCCGATGTCGTCGGTGATATGGCGGTGGATGAATGACACCGCTTCCTTGAGCGTTGCCGGTAATGCGAGTTCGCTGGCCGCGTCCTGCCCGGTGAGGGTGGACGGATAGCACTCGAGCAGCACACCGGTGAGCAGGTTGGCCATGCCCGCGACAACCAACGGCTGCTGGGCGGTATCCGCGGAAGCCAACGTCAAAATGACATAATCCAAAGCCCGATGCCACGCCCGCACGGCAGCGCGGGACCGCGGCCGCGAATTCACGAACCGCGTCTGCTGCGCCGGCTTGTGCCAGTGCGCGGTGACTTTGTGCAGCACTTCGGCGTCGATCGCGACGACATCGAAACGCGCACCGTTGCAGTGCAGTAGGCAGGACATGCTGTGGGCGACGAGAATCGGCGAGTCCGCGGTCGCGGGCACGCCCTCGACGCTCAGCGACCCGGCGCGTGGCTGGATCACCACAATGGTGTCGTCCGCCGGAACCTCAAGGGTCGATCGCCCCTGAATCATCACCTCGTCGAAAATCATTGAACCAGCAGCACTGCGCCGGTGCGACACCGCGGAATAATTGGTAAGCGCGCGGAGCCGCCAACCTGGCCGATAGGCCGATGCAAAAAATCGACGCACTGCCTGGCCATCAGTGGTGCGGAACTGCTTGTATTCCACCGCGGCTGGAGGGAACTCGTACTCCGGATCACATCCGAGGACAGGGCGGGCGGGACAGAAGTCGGCCCGAGGCGCCTCCGGCGCTTCGCCGGCGGAATCGACCACACCCAGGGGGGACTGCGACTGCCCGTCCGTTGCGCTCGTCATGGCAGTCATGGCCGGCCCGGATGAAAGACCGTGGGCGTCCTCGTCATGGCATCACGCGCGCCGGCGATGACAGATCTGTCGGTGACCGATCTTGCGCCCCCGCACTGTGGTAAATGTTCAGTGCGTCCAGCGCGATGCGCTGCCATGCGAAGCGTGACTGTGCACGACTGCGACCGGCCGCGCCCATGCTCTCGCATTGAAAGCTCTGGGCGAGAAGCCTTCTCAAAGCTGCCGCCAGCCCGACGGGATTTTCCGGCGGCACCACGACGCCGGTGATGTCGTCGAGTACGACGTCAGCCAGGGCGCCCACGGTCGCCGCAACCACTACCACCCCACTGGCCATGGCCTGTAACACGGTCGTGGGACGCGGTGGATGGCGAGGTGTGCACACCATCACGTCGGCGGACCGTATCCACATCGGCAATTCGTCACTGGCGACTGTGCCCGCAAAATGGACGCGGTCGGCGACTTCGAATTCGCGGGCCAGGTACTGCAGCCGGGCTCGCGCGTCGTCGTGCACGGCGTTGGTCGCGTCGGTTTCCACAATAACCAGCTCCGCGCCGGGAACCCGGTACAGTGCGCCGATTGCGATATCAAAACCGTTATGCTGCAGTGGATTTGGTGCCACACATAGAACGCGTTGACGTTCGTTCCGAGCAACCTCCGGACCGCTCGGGGTGTACAGCGCGGAGTCCACACCGCATGTGAAGGCCGACACTCGCGCGCGACTGTGACGTAGGTGGGCCAGCATATCGACCTCGACGCTGCTCTCACCCGTCGCCCAGGTCGCGCTGCGCGCCAAAAGCGGCTCTATGCGCTCTCGTGCGCTTTTGGGCGTGGATGCCGCACCACGGGGACGCGATGCCGCTGCCATGCCCAAGAACGTCTGCACAACCGGGACGCGTCGACGTCGCGCCGCCAGTTGAGCGGCCAACCCGCCCAACCATCCGTATGCATGCACGACGTCGGGCCGTTCCTTCGACCAGACGCGCTCAAGCTTTGCCGCCCAGTCGCCGACGTAGGGCAACAGGTCCGTCGGCGATGCCGGCGCGCTCGGGCCGACGGGAACCGAAACACGACGGCAGCCGGCGGCGGCCGCTTTGGCCGGCCGTCGACCACTTTGCCGCAGGCAGACCGTCGTATCGTGTCCCTGGGTCGTCAACGCGGTGCACAGCCGCTCGGGGTCCTCCCCGACGACGTCATCACCGCTGACAATTGCAATCCTCAACCGCGATTCCCTCCGCGCACATGCTTCGCCAACACCAGGAGACATACCACTGGCGGGCGCCGGCGAAACGGCCCAGATCACCACTTCGCTTGCAGGCTCAAAGTTCGCCCGCTGGACCCTGGCGAGCCGGCAGAACGCGGTCATACGGCGCAACCGGAGGCATGTTGCGGCGGCGGGTCTTGCCAGCTAGTCCAGAACATCTATCAGCAGCAGGGCTCCGCCGACCGTTCCCTCGTTCGAGCGAAACGGCGTGCACGTGACCCGCACCCGCGCCGCGCGGCCGCGCCGGTTGACCGCATCCACTACCGCTTCACCGGAACTGTCCGGGTCGACGAAGGCAGTGCCGATCAATGGCCGCACGCCGTCGAGCGGCAGGCCGATGTCGAGTGCCGTCAGCCTGGACCCGACCGTCTCCTCGGCGCGTAGCCCCCAGAGGTCCTCGCAACCGCGGTTCCACAAAATGACGTTCATTTCGCGGTCGACCACCACCATGCCGCTCCGGACCGAGTCGACCAGGGAACCCAGGAAGTTCTTTGCGTAGTCCAGTTCCAGACTGCGCTCACTCAGCATGTCGTTGATGGTCTGCAGTTCGTCGTTGGTGCACTGCAGTTCCTCGTTCATCGTCTCGAGTTCTTCGTTGGTGGACTGCAGTTCCTCGTTGGTGGTCTCGAGTTCCTCAACGGTGGATTGCAGTTCCTCGTTGGTGGTTTCGAGTTCTTCGTTGGTGGACTGCAGCTCTTCGTAGGCCGCCTCGAGCTGGTGGTTGGTTTGCACGACTTTGTCCAGCAGGGCGCGCGTCGCTGTGACGTCGAAGAACACGATCGACACGCCGAGCAGGCCATTCTCGGCGTCGACGAGCGGATTGATGTGGATCTCGAACCACACCGTCTCGGCACCCGGGCGCTGCCATTTCACGTCCTGGATCCGCGCCGAACGCCGCTCCACCTTGGCTTGTTCCAGGTAGGCACGCAACTCAACCGGACGGTAGGAAACCTCGAGATCGCGCAGCAGCCGGCCGATGTCGCGCGCCGACAGCCCGAAGACGGTCTCCGCCTGCTGGTTGATCATCGCGATGGTGTCCTCGCCGGTCACCACGATCTGAGCCACCGGGCTGGCACGAAACGCCATATCACGGACCGTCGCCAGGCCCGGCAGATCGGCATGGCGTTCGTAGAACCCCCCAGCCGGTTCGTAGCGGTCGGCGCCGCCATGGGTCCCCACCGCCTTGCGGAAGATTCGGTGTTTGAGGTTCAGCGGCTTGAACCGGTCGCCATGACTAAGCAGCATCTCGGCGTGTCCGAGAAATAGGGTGCCTTGGGGCGCAAGCGCAAAATGTAGACGCCCCAAGACTTTTCGCTGCGTTTCCGCATTGAGGTACATCAGCGTATTACGACAGACCAGCAAATCGACACGCGATATCGGCGCATCCCTGACCAGGTCGTTGGGGCCGAAGATCACCGCGCGCCGCAGGTCTTTGTGGAAGACGTAGCGGGTGTTGATCTGCTGGAAGTAGCGCCCCAACAGGTCCGGCGGTACGGATTCGACCGCCTTGGCGTCGTAGGACGCGCCGCGCGCCTCGGTGAGCGCATCTTCGTCGACGTCCGTGGCGTAAATCTTGACCCGTTGCCGAAAATCCTCGAGTCCCAGCGCCTCGGCCAACAGCATGGCCAGCGTGTAGGCCTCCTGACCGGACGCGCAGCCGGCGCTCCACACCCGAATCGGGTCGTGGGGCCCACGTTCGGCCAGCAATCGCGGGATGACCTCGGCGGCGACGTAGTCCCAGGCCTCCGGGTCGCGGAAGAAAGAGGTGACGTTGATCAGGATGGTGTTGAAGAGCGCCGTGAGTTCATCCGAGCTGGCCTGCAGAAAGTCCAGGTACTCGTCGAATGTGGCGTAACCCGCCTGGTCCATCCGATGACGGACGCGACGTATCAGCGAGGTGCGCTTGTAGCCGGTGAAGTCGAAGCCGCGCGAATCCCGCATGTAGCGCAACAAGGCCTCGAAAGCCTCGTCAGTCTTGGATTCCAATGCCGAAGTCCCGTCCGATAAGTGGTTCACCGAAGGACTTGAACACTACTCGCGGCGCTAGAGCTGGTTTTCAATACCGAGCAACGCCCAGACCGTTTTGCCCGACGGTGTCGGGGTCGCGCCCCACACCCGACACACCGCCGAGACGATGGCCAGTCCGGAGACGATGTCGGCGCCGCGCTCGGCATCTTCGTGCCGGCCCGGCAGGTGCGGACTGTTGTCCTCGACGGCGACGGTGACGGTGTCTTGATAGTTCTCGACGATCAACACCGGCGCACTCTCGGTGTGATCGAGAACGTTTTCGATGAACACGGTGGCGACCGTGGCCGCGACCGAGATCACCTCACGGGCGCCCCAGTGGGTGAGCCAATCGGTGACCACACCACGAGCAAGATCGATGCTGACGCTGGACCGCAGAAGCTCGGTGCGCGCCCGTCGCCGGATCTTCATGGACTGACCACGCACGGCGTCCAGCGCGAGCTCTCGGGTGGAATGTATCGGTACATAACGGGTGACCCCCGCCAAGGCGATCGTCCGCTGCACCTGTGGTTGCGCACACACCAGCAGGATCGGCACGTCCGGCCAGACGCTGACATGCCAACGAGCGCTGGTGAACACCGTCCAGGCCGAGGCGGATGGCGCATGAAGCCGATTGATGTCGACGATCACCGCACGAGGCTCGTCGATCGCGGCCTTGATCACGGCGTCGCGGACGGTTCGATAGGTAGAGCTATCCAGCAGGCCCTCCAGCGTCAGGATCGGCACATCCTGACGCTCCACCTCGATCCGGATAGCCAGACGATGCTCGCTCATCCGGCTTCACCGCGTTGCTGGGCAGTGCCGGATAGGCGGTCGCTGAGCACGTGCAGCGCCCGTTCGGTTTCCTCGGCAATTCCCGTGTAGCGCCGGAACAGGAGACCGGCTCCGGCCTTGCCGGCCATGTCTCGGGCCAGCCTCGCTTTTTCCTGCAGGCTGCGCACCGCGATCCACAGCGCCCCCTCGAGCTCGTTGTCTCGCGCGCTGAGCAAGGCCTCGGCCGTCCACGCGTGGCCGACCTGACAGCGGAAATTGCCCTCGCTGATGGAAACCAGCGAACCGTTGCAATCGGGACAGGTGTAGCCCGATGGCTCACCCAATTTTTGGGTGTCGAAGTTGGTCGCGAACCGTGACATCATCGCGATGCGGTTCTCGAGTTCCATCGCAGCGTCTCGTTCCATGTCGAAGTCCTCTATCTCCCGGCACGACAGCTCTTTGAGGACCGCGCCGATATCGGCCGCCGTAGCCTGCCGATCCACTACACCTGCTTCCAGGGCGTTGATCGGCATCGCCGGAAACAATGCGTCTTCGGGTAACTGGGCGATGGTGGTGCCGCCTCGCGAACGGATGGCGGCCATTCCCAGCACACCGTCATCGAGCACGCCGGAGAGCAGCACGCCGATCGCGCGGGGGCCGAACTCGACAGCCACTGAACGGAATAACGCGTTGATGGCCGGCCGGTGCCCGTTCTCGGTGGGTCCCTGTGACAGCAGCACGTGATGGTCGGCGACCAGCAAATGACGATCCGGAATACCGACATAGATGTGCCCTGGCTGCAGGCTCGCGGCGTCCTGGGCGGCGACCGCGGGCAGCGGACCGCTGCGGTCGATGATGCGCGCCAGAACGCTGGGCGCGCCGGCGGGCACGTGCAACACCATCAAGTAGGCGAACGGTAGATCCGGCGATAAACCGGCGGCAACATTCGACAGCGCCTCGACGCCACCTGCCGAGGCACCGATCGCTATCACGCCCCGAAGGCCGCCGTCTTCGTCAGCCGTCTTGATCACCACTCCCGACTACCCCCATCGATGGTAGGCAACCCACGAAGCGATGGATAGGGGCCGCATTGCGCCGTTTGCCCCAGTTTGGCGGTGGTACTCCACGCGGTTGAGACGTCGTTGAGCGGCCCATCACAGCAAAATCAAGGAGGGCAAGGCCATGGCCACCGACCAGAATCCCAAGCAGCGAGATCTGGACGCCGCGCGAGTCCGCCGCGACACCGGATATTTGACTACTCAGCAGGGCGTACGCGTCGACCACACCGACGATTCGCTGACGGTCGGCGAGCGGGGGCCCACACTGCTGGAGGACTTTCACGCCCGGGAGAAGATCACCCACTTCGACCACGAGCGCATCCCGGAACGCGTGGTTCACGCGCGCGGCGCCGGCGCCTACGGCTATTTCGAACCGTATGACGATTCGTTGGCCCAGTACACCGCGGCGCGATTCTTGACGTCGCCGGGTATTCAAACTCCGGTGTTCGTGCGGTTCTCCACGGTGGCCGGATCACGGGGTTCTGCCGACACCGTGCGCGACGTGCGCGGCTTCGCCACGAAGTTCTATACCGAGCAAGGCAATTACGATTTGGTGGGTAACAACTTCCCCGTGTTCTTCATCCAGGATGGGATCAAGTTCCCCGACTTCGTCCACGCGGTGAAACCCGAGCCGCACAACGAGATTCCGCAGGCACAGTCGGCCCACGACACCCTGTGGGACTTCGTGTCGCTGCAGCCCGAAACCCTGCACACCATCATGTGGCTGATGTCGGACCGCGCGTTGCCGCGCAGCTACCGGATGATGCAGGGCTTCGGTGTGCACACGTTCCGGCTGGTAAATGACCGCGGTGAAGGGACTTTCGTCAAGTTCCACTGGAAACCCCGGCTCGGTGTGCACTCACTTATCTGGGATGAATGCCAGAAGATCGCCGGCAAAGACCCCGATTACAACCGCCGCGATCTGTGGGACGCCATCGACTCGGGCCAGTACCCGGAATGGGAGCTCGGCGTGCAGCTCGTTGCCGAGGAGGACGAGTTCAACTTCGATTTCGACCTTCTCGACGCGACCAAAATCATCCCCGAAGAGCAGGTGCCGGTGCGTCCGGTGGGCAAGATGGTATTGAACCGCAACCCCGACAACTTCTTTGCCGAAACCGAGCAGGTAGCGTTTCACACGGCGAACGTGGTGCCGGGCATCGATTTCACGAATGACCCGCTGCTGCAGTTCCGTAACTTCTCCTACCTCGACACGCAGCTGATCCGGCTGGGTGGCCCGAATTTCGCCCAGCTGCCGATCAACCGACCGGTGGCCGAGGTCCGTACCAACCAGCACGACGGCTACGGCCAGCACGCCATCCCGCAGGGCCGGTCGAGTTACTACAAGAACAGCATCGGCGGCGGATGCCCAGCGCTGGCCGACGAGAATGTCTTCCGCCACTACACCCAGCGGGTGGATGGTCAGGCAATGCGCAAGCGCGCCAAGTCCTTTGAGAATCACTACAGTCAGGCGAGAATGTTCTGGCAGAGCATGTCGCCGGTGGAAGCCGAACACATCGTGGCCGCGTTCGCCTTCGAGCTCGGCAAGGTCGAGGTGCCCGAGATCCGTTCGGCCGTCGTGGGACAACTCGCACGGGTGGACGGTGCGCTGGCCGCCCAGGTGGCGACCAAGCTGGGGCTGCCCGAGCCGCCCGAGGAGCCCGTCGACGACCGGGTTTCCGCGTCACCGGCGCTGTCCCAAATCGGTGTCAGCGATACCATCGCCTCGCGCAAGATCGCCGTCCTGGCCGCCGACGGCGTCGATGTGGTGGGAACGCAACGCTTCATCGAGCAGATGGGCCAACGGGGCGCGCTGGTCGAGGTGCTGGCCCCCGTCGCCGGCGGCACGTTGGAGGGCGGGTCCGGCGGTGAGCTCCGCGTTGACCGATCGTTCACCACGATGGCTTCGGTGCTCTACGACGCCGTCGTGGTGGCGTGCGGACCGCGGTCTGTGTCGACGCTGTCCGAGGATGGGTACGCGGTGCACTTCGTCACCGAGGCCTACAAACACCTGAAGCCGATCGGCGCGTACGGGGCGGGCATCGACTTGCTGCGCACCGCCCGCATCACCAACCGGCTCGCCGAGGACACCGACGTTCTCAACGACCAATCCGTCGTCACCACCACCGCCGCCGCCGACGAGCTGCCCGACCGCTTCGCCGAGGAGTTCGCCGCCGCTCTCGCCGGACACCGCTGCTGGGAGCGGCGCACAGATCCGGTGCCGGCCTAGGTGGTTGGCCGGCCTAAGTGGTTTTCACTGCGGCCAGGGCGGGCATAACTGAAAAAGCGTCTCATCGTGGACAGGAGGATGGAACATGCCGCGTTCGTCAATCAAAAACGAAAAGCTCTATCAGGATCTGCGCAAAAAGGGCGACTCCAAGGAGAAAGCGGCGCGGATTTCGAATGCGACCGCCGGCCGGGGCAAATCGTCGGTCGCTCGCAAGGGCGGCAAATCCGGGTCTTACCAGGACTGGACCGTTTCCGAACTGAAGAAACGGGCCAAAGAGCTGGGCATGTCAGGCTATTCGGGGCTCACAAAAGACAAGCTGGTGGCCAAACTGCGCAATCACTGACTCGACAGGCCAAGCCGGTCGGCTAGTACCAGGAAGGCGACCGCGTAATCGTTTTCGGCCGTCTCAGTTTTGAGGCGCTGCCAATCCAGCTGTTCGCGCACCGCGCGCACGGCGGGCAGTAGTTTGGCGAAATCGCAGTGATGTTCGCCCAAGGATCGCAACTGCTGGACGAGCACCATGGTGGGCGGCAGCACGGGCATGCTGATTGCCAGGACTTCCCGCTGTTCGGCGTGGTCCAACGTGTCCGCGTCGACAGATACGCCGTTGATGCGGTGCAGCACGTCGACAAGCGTGTCGCCGGTACGCGCCTTGAACAGCCAATCCTCGGGAGGACGTTCGATGACGAATCCGGCATTGGTGAGGGTGGTCACGGCGGTTTCCACATCGGCTTCGGCCACCACGAGATCCACATCGTGGCTGGGTTCCGGTGCGCCGTAAGCCCATAACGCGTAGCTACCGGCCAGGGCGAATCGTGGCCCTTTTTCCTTGAGCGCCGACGCCGCACCCTTCAGCGCCTCACGCAGCCGCGTGGCGCAGTCGATACGTGCGTTAGGAAATCCCATAGTGCATAGGTCATACCCCGCCGGCGGCAGGGCAACCTGGCAGGCGGACGATCGTAAGGCCGTTTAATTTGCGGCCGATTGGGAAATCGTGTGTTATGTCAATTGCCATGCCACGCGCGTATGATGCTGCGGCCGTCGTCATTCCGGCCGGCATCGAAGGCGCCAGCATCGGCTTGCGCGCTGGGCCTTGCTGTGGCGTCGAGGGTTTTCGCACAATGTCAACGGGCGAACTTGACCTGAGGCAATTGGACAGAGCACCAGTGGGTGATTGCGCGTGACGGCTGGATTGGTCGAGCACTGGCTGGAGTCTGGACGACTCGAGTTGCCGCTTCCCGCCTCGGGCCGCACCGCCGAACGCTGGCAACGGCTGGCGCGGCTGGCCGAGGAGAACATCGTGGCGGCCAGGATCGCCGAAGCCCACGTTGACGCGGTGGCGATACTGCACGAGTTGGGCGGTAAGCCGCCCGAACCGGGTCAGCTGTGGGGGGTGTGGGCGGTCGAATCCCCGGACGCAACGCTGTTGGCCACAAATATCGATGGCGCGTTCACCCTCAGCGGCACCAAGGTGTGGTGTGCGGGTGCGGGGTTCTGCACCCACGCGCTGGTGACCGCGCGACTCGACGACGGAACGCGCGGCCTGTTTGCGGTCGCCGCGACCGACCCGGCCGTCAAGGCATTGCCCAGCACGTGGTGGAATGCCGGAATGGCCGGAAGTGACACCAGGCCAGTCCAGTTCACCAACGCTCAAGCCGTCGCTGTGGGCGACCCGGGAGCTTACCTGAATCGGCCCGGCTTCTGGCACGGCGCCATCGGGGTGGCCGCCTGTTGGCTGGGTGGGGCCCGCAGGGTTGCCGATCCGTTATACCGCTGCGCCGCAAGCCAATCGGCCGACGCATACTCACTGGCGCACCTGGGCGCCGTGGACGCCGCGCTGGCCGCCAGCGACGCGATCCTGGCCGCGGCCGCAAGCCAGATCGATGATGACCCGTTCGACCGCGCCGGCACCGCACAGCTTTTGGCCCGTCGCGTGCGCACGGTCGTGGAACACGCGGTCGACGAAGCCATCACCCGCACCGGGCGCGCCCTGGGCCCCGGCCCGCTGTGCCAGGACGGCCGGCACGCGCAACGGGTCGCCGACCTGAGCATCTATATCCGGCAAAGCCATGCCGAGCGGGACCTTGCCGAGCTCGGGCATCTGGCGGGCCAACACGGGACGATGGACCCATGAAAACCCTGCCGGCAGATAACTGCGCCAGGTTTGCGGTCAAGCCGCTGACGCACGGCGGCACCCCAGCGCCGTTGTGGCTGGCCGCTTTCGAGGAGAAACCCCTGCCGGTACTCGATATCACGGAATGTCAAAAGCTCGTCGTCGTGGCCCCTCACCCCGACGACGAAACTCTTGGCTTGGGTGCCATGATCACCCAGTTGGCCGCAACCGGAGTTCCCGTTCAGGTGGTCTGCGTCAGCGATGGCGGTCCCGCGCACTCCGGGGCGTCCGCCTCGGAGCGGCTTCGCATGGAAACCATCCTTCGATACGAACTGCGCAGAGCAACAAATCTTTTGAACATCCCTCCTGCAGTGTCGCTGGGTTTGCCCGACGGAGAACTGGCCAACCACGAGGACGAGCTCACCGAGATGCTGACCGAGGTCCTCGCAGGCGCCGGCCCCGCGACCTGGTGTGCGGCCACCTGGCGGGGCGACGGCCACCCCGACCACGAAGCGGTGGGGCGCGCGGCCTCGGCTGCATGCGCGCACACCGGGGCCGTACTGCTGGAATATCCAATCTGGATGTGGCACTGGGCACTTCCGGCCGACACCGCGGTGCCGTGGGACCGGGCCTACTCAGTGCCCACGCCCGGTTGGGCAACGGAGCGCAAACGCCGCGCGGCGCAATGCTATCGAAGCCAATTCACGCCCACCACAGGCGAATCAGCGCCCGTACTGCCGGGCTTTGTGCTTTCGCGACTGCTCACGGTGGGCGAGGTCATATTCCGTTGACCGCACCCCCTACCGGGATGCACACCGGTGGGGCTTGTATAACCCACTGACTTGCCTGCGGCGGCGATGCCCGGGTGACTGCGTGACGGTGAAAGTGGGTAGGTGAAACGCTATGCGTGTGGCGACATTCAACATCCTGCACGGCCGCACCGTCGGCGATGGCGTGGTGGTCGAACGGCTGCGAGACTGCGTACGCCGCCTTGATCCCGACGTGCTCAGCCTGCAAGAGGTCGACTGCGATCAGCCACGGTCCGAGCGCGCCGACCTGACCGCCGCGGCCGCCGAAGCCATGGGAGCGGTGGAACACCGTTTCGTTGCGGCCATTTCCGGTACGCCGGGGGCAACCTGGATGGCCGCGACGGGCCGTGAACAGCCTGGGACCGCAGCCTACGGAATTGCGCTGTTGTCCCGATATCCCGTCGCCAGTTGGCAGGTGCTTCGATTACCCCGGATTCCGATGCGGTTTCCGATGTACCTTCCCGGGCCCAACCGGATGATGATCGTCGATGAGGAGCCGCGAGCGGCCGTCATTGCGCAGTTGCGCACCCCGATGGGTGAGCTGACGGTGGCCAACACGCACTTGTCCTTTGTTCCCGGCTGGAATCGGCGTCAGTTGCGCCGACTGATTCACGACCTGCGCGGCTTCCCGGGACCGCGGCTGCTGACCGGCGACTTGAATATGACACCGAAGACCGTGCACCGCTGGTCGGGCATGCGGGCGCTGGCTGCAGCCGAAACGTTTCCGGCGGGCAATCCCAACCGTCAGCTCGACCACATCTTGACCGACGATCCCCGGCTGCGTGGCGGCGCCGTCGAGGCCGACCTCATGGCCATTTCCGACCATCGTCCGCTGGTGGTAGACCTGCAACGGGACTGAACTCCGCCGCGTCAGTCTTGTTGACCGCCAGCCGATTCCATCGCAACCAGCACACGCTCGACGTCGTACGTGCTGGGCATGGCGTCGGTCACCCCGATGATTGCCACGCCGACATCGGCGTTGTCGATCTTGCGGCAGCCGGGTGTACGGAGTTTCCGGGCGATGGTGATGACTTCGTCGTCAGTCACTCGCCGTGGCAACAGCGCGAGCAGTGGCCCGTAGCCGACGTCGGGTGCACCCTTGGGGCAGCCCGCGCGCAAAAACGCGACCACGCTGGACACCCGATGTCCCAGGCTCATCTGCCACCTCGCTCATCCGCCGCACGCCACGTGCGAAAACCGTCTCAACGGGATAACCCGGTGGGGCGGCTTGAAACCATCGATTGGCGGCCGCGGCATCGGCATCGCCATCGGCATAGCCGATGCGCGAAAGGGGCCCGACCCGACAATCGGACCGGGCCCCTGTGCGGCTGGCCTACTGGTTCTTCTTCTCGCGCTCTTCGGCAGCGTCCGCGCCGGCCCGCGCCGACTCGGCTTCCGCTTCTTTTTTGCCCGCGTCGCGTTGGGCGTCGGCCTTGTCCTGCTGGGCCTGGCCCTCTTCGGTCAGGTCGTCGCGACCGAGTACGGTCCCGCCGACCTCCTTGGCCTTGCCCTTCACGCCCTCGACGGCGCCTTTGACCGCTTCCTGCGGCCCGCTCTTCTGGTCTCCCATGGGTCGACCTCCCTCTCGGTGGTTGGTGAACTTGCGCTCGATGGCACCTAGGGCGTTCCCGCCGCGCGGCCCATCAAACGCCCCAAAAGGCGTCCCCATGGACACTCCAGGCGAGGTGTGCGCGTGATCACCCAATCGGTGTTCGCGCCCCCAAGCTCACGTTCCGGCTCGCCGAAGCGACGAGTTTGAACCAGGTATTACCGGGTACAGATCGACGACGAAACGCCGGGGGTGAGGACCAGTCATGACCACCATCGCTGTGATCGGGGCGACGGGCACAGCGGGTACTCGCGTGGTCGCCCGGCTGAAAGCGCGCGATGTCGCAGTGGTTGAGATATCGCGCAGGCATGGCATCGATCTGTTCAACGGAGCGCAGCTGTCGCAGGCGCTCAAGGGAGTCGACGTCGCCATCGACGTATCCAACCCGGTGCCGCCCGACGGGCGCTCCGACATCGGCCAAACCCTCGCCACCGCTTCCCACAACATCGTGGGCGCGTGCGCGACGCAGGACGTGCAGCGTTTGGTGGTGTTGACGATCGCCGGAATCGAAGACCCGGTGTTCGACGGCTTCGCCTACTACGAGGCGAAACGGCAAGCAAAGGGCATCCTGCTCGACGGCCCGGTGCCGACTACGATCGTCAAGTCGACCCATTGGTATGAGTTCGCCACCAACCACGACGCGGTGAGCTGCGACGACAACGAGGTGATGGTCGAGGACTGGCTGATTCAGCCCATCGCCGCCGATACCGTCGCCGACGTGTTGGTCGAGGCAGCCCTGGGACAGACGCACACGCCGCGCATCATCACCGGACCGGACGCCATCCGGTTACCCGACCTGGCATCGAAATTGCTTATCCAGCAAGGTGATCGCCGGCAGGTCCGCAAAGTGGAACCCGCGGTCGCCGCGCTGGGCGCCGGAGCGCTGTTGGCCTGCGATCATGCGGTGGTCGTCGGCCCCGACGTCGACACGTGGTTGCACACCCTGGCGCCGTCCAGCATCGACGGCCATCACGCAATGGACGGCGACGGAAAGCCCGGCTTCAGATAACGATTGCGTCACGATCCTGATCACGATTTCCTAAGAACCGGCCCCATTTCTTAATAACCCGCGGATCGTTTGATCGTTTGCTTAGCAAACGACCGCTCCAGAAGCCGCAACAGCCCCTAACGTTCGATGTCGGCGAACACCCGTACTGTTCGCTTCCGCTACGTTGGATTTCGAGGATCGGGAGCCTCTCGCAGAGAAATCGTTTCGCTTCGAAGGACAACACCAATCATGAAAATCAGCAGTATTGTCGCGCGCCGAAAAGTCGCCGGGATCAGTGTCGGATGTCTGCTCGGGGGAATGGCGATGGGCATCCTCGGTGCGCCATCAGCGGCCGCAGCACCCGACTGCAGTCCCAGCGGTGTGAACAACACCGTTTCCTCAGTGGAGGGCTCGGCGCAGCAGTATCTGGCGGCGCACCCAGGCGCCAACCAGGTGGTGACGGCGGCCTACGGGCAGCCGCGCCCGCAGGCTGAATCAAGTCTGCGCGGCTACTTCACCGGCCACCCGCAGGAGTACAACGACCTGCGCGGCATCCTGGCACCGATCGGCGACACCGAACGGCAGTGCAATGTCACCGCCCTGCCGCCGTATTTGGAGTCGGCTTACCAGGAGTTCATGGCCGGCTGATCGCTTTCGAAACGACCCGCCACAACGATGTGGCGGGTCGTTTCCACGTCTACGGTGCTTCTCTCGCGTGTGAACAACCTCTCCGCAGGGTAATTGTGCAGTCAGCTAACGGAACTGGAGGGCCCAAGGATGCGACTGCGTCGCAGCGAGCTGAGCAAGCCAGGAATCGTGCGAAAGCGCCGCGGTAAAGGCTTTGCGTATTACCGGCCTGACGGCGAGAGGCTCTCCGACCCGGAAACTTTGCAGCGCATCAAGGATCTCGTCATTCCACCGGCTTGGAAGAACGTATGGATCTCGCCGTATCCCAACGGCCACATCCAGGCCGTCGGCGTCGACGCCGCCGGCCGCCGGCAGTACCTGTACCACTCCGCCTGGCAGCAGGAACGCGCCGAGGAGAAATTCGACCGCGTGCTGGAGCTGTCCACGCGGCTACCGGCATGGCGTGCCGCGATAGCCAAAGATCTGGCGCGCCACGGTTTAACCCGCAAGCGGGTGCTGGCGCTCGCCCTGCGGCTGCTCGATCGCGGCTACTTTCGCGCTGGCGGCGAGCAATACGCCGAGGAGAACGAGTCCTATGGGTTGTCCACCCTGCTGTGTGAGCACGTGGTGATGCGGCGTGCCGCGGTCGAATTCGACTTCCCGGCCAAGAGCGGCGTCCGGCGCACCGTGGAGATCGAGGATCCCGAAGTTGTCCGCGCGGTTCGTGGGCTGATGCGCCGGCCCGACCGCACCGAACGATTGTTGGTGTGCCGCACGGCTTCCGGATGGCTAGATGTGCGTGCCGATGACCTCAACCGGCGATTCAAGGAGCTGGTCGGCGACGACTACACGGTCAAGGACCTGCGGACGTGGCATGGGACGGTGCTGGCGGCCGCGGCGTTCGCCGACGCCGAGCCCGCGGTCTCGCGCCGGGTCGCCAAGCGGGTCGAATCCGCCGTGATGAAAGAGGTGGCCGAGGAGTTGGGCAACACCCCGGCGGTGGCGCGCGGTTCCTACGTGGATCCCCGAGTGGTCACCGGTTACGAGCAGGGACTGACCATCGCCGCCGCCGTGCGCCGCGCCGAACGCGCCCGTAAGCCCGATGTGGCGCAGGAAATCCTGGACAAGGCCACCCGCATGCTGATCCGACGGGTGGCCAGAGGCCACGGCGCCAGTGGATCGTCGGCGCTGCCCAAGTCGGCCTGAACAATTCCACAATCGCCGGCTGAAAACTGGCTGAGAGTCGGCTGACCTCCCTTATTTCAGCGAATAGCAGAGTCGATTCCGGGTAATACGGCTCGTGTGGGAAGTGCCAAAGCCGCCTATGCGGTGGCAGCCTGCATCAGGTGCGCCTGTCAGCGGGGGCCGGGACCGGTTGGCCCGCCAGTCCGCGGCAGTGCCATGCAGGTGGTTCAAACAATAGCCACACACGCCCATCCGCCAGCGCTGTAGAACCGTCCGCCCAGGAGGGAAAACATGTCCAAAAAAGAGGTTTCCGATTACTTGCTAGAGCGCTTGCGGGCGTGGGGGGTTGAACACGTATTCGGGTATCCCGGCGACGGCATCAACGGGCTGCTGGCCGCGTGGGGCCGCGCGGACAACAAACCCAAGTTCATCCAATCGCGCCACGAGGAGATGAGCGCTTTCGAGGCGGTCGGCTACGCGAAATTCACCGGTCGGGTCGGGGTCTGCGCCGCCACATCCGGACCGGGTGCGGTCCACCTCCTCAACGGCCTCTACGACGCCAAACTCGACCATGTTCCGGTGGTGGCCATCGTCGGTCAGACCAGCCGCAGCGCGATGGGTGGGAATTACCAGCAGGAGATCGACCTGCTGACCCTTTTCAAAGACGTCGCCAGCGAATACGTCCAAATGGTCACCGTCCCGGAACAATTGCCCAACGTGCTGGACCGGGCGATCCGGATTGCGATGACCCAGCGGGCCCCGACGGCGTTGATCATTCCGAGTGACGTTCAGGAGTTGCCGTACTCGCCGCCCGAGCACGCGTTCAAGATGGTGCCCTCCAGCCTGGGCATCGAGTACCCGTCGATCGCCCCCGACGATGCGGCCATCTCGCGTGCCGCCGATATCCTCAATGCCGGCAAAAAGGTCGCCATGCTGGTGGGTACCGGCGCGCGCGGCGCCCACGAAGAGCTGGCACAAGTCGCCGACCTGCTTGGCGCGGGAGCGGCCAAGGCGCTGTTGGGCAAGGATGTGTTGTCCGACGAATTGCCTTGGGTCACCGGTTCGATCGGGCTGCTGGGGACGCGACCAAGCTACGAGATGATGCGTGACTGCGACACGCTGCTGACGGTGGGATCCAGCTTCCCGTACACGCAGTTCCTGCCGGAATTCGGTCAAGCCCGCGCGGTGCAGATCGACGTCGACGGCCGGATGATCGGGATGCGCTACCCCTACGAAGTCAACCTGGTCGCCGACGCAAAGACCGCGCTGCGCGCCCTCATCCCGCACCTGCGTCGCAAGGAGGACAGGTCGTGGCGCGAGGGCATCGAGAAGACCGTCACCCGCTGGTGGGAAACCATGGAAAAGGAAGCCATGGTCAGCGCCGATCCGGTCAACCCGCTGCGGTTGTTCTCCGAGCTGTCCCCTCAGTTGCCCGACAATGCCATCCTCACAGCCGATTCCGGCTCGTCGGCCAACTGGTACGCACGCCTACTGAAGTTCCGCGGCAACATCCGGGGGTCGCTGTCTGGCACGCTGGCGACGATGGGTCCCGGCGTTCCGTATGGCATCGGCGCCAAGTTCGGCCAGCCGGACCGGCCCGTCATCGTGTTCAGTGGCGATGGCGCCATGCAGATGAACGGCATGGCCGAGCTCATCACGATCAAGCGGTACTGGCAGGAGTGGAAAGATCCCCGCCTGATCATCGCGATCCTGCACAACAACGACCTGAACCAGGTGACCTGGGAAATGCGCGCCATGGCCGGTGCACCGAAATTCGCGGAGTCCCAGAACCTTCCCGATATCGACTTCGCCGCCTTCGCGGCCAGTCTGGGGCTGAACGCTATGGCCATCAAGGACCCGGAGGAATTGTCGGACGCGTGGCGCAATGCGCTGTCGGCGGACCGTCCCACCGTGCTGGACGTCTACACCGACCCGGACATGCCACCGATTCCGCCGCACGCGACCTGGGAGCAGTTCAAGTCGGCGACGACGGCGGTGCTCTCCGGGGATGAAGATCGCGTGGGCTTCGTCAAGGTCGGCCTGAAGACCAAGGCGCAGGAGTTCTTGCCGCACAAGAAGAGTTGACTCCGAACAGGTTCAACTCACTTGCCCTTGGCCAGTGCTGAACCCGCAGCGCGCAGGTCTTCGACGAAGGACTTGTAGACCTCGTCGTGCCGGTCGCTGCGGTCGCGCAGCACCGACGAGGGATGAACCGTCGCCATCACCGTCGGCTCAGGGGTCACGTGTACGTCGACCGATGACGGCAGCCGCTGCGTTTGTCCGCGCTGCGTGGACACCCGAAAAGTGGCTCCCAGCAACGACTGTGCGGCGGTGGCACCCAGGCACACGATGACCTGCGGCCGCACCGCCTCGATCTCGGCGATCAGCCAGGGTCGGCACGCCACGACTTCGGTACGGCCGGGCTTTTGGTGGATGCGCCGTTTGCCGCCCTTGCGGCTGAATTTGAAATGCTTGACCGCGTTGGTCTCATAGATCAGCGCCGGATCGATACCGGCGTCCTTGAGCGCGCGGGCGAGGAGTCGCCCGGCGGGGCCGACAAACGGCTCACCGGCGCGGTCCTCCTGGTCGCCGGGCTGCTCACCCACCAGCATGATCGGCGCGCCGGGATCGCCGTCGCCGAACACCGTCTGGGTGGCGTCTTCGAAAAGCGAACAGCCGCGGCATGTTTCGGCCGCGGTACGCAGCGAATCAAGACCCCGCTCCTTCGGGAGGTAGCGGGCGGCACCAGGGGCATTCGGTGTTGCGGCCATGGACTTTTCAACGAAGGGCGTGGGTACCCCCGCTCCCCCACCGAGCGGGGGTACCACGCCGGGGGTGGCGGCGTCAGCCCTTGCCGGTGATGGCGTCGCGGGCTCGGTCGAGCATGGCGGCAAACGGTCCCGCGGCCAGATTGGCCATCTGGGATTCCACCCCGGCGTGCGGGCGGGTGGGAGCGATCGCTTCGGCGAGCTTGGCGGCGCGGCCCATCCGTTCGAGCTCGTCGCCGCTCAATTCCTCACCGAGCTTGGTGAATTCGTCTTGCTCCTCGTGCTCAGCGTGTTCGATGACAGCATCACGCAACTTCGTCAGTTCGCGAGTGAACTCCTCGCTGTCGACGTCGAGCTTTTCCAGCTTCTGCAGAACGGTCTTGGCCTCGTGCTCTTCGTTCAGCCGTTTGTCGACAACGGCGGCGCCGTTGGAAATCTTGCGTTTGGCGCGCGGGTGAACCACTTCTTCCTCGGCGGTTTCGTGCACGGCAAGCAGTCGCCGCAGCTCAACGAAGGCCTTCTCCCGCGCCTTGCCGGTTGCCGCCAGGGTTTCGGCGAACATCGCCTTGATCTGCTCATGTTGACTGACGAGGAAGTCGACCACGTCGGTGGGCGACTTCATGGCGCTCGGTGCCACAGTGTCCCTCCCATCTGCTTCGATTCGGCGCGCAGGGCTGTGCGCGCTCCCCGAATCGGCTACCCGACGAATCCGACCGTCAAACGGGTGTGGGCGTGCCGACGTGGGGTATGTCGTGCACAAACGGTGAAAGGAGCGGGCGGTTTATGGTCACCAGAATGGGTCCCCGAATCAGGGCGTTGCTGCGCGGCGGAGTGGTGGGCGCGGTCGCGACGGCCTCGATAACTTCAGCCTGTTCGCAGCCCGGGACGTCCCTGGAAAGCGCACCCGACGTCGAGCTCTGGCAGGCCGCTGCCCCCTTGCACGCGCCGGTGTGGTCGTACCACATGCACGCCCTGGTGGCACTCACCGATGATCACCGGTTGGCCGAGGTCACCGCCGGTGATCGCGGCAACGATGCCAAGACGCGGTTCTCCGCAGCCGTGGCGTCCGGACGCAACCTGCAGATCAGCCAGAAGGACGAGCGAGTGGTGTTCGTACCGCAGCCCGACCATGGCCGGGTGGCCGCGGTCGACCTGGAAAGTCTGCGTCAGGTCAGCGATTTCGACGCCGGACCGGCCCCGGCCTATCTGGCCGAAGACGCGGGACTGCGAATGCTGCTTGCGCTGTCGGCCGATGGAAAGGCGGTGACACCGGTGGATCAGTACGGCTACCGCAAGCTACCCACGGCGACCACGAATGCGGGCGCGGACACCATCGACGGCGCCAACCGTGGCCGCGAATTCGACTACCACCTGTACGGGCCGTCGGGCATCCGCCACTTTCAGGGAACGTCGTCACCCCCGACGCAGCGCGGCTCACTGAGCATGGACGTTGCGGTCTCGGCGGGTGACGGCACGGCGGTAACCCGTAGTTACGTCGCCGGCCACGACGACAACACCTTGCGTGCCGTCGACTCGCGCCGGGGCGGACAGGGAATGGAGGTGCTGGCCAGCACGCAATTACCGTCGCCGATCCGCGAACTCGGCACCGACGACACCAGGATCTACGCCGCCACCGATCGTCAACTCGTGACGCTCGAAACGGCAAGCTTCACCGGCTTCCCGGATGGGCGAATCCCCGTGCTGCGCACCATCGACTACCGGTCGGGACTGCCTCCCGCCGCGCAGGCGGACCGGCTCTCGGGCATGGCCATCGGGCCGCAGCGGGTCTACCTGACCTTCGCCGGAGCGCCGTACGTCGTCAGCATCGCCAAACCGCGCCTGTGACGGCCCCGGTTTAGCCAACGGCCCATGTCGGCTACATTTCGGGCAGGTTCGGCCGCTAAGGAGGCGCTGGCGTGACCAACCCGCAGGACCCGTACTGGCAAAACCCGCTGAGTTACGACCCGCTTGGCCGCGTTCCGCCCGAAGCGGAGCCACTTCCGGTGCAGCCGGCGCCGTTCAGTCCGCCGCCGGCGGCCCCGCCCTATCGTCCGCCCGTGAACACCTTGGCGACGCTGTCGCTGGTCTTCGCATTCGTGTTCGCGCCCGTGGGAGCGATCCTGGGGCATCTGGGGTTGGCGCAGATTCGCCGCACCGGCGAACTCGGCCGGGACCGTGCGCTGGTGGGCGTGACGCTGTCCTACATCTTCGTCATGTTGGCGGTGGTCGCCCTGGCCGGCTGGGCCACCCTGGCCGGTTCCCCCGCTTCGCACCGGACGCCGCCCGGCTCCAGCACGGCTGCCGGGCCCCCGCCGCCCACGGTCCCGCCGGAGACCATCGCCACGTTGCTGCCCGGGCTCGACGCCCTGCGGAACATCACCGCCGATGCGAATCTCGACGTCGGGCCCACCTGGAACAGCCCAGGCCGCTCGGCGGAAGACGGCAGCATCGACCGCCCGGAATGCTGGGGAAGCATCGCCGCGGGTAGCCCGGACGCCTATACCCCCGGCGCGTTGGCCGGCTATCACGCCGGCGAATTCACCGACACGCGCAGCATGCTGAAGTCCATCCAGGTCATCCAGGGCGTCGCGGCGTTCCGCGATCCGTCCGCGGCCCAATCCCAGCTGGGCACCTTGCTGTCGGGATGGCATCAGTGCGGGGGCTCAACCGTCACCGTGACCGCTGCCGGTGGGCAACCGATCCCGATGTCGGTGAGCGCCCCCGCCGACGCCGGCAACGGCATCACCACCTTGGACCTGACGCCCAAAGGCATCCAGGTGCGCTCGGCACGGGCTATTGCGGCCAAGGCGAACGTCGTCATCGACCTGAACGTGTCCGCCAGCGGCACCACGGACAGTGGGCCGCCCCGCGCGGCGGCGGTGAGCATTGCCAGCTACATCCTGGGCAAGATCCCCGGTTGAGCAGGCACCCGCTGCGGCGCCGGGCGTGGCGACCCGCTGCGCCCGGCTCCGCCGCGCTTGCGATCGCCCCGGGTCTGATGCGTGGCGACCCGCTGCGCCCGGCTCCGCCGCGCTTGCGATCGCCACCGGGCTCATCCGTGGCGACCCGCTGCGCCCGGCTCCGCCGCGCTTGCGATCGCCACTAGGCTGAACGGATGAAATTTGTCGACGTCGACGGGGTCGGCCGGGTCAGCCGGATCGGCTTGGGCACCTGGCAGTTCGGTTCACGCGAGTGGGGTTACGGGGATAGCTACGCCGCCGGCGCCGCGGGTGACATCGTGCGCCGCGCCCGTGCCCTGGGGGTGACGTTGTTCGACACCGCCGAGGTGTACGGCCTGGGCAAAAGCGAGCGGATCCTGGGCGAAGCGCTCGGCGACGAGCGCACCGAGGTGGCGGTGGCCAGCAAGATCATGCCCGTCGCCCCCTTCCCCGCCGTGGTCAAGCAACGCGCACGGGCCAGCGCGCAGCGGCTGGGGCTGGACCGCATTCCGCTGTACCAGATCCACCAGCCCAACCCGGTATTTCCCGATTCGGTGATCATGCCGGGAATGCGGGACCTGTTGGAGCGCGGCAAGATCGGCGCCGCCGGCGTCTCGAACTATTCGCTGCAGCGGTGGCAGAAGGCCGACGCCGCGCTCGGCCGGCCGGTGATCAGCAACCAGGTGCATTTCTCGCTCGCCTACCCGAAGGCGCTCAAGAATCTGGTGCCCTTCGCCGAGCGGGAGAACCGCATCGTGATCGCCTACAGCCCGCTGGAACAGGGGCTGCTGGGCGGCAAGTACGGCGTGGACAACCGTCCGGGTGGCGTGCGCGCGGTGAATTCGTTGTTCGGCACCGAAAACCTGCGCCGCATCGAGCCCCTGCTGCAGCTGTTGCGCGACGTCGCGAAGGATGTCGACGCCAAGCCGGCGCAGGTGGCACTGGCCTGGCTGATCAGCTATCCGGGCGTGGTCGCCATCCCCGGCGCCTCGTCGGTCGAGCAGCTCGAGTTCAACGTCGCCGCCGCCGACATCGAACTGCCCATCGCCTCCCGTGACGCGCTCACCGAAGCGGCGCTGGCCTTCCGGCCGACGTCGGCGGCGCGGTTCGTCACCGACCTGGCCAAGGAGAAGCTCGGCCGCCGCTGAGTTACGACTGATTGGCCTCGGCGAACGCCGCCGGGCTGGCTGGCGCGCCGCGGGCCACCACCAGCGGCATCGACGTCGAGGCGTTGGTCCGCAGGATCGTGTGGACCACGTCGATAAGGTCCTCGACGGGCATCAATTTGCCGGGCATGCAGCCGCGCGACGACCACAGCGGGACCGCTTTCATCGCGAGGTCCATGTCCCAGCCCTCGTTCATTCCCGTCTGCCCGTCGCCTTCGCCGCCCGCGCACTCCCCGACGATCAGGTTGGTGAAGCCGATGTCGGAGTGCTCGGCCCGCCACGCTTCCACGAGCCGTTCCAGGGCCGCCTTGCTGACGCCGTACGCGCCCAGCCCCGGCCAGGGCGGCCCGAAGGTGCCGGCGTCCGAGGAGAGGTACACCGCCTTTCCGGCAGACGCGGTCAAGTGCGGCACCGCCGCGGCCGTCACCAGCGACGCCCCGATGACGTTGGTGTCGAAGATGCGCCGCCACGTGTCGGCATCGGTGTCCACCATGCGGACCAGCGGCCCGACGGCGGGTGTGTAGACGACGTTGTCGATGCCGCCGAGGGCGTCGGCGGCATGGTCGATGGCCGAACGACAGGATGCCTGGTCGGTGACATCGCATTCGATGGCGATGGCGTTCGGGCCGGCGTCCTTGGCTGCGGCCTCGATGCGCTCACGACGCCGGGCAAGCAGCGCGACCTGATCGCCGCGCTGCGCAAGGCCGACACCTATGCAACGCCCCAACCCACTCGAGGCGCCGACCACCACTGTCCTTGACATATTCGCCCTCTCCTGTAACGCAAGACGCTGTCGCGAGAAACCTACCGGATGCGACGCGGTGCGTGGTGATCACTCGGCGGTTAATTCGGAACGACGGTGTTGCGGTCGCCCGATTTGGCGCGGTACATCGCCTCGTCCGCCCGCGCCGTGACGGCGTCCACGGATTCGGCGGAAAGGGCCAGCGTGGCACCGATGCTCAACGTCGCGCGAACCATGTTGCCGGACAGGTGGATCGGCTCGGCGACACGACTGCGAATCTTTTCGGCGATCTGGGCGAGTTCGTCGCCGCTGCGGACGCCGGGCAACAGCACGAGCATTTCGTCGCCGCCCGTCCGCCCCACAGTGTCCCCGCGGCGAACGCTCGCCCGGATCCGTGCCGCCAGGGTTGCCAGCACGAAGTCGCCCGTGCCGTGCCCCCACGTGTCGTTGATCGCCTTGAAGTGGTCGACGTCGCAGAACAGGACGCCGACGTGCGTCCCGGCGGGTTGCGGCTGCGCCAGCGCGGACTCGAGCCGGCTGAGGGCCTCGGCCCGATTCACCAGGCCGGTAAGGGTGTCGAACCGCGCCAACCGTTCGAGTCGCTGTTCTGCCTCGACCTGATCGTCGACCACCCGTAGCGCCGCGATCAGCCCATCGGTTTTGCCGTCGGCGTCGGTGTAGGGCTTTCCGTGACCGTCGACCCAGTGGTAATCGCCGTCGACCGAACACACCCGGAACCGTTGCAGAACCTGTTCGCCGCCGGCGATCCTGCGCACGGCGGCGACGAGTTTGTCGCGATCCCCGGGATGGATGCGATCGGCAAAGGCCGAACCGGTCCAGCTCGCAAGCGTGCCACCCAATGCGGCCTGCACGGACGGCGAGACCCACGCGACCTCGCCCCCACGAAAGTGCACGATGATGTCGACCGCGTTGTCGGCGAGAATGCGGTAACGCGCCTCGGCCTCGGCGCGTTGCGTGCTGGCCACTTCCCTGGCGATCAACAGCTGCTGCTCCCGCTGGCTGAAATAGAACGTGACCGCCCCGACGATGAGGGTGCTGAACAGTATCGAGAAAGTCCACTCCGCGTGCTCGCCCAGACCGAATGCCAAAAACGCCGGCCTCGAGAGCGCTACCACCAGAGGGAAGCCGGCAAGGATTCCGGCCAACCGCACCAATGACCGACGATCGGGGCGGCCGAGCAGCCAGGCGACCGGAAAGCGATCGGGTCGCGCCAGCGACGTCGCGGCGATGAGCACCAGCAGCGCCGAGGCCGTCGAGAGGGCCTGGCCGGTCGAGGGCGAAACACCGACGAGCGCCAACGCGTCGAACAAGTAGGCCCCGACGGTCACGAACGGGATGACCGCGCTGCCCGCCAGGCACACGGGCCAGACGGTGCGGGTCCCGCGATCCACCCGGATGAGCCCAACGGCGACGGCCAGCAGCAGGACCGGCGCCGCGGTCTGCGGGCTGGGACGCCCCGGCCATGATGTTTGCCGAGCCCGCAGCGTTTCCCCGAACAACACCTGGTCCACGCCGAGCGACCCGGCCGGCGTGTACTCCAGCAGGATCACGACGGCAAGCACACCCACCAGGACCGCTAAAGCGCGCCCGGCCCAAATGCGGCTGGGCGACCGGTGGCCCGCTTGCGCCAGGATCGCGGCGCCCAACGCCCCCAGCCATAACGCTGTCCACGGCGTCATCGGCGGCCAACTCGGGTAGATCCGCGTCAGCCCGTCGACCCCGGTCGACCAGCCCACCCAGGTCACCGCGGCAACGACGAGCACCGCCAACGCGGCGGTCCGGGCCGGCCGGTTCGATGCCGATTCCGGACGCACGCCGGGGCCGGGCCTGGCCATCGGCGGTCCCTTTCGTTCCCGGCAGTCGGGGCGAGGCCGCGGTTTGGCGGCATCAATGCGGCAACAATAGTGTGCGCACAAAGCTAACCGATGTCGCCTGATCGGCGCGAGCAACCCGCTCGATCCGCAGAAACGGGGGAACGCGGCCGCAGGATGCGGCTCATGTGGTGGGAAAAGTGAACCGACCGGGCTCGGGCCGCCCGCGACAATGAGCTAGTCCGAGGGTAGGGCCTGCAGCACCACGGCGGTGTGTGCTTCCACGTTGAGTCCGCCGCCGCCGGGCACTTCGTCGGCGGGCGTCGTCTCCTCGGGCCCGGTGTACACCACGACCTGCCAGGCCGCGCCGAATTCCTTTGGCGGCAAGGTGAATTCGATCGGCTCGTAGTGGGCGTTGAAGCACAGCAGGAACGAGTCGTCCAGCACGCGCTGGCCTCGCGCGTCGCGGTCGGGAATGCCGTGGCCGTTGAGGAACACCGCAACGGACTTCGCGAAGCTCGCGCCCCAGTCCTCGTCGGTCATCTCGGTGCCCTCGGGGGTGAACCAGGAAATGTCCGGCAGACCGTCCTGCCCGCGCCGGCCCACCGGCTTTCCGGAGAAGAACCGGCGCCTGCGGAACACCGGATGCTCGGCCCGCAGCGCCGACACCGTTCGGGTGAATTCCAGCAATCCGGCGTCGGCGCTGTCCCAGTCGATCCAGGTGAGCTCGTTGTCCTGGCAATAGCCGTTGTTGTTGCCGTTCTGGGTGCGCCCGAGTTCGTCGCCGTGACAGATCATCGGCACACCTTGGGACAGCAGCAATGTGGTCAGGAAGTTGCGCTGCTGGCGGGCGCGCAGCGCGTTGACCTGCTCGTCGGCGGTGGGTCCCTCCACGCCGCAGTTCCAGGATCGGTTGTGGCTTTCGCCGTCGTTGTTGTCCTCGCCGTTGGCCTCGTTGTGCTTTTCGTTGTAGGACACCAAGTCCCGCAGCGTGAAGCCGTCATGGGCGATGACGAAGTTGATCGACGCCACCGGCCGCCGCGCGGTGTGTTCGTACAGGTCTGCCGATCCGGAGAGTCGGTAGGCGAATTCGTCGAGGGTCGCGGGCTCGCCGCGCCAGAAGTCGCGGACCGTATCGCGGTACTTTCCGTTCCACTCCGTCCACTGCGGCGGGAAGTTGCCCACCTGATAGCCGCCCGGCCCGACGTCCCACGGTTCGGCGATCAACTTGACCTGACTGACCGTCGGATCCTGTTGCACGAGTTCGAAAAACGTCGACAGCCGGTCGACGTCGTAGAACTCACGGGCCAGCGTCGAGGCCAGGTCGAAGCGGAAACCGTCGACATGCATCTCGGTCACCCAATAGCGCAGGGAATCCATGATCAGCTGCAGCGCGTGCGGATGACCGACATTGAGGCTGTTACCGGTGCCGGTGTAGTCCATGTAGTACTGCTTGTCGTCATCGACCAGCCGGTAGTACGCGGCGTTGTCGATGCCGCGCATCGACAACGTGGGGCCCAGGTGGTTTCCCTCCGCCGTGTGGTTGTAGACCACGTCCAGGATGACCTCGATGCCGGCCTCGTGCAGCGAGCGCACCATGGCCTTGAACTCCTGGACCTGCCCGCCCGGCGTGGTGGCGCTGGAGTACTTGAAGTCGGGCGCGAAGAAGCCGATCGTGTTGTAGCCCCAGTAGTTGGACAGGCCCTTGTCGACCAGCGTGGAATCGTTGGCGAAGTGGTGCACCGGCATCAACTCGATGGCCGTGACACCGAGACCCTTGAGGTGCTCGATGATCACGGGGTGGGCCACCGCGGCATAGGTGCCGCGCAGCTGTTCGGGGATGTCCGGGTGGGTCTGGGTGAGGCCCTTGACGTGTGCTTCGTAGATGACCGTGTCGGCGTAATGGTGGTCCGGTGGGCGGTCGTTGCCCCAGTCGAAGTAGGGGCTGATCACGACGGACTTGGGCATGCTCTCCGCCGAGTCGTCGTCGTTGCGGCTGTCGGGGTCGCCGAAGTTGTAGCTGAACAGCGACTGGTTCCACTCGAACGAGCCGTCGATGGCTTTGGAATACGGGTCCACCAGCAGCTTGTTCGGGTTGCATCGCAGCCCCGCCGGTGGGTCGTACGGACCATAGACGCGGTAGCCGTAGCGCTGGCCCGGTTCGATGCTGGGTATGTAGGCGTGCCAGATGAAGCCGTCGATCTCAGGCAGGGTGATGCGACTCTCGGTGCCCTCGGCGTCGAACAGGCACAACTCCACCCGCTCGGCAACCTCGCTGAACACGGCGAAATTGGTGCCCGCACCGTCGTACGTCGCGCCCAGCGGGTAGGCCCTGCCCGGCCACACCTCTCCGGTCGGTGTGGGAGCGAGAGCGTCTGCGGTGGTCATGGCGCAATCAATACCCTGCGGTCACGGCCGTCAAACTGGGTACCGCGCCTCGCGTTACCGTGGCTAAGTGGAAAGCCTTGTGGCATAGGTGATCACGGCTTGAGTATGACCTTCACCGCACCGTCCTGCTTCTTCTGGAAGATCTCGTAGGCGTGCGGGGCCTGGTCCAGCGGCAACACGTGAGTGGCGAAGGTGTCGACGCCAAGCGGGTCGTCATCGGTCAGCAGCGGCATGATGTCATCGACCCACCGCTTGACGTTGGCCTGGCCC
Organism: Mycobacterium sp. 852002-40037_SCH5390672; assembly: GCF_001665875.1. Classification (GTDB taxonomy): domain Bacteria; phylum Actinomycetota; class Actinomycetes; order Mycobacteriales; family Mycobacteriaceae; genus Mycobacterium. The sequence continues at coordinate 81,270 of NZ_LZTA01000116.1, forward strand.
ATCCGCAGCGTCAGTTGCTTGTCGAACAGGGTGAGCATCGGTAGCGGGTCGGCCATTCCGCCGTACACGCCGATCAGCGAGATCGTTCCGCCGCGCCGCACGATGTCGATGGCCGAGTACAAGGCACTGAGACGATCCACGCCGGCGGTTTGCATCAGCCGCTTGCCCAACACATCCGGCAACACCCCGGCGACTTGCTGCGCCAGTTTGGCGGCCGGCGAGCCGTGCGCCTCCATGCCCACCGCGTCGATGACCGAGTCTGTTCCCCGTCCGTCGGTCCGGTCGCGGATCGCGTCACCGAGGGAGGAGTCGAGCCGCCCCAAATCGATGGTGTGAATCCCGCGTTTTGCGGCCCGGCCCAGCCGCTCGGGCACCAGGTCGACCGCGATGACGCGGTAGCCCAGGTGATCGGCGATGCGCGCGGCCATGTCCCCGATGGGACCCAACCCGAGCACGGTCACCGAGCCACCGTCGGGGATGTTGGCGTAGTCGACCGCCTGCCACGCGGTGGGCAGCACGTCCGACAAGTAGACAAACCGCGAATCGGGCGGGCCCACAGGGACTTTGATGTGAGTGAACTGCGCCTGCGGGACGCGGAGCAGTTGGGCTTGTCCGCCGGGGACCGAGCCGTAGAGCTCCGAATAACCGAACAGCGGCGCTCCCATGCCCTGGTCGCGCACCTGGGTGGTCTCACACTGGGTATAGAGCTGCTGACCGCACATGTGGCAACTGCCGCAAGAGATTTGGAACGGGATGACGACCCGGTCGCCCACCCGCAGGTCGCCGGTCTCCGTGCCAACCTCCCGCACGATGCCCATCGGTTCGTGACCGAGGATGTCCCCTGGGTTCATGAAAGCCCCGAGAATCTCATACAGATGCAGGTCGGATCCGCAGATGTTGGTCGAGGTGACTTCGATGATGGCATCGGTGGGCTGCTCGATCTTCGGATCGGGCACCGAATCCACCCGTACATCGCGCTTGCCGTGCCAGGTAACAGCCTTCATACGGGTGGCGCATACCCGTCCCTAACTCGTCGAAACGGCACGCAAGGGGTGGGTCCGCGCGGGCACGGGTAACCCCCGCGGTGACTTAACGCGACGCGAGCGTGGTGGGCAGCGGCCCGGCCGGGGCGGACGCGGCAACGTGCAGTGCACCGTCGGATGAAATGGACTGGGGGCCGGGATTGTTGGTCGTTGCGCCGACCGGTCGCGGAAGTCGTTATTCAGCGCCGGTGGCCTTTGAGGGGATGCTCACTGTTTATCAGTGTCGCCGCGACGTCGGTCAGCCTGATGTTGGATTTCTGCGAAACCCGGGTGAGCAGCTCGAACGCTTCGACGGCGTCGAGATTGAAGCGCTCCATGACCACCCCTTTGGCCTGCCCGATGATGTCTCGTGAGGCCAAGGCGCTGCGGAATTGCTCTTGCCGGCGCATCATCGACCACGCCAAGGCGGTATGCGTTGCGAAAACCGCGCCGACCTCCACGGATTCCTCGCTGAATGCCTGCGGACGGTCGGCATAGAAGTTGAGCGCGGCCATGCTGCTGTGGTCGACGTAGAGCTCATAGGACAGGATCGAGCGGATGGGCGTCTGCTCGAGCGCATACCGCCGGTAACACAACCAGCGCTGTTCGGCGTTCAGGTCGGCGATGTGCATGATGTGGTGCTCCCACGCCGCAGCCAGGCAAGGCCCTTCGCCGCACCTGTTCTGGATCGCGTCGAGGACCATCGGGTAACGATGCGTGGCGGCCACACTGCTGACCGACTTGTTCTTCTCGGCCAAGGTGATCCCGGCGTACTGGGAGCCGATCACGTGGTCGACCCCATGCTCGATGAGCTCGTGCAGCCCCGACGCGGTATCGCTTTGTTCACGCTGCAGATTGGCCACCAGCTCTACGAGCTGAGTGACGATCGTCGCACTGCCATCCCGCATAAGACCACCCCCGGAGCCGCACTGGCCCGCAGAGCCCTTTCTCAACTTGTGGCACATTCACACGTCTGCGAACGCCCCCAAAAGAAGTCTATTGGCCATACAACGAAGCGCAAGGCCAGACGCCGAAACTGGTCGGGACGCCGCCCAGTGGCCCAGCACACGAGACGATCGGTAACCGTCTATCGCCGACCCCCAGCATCGTAAAACCTTCCCAGCCAACGTATTTCACGGCGACTGAGCACGCAGATGCGACGAGGAACCACGGCGCATCTGGCGAAGCCGCCTACAATCGGATCGGTGACCTCCATTGTGATCGTGGGAAGCGGCTTCACCGGATTCACCTGCGCCCGCCGGCTGGCCCGAATTCTGCGCCGACGGCGTGCGCCGGTCGACATCACGATAATCTCCCCCGTCGACTACATGCTGTACACGCCGCTGTTGCCCGACGTCGCCGGCGGCGTAGTCGATGCTCGCTTTGTCGCTGTCCCACTGGCTAATTCGCTCAAGGGTGTGCGCGCATTACGCGGTCGCGTGGATGCCGTGGACTTCACCCAGAACACACTGACCTATTGCGACCCAGAAGAGCGCAGCCATTCGATGTCCTGGGATCGGCTGGTGCTGACGCCGGGTTCGGTGACGCGCTTGTTCGATATCCCGGGGCTCGCGAAACACGCGCGCGGATTGAAGACCACCGCCGAGGCCCTCTACCTGCGAGACCACTTCGTCGAACAACTGGAGCTGGCCAACATCGAGGATGATCCTCGCGTGGCCGCAGCCCGGCGCACCGTCGTGGTGGTCGGCGCGTCGTATTCGGGCACCGAGCTGGTGGCCCAGCTGCGGGCGCTGGCCGACGCGGCGGCCAAACAAATGGGCTTCAGCCCCGCCGAGGTGCGGTTTCTGCTGCTGGACCTGGCCGACCAGGTGATGCCCGAGGTGGGAAAGAAGCTGGGTGACGCCGCGCTCAAGTTGTTACGCAAGCGTGGTATCGATGTCCGGCTCGGCATCACCCTCAAGGAGGCGCATGCCGATCACGTGGTGCTGAGCGATGATTCGCGTATCGATACGCGCACGATCGCATGGGTGACGGGGGTGACCGGCGCACCGTTGATCCAAGACCTGGGCCTACCGACCGAAAAGGGCCGGCTCACGGTTCAGGCTGACCTGCAGGTTCCGGGTCACCCCGAGGTGTTCGCGGCCGGTGACGCGGCCGCGGTGCCCGATCTGACCCAACCGGGAAAGATCACCCCGCCGACCGCTCAACACGCGACCCGCCAGGGCAAAGCGCTGGCCCGCAACGTCGCGGCCAGCCTCGGTTACGGCAGCAGCAAGGAATACAAGCATCGCAACCTGGGTCTGGTGGTCGACCTCGGACCGCGCCACGCGGTTGCCAATCCGCTCAACATCCACCTGTCCGGACTGCCCGCCAAAGCCGTCACCAGGTCCTACCACCTGTACGCGATTCCCCGCGGCGTCAACCGGTGGGCGGTGTCGCTGGCCTACCTGACCGACGCACTGTTCACCCGCTCCGTCGTCTCGATCGGGTTGACATCCGAGGACGACGCGCAATTCATGGCCAGCGAAGGCATCCCGATGCCGAAGACGAGCTGACGCGGTGACGCCTCAGTCTTCGGCCGACTGTTGCGCCATCGCGTAGGCGAGCTGAAGAAAGTCCGCACCGGCCAGCGCGCTGAATACGCCGGCGATCAGGCGGGTGAACCGCGGGGCGAACACCAGGCCGATGGCGAACCCGGTGGCGACCCACATGTCCAGGCAGAACGGGCAGGTCAGCAGCTCCCCCAGGCTGTGCCGCAGCTGGCTTTGCTCGCGAACCTCTTCCTGGACTTCGGCCGGGCCGCCGGTGCCCGCATACTGCGTAAAGGGCGCGCGCAGCGGACTCGTCACCGCATCCTTGGTCAGAGTTCGCGACAGTTTGTGGGTGCCGAGGGTAAGGATGAGGAGGTCCTGGGCCCGCCACCGGTTCGGCAACGCGCGTCCGGTGGCCAGCGCGGCCAGCACCGCGGCGACCACCACAACGCTGTAGACGGCCATGACCGCCACGTAGCCTCCCAGCGGTCGGTCATTGTCGCCGCGATAGGCGTCCGCTTCCTGCCGTGCACCATCGACGGCCGCGGCGCCGGTTTCCGTCAACTCACCCATCGCTTCTCCTTAAAGGCATAGCGGGACGAGTACCCGACGTGGGCCGGTGCAATCCGCGATGGCCTCAGACTGTGCCCTGCTCGACGGGCTTCGCCGTTTTCGCGGCTTCTCGCAAGGTGCGGTTGGTGGACCGCAGATCGGTGTTGACCGCCGACAACGTGGCGTTATGGTCTTCGAGATCGAGAATGCGCGAGACGCCGGCCAGGTTGACCCCGGAGTCGACCAGCGCGCTGATGCGCTTGATCCTGACCAGGTCGTCGGCGCTGTAGCGGCGGGTACCGCCCTGGCTGCGCGACGGCGTGATCAAGCCGTAGCGCTCGTAGAGCCGCAGCGACTGCACCGGGATCCCGGACAGTTCGGCGGCCACCGAGATGCCATACACCCCATGGTCGGACGCCGGGGTACCCGCGTTTCCGCGGTAGTCGACCATCGCGCGCCTCCCCGTAGTTACCTCTTCAGGAAATCTGTTTAGCACACTTGCGCGCTTCTGTCGACGGTGCTATATAAAATCTATGTCGCTGGACATAGGATTGCCTGAACCACCGCCTAGATTGGAGTGAGAGGTGACCACCATGCTGATGCGTTCAGATCCGTTCCGTGAACTCGACCGCTTCGCCCAGCAGGTCCTCGGTACCGCAGCCCGGCCGGCAGTGATGCCGATGGACGCCTGGCGCGAAGGCGAGAATTTCGTCGTCGAGTTCGACCTGCCCGGCATCGATGCCGACTCGCTGGACATCGACATCGAGCGCAATGTGGTGACCGTGCGCGCCGAACGACCGGCCGTCGATCCCAACCGCGAGATGCTGGCCACCGAGCGGCCGCGCGGCGTGTTCAGCCGCCAGCTGGTGCTCGGCGAAAACCTCGACACCGACAAGATCGAGGCCTCCTATTCCGAAGGCGTTCTGCGCCTGCATGTCCCGGTGGCCGAGAAGGCCAAGCCGCGCAAGATCTCGGTCGGCCGCGGCGGTGCTACGCGGTCCGTCAGAGAAGGCACCGCCCCGCGCGAGGTCATCAACGCCTGACCGACCGGCGGCAGGGCGGCGGCCGCACGTGGCACGCATGCGCATGCGCGTTATGGCCGCCGCACGCCGCCGGCTCCAGGCCACCGGTGCGAACGTTCGCCCGGTGCCAGGGAGGCGGATAAACGATGAAATGGGAACTCGACGGCCAGACTGCCAGCGTCGAACAGGCGCTGGCGGGCGGCGCTGGGCAGCCGGCGGGGTGGTTTCGGTTCTACTTCACCGACCAGCGCTGGGAATGGTCGGAACAAGTGCAACGGATGCACGGGTATGAGGCCGGCAGCGTGACTCCGACCACCGAACTGGTGCTCTCCCACAAGCATCCCGACGACCGCGGACACGTCGCGGCCACCATCGATCAAATCGTTCATAAGCGCCAGGCGTTCAGCACGCGCCACCGGATCATCGATACCCGGGGAAATGTGCACCACGTGGTCGTCGTCGGCGACCGGATGTTCGACGACGACGGTGACGTGATCGGGACCCACGGGTTCTACATCGACGTCTCTGAACAGCACGAACAAGTGCACGAGGACGCGATGAGCGCCAAACTGGCTGCGATCAGCGAGAACCGGGCCGGCATCGAGCAAGCCAAAGGCATGCTGATGCTGGTCTACGACATCAGCGACAGCGCGGCCTTCGAGTTGCTCAAATGGCTGTCCCAGGAAGCGAATATCAAGCTGCGACCGCTCGCCGAGCAAATCGCCCGAGACTTCCGCGGTGCCGGCTTGGCGCTGAACACCCAGACGGAATTCGACCACCTGCTGATGACCGCGCACGAACGCGTCCGACAGACCAACGGCAGCGAGTAAAAGCCGGCACGCCAAGGATTTCCGTTCCTCAGTGGTCTGTTCAGTCGCGGCACTCCCGAATGACGCAGGGCATTGCCTGACGGCTTCGGCGGTGACCGTTTCGGCGTGGCGACAAGCTCAAGGGACTTTCGGCCAATATCGGTGGTCGGTCCGCCGCGGGGCCATCCGCCCTTATGCTGACCACGATGGCGAAACAAGGCCCCGATCCCGCGACGCCGCTATGGCGCGCGGCGCAAGTATTCCGGCTGCTGAGCTGCATCTATGCCACCGGCTTTCAAATCGCGATCAATCCGGATCTGATTCGGCCAGTGCTGGGTTGGGTGCTTTTCGCCGGAGTGATCGTATGGAGCGCGGCCTGCGCGTTCGCCTACCTTCGCGGGTTCGGCCGCAAACCGGCGTGGGTGCTCGCCGAGCTCGTGATCGTTGTCTTGCTGATGTGGTCGAACAACCTTGTCGCGAGCCCGCACTGGGCGGCCGAGAACCAGACCTGGCCGACGACGTTGTGGGCCACCAATCCCACCATTTCCGCCGCCATCCAGTTCGGCCCCGCGGGCGGAATGCTGACGGGCCTGGCGGTGATGGCCACCAATTTCGCCGTCAAGAACTACTTCGCGCTCAACCTCGGGCACAACGCCACCGTCATCATCGAACTGGCGATCGGCATGGCGATCGGGATGGCCGCGCAAACCGCGCGGCGCGCCCACGATGAGCTGCAGCGAGCGGCCCAATTGACGGCCGCGGTGCAGGAACGCGACCGGCTGTCCCGGCAGGTACACGACGGAGCCATCCAGGTGCTGGCTGGTCGCCAAGAAGGGGCATGAGATTGGCGGCGCCACAGCAGAACTCGCCGATCTGGCGAGCGAGCAAGAACGCGCGCTGCGACGCTGGCTGGCGTGCACGGACATCGATCGGGACGCCGACGGCGCCGGGATCGACCTGCGCACGCTGCTGCGGTGCCGGGAATCCGATCGGGTATCCCTCAGCCTGCCCGGCACACCGGTACCGTTGGGGCGTTGGGCGGGAACCGAACTCGACGCCGCGGTGGGCAACGTGTTGGACAATGTAGTCGCCCACGCCGGCCCGGATGCGCACGCGTTCGTGCTCGTGGAGGACCTCGGCGATGCCGTCCTGGTCAGCGTCCGCGACGACGGGGTGGGCATTGCCGCCGGCCGGCTCGAGGAAGCGGCCCGTCAGGGACGCCTCGGCATCTCCCAATCGATCGTGGGACGGTTGACGTCGCTGGGCGGCAGCGCCGAATTGCACAGCGAGCCCGGCGAAGGCACCGAGTGGCAGTTGTGCGTGCCACGCCGGGAGGGACGCCATGGGGGATGACGAGACGCCGACGACGGTGATGGTCGTCGACGACCACCCGATCTGGCGTGACGCGGTCGCTCGCGACCTGGCCGAGGGCGGCTTCACCGTGCTGGCCACCGCTGACGGTGTGGCTGCCGCACAGCGGCGGGCGGCCGTGGTCAAGCCCGACGTGGTGGTGATGGACATGCAACTGACCGACGGCGACGGTGCACAGGCCACCGCCGCGGTGCTGGCCGTCTCGCCATCGTCGCGGGTGCTGGTGCTGTCGGCCTCCGACGAACGCGACGACGTCCTGGAGGCGGTCAAGGCCGGCGCGACCGGGTACCTGGTCAAGAGCGCCTCGAAATCCGAACTGGCGCAAGCGGTCGCGGCCACCGCGGCCGGGCGGGCCGTGTTCACCCCGAGCCTGGCCGGACTCGTCCTGGGTGAATACCGGCGTATCGCGCAGAGCAAGGCCGACGGTCCCGCTCGTCCCAGTCTCACCGAACGCGAAACAGAGGTGTTGCGGTACGTCGCAAAAGGGCTGTCCGCCAAACAGATCGCCGAGAAGCTCTCGTTGAGCCACCGCACGGTGGAAAACCACGTGCAGGCGACATTTCGCAAGCTTCAACTCGCCAATCGGGTGGAACTGGCTCGCTATGCCATTGAGCACGGTCTGGACGAAGCGCCGTGACCCGCGGGGTGGGCGCATAACCGCACCACTTACCCCGCGGGTCAACGAATTTGGGCTACCGGGTTACCGCGTGGCACCCTAATCGCACCGTGGCCACGATTCGCGCGGTCACCAGCGCGGTCACCACCACGGCCATGCACACCAGCCCGTCGTCTTTGAGGCCCCACCTGATCGCGGCGAGCAGCGCCACGCCGGCCACGCACAACAGCGCACCCATGGCTGCGCCGCGCCCGCGCGACGTCACCGCGGGCGCGCCGTCCCAGCCGGACAGCGGGTTGTTCTCCAGCGGCCGCAGCGCGACGAACAGCACCGCCACCGCGACGACCACGATGAGCACCTGCGCGAGGCTGATGGCGAGGAAGTCCCGCGCGCCCGGAAAGCGAGGGCAGCCAAGGTAATCGAAGACCAGATGCACGCCTAGCAGCACCGGCATGTGCCACAGGTACAGGGTCATCGCGCCGGAGTTGCCGATGGCGGTCCACCACCACACCCGCGGCCGCTGCGCCCAGCGCGCGATCGCCGGCGCGGCCGCGATCGCCAATGCGCTCAGGATGATTGCGTGCCCAGCCAGCAACAGTGACGGCGGGCTGGTGTTGGAGAGGTGGTGGTCACCGGTGCCGACCATGCTGACCTGATACGGCCCCCAGTGCACCAGTGCGACGTCGAAGGTGAAGAAGACGGCGGCGACGGCCAGCGCGGCGCGGCCGCTGAGCAGCCCGCGGCGGTAGGCCACGCCGAACATGGCGGGAATGAGCCAGACGGCCAGGTTGAGGTAACCCAGCGGCATCATCGCCGGCCAGTGCAGCCGGATCACGTCGATCAGCGCGATTGCCCCGTAGACCGTAGCCACCCCGGCGGCCAGGCGCCCGGCAGTGGTGATGCGGTGCAGCACCGGCATGGCGGCCAGCACCAGGACGTAGGCACCCAGGAACCACAGCAGCTGCGTGCTGACGCCGGCGACCGGCTCGTAGATGTGTTGCGGCAGTGCCCGATACAGCACGGTCAGTGTCACGGCCCAGAATGCCAGATAGTAGAACACCGGCCGGAACAGTCTGGTGCAGCGTCTCATCAGCCAATCTCCCCAGTTGGTGCCGGGAGTCCAGGAGGACACGCAGGCGGCCGCGCCGGCGAAGAAGAACAGCGGCATGATCTGCAGCAGCCACGTCATCGCCTGAAACAACATCGAGGAGGTAAGCAGGTTGTCCCAGATCAAGACGTGGTTTTCGATGATGCTCGCCGCCATCACGGTATGGCCGAGCACCACCCCGACCAGGGAGGTGATGCGGATGACGTCCAGGACGCGATCGCGTTCGGCCGGTGTGCGTGCGGCCACCTCGGCGACGTCGGGGAACCTGACAAGAGTCGTCATGGGAGCGAAATTGCCCTTCTGTGTGGTGGATTAAAGCCTTGTGGTGGAGAGGAAGTCATGCGATGCAAGAAGCATCGCCGATCGCGCGGGCACGGGCCTGCGCACTTCTACGCGTTGTCCCTGAGTAGTACTACTCAGCTCGCGGCATTGAGCGGATCGTAATCGGCCAGCAGCTTTTCGATGCGGGCCTCGTCGAGTCGTACCCGCACGGTTGTGGCTTCCTGTTGGTCGCGGATCACCTTGGCCAGGGTGAATGCACTCGACACCAGGAAGAGAAAGGTGACGCCGAGGAACAACCGTGGCCACGGGTCAAGCGGCAGGAAGTAGATTCCGCCGAGCGCGGCCAGGAAGCTGATCGCGAACGCGACGGCGGCCTGGACGAAGAAGGCGGCGGTGGTTTTCGATGTGCTGTTGGGAACGGTCATGCCAATAAGCCTGCGGCAGCACGCCGTTGGCGGGGATCCGTAAGACTACTCAGATTTGGCGGACGGGGTCAGCAGCACCGCCGCGGCGCCCGCGGCACACACTGCGGCCGCCGCGGCAACCACCGTCGCCACCTCCACCGAAGCAAACGCGGAGTCCGCGAGCGGTTTGGCCACGGCCACCACGCCCAGCGCGGGCATCACCAGCCGGACCCACCACGTCACCACGCTGTCACCGGGAATCCGTGAATTCGCCTCTGTGGCAAACACATACAGTGCCATCAGCAGCAGGGGCGCCGCGCCCAGGATGACCAGCCCGATCCAGCGCGCGCCGTGCGCCGAGATCACGGCGGCAACCAACGCGACGATCGCCACCACCGCCACTCGCAAACCGGCGTTCGGTGTCGCCCCGCGCATGACCACCAGACCCCCGGCGGCGCGCACCGCCGCCCACCCCGAGGACAACGCGGCGGCCACGGCCAGGCTGACGCCCGCGATGACCATCCATGTCTGACCCGGGCCGGCGTAGAACTGTGGCACCGCTTCGGCCAGATGTTTGGCGCTCCACCGCCACGGGCCCACCACACTTTGGTGATCGCCGACCCACACCGTCACCGCCGCCACCGCCACCACCGCGACGGCCAGCAACATGGATCTGCCCGGCCTGGCTATGCGCGCGCTGCGAACCGTGATGAGTTCAATGCCCACCATCCCCAGGCCGAAGCCGACGAGCTGGCCGGACAGCTGGCCCGGCGTCGCCGCCGTACCGATGACGACCGCGTCACTGCCTGCGGCGACGCGGGCGGTGACCGCCACCGCGAGGTAGACGTAGACGAGCAGGCCTGCGATCACCAGCGGCGCCACTACCGATGCGATTGCCCGAGTCGGCGCCAGGCACACGGTTGCCCCGGCAGCGACGGCTGCGACAACGGCGCCGAGGGGTAGCCGAGAAACGATCTGCGCGGGGTCTTCGGTTGAGGAAAACAGCTGCACCAGTTCCAGTCCGAGGGTAGTGGCGAACTTCGCGGCCAGCACCACGTAGGCGCACAGCTGAACGATGCCCGCGGCCGTCCCAGCCCGCCGGCCCAGGGTGGCACCAATCATCTCGGCGGTACTGTGCGCGTTTGGCGCGTGGGCACGCAGCCGCACCAAGGCGTAGATGACCGGAATCGTGACCGCCGCCCCGAGCAGGGCGCCCAATCCGTACACCACTGCGGACACAATCACGGCCATGCTCAGGCCGGCGGCTTGCCAGGTCCCCAGTACGGACTCCCCCGACCCGGATTCCGGCTGCGCGGGCGCGGGCAACGATTTCTTCGGCATCGCCTAAGCATGACGCAGCGGCCACGCAATTGATCCGGTGAACGCGACGCGATTTCGATAGCTTTGTAAGCCCCGCGGTCAAAGGTAGTTAGGACTCAAACATGTCTGACACGGTAAAGGTAGCTGTCGACCGAAGCTCGGTCGCCATGGGCGACGATGTCGATTCTCACCGCGAGTTCTGGGTCTTCCCCGCCTCGGCCACCATCGATGACCTGCTGGTCGAAATCTCCTCGCACTACGTACCGGGAATCGCCGGACCGGCCGGTTGGCGCGTGTACCTCGGCACTCGTCGCGAGGGGCAGCACGGGGACATCGGCCTCATCTATACCCGCGACGACCTCAAACAGCAGGACAACATCTGCAGGCTTTTGCCCGGCGAGAAAACGTTGGGCGAGTTGGCCCGATGGACTGGATCGCGGGATCTGGATGTCTACGCTTCGTACCTGACCTTTGATCAAGGGCGACCATTAAGCCTCGACGAGGTGATGAGCGGCCCCACATTCACCGGGTGCCGGCCTGTCAAGCTGGAATCCGAGGCGGCCGCCGATGCCAAGCGTGACTGGGTGATGATGCGCGAACTGGACCGACACGCCGCGGCGGTCGCCAACGCGCGCCGCGACTGGGTTCGGACCAATCTCCTAGCGGCACTGCCGCCGTGGATCGACATCTTCATTGCCCGCAACTTCCACTATCTGACCGAGTTACACTGCCCGGCCAGCATGAGCTTGGCCGCAAACTTGCTCGGAATCAACGAATCCCGCGATGAGGACTTGGCTGCGCTGGCCAACGCCGACGCGCGCCCCAAGGTCGTGATCCTGGCGATGGTGCTGGCCGCTTTCGAATGGGGAACCCAACGCGACACGTGGCGAGTCGGAGAACGGCCGTACTGCAAGGCCTATCTGGAGCTACTCGCCCATTGCGGCTACCGGCTCTCACCGATTGAACGAGTCATGGCCGGCCAAATCAGCGTCGAGCAGCTCAAATTCTCCGCAACCGACGCCGCCAGGCTCGACCGCATCCGGCAACTCCGAGACCAGCAATACCGGCTTCGCATGGACCGCTACTACGCAAAAAGCCTCAGCGAGGAGCAATACCAAGCAGCCATCCAATCCGTCCATGCAGAGCTTTGCAGCCTAGGGGAACTTCCAGGGCCCATCTAGACCGTCCCGAAACCGACTGCACAGATACCTCATTGTTTCGTGGCGTTAACGCCTTGAGGGATGGCCTTGGCGGCCCATCACCGCACTCAGGCGTCGATCACCACGCGACCGGTCTTTGCGCGGGAAACGCAGACCAGCATTTCGCCGTCACCTTCGGTGCTGCGCCCGCGGCGATCGACTTGCCCGCCAAGGACTTTCACCTTGCACGTGCCGCAAAACCCCTGCTGGCAGGAGTACGCGGTGGTCGAGTCGCGATCGAGCATGACGTCCAGCGCCGACCGGTTTGCCGGCACCCTGAGCACCCGCTGCGAGCGGGCCAGTTCCAGCTCGAAGGGGACCCCGTCGACCACCGGAGGAGGGCCGAAACGTTCGTAGTGCAGTGGCGCGTTCGCGTGTTCGTTACGTGCGGTGCGCACCGATTCCAGCATGGCGGTGGGGCCACACACATAGACCGCCGTGCTCGGCCCGGCGTCGGCAAGCAAGTCCGCTACGGTGGGGACTCCGCCGCGCTCGTCGTCGGACCACACCGTAACCCGTTCGGGGGCCACCGCCACCACTTCATCCAGCAGCGGCATGTAGTCGCGGCTGCGGCCGGCATACACGGCACGCCAAGTGATTCCGCGCTGCTGAGCCGTCTGGATCATGGGCAGAATCGGTGTCACCCCGATGCCGCCGATCACGAACAACACCTCGCGCTCGTCGGTGACGAGATAGAACGCGTTGCGGGGCCCCTCGAACTCGAACCTGTCCCCCACCTTGAAGGTGTCGTGCATCTCGATCGAGCCGCCGCCGCCTTCGGCGATGCGGCGCACCGCGATGCGATAGTCGGTGCGCCGGCCGGGCGAACCACACAGCGAGTACTGCCGTCGGCGGCCCGACGGCAGCCGAACGTCGATATGCGCGCCGGGCGTCCAGGACGGCAACAGCCCACCGGCCGGGTCGGCCAGCGTCAACGCGACCACATCGGGGGTGAGCAGCTCGCGTTTGATAACCACCGCGGTGGTGGTGCGCTGCACGGGCTCGACGCGAGAGGAGGTCCACCGCGACGCCGTCGCCATGCCGCCGAACAGCGTCCCGACCCCGTACAACGCCGTGTACATGCGGTCACGTTTGCGGCGGCCGTAGAGGTCGGCCGGAATGCCGTCCCAAATAGTCTGTGCCACAGTCATCCTCACATCTGACCGATGCCGCGACGGTCTGCGGAGCGGGCGATCAGGTCTACCCACTCACCGGTGAGCCGGGCGACCACGTCGGGGTGCGCGGTAACCACCCAATGGCCGCCCTCGATCGGGACGACGCTGCTGTTCTCCGGGATGGAGCCGGTAAACCGTTGCAGGGCAGGCGATACGAAGTAGTCCTGGCGCGCGACGAGGACCTGCACCGGAACGGTCGTCTGCGGCAATTGCGCCGGGGGGGACAGGATCGGCTTTGGCATGTTCGCGCGGTACAGGTTGAGCCCGTTGAGGTAGTCCTCGCTCGAGCGATATGCCGCACCGCGCTCGCTGCGGGTGGTCGATCCCCCGATACGCTCAACCGCCTCAAAGACTTTCACCGTCGCCCGGGACCGGATCGCCAACTCCGGAATGCCCGGGCACAGGAAAAACCAGATGTAGGACGAGGCCAGGATCTGCTTGACGACGTCGAGGAGCGCGCGCGGCGTGCACGCCGACCGCAGGAACCTGCCCGCGTAGTTCAGGTGGGGCCCGGAGACCGACGTGAATGAGGCGATCTTGCCCATCACCGCGTCGTCGGTGACCGCCGCCCAGGCCTGGATCGACCCCCAGTCGTGGGCCAGCAGGTGCACCGAGTCAACGCCGAGGCGCTCGATCACCGCGCCGATGTCGGCGACCAGCTGCGCAAGCCGATACCCGGAACGGCCTGCCGGCGCGGAGGATTGGCCGGCGCCACGCACGTCGTAGGCCACGACGTTGAATCGGTGACCCAATGTCCCCAATGTCGTTGCCACCGGATCCCACACGTGGTGGTTGTCCGGGTAGCCGTGGATGGCCAGGATGGTCGGCCGCCCCGGGTCGATGTCGGTGTAGGCGTGCACCGCCAGTCGCACGCCGTCGGAGGCCGCGACCGTGGTTGATGCGACTTCGGTCGTCATCAGTGCGACGCGCGGGCGGCGGGCGAACGGGCCAGGTAGTCCACGGCGCGACCCACCCCGCCCAGCTGGGACGGATGGAAACTGGGTGTGTAGTAGGCGCCGATGACCCGGAGGAACTGGAAGGGCCCGGGCACCAAACCCCGGCGCGCCGCGCGGAAGTAGTCCCGCCAGCGCGGCTTGGTGCCGGGCGGCAGGTATGGGTCGACCGAGTACATGAATCGCACGCCGCGGACGAACAACCACAGCAACGCCGGCGTGATCAGCAGCTGGGTGCGTACCTGCCGCCAATACCCGGCACGCAGATGCTTCATGGTGTCGAAGGCGACCGCCTTGTGCTCGACTTCCTCGGCGCCGTGCCAGCGCAACAGGTCCAGCATCACCGGATCGGTGCCCATGGCGTCGTGCTGCGGGGTGTCGAGAATCCATTCTCCCAGAATGGCGGTGTAGTGCTCGAGGGCGGCGACCATCGACACCCGCTCGAGCAGCCAGCTCTGTCGCCGGCGCGGGCTCCACCGCGGCCGGTCGCCGATGAGTTGGGTGAATAGCCAACGCATTTGGTCGGTGAACGGCGTCACGTCGATGCCTTTGGCCGCGAAGTGTCCCAGCACCCCCGCGTGCGCCTGGGAGTGCATGGCCTCCTGGCTGATGAAACCCTGCACATCGCGCCGCAATTGGTCGTCCTTGATCAACGGCAAGGTGTCCTTGAATGCGTTGACGATGAATTCCTCACCAGCCGGCAGCAACAGGTGCAGCACATTGCAGAAGTGGGTGGTGAAGGGTTCGTTGGGCACGTAGTAGAACGGCAGCGTCGACCAGTCGAAGTCGACGTCACGCGCCTGCAGGACGATCCGCTCGTGGTCGAGCGAGGCGTCATGCGGGCCCGTTGCCTTGTCATCGACGGTGAACATCGTGCCATCCCCTTTCCGTCGTCAGGTCGTCGTCAGGTCCTCTCGCGGCGACCCGCTGCGCCCGGCGTCGCCGCGCTTGCGATCGCCGCTAGGCGCTGCGCTGTTCCTCGTCCTCTACCTCAGTGATCAAACGCTCGCTGCGCAAGAACCGGACCAGATGATCGACCGTTTCGGTGAGGGCGGGCTCGCGCAGACGGACCTTGGTCAGCCCCCGCCGGTGGCGGTACTGGGTGTTGTCGTAGCGCTTGTCCCGCATCGCCGCGATCTTGTCCGCCGACCGGGTGAGGAAGTCGACCAGCGGATACATCTGATCATTCGGCGTGCAGCGGCGGTTCAGCTGCTCGGTGAAGGACGGGATGTCGTAGTAGTCGAACCGATATCCGTAGCGTTCGGACAGGATCCGGGTGACGTCGGTGAGGTTGTAGTAGTCGTCCGCGGTCATGTTGAAGACGCTGCCCGACTCATCCGGCAGGCCCATCAGCGTGACGATGTGATCCGCGATCAAGTCGGCCGGCAGCAGGCTGATCTGGTTGAGCGCGTTGACGGCGACCCCGTGCTCGATCATGAACGCGGTCAGGCGCACCAGGATGTCGTCCTGGCTGCCGAAGCCCGCGCGGGTGGGCGAGATCAGCGAGGGGCGGTAGATGCGGACGTCGAGCCCCTTGCGCTGCGCGGCCAGCGCCAACTGCTCGGCGACCCATTTGGTCTGCGAGTAACCGAAGTCCAGCCCGGCCATCTTTTCGTTCGCATCCCACTCCCCGACCACCGGCTCGGTGCTCCAGCCGTAGATGAACGTGCTGGAGACGAGGTGAAAAGCCTTGCGGTGGGCCGTCATCGCCAGCCGCAACAGCTCGCGGGTGCCCTCCACGTTGGCGGGACGCAGGGCGTCGTAGGTGCGTACGTAGTTGACCAGGGCACCGTTGTGCACGACGGCATCCACGTCCTGCGCCAGTTGCTGGAAGGCCGCCTCCCCAATGCCCAGCGCGGGCTGGGCGAGATCACCACAGATGATGCGTACCCGTGCGCGAACATCGGCTTCCAGCGCCGGCGTCCAGAGCTGGGCGCGGCGCAGCGACGCGACGATCCGGTCGAGACCGTGCGCGGCGTCCGTGGCACGCACCAGCGCGTGCACCGTGTAGGAGGTCCGCCCCAGCAGGCTGCTCACCAGGAACGGCCCGAGGAATCCGGTCGCGCCGGTGAGCAGCAGATCGGTGGGCTCACCCGGGCGCGCGGGCGCCAGCTCCGGCAACGGCAGTGCCGCGTCGGCCCGCATCTGGGCTGCCTCGTGGGCCTCGTATTCCGCGGAAATCTGATCCAGGGCCCGGCGCAGGGCGTCGAGCGGCTGCCCGGATCCCTCGCCGAATTGGCTTATCAGCCCGAAGAATTCGGACACCGTCAGCCGCTGCAGTAGGCGGGTGTTGACCTCTTCGGCCAGCTCCCCCGCGCCGTTCTCCTCCAGCAAGGCCTGCAGGTCCGTGCGGAGTTCGGCCAATGCCAGCGAGTCGATGCCGAGATCGGCGAACGAGCAGTCCTCGTCGCCGGTGAGGTCGTAGCTCTCGATGAGGTTGCGGAAGCGCTCCAGCGGACCGGCGCCGGCGCGCAGGACACCGTCAGTTCGGTTCGCCGACGGGTTGACCCAGCTGGTGAAGGCGGGCAGCGCGCCATCCAGCCACAACTGGCGCGTGGAAGCGCGCCGGATCTTCCCCGAGGTGGTCTTGGGAATGCTGCGCGGCGGAGCGAAGACGATCGCGTGCGGATCGATGTGGCAGTGCCGCCGGATCGCCCGGGCCAGCGCCTTGGCGTCCGGAAGGTTGTGCTCGTCTCGCACCTCGGCGACGACGATCAAGGCTTCCTGCTCGTCGTGCTCGACCGAGAAGGCGGCGACGCAGCCGCTGCGGACGTGCGCTGCCGTGCGCTCGACGACGGCTTCGATGTCGGAGGGGTAGCAGTTGACGCCGCGGACGATGATCAGGTCCTTGCTGCGCCCACAGACGAAAAGCTCACCCTCGTAAAGGAATCCGAGATCGCCGGTCCGCAGATAGGTGTGCTGGTCATCGCCGGCGATGCGGGCGCCGAACATCTCCGCGGTGAGCTCCGGACGGTTCCAGTAGCCGGCCCCCTTCGAGGGTCCGGTCAGCCAAACCTCGCCGACCCGCCCGTCAGGCATTGCTTGGCGCGATTCGGGATCGACGATACGAACCAGTGTCTCCTCGATGGGCTTGCCGCAGCTGACCAACGGGACCTGGTTGCTGTTTTCCGGCAGCGCCTTCTCGATACGCGCGACGTTGCGCTCCAGCCCGCGCTTGTTGACGGCGATGGTCTGGCGCCCGCGGATCGACACGATCAGGGTGGACTCGGCCATGCCGTAGGCGCCGGTGAGCGCCTCGGGCCGCAGACCGTACTCGGCGAACCGCTGCCGGAAGTGGGCGAAGGTGCTGGCGCGCAGTGGCTCTGCGCCCACCACGATGCATTCGAGGCTGCTCAAATCGACGCCGGCCAATTCGGCGGCGGGCAGCTTGTCCTCGCGCAGGCAGTATTCGAGGGCGAAGTTCGGTCCCGGCGTGTGAGTGGCGCGCACGTCGCTGATGAGTCGAAGCCAGGACGATGGCCGGGCGAGGAAGTCCAGGGGCGACATCGCATGGGTGGTCCCGCCCAGCAGCACGATGAACATGTAGGCCGAGATCAGGCCCATGTCGTGGTGCTGCGGCAGCCACGACGCCAGCACCACGTCGCCGGTGAAGGCGGAGCCGTTGGCGATGACGTTGGCGTGGGTGACGATCACACCCTTGGGATTGCTGGTCGACCCCGAGGTGTACTGCAGGAAGAAAACGTCGCCGGGCGTGTCCTCAACCGGGGCACCGCCGAACTCCTGGGCACCGTCGGTCGCATACCAGGGCAGGTCCGGCAGGCCGGCGCCGGACTCGTCTGTCCAGACCTGCTCGCCGTGGCGCTGAGCGAGCAGCAGGCGGAAGTCGTACTCGAACTGCTTCGTCGACAGCACGGCCGTGGCCCGGCAATCGCGGGCTATGAAGCTCAGCTTGGCCAGCCCGGAATCGAAGGACATCGGCAACGGAGGGCTGACCGGAACGGCGATCACTCCGATGCGCGCGCACGCGTACAGCGCCGCGATCATTTCCAAGCCTGGCGGGTAGACCAGCAGCGCACGATCGCCTGACTCGAGTCCGGCCTCGTTGGACAGATAGGCGGCCAGCTCGCGGGTGCGCTCGGCGAAGGCCTGGTAGGTGTAGTGCTCGAGTTCGCGGCCGTCGCCGTCGACGAATCGGAAGAGGGTCTGGTCCGGTTTCTGCGCTTCCCACATCTGCAGGTAATCGATCAGCGTCTCCATCGTAGGAGTGATCCCCCTTCCACGTTGGCTTAGCCCGAGAACGACTTCCGTCGTTAAATATAAACACCAATGTAGCGCCGCAAGCCCGTCCCGAGCAAAGCGTTGAGCAGCATTAGCGGCCTTCGTACACCACATTCACAGGCGAAACTTAACCGGGGGAATTAATTGCACGGATGCTGATCTACGTGCTTACGGACTTCAGTATCTCAGTGGGCACCCACCAGGCGTTATGCCTGCTCTGCGGCCTGAGATACTGAACTACGTATCTACGAATTCACGTATTCTGCATTCCCTGTCGAACGGACGTGGGCCCCGAAATTTATTCCGCACATCGCGCCGAATGGCGAAATTGCAAATCGGAAAACGCAATTTGATTCGCGCCCGGGAAGCCGTGGCCCGTCCGCGCCGCCGAGCCGCCTGCCTGCGCGACTACGCGGGCTGGGCGATGCGGATCCGCGGGCCCGCGCGAGCCACCAGTTTCACGATGCCGAGGAACCGCTCGCCGTCGATGATCGGCGACAGCGGCTCGTCCTCGGCTTCGATGATCATCTCGTGGCCGTTGACATCGCGTAGCCCGTCGCCGCGGAGCATGCCGTTGGTCAGGGCCGTTGGAAGCTGCGCCACGATCCTGGATGGCCGTAGGTGCCCCGCCTGAAAATGCAGCGCACCGGGCTCGGAAGCCTTGGGGAACAACCGAAACGGGCCCCCGATGCGCAGGTCGATCGCACCGGCGTGCAGCAGGCTGTGCGTGCGCGACGGAACCTCATCGCCGTCGATCACCACGCGCGCTCGCGTCGGAGTGAACAGGATGGAGGCGTAATTCGGCGTCTTGACGCGGCTTGGGGCGATCTTGGAGGTGAGGTAATCGCCGAAGCTGCGGGCGATCACTCGCGCGACGGCCAGCCGACCGTGATCGGGTGAGTCGTAATATCGGTCGTAGAAACGGTTCCCGACACCCCCTGCCGCCAGCCCGAAGCAGACCCGATGAAACGCCGCGCCGTCGGAGGTTTCGCCGTCGAGCACCAACGTGTCCAGACTCACCTCGGGCGGAGGCTGATCCGTTTCGGCTGCCGCCGTCAGCGCACGGATGATCGCTTCGGGCCGCCCGCGCACCCGGGCCTTGCGCGCGACGGCGTTGACGCTGCCGCCGTTGGTCGGCACGAACGTGGGCCAGCGCCGCGGATCGCTGATGCAGTGCTCGATCTCGTTGATCAACCAGTGCAGCGCGCCGTCGCCGCCGTCGCCCACCAGGTGGGTGACCCGTGGCGCGATCTGCTGGATGGTGTCGCGCAGCTCCTCGATCGAGTTGGTCTCGTGCACCTGGCCCCACGGACCGACGATGCGGCGCAGTTCGGCGATGCGATCGCGTGAAGCGGCGCGATTCTTCCGCGCTTTCGGATTGACGATGACGCCTAGATACATCCGGCGATCCCCGCTGCGTACCTGACACAATTCCGCCTTTGCCGGGTGTGTGGCAACCGCTCAGCCGGGATTTCGCTGGTCATCCCAGGCACGATACCCGGGCGTACCGGTGGACCAACAACGCTGCTGCACGGCGCCGCAAGGCCCCTCGGGCCAACAGCCGCCGTCGCAATTGCGAAGTTAGGGTGTCTGCCATGGCCGATTGGACCGCAGCACAGCTGCCCTCGTTCGCCGGACGAACCATCATCATCACCGGGGCCAACGCCGGCCTGGGCGAGGTCACCGCGCGCGAATTGATGCGGGTCGGTGGCCACGTCATCCTTGCGGTCCGCAACACCGACAAGGGTCACGCGGCCGCCGCGCGCATGACCGCTTCGGCAACCGGCCCCGCGACCGGGAACGCCGAGGTGCGGCGGCTCGATCTGCAAGACCTGTCCTCGGTGCGGCACTTTGCCGAGGGCATCGACAAGGTCGACGTTCTGATCAACAACGCCGGCATCATGGCCACCAAACACGCGGTGACCGTCGATGGTTTCGAGGGGCAGATCGGCACCAACCACCTCGGCCATTTCGCGTTGACCAACCTGCTGTTGCCCAAGCTGACCGACCGCGTGGTGACGGTGTCCTCACTGATGCACCACTTCGGCTACATCAGTCTCAAAGATTTGAATTTCGACTCCCGCCCGTATTCGGCCTGGCTGGCCTACAGCCAATCGAAGCTGGCCAACCTGTTGTTCACCAAGGAGCTGCAGCGGCGGCTGAACGGCGTCCCCACATCGCTGCGGGCCCTGGCCGCCCACCCCGGCTGGTCGCACACCAACCTGCAGGGCAACTCCGGTCGCAAACTGGGCGACGCGGCGGTCCTGGCGGTCGACCGCATCGTGTCCACCGACGCCGACTTCGGCGCCCGCCAGACGTTGTACGCGGCATCGCAGGATTTGCCGGGCGACACCTTCGTCGGCCCACGATTCGGACTGTACGGCCGCACCCAGCCGACCTGGCGGAACTGGCCGGCAAAGCGCGCGGGCACCGCCACCGCTCTCTGGGAACTGTCCGAGCGGCTGACCGGGACGAAATTTCCGCTCTGACCCGGGCCGCGCTGTGTCGCCGCTCGGCCGGGCAACCTTCTACGCGCCGGTCGCACAGGTCGCGGCTAGATTGGATGGGTAACGCAACGGCACCCAGCGAGGAGGTAATGCCATGTCGGATGGGAATCTGGCGGCCATTCTCGCGCTGTGCGCCGCGCTGGCGTCCGCAATCGGCAACGTCGTCCGGCAACGGTCCGCGCAGGAGGTCACCGAGGAACGGGTGGGCCACCTGACGTTGTTCGGCATGTTGCTGCGCGATAAGCGTTGGTGGCTGGGCGGTTTGGGAGACATCGGCAGTTACGTGCTGCTGGCCGCCGCGCTCGACAAGGGCTCGGTGTTGCTCGTCATGTCGTTGCAGGTGACGGCGCTGCTGTTCGCCCTGCCGATCTACTCCCGGATGACCGGTAACTCGATCACCCGGCGAGAGTGGACGTGGGCGCTGTTGTTGGCGGTCGCGCTTGCGGCAGTCATCGCGGTCGGAGATCCGACCGGCGGCCAGCAGCGGGCGCCGCTGCACATCTGGATCGTGGTGGCGGCGGTGATCGGCCCGGTGTTGGTGCTCGGTTTGCTGGGGGCTCGCATCTGGGCGGACCGCCCGGTCGCGGCGGTGCTGTTGGCGGCGGTGGCCGGTTCGTTCTTGGCGATGTTTGCGGTGCTGATGAAGGGCGTCGTAGACATCCTGGAACACAGCCCTGGGCAATGGTGGCACTCATTTGACGTGTATGCACTGGTGTTCTGCGGGGCGGCGGGGATGGTCTATCACCAATCGGCATATCGGGCCGGCGCGCTCACCGCCTCGCTGCCCACGATCATCGTGGCGAAGCCCGTGGTGGGTGGGGTGCTCGGGATCATCGTGCTCGGCGAGACTTTGGAGACCGCCGGCTGGGAGTGGTTTGTTCTCGCGGCGACGGCGGTGGTGGTGATCGTCGCGACGGTCGGTCTGGCTCGCGGTGAGGCCGCCTCCATGTCGGCCGGCGCGGGACGTGACGTGAAATCCAGCGCTCGGGCGGAGGCGGCCTCCCAGGCTTGAGGCAGGACGAAATGGCTTGCCCGGTAAGCGTTCTCACAGCGGTGTGCGCCGGCCGGCGCACACCGCTATGGGTTGATTGTGTTGTCGCCGACCTGGCGGCCCCAGACATACTCGATCGCATAGGGCGATCCGGTGTCCAGGTGGTTATAGGGGGCGATGCTGTTGCCGGTGTCCATGATCAGCTCGGGTGCCGGCCACAGATCGCGGGTGATTTTCTGCCAGCACCCCGGCGCCCCGCCGGGTCCGCCGCGCGCGTTCACCCGCGGCAGGTTCTCGGGGTAGATGTAGGGGTTCGGCGCGCCACCGACCACTCCGGCGACCCCACCAACCAGTGACGCGATGACGGGCACCGCGGACACCGGGTTCGCGATCAGTCCCAGCCCGGAGAGCACCTCGGTGTCCATGTTGAGCGAGTAGCCGTTGAATCCGCCCTCGGAGGCGCCGGTGGCGGCCAGCGCATCGTTTTCGCTGCGCATCAGGCAATAGATTTCCGGGCTGTAGGTGTCCAGCAGCTGGGCGGTGGGCACCAGGTCGGCAGAACCGCGCGCCAGATACGGCCCACCCTTGTTGAACAACTCGGCACCGGTATTGCCGAACCCGGCCGCCGACAACAACGCCTGATCCAAATCCTTCTGCTGAGCGTTGATCGTGCGCGAGGTGATCACCGCATTGTTCAAAAAATCGAACAAATCCGGCGACGCATTCGCATACGTATCCCCCAACGCCGCCAACCGCTGAATGTCCTTGCGCGCCTGCGGCATCTGCGGATTCACATCATCAAGCAAGAT
>NZ_LZTA01000117.1 GCF_001665875.1 Mycobacterium sp. 852002-40037_SCH5390672
TTGACGACCTTGGGCTTGAACGGCTTCGAATCATCGAGGCGCGGGCTGGTCATGACGCCGGTGTCGTGAGCGGCGAAGAACGACTTGACCCGAACCACGGCAAAGCCCCCCACCACCATGACCGCCACGATCAACAGCGGCAACCACGCGCTGCGCACCACTTTCGAAATCTGCACCCCGTGCATTCCTTTCCTGCTGCTCCCTACCACGAGAAGTGGTGATGGCCTGCAGGTAACGCCGCGAGGCGCAACCCGACCGCAAGACGGACTGCGTTACAACCGATGTCGGCAACTGCAACAATCCCCCCGCGGTCATGGCACCGATCACCCTTTTCGCGCAAGGCTTTGCGGCCGGGAAGCTCGCATGTCTTAGGGTCCTTGCACGTCGAGCGGGGTTGACTTTGCATCAGCGTTTAGCCCACCGCCGTGTTGGAATGAGCACGCAACGTGGCCGGCCGGAACCGGTTTTGCCGATGCGGCGTGCTCATGGTTCGTGCGTGGCTCCGATTTGCGTTGGGTGTCATCGTTGGACGGGTGCCGATCGAGCAGATGGATTGCAGTTCTCATGCGAGCACGTAGATCGGTGGACGAGGAACGCTCCTGTACCAGAGAGATGATCTCCGAAGTCCAGATGTCTGCAAGGATCTCTGCGATGGCGTGCTGCTCCTGATCGAGATGTCTAGCCAACAGGTCGATCGTCTGGCAGCGAACCTGCTCACCCTCATCGATACCGGTGACGTACGCCGCGACATAGGCGTGGGTGAGGGCATCGGTGATGCGATCGGAGCGTTCCATCGCATCAACGAGCCGGTCGGCAACAAAGCGCAGGCGAGCCAACGGGTCACTGAGGCCGATCTCGTCGCCGATGGCAAGGTCGAAGCGACTCAGTTCATATGCGAGGGCCGCCGTCAGCAAGTGGACCTTGGACGGGAAATAGTAGTAGACGGTCGCCATGGATACTCCGGCGCAACGCGCGACCTCTCGCATCCGAGCGTCGCTGTAGCCGCCCTGCGCGGCGACCTCTACGGTCGCATGGA
Organism: Mycobacterium sp. 852002-40037_SCH5390672; assembly: GCF_001665875.1. Classification (GTDB taxonomy): domain Bacteria; phylum Actinomycetota; class Actinomycetes; order Mycobacteriales; family Mycobacteriaceae; genus Mycobacterium. The sequence goes on from NZ_LZTA01000117.1 coordinate 1,037, forward strand.
TGATCCGCAGCCAACGTTCTCGCTGCCGTGGGGTTTGCGGACTTCGTGAGGCCGGCAGCAAAAACTCGCGGCAGCCTTGCTCGACCTCGCGGTAGTCTTCTGGCGACAAGGGCATGCCAGCGCCTTAGAAGCTCGGGCCCGGGCGGACGGTGTCGGCGTGTAACTGATGCGAATGCCGGTGGCTCATGCCCACTGGTCCCGGGTTGAGACGCCGGGACCGGCTGCGCCGTAGGCGACGTCAAGGGTCTTGATGCCGTTGATCCATCCTGAACGAAGTCGTTGCGGCTCGGCGATCTTGGAGATGTCCGGTAACTGATCGGCCAGCTCGTTGAAGATGAGTTTGATCTCCATGCGCGCCAGGTTTGCCCCGATGCAGTAGTGAGCCCCATTGCCGCCGAAACTCAAGTGCGGGTTGGGGTCACGCAAGATGTCGAACTCGAAGGGATTGTGAAAAACTTCGTCATCGAAGTTCGCCGAACTGTAAAACAAGCCGACGCGCTGGCCCTGGCGAACATTCACCCCGCCAACTTCGGTGTCGGCAAGTGCGGTGCGCTGAAAACAATGCACGGGACTGGCCCAGCGGATGATTTCGTCGACCGCGGTGTCAGGACGCTCGCGCTTGAACAGCTCCCACTGATCCGGACGATCACAGAAAGCGTTCATCCCGTGCGTTATGGCGTTGCGGGTGGTTTCGTTGCCCGCCACCGCCAACAAGATGACAAAGAACGCGAATTCAACATCACCGAGCGCGTCCCCGTCGACGTCGGCTTCGATCAGACGTGTCACGATGTCGTCGGCCGGGCAGCGGCGCCGCTCTTCGGCCATGCCGTAGGCGTAGGCCATCAGTTCGGCATTGGCCACCGCAGGATCACAATCGAACTCCGGATCATCAGTGTTCATAATGGAATTGGTCCAGTCGAACAACTTCTCGCGGTCCGCCTCCGGTACACCGATGAGATCCGCGATCGCCGACAGGGGCAATCTCATGGCGATATCGTCAACGAAATTGCCGCTGTCCTTCTGCGCGGCAGCGCACACGATTTCACGTGCCGCCGCGGAGAGCTTGTCTTCAAGGTGGGCAACGGCGCGCGGCGTGAACAGCCTCGACACGAGCTTGCGCAGCCTGGTGTGGTCAGGCGCGTCATGGTTGATTAACAACGCCTTGGTCAGCTCGAGCTGCTCAGCGGTCACGCCCTCGGGCAGACGCATGACCGCCCCCTTGCGATTGGTCGACCACCGCTCTCCGTCGCGAGAAATCGCCTTGACATCCTCATGCCGGCTGATCACCCAGTAACCACCGTCTCCGAAGATCGACTCGGGCTGCTCGTTCCACCAAACAGGCGCGGTGCGACGAAGTTCGGCGAACTGTGTCACCGGAAGCCCCGCCAGCAACACGTCGGGATCGGTGAAATCGAAGCCCCTACCGAACGGACACGTCGTCGTGTTCATCACGGTTCCTTCCCGATCGGTCATACGTATTGTACTTGATCGTATGACCGTACATCAGGGCTGTCGAAGCGGTCGAATCACTCTCGGTGGACTATCGTCACGCCCGGACGGGAGCAGCGAATTGACAGGAGGCTCGCGGTGCGGACTCGTGGATGGGGCGGCGACGTTCCCGCCAGCGACCAGGAAGCGGTAGCGCGCATCATCGCTGCCGCGCGCTCGAGCATCGACGAGCACGGTGAGCGCATCAGCTTGGCCGATGTCGCGCGCGCCCTCAACGTGACGCGGCAAACGGTCTACCACTACTTCCGATCAACCGACGAACTATTGCAGGCGACCGCAACCGATGCCACCGAAGACTTTATGGACCAGCTCGCCACGTCCCTGTCTGGCATCATCGATCCCGCCGCGGCCATCATCGAGGGCATCGCACTGACATTGGAACGCCTGCCCAAAGACCCCTACATCGGGCTCATGCTGCGGTCACCGCGCAACGCGGCCGTCGCCGAACAGGTCACGTTGGCCAACGACACCGCCCGCATGTTCGGCCGCTTCATCCTCGACCGCCTCGACGTCAACTGGTCGACCTTCCCCCCGTCGGCCATCGAGGACGTCCTGCAGATCGTGTTGCGTACCCTACAGTCATTCATCATGTCTCCACACACCACAGGCAGCTCCGAACTTCGGAGGCTGCTGGGCATTTGGATCGGCCCGGCCGTCAGCGCCCTCCAGCGCCCAGGCCGACCGGCCGCAGCTGCGTCCGACTGATTCATGCTTCTCGGTCATCGGTAACCACCGGTCATGCGATTAACCATGCGCTGTATGACCGATACTAGAGCCGATTACCAGCTGCCGCCGCCACAGGGTGCAACCCGTTGTCAGTGGATCGCGCGTCGGCGTTGTGGGGGTACCACCAGCTGTTCATCGAACAGCAGGCATCGCGGTCAACGCCAGTTCGGCTTCCAGCGCAGCGATGCGCTTGTGAGCGGCCGCCAACTCGTCGGCTTCCACACTGGGGATGCCCTCGATGACTGGTGTCACTTTCCCGGTCGGCAGCGCAGAGCAGTCCGGCCAGCGAGTGCTCGTTCGTCAGATCCGCGAATCGTGTGGTTGTCGAACACGACAGGCCGGTACGGTTCAGAAGATGGCAGCTTGGGGCGCGCTCATGGCCGGTATCGCCAAGCAGCTCGGCCATCCACGCGGCGTGGGTGGCCGGATTGTCGGGCTCGCGCTCAATCGAGGTAACCGGGGCTTCGTGAGCGCAGCTGTGCTGGCGTTGCATGCCGACGACGACCCCGTGGTGGCCGATGTCGGATTTGGCGGCGGTCTAGGCCTGAAATTGCTGCTTGACAGCGTTGGCCGGTCGGGCCGCGTCCATGGGGTGAAAGTGTCGGACACGATGCTCAAACAGGCCGCACAGCGGTATCAGCGCGACCTCGCGGCGGGGCGGTTGGCGCTGCACCAGGTCGCTGACCCTACTGCCCTTCGACGAAGGGACCTTGAACGGTGTCCTGATCATCAACACCATTTACTTCATCGCCGAACTGCAGGAGGCGCTCACCGAGTTGGCCTGGGTGACCGAACCCTCGGGACGCATCGTAGTTGGCGTTGCCGACCCCGAGACGATGGCGAAGTTACACTTTACTGGCAACGGCTTCCGCCTTCGTCCCATACCCGAAGTCATCAACACGCTGCAAAGCGCGGGACTCACGGTGCAACACCGCCGGATCAACGCCGTTGACGGAGCACCTCACCTGTTGATCGGCACGCCGGCCCAGAGCTAGGATTCGCGACCTGTGGCCAGTCAGCATCCGCGCTAGGAGGCGAACGGCACCAATTGGAGCGACTCTCGTTCGCCGTGGACGAGTTCACGGGGTCCGGTCACGGTACCTTGCCACTGAAGTCCTGGCATGTAGCGGTCGGCGTCGGCGATCTATATGAGAGTGGGACATCGAAGTTTTCGGGCGGCTGTGTCGGTACGAACATGACTTTCCCGTTTTCGCGTTGGCGGATAAGTGTCACGGTGACGAAAGTGCGAGCGCGGGCGTTGCTGCGGTATTGCCGGCCCGTTGCCATCTCCAGAATGTGTGACGCCCTCAGCGGTTGACCTTTGAAATGACCTTCTCGGCGAATCTCTCGAGCTTGGCCAGCTTGTCTGCGAGCGGCTGGGTGTCGTCGCCCTTGATGTAGGGGTTGCGGAAGCCGACCACGACGTCAGTGACGCCCATGTCCGCCAGGCGCTTACACCCATCGACGGTGCGCGAATCCGGGGTGGCGGCGTGGATCTCGAACGCCTCGCCCGCTTTTCCCGCTTCAGTACGCAGCGCGTGCAATTTTCCGACCATCTGCTCGAGTATTTGGGTGGGACCGCCCGCGTGCATCCAGCCATTGCCCTTGTTCGCGGCACGACGCAGTGCGGCATCGGAGTGGCCGCCGATGAGTAACGGGATCGGCTGCGAGGGAACGGGACACATCTTCAGCGACGGGACATTGTAGAAGCGACCGTGAAACTCAAAGAACTCGCCGGACTCCAGCCCACGAAAGATCTCGATCGCCTCGTTCATCCGGGCGCCCTTGTGGGCCGGGTCGACGCCTGCCATGAGGTAGTCGTCTGGGTAGGGACTGGTGCCGATGCCAATACCCAAGCCGAGGCGGTCTCCGGTGAGTTTTGCGACTGAAAAGGCCTGCTTGGCGGAGAGCACGGGTGAGCGGAGTGCAAACTTCACCACGAAGGTGTTGAAGCGGATTCGCTTCGTCACGGCGCCCAGAGCTGCGGCGAGCACGAAAGGCTCGATGAATTCCTTGCCTTCGAGGAAGCTGCGGTCGCCGTCGGCCGTGTACGGATAGATGGCATCGGAATGTTGCGGGTAGGCAATGGAATCGGGGATGGTGAACCCGTCGTATCCCGCGGCCTCGGCGGCGACCGCCAAGTGCGGCAGGTACTCCGATCGCGTCATCACATCTGTGAATGTGAAACGCACCGGCGACCCTTTCCGCTCTCGCTCAGCATCGATCTTGATGCCCTCACCCCTGGCGTTTGCCAGTGGTTCTCGGGCTGATCAGCAGGCCTTGACTGGTTACCAGGACACCGGCGTCGGGTCCGCGCAGTTCGGCGTGGGTGGTTGTCTTTCGTCCGTCGATGTCAAGGATGTGGCCGTGCACGGTCAGGGGCGTGTCGATGGGGACGGGTTGGTGGTAGTCGACCTCCATTTTCGCGGTGCGGCTGAACGCTCTTCCCGCGGCGTGGATGACCATTCCGTAGATGAGGTCGAAGATCATGGGGAGTGTGCCCCCGTGGACCACAGAGCGAGCGCCAACGTAGAAGCGGCTGTACTCGACGGCGATGTCGACACCGTCGGGTTCGAAACGCGTGATTGTCCACGGTGGCATGAGCAGGCTGCCCGCACCGGGCAGGTTTGGCACGCGACCGGCCAGGCTCGCACCCTCGGCTGCTTCATGATGACCCAACAGGTCGATGAGTTCGTCGACTCGCTGCGCCGCGTGGACGAAGACGCCGTCTTCTGGGGCTGCGCTGACGGCCAGGTCTTGCAGTGTGCGCATCCCGGCCACGAAGTGGCTAAATCCGGGTCCGGGTTCGGTCAACCGAAAGATCGGCGGCGGCGCATCGTCGTGTCCTGAAGCATTGCTCATGCGCTCAGTCCATATAGGTGTATCGGGCAGGCGCTTGGGCGCCCGGGGACAACTGCCATGGTCATTCTTTCTGCTCGGTTCACCGACGCTGGCACTCTTTGCTACGACTTGGAGGTCACACGCGGTTGGCGCGTCAGGCAGCACCGGAGGTGATCGACAACCTCGTCGGCAACCTTGTCGATGGGCAGCGCGCGGTCGGTGGCGATCCAGTCGGTGAGCCAGATTTGCAGGGCGGAAATCACCAGCGAGGCAACAACTGCCGGACGCAATGCGCTAATCTCTCCGGCGTCGATAGCAGCCTGTGCTGCGTGGCTGATCATCTCCATGCCGGTGCGCCAAGCCTCGCGCTGTCCGCCGCGGCCGGCATCGATCAAGGCCGACGCGGTACCCCAGCTCAGTGCTTCGTGAAGATGCAGTGCCAAGAAGTGAGGATGGGCGGCAAAGAACTCGACCTCAGCGCGCGCACCCATGAGAATCTTCTCCAGCGGTGAGTCGATGGTCGCGGTGCGGGTCAGGACGGCGTCGACGAACTCGGTCATTCGAAGGGTATTGAGCGCATCCCACAGTTGGTCCTTGCCCGTGAAGTGCTTGTAGACCGTTGCCAACGAAACCCCCGCCGTCTTCGCGATGGCGCTCACCTTTGCTTCGTTGAACCCGGTTCGCGCGAACTCATACTCGGCGGAAGCGAGGATCTGTTCGTGGTACATCGCGCGTCGTGCATCGTCGAGGCGGGCGATGGGTGCACCAGATAGCGGCTGGTCCATGGGGCCTGCCTCCTTTCGTTGCGAGGTGCTTGTCGTGTCTGGACACGCCATGTTAGCGTGCCCGGGTAACGACGATTATCGTTAGAGAAACGCGAGTTACTCAACCCGAGAGGTCCGCCCGTGACTACTACGTCCGAGGTCACACGACAGTCGATTGCGGAACCAATTACCGCCAAGCTTCCGCCGTCCCGCACGCTGCGAGTGCTGTGGATCGTAGCGTTCGGTTCGTTGGCGCTGTCCTTCCCGCTCTACAGCCACCTGGCGTTCAGTGGGGCAAACCGTACTACCGTCGCGAACGCGATGGCAGTACAGGCGACAATCGCATACTTCCTGGGCATCTTCGCGGCGCTGTTACCCATCCCGTCGCTGAGGAACTGGACGCGATTCCAGCGCGTCCAAGCTGTGGTCCTTCCGTTTGTCATCTGTTCCTATACAACACATTTGACCTGGGAATTGGGCTGGATCATCCTCCATAAAGCAATCCCTGCTGCCCGCAACGCCGCTTGGGCCTATCCGTGGTGGAACTACATCGATGGCGGTGACGTGCGCTACCTGCACGCCGAACCCAGTTTCATGATGATCGAGGTACTTTCGGTCATCAACGCGTGCGTCGGGGTCACCGGGCTCATCCTGTTGTTCCGGTCGAAGTTCACCAACAACAAGGGCACGTTGCTCGTCATGTCGACGGCAGTTACCCACACCGTGCTCACGTGGTATTACTACGGGACCGAGATACTCAGTGGATTCGTCTCGGTCAACACCGCGAGCTTCATGGACTTCGGCGTGAAGTTCATTCTTCTCAACGCCCCGTGGCTCATCGGCCCGTGGTTCGTCCTGCTGTGGGGATATCAACTGTTGAAACGCCAGTTCGCCAACGAGGCAGTGTCGCTGGGCAGCGTTTGAGCGCACGTCCCCGGGGCGATCGCGCACACCCTGGTCTCCGATAGGGCGGCGGGCGACACGCGAAACCCCCGCACGATAGCTCTACGCGGGCACGGTCCCCGCCGGATCGTCGCGGCCGGCCGCGCGATCAGCCGCACCGCCTACCTCAACGTCGACTTCCTCGACTACGTCCTGACCGACATACCACTGCAGGCCACGACGCGCATCGGCTCCATCGAAGGTCGCAAAACCTTTCTCAGCGCCGAACTAACCCGCCCAGATGACACGCCAGTCGCCAAAGCCACCACTCTGATGATCGCGCTGCAACCCCACCAACGATGAACCACTAAACTGGGTCGCGAGCGCCGGTATTGCGGCCGAACCCTGATCATTTTCGTCTGATCGTGGGATCGTGTGTGCTCAACCGCAACCACGAAGCACGCTTATCAAAGCCAACGTGCCATTCGCCAAGCACGAGCACAACCGATGACACCGCCGCGTGCCCTGGGCTACTGCACGCCGCCCGAGTACGCTGCGGTCTGCAGGCGCAGCTCACACCCCGCCCGCCTCTGCAGCATTAATCGATCTAGATCAACAAACCCGACTCTAAAAACGGGGTGGGCTCAGAAACGGGGACTCGTCAACCGGCCTCGTCCATCACATGCACGTCGTGATGGTCTTCGGCCCAGTCGTCGCCGATGAAGATCACCAGCGTCACACCTGTGCGTGGAGGTTGGTGAACACGCGGGAGT
>NZ_LZTA01000118.1 GCF_001665875.1 Mycobacterium sp. 852002-40037_SCH5390672
GACCGAAAAGATCGTCGCCGAGGTGTTCGCCCAGGTGTTGGGCGTGGATCGGGTCGGGCTCGATGACGACTTCTTCGCGCTGGGTGGGAATTCGATGACCGCCATACAGGTGAGCGCGCGACTGCAGCTGGCGCTGGGCAGAGAAGTGCCGGTGCGCTATCTGTTCGACGCGTCCACCGTCGCGAACCTCGCCGACTATCTGCACCGGCACCCCAACAGCGACGACACCGTTTCTGTGCAAGAAGTGGTTCCGGTTCAAACTCTGAAGCAGGGGACCGGCGCTCCGCTGTTCTGCATTCATCCTGGGGGTGGGGTGAGTTGGCTCTATCAGGGTCTTGGTAATTACGTGGATTGCCCGATCATTGGAATTCAACAAGTTCTGGAGGGTGAAGAAGTCGAACCTCGGTCGATTCGCGATATGGCGAACAACTACGCCGACAGAATCCAAAGGGTTTATCCCGCAGGGCCCTACAACCTTCTCGGCTGGTCTTTCGGAGGCGTCGTCGCCCATGAAATCGCCATCGTGCTTCAACGACGCGGATGCATAGTCAATAGCCTCATCCTTCTCGACGCGCAACCCAGGATCGACGATCTACCAGACGAGGATTTCGATGACTGGACGAAGCACATAGCTGCCTTACGCCACTATCGGATAGGCGGTCAAGAACAGGCCGAGGCGTTTACCTTCGAGCAGCTCGAAGCGTTGATTCGCGAACGCGGTGCCGCAGAATTCGCCGCAGAGTTTCCTCGGTACCAGCAGGTTCTGGATTTGTTTATTCAAAACATCACCAGTGACATCGAAATGGCTCGAACTCACGAGCCCGGGGTTTTCAATGGCGATGCGATCCTATTCTGTGCCGTGCCGGCGGAGACTGACCGGAGTTCGTCCCTTCTGCAAAGTTGGCGACCCTATGTTGCCGGCGACATCACCGAGCACGCGATCGCCTGTACGCACCAAGAGATGCTTACGGCCGAATCGCTCAGTCTGTACGGCAAGCAGCTCAAAGAATCATTAGTTCGAGTTCGAGCTACTGAGATTTCCGAACAATTCGATATCGAGTCCTGCACGGGGGGCTCGGGTAAGGAGGCGGTCTTGAACAGGTCAGCGGTCGCGGCGAGAAGCGTGGTGGGCCAACAGTCGAGGGGTGGTCTTGACGCGGTGGAAGAAGGAGTTCCCGCGGTGTGCCCATTCAGGCATCTGCAAGACGCGACGGACGACATCGAGGCTGGGAAAGAGCCGGAGGCCAAGCTGGGCTACGCGGATTACCTGCACATCGACGAACTGCTCGGCGCCGTACAGCCATTGTTTGGGGGTGGCGACCCTGTCATTTGGGGCGACGAGAGATTCTTTCTGATCATCCACCAAGCCTCTGAACTGTGGGTGTCGCAGATCTTGGTCGACCTCGACCTCGCGCTCGAGTCCGCCCGTCATGAGGACTTCGACAGGGCGGTCGGTCGTTTGAAGCGCGCCAACGCCCTGCTTGAGCTGGTCGTAACGACGCAGAACGCCCTACAACACCTTGCCGTGGACGATTTCCACCGGTTCCGGCCCCGTTTGCAGGGAATGAGCGCCGGGCAGTCGGCCCAGTTCACGACCATCCTGGCCGGCGTTCGCTACGCGCCTCTGGCGGCGCTACTCGAGATCGTTGCCGACCGGCGCAATGGTGACAGGCGCACCCGCCGGCAACGCCTCCACCTAGGCGCCCACCTCGACGTCTTCATCGCCGGACTCACGCGTTGGCGGTTGGCGCACCTAGATGTAGTCAGCCCCTTTGTCGGGGATACCAGAGGCACCGGCGGTAGCGCGGGGATCGGGTTTTTGATCGACCGCCTCTTCGAGGGTTCCTGTCCCGCACAGGACCGGATCCTCACCCGCTAGGCGAGCACACCTCGACCGTGAGTCGACATGACAGTCGTGCGCTACGGCACCCATCCAAGCCAACACGCCGTCCTCAGCCTTCCCGACGATCCGGGCCCCTGGCCGGTCGCCGTGATCATTCATGGCGGGTTCTGGCGGACGGCCTACGGTGCCGACCTGGGCTCCGATCTGGCCGAGGATCTGGTGCAGCACGGATTCGCCGCCTTAAACGTCGAATACCGCAGGGTGGGCGACGACCCGGACCTCGGAGGCGGTGGTTGGCCCACCACCTGTCTCGACGTTGCCGCCGCTGTCGACCTGCTCGCGTCGACCGGTCAGACCCTGGCAGCCGGTCATCTCGACCTGTCGCGAGTCATCGCGATCGGGCATTCCGCGGGAGGCCAGCTGGCGGGGTGGCTGGCCGGGCGCGGCTCATTGCCAGCCGGCGCTCCAGGAGCCTCGCCCGTCGTGCCGCTGACCGGCTTCCTCAGTCAAGCGGGAGTTTTGGACCTCGGTTTCGCGATGAAGGAGAACACGGGTTGCGGAGCCATCCGAAACTTCTTGGGCGCCTTTGCGGATGATCTTCGTTCCCGCTCGTTGGCGTGTCCCAGCGCCCTGCTGCCCACGGGCATCCCCTCGGTATGCGTGCACGGCACAGTCGACGACGATGTGCCACTGCGCCAGTCGCAGCGCTTCGTTGCCGCGGCTCGGCGGGCCGGCGACGACTCCCGCCTGCTGGTGCTCCCCGGCACCGATCACTACTCACTCATCGATGTGCAATCCCCAGCATGGGCCATGTGCCGGTCGGTGGCCCGGGTGCTGGCGCGGCCCGGCGACCACTCGGGACGCGTCGTCCACGTCCAGAAGCCTCGTTGATGTCAAGCAGCCCGGGTGGCCCGCACGGTGGCGCCCTTGCCGGGAACAAGCCCGACCTCCAGGCGGATGGGTTCATCGCGCCGATCGACGGTGGCGAGATCCAGTGAACGCAGCACCGTCGCCAAGATGAGAGTGGCTTCGAAGATGGCCAGCCGGTCGCCGAGGCAGCGGTGTTCCCCGCCGCCGAAGGGTATGAGCTCGTAGGTGCTGGGGCGCTGTTGCAGAAACCGTTCTGGCCGAAAAGATTTCGGGTCGCCGTAGAGGTCCGGATGCCGGTGTACAGACTGAATGACCACCATGATCGTCGTGCCGGCCGGGAAGTAATGCCCTGCCAAGCTCAGCGGCCGGGGAACGAATCTCGTGACGAACATGAACGGTGGTCGCAAGCGCAGGCTTTCCTGCACCACCGCATTGAGATACGTCAGCTCGTCGTTGCCGCCGCGTGCCTCCGCGGTGGCCGCGGCGAGTGCGTGCGGAGTACGGACCAGTCGTTCGATCGCCCAGCTCACCAACGTCGCCGGCGGGTCGTAGCCGCCGATCATGATGCCAACCACCTGATCCCGAATCTCCTTGTCCGAGAGCGCTTCCCCGTTTGCGCGCAGCAGAGAGTCGACCACGTCGTGGTGCTCGAGCTCAGGGTGGCGCCGACGTCGGGCGATCTCGTCGTACACCAGCTCATCGCAGCGGTGTAACTCGCGCTGAAACCGCGGCCACAGCCGCAGCCCGCCGACCGAACGCAGAGTAGAGCGCACCGCGACCTGCCCAGACGCCGCGGTACTGAGCAAGGCCTGCCAGGCGGATTTCCACTGCGGCATCGTCGAATCGGGCACTGACATCACGACTTTCAAGATCAGCTCCAGAGAAAGCTCGAGCATGCGCGGGTAGACTTCCACCGTCGGCTGATCGGCCCACCCGCGGACCTCTTGCTCCGTCCTGGTCACGATGGACTCGCGCCATCGCGTCAGCGCATCGCCACGCAACCGCGGCACCATCAATTTGCGCAACCGGCGGTGATCGGGCCCGTCCAGCAGGAACACCGACCGGTCCCCCCAGAACGGATCCATGACGCGATGGGGTTCTGGAGCGTTGGCGTCATCGGCGGACGCGGTGAACAACGGCTTGATCAGTGCCGGATCCCGCACGAAAGCGACTTTGGATCCGACGACCCGAGATATCGGCGGGGGCGGCGACAGCCAGACTACGTCCCCATATCGGTCGAACAAGTCGTCGAACGCGGTATCACCGCGGCGTGGCAATGTCCATGCGAGCCTGAGCATCCCGGCGAGTCCAGGTCCGTCCGGCACCGCATCGCGCGCCGTGTGCTGGGTGTCTACCATCCCCGACCTCCTCGCGCTTCGCTTCGCGGCGGTGCCGACTGCGCGCCTTGGCGATTCTCATCGCTCAAACGCGCCGCCCAGACTCTTCGGCCGTATATCGGTCCAGTTCTGTTCGATGTAGCCCAGACACGCAGCGCGTTTCGCTTCGCCGTAAACGACGCGCCAGCCGGCTGGTACACCGCCGAAGGCTGGCCACAGACTGTGTTGCTCTTCGTTGTTGACCAAGACGAAAAAGTCGAAATCGTCGTCGTCGAACGGGTTGATGCTGCTCATCGGTCCTCCAGACCGTCTAGTCGAGACGGGTAGCTCTTACTCCGAATCCCGATTTCTTCCTCGTGTGACGGGCGAATTTCGATTACCTCCATCATGGGGTTTCGTCCGGCGTCATATTCGCTGCACCCGAGTGCTTTCCAATCGGACGCCAGCAGAACTGATTGCTGCCCTGGCGATGCCACAGATAAGTGTCAATCTCGCCCAGGCTGGCCTGCATCACAAACTTCCACATTGAACGGTCCGGTGGAATTGATTTTTTGTGCATTGTTCCTCCCCTGCGAAAAGTGGAACCGGTTAGTCGATACCGGTTGACCCCGATCGCGCACCGATGGATCGCCCGCAGCACTCGGCCGTTGCACGGTGGACGCAGAGGCATACGCTTTGGTGTCGCTCGTGACGGGTGAGTTGGCGGCGTTTCTGTGCACGCGTGGAATAGTCGGCATAGTCGAACGCGACCTTGTCTCGATAGCGTTCGGCTTGGCGCCGCGACCGGTCTACCAACGTCGCTGATGGAAGGACCAAGCTGTCGATTGTCATTTAGCGGCCGCCCGGCCCCATGCTCGACTATGTGTCATTCCCGGAGCCTATGGTCGCGTCTACCGCCATCGGGGAAGGTGCGAGCCAAATAGAGTAGTACCAACGCTCAGTTAGGGTAGTGGTCACGAAATAACGCCACCCGAGGCCGATCAAATCAGCGCCACCCGCGAAAAGAGTGCGGCCGAAACCGCAGGCATGATCAACGCCAGACGCCCACTACCGCGTGGAATGTGGCAAAGAGCCTGTGAAATGCCGCGCGTCTTCGATGGCGTTAATTTCGCCGGCCACGTATAGGCAATCCGAGCGCGCGCGAGGACGGTGCAAATTTTGCAGGGAGCGCGCAAAGCCAACACATTTCCCGCCGGTTGGGTCGGTACGGAGGTGGCCTTCCGCCCGCGCGTTATCAAGCTGTCGAGGGTCCGAGCACGCGCGCACAGGCGATACCCCCGGGTGCACGCACGGTACGTTGGCGATCATGACATCGCTGCAGGACAAAGTCGTTTTCATCACCGGCGGTGCCCGGGGGATCGGGGCCGAGACCGCCCGCCGGCTGTGCGCCAAGGGCGCCAAGCTCGTGCTGACCGATCTCAACGAAGCCGACCTGAAGGCGCTTGCCGCTGAACTCGGCGAAGAACGGGTGCTGACGGCTGTCGCCGATGTGCGCGATCTGTCCGCGATGGAGGCCGCCGCGGCCCGCGCCGTCGAGCGATTCGGCGGCATCGACGTGGTGGTGGCCAACGCCGGCATCGCCAGTTACGGCTCTGTGCTGCAAGTCGACCCCGACGCATTCAAACGCGTGCTCGACATCAACGTGCTCGGCGTCTTTCACACCGTGCGTGCCACATTGCCCGCGTTGATCGAGCGTCGCGGCTACGTGCTCGTCGTCTCGTCGCTGGCCGCCTACACCGCCTGCCCCGGGCTGGCGCCGTACAACGCCTCCAAGGCGGGCGTCGAGCTGCTGGCCAACGCACTGCGGCTGGAGGTGGCCCATCAGGGCGTCACCGTCGGCTCGGCGCATATGTCCTGGATCAACACCGCCCTGGTTCGTGACACCCAGTCCGACCTGCCGGCATTCAACCAACTACTGGCCAGCTTCCCGTGGCCACTGAACAAAACAACGACCGTCGACAAGTGCGCGGCCGCGTTCGTCAAGGGCATCCAGCGCCGGCGCACCCGCGTCTACTGTCCGCGCTGGGTGGCGCTGTTCCGCTGGGTCAAGCCCGTGCTGTCCAGCCCGGTGGGCGAAATGCCCCTGCACAAATCCACCGCCGAGTTGTTGCCCCAACTGGACGCCCAAGTCGCCGCGCTGGGCCGCTCCACCAGCGCCTACAACCGCGACCTCGGCACGTCCTAGCCGGTCTGGGCCGCGCGCTGCGACGCGACGGCCGCCACCCGGCTGCGCACCAGGAACCATCCCGCGCTCAGCGCCGGGATGATGACCACCACCGTCCCGATGGTCCAGGTGCCGGTCTCCTTGTCGAAGGCCATCATGACCAGGACGCCGGCCAGGAACGCCAGGGTGAGATAGCCCGAATACGGCGCCCACGGCATGCGGAACTGCGGCCGTTGTATGAGTCCGGCCTTGGCCAGCCGGTAGGCGCGCAGCTGACACAGCACAATGGTCGCCCAGCACGCGATGATGCCCGGAGCGACGATGTTGAGCACGATCTCGAAGGCTTCGCCGGGATTGAAGGCATTCAGGGCAATGCCGAGCAGGCAGATGGCCGCCGCCATCGCAATGCCGACGAAGGGCACCCCGTTCTTGGACATCCGGGTCGCGAAGCTGGGCGCACTGCCACTGGACGCCATGGAGTGCATGATGCGGCCGGTCGAATACAGCCCCGCGTTCAGGCTCGACAGGGCGGCGGTCAGCACCACCACGTTCATCAAGTCGCCGGCGCCGTGCAAGCCGATCTTGGAAAAGAAAGTCACGAAAGGGCTTTCGGTGGCCTTGTAGGAGGTGTACGGGAGCAGCAGCGCCAGCAGCGCAACCGATCCGACGTAAAAGACGGCTATGCGAGCTATCACCGAATTGATCGCGCGCGGCATCACCTTCTCCGGCTCGGCGGTCTCCCCGGCTGCGGTGCCAACCAATTCGATGGCGGCATAGGCGAATACCACACCCGAAGTGGTCAGCAGCACCGCTATCACGCCGGAGGGAAAGAGTCCGCCGTGGTTGGTCCACAGGCTCAGTCCGGTGTCGTGGCCGTCGATGCGATAGCGCCCCGCGAGGAAGACGATTCCGACGACCAGGAAGGCGACGAGCGCGAAGACCTTGACCAGCGCCGCCCAGAATTCCAGCTCACCGAACCACTCCACCGAGATCAGGTTCATCGACAGCACGACGACGAGGGCGAGCAGCGCCAAGAGCCATTGGGGGACCGATTCGAAAGTCGTCCACCGCCGCAGATAGGTGGCGATTGCGGTGGTGTCGACGATGGCCGTCATCGACCAGCCCAGGAAATACATCCAGCCGATGGCGTAGGCGGCCTTCTCGCCGAAGAATTCGCGCGCATACGACACGAACGAGCCCGACGACGGGCGATGCAAGACCAGCTCGCCCAGCGCTCGCAGAATGAGAAAGACGAAGACGCCGCATACGGCGTAGACCAGGAACATCCCGGGACCCGCCTTGGCCAGCCGGCCGCCTGCCCCCAGGAACAGCCCGGATCCGATCGCGCCGCCGATGCCGATCATCTGCACTTGACGCGGCTTGAGCCCCTTGCGGTAACCAGCGTCTTCGCCGAAGTCGCCGGCTACCGGAGCGGGGTTGCCATCACCAGGCAACGCGGCCATGAAACGTCCAATCGGTGGGTCGCGAAGCGATGCTTCCGTACTTGATCGGTCGACGGCAAGTTCGACGACTGCGAGCCACTAGTTTCGATGGTGGCGACCCGCTTCGCCCGGCTGCGCCGCGCTCGCGATCGCCACTAGTTTCGATGGTGGCGACCCGCTTCGCCCGGCTGCGCCGTGCTCGCGATCGCCACTAGTTTCGATGGTGGCGACCCGCTTCGCCCGGCTGCGCCGTGCTCGCGATCGCCACTAGTTTCGATGGTGGCGACCCGCTTCGCCCGGCTGCGCCGTGCTCGCGATCGCCACTAGTTTCGATGGTGGCGACCCGCTTCGCCCGGCTGCGCCGCGCTCGCGATCGCCACTAGCGCCCAAACCCGGGGCGACGCCGGCGCAGATAACGCTCGAACTCGGCGGCCAGCGCATCGCCGTCGATCTTGCCCAGGGCTTCGTTCATGTCGACTTCGGCGTCGCCCCGCTGCTCGAGCGACAGCACATATTCGGCGAGGTCCTCGTCCTCGGCGGTCATCTCGGTGACCGCCTGCTCCCATTCCTCGGCGTCCGTGGGCAGGTCGGCCAGTGGCACCTCGATGTCGAGGACGTCTTCGACGCGGCGCAGCAGGGCCACGGTCGCCTTCGGGTTCGGCGGCTGCGAGACGTAGTGCGGCACCGCTGCCCAGAACGTCACCGCCGGGATGCCGGCGGCCACGCAGGAGTCCTGAAACACCCCGGCGATGCCCGTCGGCCCCTCGTAGCGGCTTTCCTCGAGACCGAAACGCTTCGCCGACTCGGGGGAGTAGGCCGCGCCCGAAACCGGAACCGGCCGGGTGTGCGGGGTGTCGGCCAGCAACGCGCCCAGGATCACCACGGTGTCCACGTTGAGCTTGTCGGCGATGGCCACCAGCTCCGAGCAGAAAGTGCGCCAGCGCATGTTGGGTTCCACCCCGTGCATCAACACGACATCGCGGTCGCTGCCTGGCGGCCGGCAGTGCGAGATCCGCATCGCCGGCCAGACCAGCTCGCGGGTCACCCCATCCACCTGCCGGATCACCGGGCGATTCACCTGGTAGTCGTAGTACGCCTCGTCGTCGATCTCCAAGATCGGGTCGGCTTCCCAGATAGCCTCGAGGTGTTCGAGCGCGTCGCTGGCCGCGTCGCCGGCGTCGTTCCAGCCCTCGAACGCAGCCACGACGACGGTGTGGTGCAGTTCGGGCAATGCGGCTTTGCCAAAGGGGGGGCCGTCGGGCGGGGTCACAGAATTAGCGTACGGCCTTCCGCCCGGCGACGATGCGGACCGTGCGCGGTCTGATGAGGAGTCGGGCAATCGGATCGGGCCCGGCGACGATGCGGACCGTGCGCGGTCCGATGAGGAGTCGGGCAATCGGATCGGGCCCCGATCTTCGGGGCGCGGTGGCCGTGGATTGTCCGCCGATGAGCGCTCAACCGGGGGATTTGCATAGGACGACTATCCTTATGGCGTGACTGCCGCTACCGAACACCGCTACGACACTGACATCCTCGACGCTTTGGCGCAGCGTGTGGTGGTTGGCGACGGCGCGATGGGTAGGCGGTTGCGGGCTGCCGACCTCACGCTCGATGGCCTCAACAAGCGGCGTCGACGCGGTCGAGACGAAATACGTTCGGCCGCAAAGTGGTTAACCTTGGTAAGTACGACATTGCCGACAAGATCCGCGAGACGGCGCTCAAGGGCACCTCGATCGCCGAGCGGGTCGGGTCGAGCTGGGCGTCCAGACGTCGGGTGACGACGTAGACTCTTCTGGTCGAGAGGCGTTGCAACGGTTCCGGTTCCGTGCCGGTATCCGCCACGCTCGGCAGAGTCAAGGACGCCTTCCGCTATGGAAGGAATGTGTGTGAACGCCCCTGAGCCGAAAAACTGGGAGCCGAACATCCGCCCCGACTGCACCGAGGAGCTGACGGCTGCTCTGCGCCGGCGGATCGTGGTGATCGACGGCGCGATGGGCACTGCGATCCAGCGCGACCGGCCGGATGAGGCCGGCTACCGCGGCGACCGGTTCACGGAGTGGCCGACCGCTCTTCAGGGCAACAATGACCTGCTCAATCTGACGCAGCCGCAGATCATCGAGGGAATCCACCGCGAGTATCTCGAGGCGGGCGCCGACATCCTGGAGACGAACACTTTCAACGCGAACGCGATCTCCCTGTCCGACTATGACATGGCGGACCTGAGCTACGAGCTGAACTACACCGGTGCTGCCCTGGCGCGGGCGGCCGCCGACGAATTCAGCACCCCGCAGAAGCCCCGCTACGTCGCCGGCGCAATCGGGCCGACCACGCGGACCGCGTCGATCTCGCCGGACGTCAACGACCCCGGAGCCCGCAACGTCTCCTACGACCAGTTGGTCGGCGCCTACCTCGAAGCGGCCAACGGCCTGGTCGACGGTGGTGCCGACCTGCTCATCATCGAGACGATCTTCGACTCGCTGAACGCCAAGGCGGCGGTGTTCGCCGTCGAGACGCTGTTCGAGGAGCGCGGACGTCGCTGGCCGGTGATCATCTCGGGCACCATCACCGATGCCTCCGGGCGAACGTTGTCCGGTCAGGTCACCGAAGCCTTCTGGAACGCGATCAGGCATGCGAAGCCGCTCGCGGTGGGCCTCAATTGCGCCCTGGGGGCGCCGGAGATGAGGCCCTACATCGCCGAGATGGCGCGGATCGCGGACACCTTCGTCTCCTGCTACCCGAACGCCGGCCTGCCGAACGCCTTCGGCGAGTACGACGAGTCCCCGGAGCGTCAGGCCGGCTACATCGCCGACTTCGCCGAGGCCGGCCTGGTCAACCTGGTCGGTGGTTGCTGCGGAACCGCGCCGCCGCACATCGCCGAAATCGCCAAGGTCGTCGAGGGCAAACCGCCGCGCGAGGTGCCGGAGATCCCGGTCGCCACCCGGCTGTCGGGCCTGGAGCCGCTCAACATCACCGACGATTCCCTGTTCGTGAACATCGGTGAGCGCACCAACATCACCGGCTCCGCCCGGTTCCGCAACCTGATCAAGGCCGAGGACTACGACACCGCGCTGTCGGTCGCCCTGCAGCAGGTCGAGGTCGGTGCGCAGGTCATCGACATCAACATGGACGAGGGCATGATCGACGGCGTCGCCGCCATGGACCGGTTCACCAAGCTGATCGCGGCCGAGCCGGACATCAGCCGCGTCCCGGTGATGATCGACTCCTCCAAGTGGGAGGTCATCGAGGCGGGCCTGAAGAACGTGCAGGGCAAGCCGATCGTCAACTCGATCTCCATGAAGGAGGGCGAGGAGAAGTTCATCCGCGAGGCGCGGCTGTGCCGCAAGTACGGTGCCGCCGTCGTCGTGATGGCCTTCGACGAACAGGGTCAGGCCGACAACCTGGAGCGCCGCAAACAGATCTGCGGGCGCGCCTACCGGATCCTGACCGAAGAGGTCGGCTTCCCCGCCGAGGACATCATCTTCGACCCGAACTGCTTCGCGCTGGCGACCGGTATCGAGGAGCACGCGACCTACGGGATCGACTTCATCGAAGCCTGCGCCTGGATCAAGGAGAACCTTCCCTGGGTGCACATCTCCGGCGGTATCTCGAACGTGTCGTTCTCGTTCCGGGGCAACAACCCCGTCCGCGAGGCGATCCACGCGGTGTTCCTGTTCCACGCCATCAAGGCCGGACTCGACATGGGCATCGTCAACGCCGGTGCGCTGGTGCCCTACGACTCGATCGACCCCGAGTTGCGGGACCGCATCGAGGACGTCGTCCTGAACCGACGCGAGGACGCGGCCGAACGGCTCCTGGAGATCGCCGAACGGTTCAACAAGTCAGAGCAGGCCGACGACCCGGTAGCGGCCGAGTGGCGCAACCTGCCGGTCCGCGAGCGGATCACGCACGCCCTGGTCAAGGGCATCGACGCGCACGTCGATGCCGACACCGAGGAATTGCGGGCCGAGATCGCCGCCGCGGGTGGTCGCCCGATCGAGGTGATCGAGGGCCCGCTGATGGACGGCATGAACGTCGTCGGCGACCTCTTCGGTTCCGGCAAGATGTTCCTGCCCCAGGTCGTGAAGTCCGCCCGGGTGATGAAGAAGGCCGTGGCGTACCTGCTGCCCTACATCGAGGCGGAGAAGGAACAGTCCGGCACCACTGCGTCCAAGGACACCAACGGCACGATCATCATGGCGACCGTGAAGGGCGACGTCCACGACATCGGGAAGAACATCGTCGGGGTCGTCCTGCAGTGCAACAACTTTGAAGTGATCGACCTCGGTGTGATGGTCCCCGCGAGCAAGATCCTGGACGCGGCGAAGGAGCACGACGCGGACATCATCGGGCTGTCCGGCCTGATCACCCCGTCCCTGGACGAGATGGTCAACTTCGCCGCGGAGATGGAACGCGAGGGGCTTGCGATCCCGCTGCTGATCGGTGGCGCGACCACCTCGCGCGCTCACACGGCCGTGAAGGTGGCGCCGCGTCGCAGCGGTCCGGTGGTCTGGGTCAAGGACGCTTCCCGATCGGTGCCGGTCGCTGCGGCGCTCCTCGACGACAGGCAGCGCCCAGCCCTGCTGGAGGCCACCGAGAAGGATTACGCATCCCTGCGCGAACGACACTCTCAGAAGAACGAGCGCCCGACGCTGACGCTGGAGAAGGCCCGCGCGAACCGGACGCCGATCGAGTGGGACGGCTACTCGCCGCCGGTGCCCGCCCAGGGTCTCGGCGTGCGGGAGTTCCACGATTACGACCTGGCCGAGCTGCGCGAGTACATCGACTGGCAGCCGTTCTTCAACGCCTGGGAGATGAAGGGCCGCTTCCCCGATATTCTCAACAACCCAACCTCGGGCGAGGCCGCCCGCAAGCTGTACGACGACGCCCAAGAGATGCTCGACACCGTGATCAAGGAGAAGTGGCTGACGGCCAACGGGGTGATCGGGTTCTTCCCGGCGAACGCGGTCGGCGACGACATCGAGGTGTACACCGATGAGACCCGTACCGAGGTGCTGACCACGTTGCACAACCTGCGCCAGCAGGGCGAGCACCGGGGCGGCATCCCGAACCGGAGCCTCGGCGACTACATCGCGCCCAAGGACACCGGTCTGGCCGACTATGTCGGCGCCTTCGCCGTCACCGCGGGGCTCGGCAGCCAGGAGAAGATCGCGGAGTTCAAGGCAGCCCTCGACGACTACAGCGCGATCCTGCTGGAGTCGATCGCCGACCGGCTGGCAGAGGCCTTCGCCGAACGGATGCACCAACGGGTCCGCAAGGAGTTCTGGGGATTCCAGCCGGACGAACAGCTGGACAACGAGGCACTCATCGGGGAGAAGTACCGGGGAATCCGCCCCGCCCCCGGATACCCGGCCTGCCCCGAGCACACCGAGAAGGCGACGCTCTGGACGTTGATGAACGTCCAGGAGCGGACCGGCATCGAGTTGACCGAGTCGATGGCGATGTGGCCCGGCGCTGCGGTCAGCGGCTGGTATTTCTCGCACCCGCAGTCGCAGTACTTCGTGGTCGGCCGGCTGGCCCAGGACCAGGTCGCCGACTACGCCAAGCGCAAGGGCTGGACTCTGGCCGAAGCCGAGCGCTGGCTCGCCCCCAACCTCGGCTACAACCCGGAGGACTGAGCGCTACGTAATTGGGTTCGCACTGGCCGCCGAGACGGCACCGTGCTTGCCGGTCGTCCCCGAGGCCAAGTACTTCAACGTTTAAGCTGGGGAACATTCAGGGGAGGAATGTTCATGCTCGAGCGGGAGTTGGATCGGATCGCCGGCATCGCGGTCGAAGCCGTCGATGTCACGGCCCTACATGTTCGGCGCGCCGTGGGAGCCCTGTGCGCCGCGCTCGGCCGAACGAAGCGCGAAGTCAGCGACTTAGCCTGGGACTACAGCGAACTGGCGGCAAGTGTTCGTCGCTCGGCCCGCAGCAGCACCGCCACCGACCAGCACGCTCAGACGTCGGAAAGCGACGAGATTGCCGACGTGATCCCCATCGACCTGCGTCGCTTGCGGGCCAACTGACCCGCACCGCGGTCAGCCCTCGGCGGCGCCCTGAAATACGGCGGCGATCTCGGCGACGCGCGGGTCGGCGCGCAGCTGGTCCAGCGTCGCGGGCAACGGCAGCCGCCAATTCGGATATTCGTCTATGGTGCCGGGCAGATTCGGTTGTCGCGGCTCGGCGACGATGTCGTAGGGCGAGATCAGCTTCAACCTGCTCGGGGTCGCCGCCAAGAAGCGGTGCATTGCGACAATGATGTCGTTCTCGTCCGGATCGGCCGGCAATAGCCCTTCGGAACGCAGCAAGGCCAGCCACTCGGCCTTTTCCTTGTCGGCTGAGGCTTGTTCTGCCGGCACGTCGTCGAGCAGACCGAGCTTCGCGCGCACCCGCACGTGTTCACTTCGCAAAAAGCCGGCCGCAGTGGGCAGGTCGTGTGTAGAAAGGCTGGCAGCCGCGCGCGACGGCCACCTCGATGAGGCAAGCAACGGTTGTTCGGGCGCCGACTCGTCGCGGGTGAACCAGGACACTGCGCAGCCCAGCATTCCGTTGTCGCCCAATGCTTCCGTGACTTCCGGCTCGACAGTGCCCAAGTCCTCGCCGACCACGGTCGCGCCGGCACGCTGGGCTTCCAGCGCGAGCACGGCAAGCATGGCGTCGGCGTCGTAGTGGACGTAGGTACCGCGGTCGGCAGACTCGCCCGGAGGTATCCACCACAGCCGCCACAACCCCGCGACGTGGTCGATCCGTAGACCGTCGGCGTGAACGAGTATGGCGCGCAGCATGTCTCGCAGCGCGGCGTACCCGGTGGCGGCGAGCCGGTCCGGTCGCCACGGCGGCAGCCCCCAGTCTTGGCCGCGCGGGGTGAAATTGTCCGGGGGAGCACCGACGTGAACTCCGGTGGCCAGCATGTCGGCCAGGGCCCAGGCGTCGGCGCCGTCGGAGTCGACGCCGACCGGGAGGTCGTGCAACACTCCCAGCGCCATACCGGCTCTTCGCGCGGCGCTGCGGACTTCGCCGAGCTGTTCGGCACAGCGTTGCTGCACCCAGGCGTGAAAGGCGATTCTCGGCGCCAGTTCCCGGCGGGCCGCGGTGACCCCGGGGCCGTCGACGTCACGCAGGGATTCGGGCCATTGCGGCCAGCGCCCGCCGTATCGCTCGGCCAGCGCGCAGTACGTGGCCCAGTCGCGCAGTGCCTTGGCGGAGGGGGACTCGTCCAGGGGGCAGGGTCGGTTCTCCGCGCGCCACAGCAACTCCAGCGCGTCGCGTTTGGCGGCCCAGACGAGGTCATGGTCGATCCGTTGGGTGTCGGGCCAGACCCGCAGCGCGTCGACTTCCGTGCGGGTTTGCGGGTCGGCTCGACGGTAGGCGTCGAGGTCCTCGATGCGCAGAGCCAGCGGGTTGGCGAATCGTCGACTGGATGGGGTGTAGGGGGAGGGCTGAACCGGATGCGTTGGGCCGGGCGCATTCAGCGGGTTGAGCAGTACCGCGCCCGCGCCGTGCGCCGCCGCGGTCCAGTCGATGAAGTCCCGCAGGTCGCCCAGATCACCGATGCCCCAGGAGCGGCCCGAGCGCAGCGCATACAGCTGCAGCATCCATCCCCAGGTCGCCGGCGTTTGCGGCACCCGCGGCGGGGCCGCCACCAGGGTGACTTCCTGGCTATCCCCGGTATGCAGCCGGTACCAGCCCGGCGCGAGATCGCCGGGCAGTTCGTCGCGCACATCGCTGCGGTTGCCGTCCTCGCCGACCAAGGCCGCCGCTGTAGGGAATGGTCGCGGCCGGCCGTCCAGTCGCACCGCGATGGTCGGCGCCAGGGCCCCCGTGCGCTTGCGCTCGGCCAGCTTTGCCAATTCGCGACGCCGATCGGCATCGCTGGCGGCATCGACCTCGAGCAACGCGAGCACTCGGATCACCACGTCGGCATCGACGTCAACCGGTTCTCGTCGCTCATTCCGGTAAGAGGTCGCCACTCCATGGGCCGCGGCCAGCTGGCGCAAGTCCTCGGGCACCGGCTTGGGTCTGGCCATCAGATGGTGGTTCGCAGTGGCGGGATGGCGGGGCTGTTGAAAGCACGGGAAGTGCTCAGAAGGCGAAGAGGCGGGCGCACTTCCGGAACGTACCCATCCCGGGCCGACTTACACGGGCGCTCGACATGGGCGGCACCGTCGCCCAAGATTCACTCAGATGCGCATCACTGAGCTCAAGGCGGACAGCGGAATGTGCGCTTGCACCGTGCCGCCGTCCATGAACCACTGCATGACGCCGGGGGTGAAGTTGATCGGTTCGTCGTGGGCCACCGGGTAGTCCGGCATGTAGAGGATCAGCTCGTCGGGAGTCACCGCCCAGGCCTTGTACGCCCCGGAGTAGACCTTGTCCGGGGTCCAGCGGTCGACGATGAACGGGTAGGTTCCCGGGTCGTGCGGCGGCGGCGCCTGGTTCAGCGCGGTTTCGATAAATGGTTGGGCCAGTGGGGGAATGGCGGTCAGCGGGTTCGAGGTCGTCAGGTCGGATAGCTGCACCCGTCTGCCGCTGGCCATGTCGAAGGTGAACGTCCGGTAGGCGTTGTTGGGCTTGGGCCCGTCGGCGTGATAGTCCTCGTGGAACACCGCGCTGAGCAGGTTGCCGTGCCGGAAGACCTCGAAATTCTCCTCGCCATAACTATCGGCGGCCATGCCGGCGTTGGCGGTTTTCCAGTTGTTGACCAGGGTGTGTAGGTAGTCGCGGATCACCGGCCCGCTGGTTGGATTGTCGACCAGGTCGTCGGGCACCGCGACCTTGATGTCGCGTACGGCGTTGCGTTCCGACGTCACCGCGGTGTGGCAGTACTGGCCGTCCCAGTCGCCCCCGAGCTCGCCGCAGAATGACGGCGCGGACGCGTGTGTGGTGGCGGTGCTGGGAATCGTTGCGGCCGCAGCCAATACGAATGCCGCTGACATTCTCTTGAGCATGGAGGGCTCCGCTCGGCTCAGAGGAGTTGGACTTTGCTTGCCCGCCAGCGACCATCGACCTTCTCCATGGTGATCTTGATCCTGCTGCGGTCGATGCGCGGGTCGGGCGCGGCGGTGTTGGTCACGGTCTGGTCGATGAAGAGCAGTACGACCACCCTGTCGGTGGATTCGGACTGAATGGCCGAGTCCACCACCACCCCGTGCGCGGTCGCCTTGTTGTCGATCAGCAGCTGCCGAAGCTTGACGCTGGACTGGGTGTACATGTCCTTGAATTCGCCGGTCGCGCCGTCGAGCACCTGCTTGAAGTTTTCGTCGACTTTGTTCGAATCGATGCTCGTCAACACCTGCGCGTAGGTGATGGCCGCCTGTTGGGCCTGCTCACCAGCCGCCTTCAACTGATGGTCTTGCCACTGCCGCCACCCGAGGAACCCCGAAACGGCAAGTGAGGCAATGAGTAACGCCGGCAGCACACCGCGACGCAGATGCTGACGCCAGGGCCGCTTAGGGCGCTCGGCATCGGGGCGCTTGCGTTTGAGCAGGCCGCCTTCGTTTTCGTCTTCGTCGTCGTCGGCCTGCTCGTCACCCTCGTCGTCGGCGTCGTCTGCCACGTCCTCGGGCGCGTCGGCGGATTCGTCGGCACGCAGCTCGTCGGTGTCTTCGCTTGTAACTTCCGGTGTTTCGGCTCCCGATTCCGCGCCGGTGTCCGTGTCGGGTTTCGGCTTCTTCTTGGTAGTCACGACCACGATCATCTCCTAAAGGTCGATGGGTTCAACGCTCAGTGCGGTGGTTCGATCGGCAGCGGCGGCCCGCCGTAGGGGGTGGGAATGGTGTAGCGGCCGCGCGGCGTCGGATCGGTCCGAAGGCCCAGGTCCGCCCCCGGTGGCGGGCCGCCGGTGTCGTCGCCGCCCGGGCGTGGCGCGTTCTTGGCGCCGCGGATCGAGACCGCGGGGTCGTCATCGCGGCAATAGGTGTACATGAACGGCTCGTAATAGTCGGCGGCGGAGGAGGCGTGCGCTGGCGTCCCGTAGTCGCACACGTAGCGGGGATACAGGTCGGC
This sequence comes from Mycobacterium sp. 852002-40037_SCH5390672, assembly GCF_001665875.1. Classification (GTDB taxonomy): domain Bacteria; phylum Actinomycetota; class Actinomycetes; order Mycobacteriales; family Mycobacteriaceae; genus Mycobacterium. The sequence goes on from NZ_LZTA01000118.1 coordinate 17,665, forward strand.
CGTCGCCCAGACACCGCCGTCATGAAAGGCGCTCGTCACCGCGTCCAATACCGACCCGCGGTAGTCGGGGAACAGCGCGTTGAGCGCCGGAACCCGAAGATAGAGCAGCTGCGACATGGTCGCCATGCTGCCCAGCAACTGCACCATGGTGTCGGAGTTGTCGGCGAACAGGTTGTCGACGGCCGAAAGGGTGCGCGGCGTCTGCTGAGTCAGACGACGATAGCCGGCCTGCATTCTGGCCACGCCGGTCAGCGTTTGGTTGAGTTCTATTGCGGCGGCGCCTAATCCATTGTTCTTGTCGCTGGCCAGGGTGAGCACGACCCGGCTGGTCTTGATGATGCTGGTGGTTTGGGGCAGCACCGAATCAAGTGTCGAAAGCAGGAACGTGCCGCCGTCGACGATGGCGGTCAGCTTCGCCGGGCCCTCCTTGCTCAGGCTCAATTCCTTTTTGATCAACTCGACCTTGCGCGGGTCGACCTGGGCCAGCATCCCGTCGGCATCACCGAGCAACTGCGCCAAGCTGACCGGAATGGTGGTGTGGTCCAGTGCGATGAGGCTGCCGTCGTGCAGATACGGCCCGGCGTCGGACGCGGCTTCGAAGTTGATGTACTGCTCACCGGCCGGCGAGAGCGCCGACACGTGCACAACACTGTTCGCCGGGATCCGCACCTTCGACGTGATGCTGGCAACGGCGTTCACCCCGTTGTCGGTGATCTGTAACGACTCGACGCGGCCGATGCGGACTCCGCGCAGCGCGACGTCCTGATTGGGCAGCAGGCCGCCGGATTCCGCCAACTGCACGGTGACCCGGTAGGACGAGGCGAACGGCTTCACCCGCAACGCGCCGATGAGCAGATAGGCGGTCGCCACGACCAGGATGAGCACCAAGCCGCCCACCGACAGCCAAACCTGTTGCCGGTGACCGGCGCGCACCGCGCGGACAACGACGTTGGCGGAGTTGGCGACGGCGCGGATCACGGTTGCGGTCCTGGCGAACAGTGTTGTGCACGTGTCGGCGCTCTCGCCGGCCGGTGAGCAGTACATC
>NZ_LZTA01000119.1 GCF_001665875.1 Mycobacterium sp. 852002-40037_SCH5390672
TCGGGTTCGGAGGGCATCGCGCAGGCCTGGCGCAACATCGTGTTCGGCGAGGCCGACATCGCGATCTGCGGTGGCGTCGAGGTCAGGATCGAGGCGGTCGCGATCGCGGCGTTCGCCCAGATGCGCATCGTGATGTCCACCAAAAACGATGACCCGGTGGGTGCGTGTCGCCCGTTCGACCGCGACCGCACCGGCTTCGTGTTCGGTGAGGCCGGCGCGCTGATGGTCATCGAAACCGAAGAACACGCCAAAGCCCGCGGGGCCAACATTCTGGCCCGTGTCATGGGCGCCAGCATCACCTCCGACGGCTACCACATGGTGGCCCCGGACCCCGACGGCGAACGCGCCGGACACGCGATGAGCCGTGCCATCCAACTCGCCGGGCTGAGTCCGTCCGACATCCATCACGTCAACGCCCACGCCACCGGCACCTCGGTCGGTGACGTCGCCGAAAGCAAAGCCATCAACAACGCGTTGGGCAGCAACAAACCCGCGGTCTATGCGCCCAAAGCCGCACTCGGCCACTCGGTGGGTGCGGTCGGTGCCGTGGAATCCATCCTCACCGTGCTCGCCCTGCGCGACCAGGTGGTTCCGCCCACCCTCAATCTGGAAAACCTCGACCCCGAAATCGACCTGGACGTGGTGGCCGGCAAACCCCG
>NZ_LZTA01000120.1 GCF_001665875.1 Mycobacterium sp. 852002-40037_SCH5390672
GCGGTTTTCATCATGTTTGCGGGACGCGCACGCACCTGAGGAGGCAGAAGATGACGGCTCATCGCGTGGTGGTGTGGGCGACAGGCGGCATCGGTTCGATCGCCATCCGTGCTGTTTCGCGGCGCCCCAATCTGGATTTGGTCGGCGTGTGGGTGCACTCGGAGGAAAAGGGTCGGCAAGGACGCCGGCGAACTGGCCGGCGGTGAGCCGATCGGCCTGCGAGCCACCAACGACGCCGGCGCGCTGATCGCCGCCAAACCCGACTGCGTCATCTATGCGGCCAGCGGTCCGGAGCGCGACGCGTTGGCGGTGCCCGATTACGTGCGTCTGCTGGCGGCCGGCATCAATGTGGTGTCGACGTCGTCGACGAGTCTGGTGTACCCGCCGTCCTATTTCGCACCCCACTGGCGCGACGAGCTGGACGGTGCGGCCAAGGCCGGCCAGGCGTCGTTCTACGTGTCGGGCATCTTTCCCGGCTTCGCCTCGGATCAGCTCGCGCTGCTCATGACGACGCAGTCCAAGAGCATCCGGCGGATCACGGCCAGCGAGGTCGCGCTCAATGATCACTATCCGGTCGCCGACGTGATGATGGACGGGATGGGCTTTGGCCGGCCGCTGGACTTCGAGCCGATGCTGAAGACGCCGGGATTCATCGAAATGGCTTGGAAGGCACCGATTTACCTGATCGCAGACGGACTTGGTGTCGAGGTGGAGCACATACGCGGCTCGCTCGACCGCGAGCTGACGGACCGGGACATCGAGGTGGCGTTCGGCACCATCGAGGCGGGCACCTGCGGCGCGGTGCGCACGCGCGCCGCGGGAGTGGTCAGTGGCCGCGAGGCCATCGTGATCGAGCACGTCATCCGGATGGCCCGCGACGTCGCACCCGGTTGGCCGACATCGCAGTTCGACGCGACCTATCGGGTCGACATCGAGGGTGATCCCGACATCCACTGCGTGATGACCCTGGGGGCGGCCGAGGGCCGCGCGGCGGGGCGAGCCGCGATGGCGTCCACGGCAATGCGCGTGGTCAACGCGATCCCCTATGTGGTCAACGCGCCCCCGGGCCTGCTCAGCTCGCTGGACATCCCCATGACTCTGCCGCTTTACGCCTTCGACTGAAGGTGTAACGTGCAGCACAAAGATTAGGCCACCTAGGAGTTTGCCGTGTACACACTGCGCTTCGACATGCGCGACCCTCAATGGGCCGCGCCGCCAACCGATCTGTACGCCGCGGCCCCCGAAATGTGCGCGTGGGCCGAAGAACACGGTGGTCTGGCCGCCGTGCTGTGTGAGCATCACGGATCCGAGGACGGCTACCTGCCGTCACCGTTTTTGCTGGCCTCCGCGGTGGCGGCGCGAACGCAGCGTCTGGCGCTGAGCCTGATCCTGATCCTTCCGTTCTACGAAACCGTGCGCCTCGCCGAGGACATGGCGGTCCTCGACATCATCAGCAAGGGGCGGGCGTCCTACATTTTGGCCCTGGGCTACCGGCCCGAGGAGTTCGAGCACTTCGGCGTGCCCATCAAGAAGCGTGGCCGCCTCTGCGACGAGAAACTCGCACTGCTGCGGCGACTGCTTGCCGGTGAAACCGTCGTCGAAGACGGGCGGCGGATCACGGTGACACCTCGCCCGCTGACTGCCGGCGGGCCGGGACTGATGTGGGGTGGCGGAACGATCGCGGCGGCTCGCCGGGCCGGCAGGTACGGGCTGGGCATGCTGGGCAACGCGAACGCGGCGGGCATGCGGGAGGCCTACGAAGAGGCATGCCGTGAGCACGGCCACGAGCCCGGGCCGACGATGTTTCCCGACCGCAATACCCCCTCGGTCGTGTTCGTCGCCGATGACGTCGATCAGGCGTGGAAAGAGATCGGCGAGCATCTGCTGCACGACGTGCGAACCTACGCCGCGTGGAATCCCGGGGACGAGACGACGGCCGGCTTCTCGCACGTGAACACCGTCGACGAGCTGCGCGAGACGGGGACATCGCACGTGATTATCTCTGTCCCGGAGGCGATCTCGCGGGTGAAGGGCGGACAGGTGCTTAACTTGTCACCGCTGTGCGGCGGGCTGCCACCGGACATCGCGTGGCCGTATCTTGAGCGCGTCGGCGAGGTCGTGCTTCCCGAGGCCCTCGGCTGATCCCCACGCCTCGCATTGCGGTCGATATCGGGTCCGAAGATGGCCAGGCAGCCCTCGTCGCACAACTCGCCGTAGGCCTCGATGACCGCTTTGACCGATCCCTTCGGCTACTTCGGTTGGTTCGGTACGCCCGGGAACAGCTCGCCTGCCGGTTCGGTGGTGACCCAGCCGCCTAGCTTCGTCGCCAGGTGGGGCGCGAATACGGCGCCGTAGAGAACGTTTCCGACGACGATCACGGCGACGACCGACAGGATCGATGAGCCGGCCCGGCTCTTCGACCTGCTCTCGGCCCACATCTCAATGACATTGCGCCCTTGCCCGTCCGTGCGACCGAGCAGGTAGGTGAAGAGCATCATCTGGATGGCCATCGCGAGGGAATCGTAGAGCGGGTACTGGTGTACGGTCCCCTCGCGGATCGCCAGGCCGGGGATCACCCGGCCGTAGTAGAAGACGCCGAGCTTGGCGCCCAGGAATCCATTGAAGAACAGCGCCCAGCAGAAGCCGACGATGAGACCGACCACCAAAAGCGTTTGGGGCCTGCGCCAATCGAAGCGTGCGCTCAGCCATCGCCCGAGCGCCGTGCCGGTCACGGCCGGCAGCACAAAGTACGAGATGTAGCCGACCGGAACGAACAAGGGCAACCCGCCCCACGTCACGTTCAGCGGCCACCACGCCGGCATGCGGGGGATGGCGGGCGGGAACTGGGCGTACATCGCCCAGTCGTAGGGCGCCTCGATCCAGGAGAACGATATCGCCGAGATGCACAGCAGCAGCAGTGGGTGCAGGCGGTGCCGGCGAACGCTCAGATAGATCCCGAGCACGCTGAACGCGATGCCGCCGATGAGCGCGAAGTCACTGGCCGCCTGCATCACCGGTGTCATCTGGGAGCTCATCGGCCGTCTCCTCGACCGCCGCGAGCTTGCGGGTCAAAACGCAGTACCAGACCGAATATCAGGACGATCAGTCCGAACAGCGTGCCAAGCATGATGACCGCGCCCACTGTCGCGCCCCTTCCCAGTCCGCGCTCGACTTCCCAATCCAGCTCGACTCATTAGATAGTGCACACTATCCTAAAAGGCAGTCAACCATCGGGTGAGGAGATGACGACGTGGCCCAGCGGCCGTCCACCACCAGGCGCAGCGCACCAGAGGCGTCGGCCTCGATCCGCCGGCCGCGCGGTGCGCCGCGCAAGCTGCTGCTCGATACCGCCCGGGCCCGCTTCGCCCGGCAGGACTACCGCAGCACGACGACGCGCGAAATCGCCCAGGCCGCGGGCGTCACCGAGCACCTGTTGTTTCGCCACTTCGGCTCCAAGGCCGCGCTGTTCCGGGAGGCGCTCGTACTGCCCTTCACCGACTTCGTCGAGGAATTCGGCCGGACCTGGCAGTCGGTCGTGCCCGAGGAGACCGACGAGCAGGAGCTGGCGCGGCGGTTCGTCGGGCAGCTTTACGACGTGTTCGTCGAAAACCAGGGTCTCCTGCTGACCCTGATGGCATCGGAGACGCTGAGCGAAGACGAAAAGGCCGACGCCGGCATCGCCGAGATCAGGCAGGCGATCACGGCGCTCGGTCAGATCAGCGCCGAGGGCATGCACCTGCGCGGGTTGCGGTCCGACCATCCGGACCTGCCCGCCCACTCGACAGTCGCGATGATCGCCGGTATGGCGGCCTTGCGTTCGACCTACTTCGGCACCGAGCCGCCGCCGCGCGAGACCATCGTCGACGAACTTGTCCATGCGACCCTGCACGGCTTCTTGCACAGGAACGGCTGAGCCGTTCAATCCGCCACTGCACCAGAGGAATTGGAAATGACAGGCACCAGCGCCATCGAGTTGTACTACGACCCATTCGATGTCGAGATCGACTCGAACCCGTATCCGGTGTGGAAACGGATGCGCGAAGAAGCGCCGCTGTACTACAACGAGAAGTACAACTTCTACGCGCTCAGTCGATACGAGGATGTGGTGCGCGAACTGCCGAACTGGGAGACCTACCGCTCCGGGCGGGGCACTACCGCCGACATCTTGTTCGCGAACATCGAAGTGCCTCCGGGCATTCTGCTGTTCGAGGATCCTCCGCTGCACGATCTGCACCGCAAGCTGCTGTCCCGTGTCTTCACGCCCCGGCGCATGCTGGCGGTGGAGGATTTGGTGCGAGGGTTCTGTGTCCGCGAGCTGGATCCGCTGGTCGGCGAGAGTGGTTTCGATTTCATCGCAGACCTCGGCGCGATGATGCCGATGCGGACCATCGGCTACCTCTTGGGCATCCCCGAGGCCGATCAAGAAAAGATCCGAGACCGCAGCGTCGCCAACATCGGATTGTCCAAGGACAGCGACCCCGCCGCCGTCGATGCAAATGTCTTCTCGAATTCCATTGCCCTGTTTGCCGAGTACATCGAATGGCGGGCCAGCCATCCCTCCGACGACCTCATGACCGAACTACTGCGGGCCGAGATCGATGAGTCCGACGGCACGCGGCGCCCCCTGTCGCGAACCGAGGTGCTGTCCTACACCGCGATGATCGCGGGTGCCGGCAACGAAACCACCGCTCGGTTAATCGGATTCATGGGCCAGCTGTTATCCGATCACCCGGATCAACGCCGCGAACTCGTTGCGGACCCGTCGCTGATCCCCGGTGCGATCGAAGAGACCTTGCGGTACGAGCCGCCGTCACCGGTGCAGGCCCGCTACGTCGCGCGCGACGCAGAGCACTATGGTCGCGTGGTTCCCGAGGGGTCGTTCATGCTGCTGCTGAACGCGTCGGCCAACCGCGACGAAAACCACTTCCCGGATGCGGATCACTACGACATCCACCGCCGCGGAGGTCATCTCAGCTTCGGGCAGGGCCTGCACTTCTGCTTGGGCTCGGCGCTGGCCCGGCTCGAAGCGCGGGTGGCCTTCGAAGAAGTCCTCAAACGCTGGCCCGACTGGGAAGTCGACTATGCGAATGCCCAACGGGCGCACACCGCGAGCGTGCGCGGGTGGGCACGCCTGCCCGTCGTCACCCGGTAAGCCGTCAGGGCCGACGTCGCGTTCCGGTCCGCGAGCGTGACGCTGGCGTCACACTCGGCGCCCAGTGTGACGCTAGCGTCACACTCGGCGTGGCTAGGAGCCGCTTTGATCCACCAACACCGCGCCGTCGGGCCGATTTCCCAACGTCTGCAACGGGATAGCCTCGCCTTGCGCGGTGAGGCGCACGATCTGGGCTAGTTGACCTGGGGCGTCGCACTGCAGATAGTGGTCGGCGCCGGGAACCACCCAGTAGCGGTTGCGGCCCGGCTTGCTTTTCAGATACATCTGCCAGACATGGTTGGGGACTCGCAACGGTGCCACGTTGTCGTGAACGCCCCAGACCACGGTCGTGTTGACGTCGCTCGTGGAAAGCGCTTCCAGCCAACCGGTTTCGTCCGCGGCGCGCTCGTGGAGATATTGGATGGTGTCGGGCAGCACGCGGATTCCGTCGTTATGGGCGAAGCATTTGGCCAGTGCGGCGATCTCCGGATCTTCCAATGTGCGTCGCGGCATGAACGTGCTCGCGCCCATGCCGGCCGCCAGCATCTCCGGCGTCGTCGCCGCCGCGGTGGCTCGTGCGGTGGCGGGGTCGAGCAGCGCGGTCTGAAATGCGGTGAGGTTGGACAGCGGAAGGTAGATGTTGGCGTTGGTCAAAACAAGGTCGACGGGTACGACCGGCGGATCCTGCGCTGCCAGCATGCCCAGGGCGATCATGCCGACGCTGCTGCCGCGGTCATGGGTGAGCATGCGGTATTCGGTGAGCTCCCACACCTCAGTGATCGCGTGGACGAGCAGGCGCGCGTCGTCGTAGAGCGAGTACACGTAGGGCTCGGGTGGTTTGTCGGAGAGTCCGTAGCCGGGAAAGTCCAACAGGTAGATGTCGAAATCCGAGCTCAGTTCACCCGCCAACGCGAAATAGTCGATGCTGCTGGTCGGAAAGCCGTGCACCAACACCAATGCGGGCGCACCGGGAGTGCCGCAACGGCGGGCGAACACGGCGACTTCCTGCCCGTCGTTGGCCGCGGTCGTCGAGCGCCAACGAAGCTCGGTGCCGCCGTCTTGCCACTGCGCAAAGAGGTCCAAGCTGTCAGCATCGCAGAGGTGGTCGCGGCAGACAACCACCTGCTTACGGGCACGTCACGTGAATTCCGAACGTGACGTCACGCAAACCACTTTGACCGGGTGTGGTCGCTTGGCCCGTCCCGGTCACCGTGTAGCTCTTACCGTCCTTGGTCGCTTGGACCTGAGTTGGTGACTTGGTTCCCTGGTAAGGCAATTGATACTGGCCGCTGTCCAGCTTGAGCGAAATGGCGAAGCCGTCGATGGTCGGCGGTTGCTCATCCGAGACGGCCAGCGACACCGATGCGGAATCGTCGTGCACGCTGATTCGAGTGGTCAGGTCACCCGATTCCGGGGGAGAAGCACTTGGCTGTGCCGCCGATCGTGTGCAGTCCACGGCGGCGATCATCGTGTGCTTGTTCCCATCGATCATGACGGTCGTGCTTGCCAAAGCCGGCCCTGAACTCGGGGCAGCAGCCGGGTGATCCCCCTTGCCAGAACAGGCCGGCAGGCTGGCCCCCAACACCACCACGCCGAGCGCGGCAGCCGCGCGAACGATCCGCCCGTTGCGGCGATAGTCGGGATTGGTCATGGCACCCCCTCTTGCTTGGACGTCACGAGGACTATAGGGCCTGTTCGTTTCTCCCACCCGACTTAAAACCGCAGCACGGGAAAAACTCCACCGCTGGCGGGTTGATTCGATACATGCTTATATAGATGGATGTCGAAGCAAGTGCCAGCGGAGTGTTGCCCGGCGCTGGGAGCAGCCGCGTTGGGCGAGCCGCAGGCCGTGGAGCTGGCCGCCATGTTCAAGGCGCTCAGCGATCCGGTGCGGTTGCGACTGTTGAGTCTGGTCGCCAGCCACCCGGGTGGTCAGGCCTGCGTCTGTGAGATCTCCCAGACATTTGACGTCTCGCAGCCGACGATCTCCCATCACCTGAAGACGCTGCGGTCGGCGGGGCTGTTGGACTGTGAACGACGCGGAACATGGGTGTATTACTGGGTGGTTCCCGCTGCCTTGCAACAACTTTCGTCGGTGCTGAGCGTCGACGCGCGAGTGGCCGCGGGATGCGGGTCGTGAGCCAGGGGCGGATCGGCACGGCCCCCGGCCCGGCGGTGAGCTCCCGGCTCCCGACGCTGGATCGATTCCTGCCCGGATGGATCGCCCTCGCGATGATCGCGGGTCTGCTGCTAGGCCGGCTCGTCCCCGACCTGGGGCGGGCGGTCAGCGCCGTTGCGGTCGACGGCATCTCGCTGCCCATCGCGATCGGTCTGCTGGTGATGATGTATCCGGTGTTGGCCAAAGTGCGCTACGACCAGCTCGACAGCGTCACCGGCGACCGCAAGCTCATGGTGACGTCGGTGGTGCTGAACTGGCTGATCGGGCCCGCCGTGATGTTCGCGCTCGCCTGGCTGCTGCTGCTGGATCTGCCGGAGTACCGCACCGGGCTGATCATCGTGGGTTTGGCCCGCTGCATCGCCATGGTCATCATCTGGAACGACCTTGCGTGCGGCGACCGCGAAGCCGCCGCGGTCCTGGTCGCACTGAACTCGATCTTCCAGGTCGTCATGTTCGCCGCACTGGGCTGGTTCTACCTGTCGGTGCTGCCAGGGTGGCTGGGTCTACGCACGACGGGCATCGATGTATCCGCCTGGCACATCGCGAAATCCGTGCTGATCTTCCTGGGCATTCCGCTACTGGCCGGATACCTATCGCGTCGTCTCGGCGAGCGCGCCAAAGGCCGCAGCTGGTATGAGAGTCGTTTCCTGCCCCGGATCGGGCCGTGGGCGTTGTACGGGTTGCTGTTCACCATCGTTGTCCTCTTCGCGCTGCAAGGCCACCAGATCACTTCCCGGCCTTGGGATGTCGCCCGGATCGCGCTGCCGCTGCTGATGTACTTCGCCATCATGTGGGCGGGGGGATATGGGCTGGGAGTGCTGCTTCGGCTCGGATACGCACGCACCACCACGTTGGCGTTCACCGCCGCCGGAAACAACTTTGAACTCGCGATCGCGGTGGCGATCGCCACCTACGGCGCCACCTCCGGGCAGGCCCTGGCCGGTGTGGTCGGACCCCTGATCGAAGTGCCGATCCTGGTCGCACTGGTCTACGTGTCGCTCGCGCTGCGACCGCGGCTCTTTGGTGAGACCCCCGAGTGGGCGGCGAAAGGAAGATGACCATGTCACGCCTTCAGATGGCCCTCAACGTCGACGATCTCGACGAGGCAATCGCTTTCTATACCAAACTTTTTGGGGTCGAACCGGCAAAAATCAAACCCGGCTATGCCAATTTCGTCGTCGCCGACCCGCCGCTCAAATTGGTCTTGCTGGAAAACCGCGGCCACGGCGGCACTCTGAACCACCTCGGCGTCGAGGTCGCCTCCAGCGACGCCGTGCACACCGAGAGCAGACGTCTCGCCGGGGCCGGTCTGCTCACTGATGACGAGATCGACACCACGTGTTGCTTCGCCACTCAAGACAAGGTGTGGGTGACCGGTCCGGGCGGTGAACGCTGGGAGATCTACACGGTGAAGGCCGATTCCGAGACGTTCGGACTTACCGACCAATCGGACTGCACCTGCTGCACCTCTTAGGCCGCATCAAATGCTTGTCCTGCACAACGCGTTTCAGCAAGCCGCCGTCGCGATGAACATGCCGGCGGCGGCGACGACGAGCACCAGGTCGATCAGAATCGCGTAATGGCGCGGATGGGCCCGGCGCACGATCGAGCGCGTGACAAAGGGGCCGATCATCAAGGCAGCGCCGATGACCAACCCGCGGACTACGACGGCGAAGCTGAGCGCACCCAACTGGCCGAAGGTGCTGATCTTGCTGATGTAGAGCAGCAAGGCCAGCATGAAAGGACCTTCTCGGCCGGCGCGAGTCGCACCTGCCGGGGTCCTCCAGGCTTTTGTCCGTTCAGATGACCGCGTCCCATCGGAGAACGCGGTGGCGCCGCTCGGACCAGACACGCCGATTGACGTCGGAACCCTAGGCGCTATCGATCACAGGCTAACAGAGATCCGTTGGTCGGCATCCGTTCGTCGGTCGGCAGACCTCTCGAGTCTGCTATGTGTACCAGCACTTTCCGACCATTAGGCGCTTCGCAGATCCGCTAGCGCATCTGCTAGCGCTTTGGCGAGTTGCCCTATGGTCGGTCGCCGCCGGGCGACGAAAGTCGACTATTGGCCGCCACGCTCCACCGGACGGTCCGGATCCGAGCTCCACTCAGACCACGACCCCGGATACAACGCGGCTTCGCGGCCCATCGCGGCGAGTGCGGCGATCGCGACCGTGGCGGTGACGCCCGATCCGCAGTAGGCGGCCACTGCATCGTGACGCTCGATTGCGCGATCGGACAACAGTTGTGCCAGTGCGTCGTCGGCGAGGAAGGTGCCGTCGGGGGCCAGGACCGTGCCGCTGGGAAGGTTCTTCGCGCCGGGGATGTGGCCGGCAACGGGATCGAGAGGTTCTATGTCGCCGCGGTAGCGCTCCGGTGCGCGCGCGTCAAGCAGCGTCACGGTGTCGTCGGCGACACGCTCGGCCGTCAGGGTACGGCGGCTTCCCGCATACAGATCATCGTGCGGCACAGTCACATTCCCGGGTGCCGGATCGACCCGCCCCGTCTCGAGGCGTTGTCCCGCCGACCGCCACGCGGCCAACCCGCCGTCCAGAATGCGGACGTTGTCGATCCCGGCCGCCGTCAGCACCCACCATGCACGTGCGGAACCGGCGCGATTCCAGTCGTCGTACACCACCACCAACGCGTCCTGCCGGATCCCCCAGTTACGCGCGGCGGCCTCCAGAGCGCGCCCGGATGGCAGCGGGTGACGCCCCCGACCGGAAACCGCGTGGTCGCTGAGGTCGTCGTCGAGCGAGACATACACCGCCCCCGGAATGTGCCCGTCCAGGTAGGCGGCGCGCCCGTCGGGATCGTCGACCCGCCACCGCACGTCCAGGATGGTCACCGGAGCGCCGGCCGCGATGATGTCCGCCAACTCGGCGGCGGTGATCAATACCTGACTGCGTGCTCCCACCGGATCCTCCTGTCGGTCTCCAGCGAGCCTAGCCAGCCGCCGTGCGCGGCTTCCGACCTCTAGGTCTAGGCGGTCTGTTCGGAACCGCCGGGCGGCTCGTCGAAGGCCGGCGCCCCGAGCGACGCCAGCATGCCGGTCGCGGCGCGGTGCCAAGTGAAGTCCTCGGCGCGGCGTCGGGCAGAAATGCGGCGTTCCCGTTCGGGTCGACTGGCGATGGCGGCGACCGCTTTTGCCATGGCGGCCGGGTCATTATCGGCCGACGCACCGCTGTCCGGGGTGATGATCTCGGTCAGCGCCGACGTGCGCGAGACCACGGCCGGCGTTCCGCACGCCAGCGACTCCAGCGCGGCCAGCCCGAATGTCTCATGCGGCCCCGGCGCCAGCGTCACATCGGCCGAAGCGAGCAGCTGCGCCACGGTATTGCGATCGGAGATGAAACCGGTGAAATCAATCGGGAGCCGCGCCGCCTGGCGCTCCAGCCTGGGCCGCAACGGTCCCTCGCCCACCACCACCAGCCGCGCATCGACACCGGCGTGGCACAACGCGCCCAGCGCGTCGATGCTGCGGTCGACACGCTTTTCGACCGACAGCCGCCCACAGTGGACCAGCAGCATCTGCGTCGGCGCGGCCCAGCGCTCACGCACCAGATACGAGTGGCGACTCGGATGAAACGTCTGCAAGTCCACACCGAGCGGGACCGTCACGGTGTTGTCGGCACCGATCCGGTCGAATTCTTCGCGGGCGAAAACCGTGGTGCATACGACGGTGTCGTAGTTCGCTGCGGTGCGCGCATTGGCCACGTCGGCGAATTTGCGTGCGGCCCGACGCGGAAGAACTTGTCCTACAAGGCGATCCAATCGCTCATGGGAGATCATCACAGTGGTGGCGCCGTAGTCGCGGCCCCAACGGCCCAGCGACCGCAGGGTGAGGCGGTCCGAGACCTCCAGCGCGTCGGGGCGCAGCGCTTCCAAAAGCGCCTTGACCGGGCCCGGCATCACCGCACGGTAGCCGCCGGTGAAAGGAATCAAGCGGGCGGGCAGAGTAATTCGGATCACGCCGGTGTACAGCTGGGCGCGCTCGACGCGTTGACCGGGGACGATCAGAAAGACCTCGTGCCCGCCGGCGCAATATTCCGCGCCCAGCCGGTCGATCGCGGTGCGGAGGCCGCCGGAGCGAGGGCCATAGAAATTGGCGACCTGTACAACGCGCATAACGTGAGAACACGCGGTGCGCGTGTGCACTCACCAATGGTGAACCGACGCGTGCCTGAACACTCCGTGAACTTCGCTCGCGGACGGCGTTATTTGCTCGTCGGCGGCCCGAACCAGCGCTGCAGCGCCGCCTTCAGGGCCGCTTGTTCGGACGAGCCGAATTCGTCGGCCGCCCAGGCGACATAGCCGTCCGGCCGGATCAGCAGCGCCGCGGCGGGGCGATCAGCGGTGCTCGCGCTGACGGTGTCGACACGATCGGCCCAGCCACGCGCCGTGTCCCCGACGCCGCCTCCATTGAGGTCGAGCAACACCGGGCGGGCCTCGTGCAACAACTCGGCCACGCGTCGGCCATCATCGAGCGTCAGGTCAGGCGCGAGCCAACCCGACAGCGGATGATGGTCACCCACGTCATACCTCACGTCGGCGCCGGCCAGCAGCGCCGCCATGTGCCGGGCGGCGTCGGGAATGGCGAACAGTTCGCCCATGAGCGTTCGTAACGCAGCGACTTCGGGCCCCGGCGCCATCAGGGCGGTCTGCGACATCGAGTGCATCATGACGCGCTCGCCCACGGGGTGGCGCTCGGACTCATACGTATCGAGCAATCCCGCGGGTGCCCAGCCGTTGAGGTGGGCCGCGAGCTTCCAGCCCAGGTTCATCGCGTCCTGCAGGCCAAGGTTCAGGCCCGGTCCGCCCATGGCGCTATGCACATGGGCGGCGTCACCGAGCAGCAGAACTCGTCCGTCGCGGTAGTGCTCCGCGTGGCGCGTGTTCTGTCCGTTGATCCGGCGCAGGGCGTGCGGCCCCGGGCCTTTCGGTTCCTCGAACGGCAGATCCACGCCGAGGACGCGGCGCGCGCTCTCGCGCAGTTCGGCCAGGCTCATCGGGTCGTCCTCGACCGGCGGCCCGAACTCGATGGTGCCGAACAGCGAGCGGCCGGGTTCGAACTCGGCATAAATCAGCCCGCCGCAATCCAACCGCGTGTGGCCGAACGCAATCCGGCCGAATCCGGGGACGTCGATGCCGCCGTCGGCGCGGCGGAGTCCGTCGGGGATGTGCACGTGGGCCAGCCGCCCGACGGTCTGCGATGTGTACCCGGGGAAGTCGATGCCTACGGTCTTGCGGACCAGGCTGCGTCCGCCGTCGGCGCCGACCAGATACCCGGCGTCGATGCGATACTCGCGCTCCGGCGAGGACACCGTCAGCTCAACAGAATTCGCTTCCTGCCGCAGGCCGGTGAATGCGTGCCCCCAGCGCACGTCCACTCCGAAGTCCCGCGCCCGCTTCTCCAGCAGCCGCACCACCCGGGGCTGTTGGATGGGCAGCGCGTACATCGGGTTATCGGGCACGCCGAGAAAGTTCAGCGTCATGGCCGCGAAGATCCACCCGTAAACCGGTTGCGGGGGTTCGGGGTCGCCAATAAACTCCCGGTAGAGGCCGCGCATGTCAAGCATCCGAACCACTTGGCCGACAAGGCCGTTGGCCTTCGGCTCAGCGCTGGGACCGGGCAGGGCGTCCAATACGACGGGCCTGAGACCCGCCAGCGCCAACTCGCAGGCCACCAGCAGCCCGTTGGGTCCGGCGCCGGCGACGACGACGTCGGCATGTTCGTCAGCCATGGCGTGCCTTCTTTCTGTTCGGTTCGGGCAATCCTGCGCTGACGGCGGCAAAGCCCTCGCGGATCAGTGCGGTGATGGCCACCGGCGGATCGGCCCGGACGTAGGCGTCGGCGGCGGCGTCGCCGATGGCACGCACGATGGCCATCACCAGTCGTGGGTACAGGTCTCGGTCGGGGTCGGTCCCCGTACGTTCGGAGATGGCGTGGAGCAATTCGTCGAACAGGTTGTGTGGCACCGAGTTCCGCACTTGAGGGTGCATGACGAGTTTGCGGACCTCGACGAGCTCTTGGCGACTGGGGGCGCGGTTCTCGTCACCGTACACGTCCCCGAAGTCGGCCTCCAGCGGTTCCAGCACGGCATGGGTGAGTGCCGTCCAGAGCGGTTCGTCGGCGGGACGCTGCCGCAGCACGGCGACGCTGCGACGCACGCGTTCGGCTTGCCGGTAGGCCAGTGCCTCGTATTTGCCGCTGAAGTAGTTGTTGAACGTGCGCAGTGAGACGCCTGCCATGTTGGCGACGTCTTCGCGTGTCACGTTTTCCAGGCCGCGTTCGAACGCCAGCTGCAACGCGGCATCACTGAGCGCTCGCCGGGTATCGGCCTTCTTGCGCTCACGGAGTCCGGTCACAGCGGCCAACATACGCCAAACTTGCCTGGTGGGCAATATTGCCTAGTAGGCAATATTCCGTCGAGTGTGCGTGGAGGGCGTTGAGTGTGCGGCCATGGCGGGGACACGCCGGGTGGGCGGCCCAGGATGCACACTCGAAGCTCGCCGCGAAGGCAGGGGCGTCTAGCGCGCGCCCCAATCCCACCTGGGCGTCGTCAGTAATGTCTGGCCGCTGATGCGTGTTTCGCCCCAGTCCTTGTACAGCTCGATCTCGATCGCTTGTCCCTCGTCCTCGGCCTCCGCCACCGGCGTCGTGTCCAGGAATTCCAGCAGCGACCGGGAGTGGGTGACCACCACGACCTGCGTCTTCGCGGCGGTGGTGCGGATCAGCGAGGCCAGTGGGGCCACCAGGTCGGGGTGCAGCGAGGTCTCGGGTTCGTTGAGCACCATCAGCGAGGGCGGTTGCGGGCTCAGCAGTGCGGCGGCCCACAGCAGGAAACGCAGTGTGCCATCGGATAACTCAGCCGCGCGCAACGCGCGCAGCATGCCGCGTTGCCGTAGTTGGAGGTCGAACAACCCGTCATGGATGGCCACCGAGACGGTGGCGCCGTCGAATGCCTCGGCGACGGCCCGCTTCAGATCCTCGAATTCCGACTCGAGGATCGTCTGGATCGCGGCGGCGAGGTCGCTGCCGTCGTCGGAGAGCACCGGGGTGCGGGTGCCCACCTGCGGGTGCCGGGCGGGTGCCGCCGCGTCGACACGAAAACCGTCGTAGAACCGCCAGCCGCGCAACCGTTCTCGCACGGCCGCCAGCTCGGGAAGCGCGTGCGGGTGGGCGTATTCTGCCAGCACGCTGTGGTAGGACGGCAGGGACCGGGACAACTCGTCGAAGCCACTGCCGGAATCCGCGCTGGCCTCGGCGAAAACGCGGGACCGTCGCACCAGCGTCGTACTGGGCCGCAGCACCGGGCCGGCGAACAACACTTCGCGTTTGATCTCCGGATCGCGAGCGAACACCGACTTTCCGGCCGACTGCGGCAGGCCCAGATCCACCAGATAGCCGAAATCGTCTGCGGCGAAGCCTAATTCGAGGGACACGGGCCGCGTGCGCACGGTGCCCTCGGTCCTGCCGGAGCGTCGCGCACCGGACGGCTGCTCGGGCCCGGCCCACAGCACCGATTGCAGGCCGCCCTCGTGGGCGAGCGACCCGATCACTTCGCCGCGGCCACAGTCGGCCAGCAGCCGCAGCGCGCGATACAGCGACGACTTGCCGGCGCCGTTGGCGCCGGTGATCACCGACAGACGACCCAGCGGCAGAATCACCTCGCGCAGCGAGCGATACCCGCGGATCGCGACGGTGTGCAGCATGGGGCCGACTGTACGGCCGGCCGCCGACGCCCTAGTCGTCCTCGTCGTCGTCGGCCGCGGTGGCGAGGAGTTGCACTTCCTCGAGATCCATCTCGTTCTGCAACTCGCGCAGCACGATGTCGTCGATGAGGTTCTGGTTTCGCAGCGAGGTGATTTCCCGCCGCTTGTGTTCGAGCACGCCAAGACGCACCCGCCGGACCTTCTCCCGGCCCTTGAGTATGCGAGTGTCCGGCGAACCGTTCTCGGTGGCCAGGACCAGCGCGGCCTTTTCTTCGTACTCCTTTTGCAGCCGCCGCCTCAGGTCGTCACTGATCCCGACTTCGTCGGCGACCACGGGTAGCGCGGAGAGGGCGGCCTGAGACCCCCGACAACGAGCCAATTGCAGTTCCTCGGCGTGGGCTGGATCTTCGGGCATCTTCGCCCACCGAACGACGGCCGGCAGCGTGCTGCCCTGGACCAGGACGGTCACCAGGATGACGACGGTCACGATGAAGATCAGCAGGCTGCGGTCGGGGAACGGCGTGCCGCTCAGCGTTGTCATCGGCACGGCGAGCGCCGCGGCAAGCGACACGGCCCCACGGAATCCCGCCCAGACGGTGACGAAGCGCTGGCGCCAGTTGACCTGACGTTCGCGTTGCACCTGGCGGCGGTCGATGAGCCGGATCAACAGGGTGGTGATTTCGCCCCAGAAGATGCGAGACACGATGACGACGCCGGTGATCACCAGCGCCACGAACAGGGCATGGCGGACGCCGCCGTCGACGCCTGCGATGCCGCGCAGCGCACCCGGGATCTGCACACCGACGAACACCCATAGCGAGCCGTTGAGCAGGAATGTCGCGTTGTCCCAGAAGGCATAGGCCTGCAGGCGGGAACGGGCCCGGATCACCACCGGGCCGGCGTAGGCGAGGAGCAGGGCCGACACCATCACCGCGACCACTCCGCTGCACTCCATCGATTGAGCCAGCAAGAAGGCCGCGAAAGGCGTCACCAGGCTCAAGGCTCCTTCCTCTTGGGGTGCGTCGATCCGCTTGCGCAGCAGCGTCACCGCTCCACCGACCAGCAGCCCGGCCGCGATACCACCGAGGTAGGACCCGATGAACCGACCGACCAAGTCGGCTGGGGTGATAGCGGCCCCGCCAATCGCGACGTGGACGGTCACGGCAAACAGCACCAGTGCGGTGCCGTCGTTGATGAGACTCTCGGCCTTCAGCACGGTCAGCGACCGACGGGGCAACTTCTTCGCCAGGCCGGCCACCGCGGCGGCGTCGGTGGGGGAGAGCACGGCACCTAGGACGGCCGCCGCATGGGGCTCCATGCCGAGTGCTCGCGCCGTCCATGACACCGCCACCGCGGTGGCGATCACCAGTGCGACACTGAGGAACACGATGATGCGCGCGTTGGCCCGGATCTCGCGGAAGCTGGTGTTCAAGCCCTCCCAGTAGAGGATCGCGGGAAGAAACAGCAGCAGCACGACCTCGCCGTTGACATGGATGTGCGCGAAATGGGGAATCAGGCCTAGCAAGGCGCCCAGAAAGATGAGCAAGACCGGGGGACCGACGCGGTAGCGCCGGCCGATGACCGTCCCGACGATGACGGTGGATACCAGAGCAACGATCAGTACGAGGCCAAACACCAGCCCATCCTGCCGGACGCAACGCATGGCGGCCTCGTCGCCTACTCTTCGGTCTGGATCGGACCTATTAGGCTCCGGAGCGACATCGAAGGGGGATCTGGTGAAGGTCAGGCTGCTGGTAACAGTCGCCGTGCTCATGTTGTCGACGGTGGTGGGTTGCCACTTCGCGTCCAGGAATCCGCCGTCGACCAAAACGCTCCAGGTGCCCATGACCGATGTGCTGACGCAGAGCGACATCAGCCAGACCATCACCATCGCCGTCGGCAACACCCTGATCGTGCAGTTGGGTTCGAACTACACCACCCCCTACCGGTGGAACCCGGACACCAAGATCGGCGACCCGTCGGTCATCAAGCAGCTCAGTCACGCGTTCGAGCAGCCGACGTCCGACGCGCTGGGGGCACCGGGCACCGAAGTGTTTACGTTCACCGCGCTGAAACCGGGGACCACCACGGTCAGCACGGCCTACTCCAGCTTCGTGGGCAAGGACGCCAAACCGGCGTGCACCTACACGCTGAACGTCACGGTGCAATAGGCAATCTGTGGTTCTAGCAGGGTCAGGACACCTCGGGAGCCGCAACAACGTCGGCACGCAGGTGCGCCGCGTAGATCTCGGCCAGGAATTGCTCGACGGCCACCGCGGCGTGCGCGGCGCGGACCGAGCCGAAAATGTCGAAAGCGTGTTGGGTGAACGGCAATTCGGCGTATACGACCGCTTGCGTGCTGACTTGCCGGAGTTGCTCGACGAACGTGCGCGCTTGCTCGACGTAGGCCAACGAGTCGTTGCGGCCGTGCAGGACGAAGAACGGAGGAGCGTCGGGGTGGACATGGTTGACCGGTGACGCGGCCTCGAACGTCTGCCGGTGCGTCGAGGGTTTTTGTTTGATGATCGACTTGATCAGCAGTCCCGGCATCATCGGATGCAGCGTCTTGTCCAACCGGGTGAAGTCGTAGATGCCATAGAACGGCACCGCCGCCTGGACCCGAGTGTCGGCGTCTTCGAACCCCGGTTGAAACTGCGGGTCATTGGGCGTCAGCGCGGCTAGCGCCGACAGGTGACCGCCGGCCGAACCCCCGGTGATGACGATGAAGTCGGGGTCGCCGCCGTACTCGGCGATGTGTTCTTTGACCCAGGCGAGGGCGCGCTTGACGTCGACGATGTGGTCGGGCCAGGTGTTGCGCGGGCTGTGCCGGTAGTTGATCGCCACGCAGACCCAGCCGAGTTCGGCCAGGTGGCTCATCAACGGATGAGCTTGACCGCGTTTGTTTCCCGTCGTCCAGGCGCCGCCCGGGATCTGGAAGAGCACCGGCGCCTTGCCGGCCGGGTCGAGGTCGGGACGTCGCCAGATGTCCAGGTGGTTGGCGCTGCCGTATTCGCCGTAGCTGATGTCGGAGTCGTGGGCGTAGTCGCGGTAGATGCGCAGCATTCTTAGTAGTCCTGGCGTCTTGGCGGTGCCGCCGCCGCTCGGCCGACGCCACAGGCTCCCCGACTCGGTGAGCCGATCGGCTCCCAGCCCGCTGTCCAATGCCTCGGTCAGCGGAACGTTGGCCCGATGGCCCGCGCGGCTGAGGTTCAGCAGGCCGAGCGCCGAGAGGCCGGCGACAATCCACGCGATTATTCGCACCGGCCGGGTGAGGCGGCGGCCGGTCAACGCCAGCCCACCGAGCTGGCTCAGCAACGTCTGCAGCGGCAATTCGGTGACGACGAGCCCGAACATCCAGGAGTACAGCGACGGGAATCCGCCGCGCGCCAGAGGCCGGTAGGCGTTGAGGGTGGACGCCGCGGTCAGGGTGGTGACCGCGGCGGACGCTATTTGCCGGATGACGTGGATGGGTCGAGCTGTCCGCATTGCCTCACCTTACGAAACGGGCGCGCCTCGCCCGCAAGACCGCCACCTCGAGCGGCGCCTCCTGTCTCGAGTTGCCGTTCATGCGGCGCGAAGCGCCGACGTCGCACGAGGCCATCGACGCGGTCGAGACTGCCGTCGACCGGCACATCGAATCCATGCTGACGACCGGCGAAACACCGCCGACCCCGATGGCGAACCGCCGCTACAGCGGGACGATCGCCGTCAGGCGATACGTTCCGGCTCTCCGGGTGGGACTAGCGGCGGGCGAAGGCTACGACGCCTCTGCTCTGCTCTCCAGCTCCTTCACCGGGGCCGGGTCGTTCTCGGTCAGTCCGACCTTCGCCGCGCCGCCGGGCGAGCCGAGCTCGGCGAAGAAATCCGCGTTGATCTGCAGGTACTGACTGTGCTCGGCCGGCAGGTCGTCCTCGTAGAAGATGGACTCGACCGGGCACACCGGCTCGCAGGCACCGCAGTCGACGCACTCGTCGGGGTGGATGTAGAGCATCCGGGCGCCCTCGTAGATGCAGTCGACGGGGCATTCCTCGATGCATGCCTTGTCTTTGATATCGACACAGGATTCGGCGATCACGTAGGCCACGGGTGTTGTCCTTCCTTCTGGCTAGCGGGTCAGCCGGCTGCGAGCCGTCAAAACACGGTCTGGCTGGCTAATTTAGCGCGGTGGCGCCCGTGCGGGCTACCAGCCTGCGCGCCTCATGTGTCCCATCGTTGCGGCTCGGCCGGGGCGCGAGTAGAGGCGTGGCGTTGTGGTGTCACAAGCTATAGTTGTGTCACACGATTTGATTGTGAGCTGCCGCCCATGCCCCTCAGCCCCCGGCTGCCCGAACTCGCCTCGTTCGAGGCGTTCGTGGCGATCGCCGAGACCGGCAGCCTCGGCCGGGCCGCACGCGAACTCGGGCTGACCCAACAGGCGATCTCCCGGCGGCTTGCCACCATGGAGGCCCAGATCGGCGTCACCCTGGCCGTCCGCACGACGCGCGGCTCGCAACTGACGCCCGCCGGCCTGATAGTCGCGGATTGGGCGGCCCGGCTGCTCGAAGTCGCCAACGAAGTCGACGCCGGACTGGGTTCGCTGCGAAAAGAAGGTCGCGAACGCATCAGGGTGTCGGCCAGCCAGACGATCTCCGAACAACTCATGCCGGGCTGGCTGCTGTCCCTGCAGGCCGAGGCGACGCGGCGCGGCGATACCGCGCCTCAGGTGATCCTGACCGCCACCAACAGCGACCACGCCATCGCCTCGGTCCGTGATGGTAGCGCCGATCTTGGTTTCGTCGAAAACCCCGGTACGCCAAAGGGTTTAGGCAGCTGTGTGGTAGGGGAGGACGAGCTGGTGATCGTGGTCCCGCCCAACCATAAGTGGGCGCGACGGTCGCGGGTGGTGACCGCGCGCGAACTCGCACAGACGCCGTTGGTGGCCCGTGAACCCCATTCGGGCATCCGCGATTCGCTGACGGCGGCGTTGCGCAAAGTGCTGGGCGAGGACATGCAGCAAGCGACGCCCGTGCTGGAACTGACCTCCGCGGCGGCCATGCGCGCCGCCGTGCTCGCCGGCGCCGGCCCGGCGACCATGAGCCGGCTGGCGGTGGCCGACGACCTGGCGGTAGGCCGGTTGTACGCGGTGAACATCCCAAAGTTGGACCTGCGCCGCAAGTTTCGGGCCATCTGGATCGGCGGACGCACTCCACCGCCGGGAGCGATCCGCGACTTGCTCAGCCACATCATCAGCCGCACTGCGGCTTCGACAGGCTAGGCCGCAGCGTCGTCGGCAAGTGCCTCGTCGTAGCGATCCAGCACGGTCTCGGCCACCAACCGGTGCGCGCCCAGCGGTGCCGCTATCGCAATACCGTTGTCCCGGGCGAAGTTTGACACCCCGTCGGTGATGAAACCCGGCGCCAGGAACCACGGCGCAATCACGAGCCGACGCGCCCCGCGGCGGCGCAACTGCTCGGCGGCGCGGGCCACCGATGCCTCGGGCCGGGTGGCGAAAGCCGTTGTGGCCCCGGCCCATCGGGTGCCGACGGCCAGCCTGGCCGCCACCTTCGCGGTGCGTGCATTGGCGGCGAGGTTCGACGAACCGATCGCGACCACCATCACCCCGAGATCGTCGTCGCGAGGCGATACCCCGACCTCGGCGAGCCGTTCGCGCAGCACCGAGATCAGCCGGTCGTCTTCACCGAGCACGTCGGCCTGCCGGATGGCGTGGGCGCCGGCGTCGGCGATCTGCTTGGGGATGTCCAAACGCGCGTGGTAGGCGCTGGCCAGCAGCAACGGGGCGACCACCGCGCGGCGGCTATCCGGCAACCCGGCCAGCACGTCGACGAAGCCCGAGGCGTTGAGCTCGAGGAACGCCAGCCGCACGTCGAGGTCCGGCCGCATCCGCGCCAGCCGGTCGGCCACGGCCTGGGCGTTGACGCCCGATCGTGGGTCGCGGCTGCCGTGCGCGGTGAGTACGAGTGTGTTCATCTGGGCCTCAGCGCAACTCGTCCTCGTCGGCGCGCAGCGCCCAGGAGGCGAAGGTCTCAGCGTCCTGGCGTCCGTCGAGGTATTTGCGGGTCACCCGGTCGATGTAGTCGCCCAGTTCGGCGCTGGTGACCTTGTGCTGGCGCAGTTTTCGGCCGAAGCCGCTCTGCTCGCCCAGGCCGCCGCCGAGGTGAACCTGGAAGCCTTCGACCGAATTGCCGTCGCCGTCGTCGATCCACTGGCCCTTGAACCCGATGTCGGCGACCTGAATGCGGGCGCACGAGTTCGGGCATCCGTTGAGATGCACGCTGATCGGCAGGTTGAGCCTGGAATCGACGTCGGCCAGGCGCTGTTCCAGCTCGGGCACCAAAGTCTGTGCCCGCACCCGGGTTTCGGCGAACGACAGCTTGCAGTACTCGATCCCGGTGCACGCCATCGTGTTCTTGCGCCACGACGACGGCCGTGACGGCAGGCCCAGCGCGTCCAGGCCAGCGATCAGTTCGTCGACCTTGTCGTCCGGAACGTCGAGGATGACCAGCTTCTGGAACGGGGTCCAGCGCGCGCGGTCGGAGCCGGCCTTCTCCATCAGATCGGCCACGGCCGACAGGGTGCTGCCCGTCACCCGCCCGACGATCGGGGCGACGCCCACGGCGTTGAGGCCGTTCTTGATCTTCTGCACCCCGACGTGGTCGATGGTGTGCTTGACCGGCGCGGGCGCCGGTCCATCGATCAGCGGGCGGTTGAGGTACTCCTGTTCGAGAACTTCACGGAATTTCTCAGTGCCCCAGTCCTTGACCAGGAACTTCAGCCGGGCCTTCGCGCGCAGCCGCCGGTAGCCATAGTCGCGGAACAGCCGGGTGACGCCCTCCCAGACGTCGGGCACCTCGTCCAGCGGCACCCACACGCCGAGGCGCTGGGCCAGCATCGGGTTGGTCGACAGGCCGCCGCCCACCCACAGATCCAGGCCGGGGCCGTGTTCGGGGTGGTTGACGCCGACGAACGCGATGTCATGGGTCTCGTGGGAGACGTCCTGCAGGCCCGAGACCGCGGTCTTGTACTTACGCGGCAGGTTCGCGTACTCGGGATTGTTCAGGGAGCGCCGGACGATCTCGTCGATCGCAGGCGACGGGTCGAGGATCTCGTCGAGCGAGTCGCCGGCCAACGGCGAACCGTGGATGCCGCGGGGGCAGTCCCCGCAGGCCTCGGTGGTCTGCAATCCCACCGAATCGAGCCGCCGCCAGATCTCGGGGACGTCCTCGATCCGGACCCAGTGCAGCTGCAGGTTCTCCCGGTCGCTGATGTCGGCGGTGTCGCGGGCGAATTCGGTGGAGATCTGACCCAGGGTGCGCATCGTGTGCGCGGTCATCGCCTTGCCATCGGAGCGAACCCGCATCATGAAGTACTTCGCTTCGATTTTGTCGGTGTTCTCGTCGCCGGTCCAGCTGCCGTCGTAGCCCTGTTCGCGTTGGGTGTAGAGGCCCATCCAGCGGAATCGCCCGCGCAGGTCGTCCTTGGCGATGCTGTCGAAGCCCTCTTTGGCGTAGACGTTGATGATGCGGTCGCGCACGTTGAGCGGTGCGTCGTCGTTTTTGAACTGCTCGGCGTGGTTGAGCGGTTCGCGATCGCCCAGCGCCCACTGACCATCGTTGCGAGTCTTGACGGGACGTGCGGTGGTCATGTGTCGTTCTCCTTCGCGAACATCCTCGCGGCGGCGCAGAGCGGGCCGTAATGCGGCCACAGGGCGGGCTGTCGGGCCGCGGCATCGCGATGATGTTGGTCTGTAGGCACCCGTAGGTTCGTCGTTGGACCCACGGGTCGCGATTTCCATGGTGCACCACTTACCACCGCGTCAGTAGAGGTCATGTGTTGTGAAGGCACAACCGATTGTTGTGTGCGCTGCTTCACTTCGGATGACGGCGATCACTCTGGCGTCCAGCGCAATTCCGGCATCGATCTTTGGGAGACACTGTGCCGCAAATAAATTGGCGGCCAGGCATGGCGCGGGGGTTAATTCGCAGTAGTCTGGCCCGTAACGCAGACCCAGCTGAAAGGTTCGTATGAGCTCCTCCGACGTCCACGATGTGATCATTATCGGTTCGGGTCCTGCTGGGTATACCGCGGCGTTGTATTCGGCGCGGGCGCAGTTGGCGCCGGTGGT
>NZ_LZTA01000121.1 GCF_001665875.1 Mycobacterium sp. 852002-40037_SCH5390672
CCGCCAACGACAAATCGGCCACCTTGAAATCGATGCCGTTTCGAACCTCAGGGGACAGTGCATTTTCGGTCGTCGTCATAACGGTGTTTCTTCCTTTTCCGGCTCGCTCGGATCCAAGCGGTAATTAGCTTAGGTATGTTCTTGCGCCACTGTAGTCGCGGGTGGCCGCGCGCCACGGATCAGGGAAGGGCTCAGGGAACGTTGACGACGCCGTGACGCTCGGCGAACGGCGTCATCAACCGGGCCAGGTCGGCCGCCACATCGTGATTGGCCTCGGGCGGCATCGACACGTAACTCAGCGCCAGCCGCACGATGGCCCGCGCCAGCACACCGGCGTCCTCGTCGCTGGTGGCCACCCAGCTGTGCGTCAGCGCCGAGGTCAGCCGTTCGGAGGCGCGGGTGATGATGGGGGCGCTGTCGGTGGTGATGATCTGCAGCAGGTCCGGCTTGGCCACGCCGGTGAGCAGCGAGATCACCAGGGGGTCCGCCGACAGCTCGGTGAACAGGTCGCGGAAACCCTGCAGAAACGCCTGGTAGATGTCGCCGACGTTGGCTCCCAGCGCGGCGTTGACGGCGTCGACGAGCCGGTCGGCCAGGCGCAGGCCGTATCCCTGCGCCAGGCCCTGGCGGGAGCCGAACTCGTTGTAGATGGTCTGCCGGCTGATGCCCGCGGCGCGGGCGACGTCGGACAGGGTGATCGCCGACCAGTCCCGGGTCAACAGCAGGTCCCGCATCGCGTCGAGCACCGAGTCGCGCAGCAGGGCGCGCGACGCCTCGGCGTACGGCATCCGCTTCACAGGCGCGACAATAGCGGCTCTCGCTGCATCGTCGCCGGCGGTCACGAGCGGGCGATCTCCACCATCTCGAAGTCGGTCTTCGCCGCGCCGCAATCCGGGCAGCTCCAGTCCTCGGGGATGTCGTCCCAGCGGGTGCCGGGGGCGATGCCGTCCTCCGGCCAGCCCTTGGCCTCGTCGTACTCGAATCCGCACTGCACACAGATGAAGAGCTTGAAGTCGTCGCTCACTGGTTCACTCCTTCTCGGATCTCGGTGAAATCGGCCTTCTCGCGCACCGCACAATCGGGGCAGCACCAGTCTTCGGGGATGTCAGCGAACGACGTGCCCGGCCGAAAGCCTTCCCGCGGTGCGCCTTTCGCTTCGTCGTAGGTGTAGCCGCAGCCGGGGCAGCGATAGGCGGTCATGCCACGCCCGCCTGGGTGGCCCCGTAGCGCGCCAGCAGCTTCTTGCGCAGTCTGGGCGCCACATTGACCCGGGTGATGTCGCCGTCGTAGTGCGCGAGCACCCGGTGGTCCATCACCTTGCGCCACAGCGGCGGGAAGTAGGTGAGGGAGATCATCGAGGCGTACCCGCTCGGCAGGTTGGGCGCACCCGTCATGCTGCGCAGCGTCTGATACCTGCGGGTCGGGTTCGCGTGGTGATCGCTGTGCCGCTGCAGGTGGTACAGGAACAAGTTGGTCACCACGTGGTCGGAGTTCCAGCTGTGCGCCGGGGTGCACCGCTCGTAGCGGCCGCTCGAGTTCTGCTGCCGCAGCAGGCCGTAGTGCTCCAGGTAGTTGACCGACTCCAGCAGGCTGAAGCCGAAGATCGCCTGGACGATCACGAAGGGGATCAGCGCAGGGCCGAAGATCGCGATCAGCGTGCCCCACAGCACCACCGAAATCAACCAGGCGTTGAGGACGTCGTTGGACAAATACGTCTTGGGGTGCCAGGGGCTGGCGCCCTGCCGGCGGATCCGTTGCGCCTCCAGCCGCAGCGACGAGCGCAGGCTGCCGAATACGCTGCGCGGCAAGAACTCCCAGAAGGTCTCGCCGAAGCGCGCCGACGCCGGGTCCTCCGGGGTGGCGACGCGCACGTGGTGGCCGCGGTTGTGCTCGATGTAGAAGTGCCCGTAGCAGGTCTGCGCCAGGGTGATCTTGGACAGCCAGCGCTCCAGCGAGTCCTTCTTGTGGCCCATCTCGTGAGCGGTGTTGATGCCGACGCCACCGAGCACGCCGATCGACAGCGCCAGCCCGAGCTTGCCCGCCCAGCCCAGGCCGCCGTCGGAACCGGACGGGAAGCCCAGCCAGCTCAGGTCCGAGGCGGTGAACAGGTAGGCGCCGAAGATCACGCTGAGGTACTGAAACGGAATGTAGACGTAGGTGCAGTAGCGGTAGTACTTGTCGTTCTCCAGCCGCTCCATGACCTCGTCGGGCGGGTTCTGCCCGTCGGGCCCGAAACGCAGGTCGAGAATCGGCAACAGGACCCAGAGCAGGATCGGCCCGATCCACAGCGGCACCTGCGCGGCGGTGTGCCAGCCCAGCCGGTTCAGGCCCCATACGAGCGGCAAGATCACGAACAGCGCCGTCGGGGCGATCAGGCCCATCAGCCACAGGCGGCGCTTCTTGTCCCGCCAGACGAGCGGGTCGGATTCCTGGCTCAGTTGCGGCTCGAATGTGGTCATATGCCAAACCTCCTTGTGAGTCACACCACGTTGAGGTTGGACAATACCGCCGTTTGCGTCTTCTGTCTAGACAAACATTGTAGTTTTGTAAAGCGATCAGGGCACGGGACTGTGCGGATCGGTCTCGAGCTCGTCACTGGGCTCGGCCTCGGCCGCGGTTTCCTCCCGCCGGCCCTGCGCCGAGTGCCAGTAGCCGTACCCGGCGTAGATCGCGGTGCCCACCACCAGCCACACGCCAAACCGGACCCAGGTCAAGGCGGTGAGGTTGAGCATCAGCCACAGACACGCGGCGATCGACGTGATCGGCAGCAGCGGAACCCACGGCGCCTTGAAACCACGTTCCAGGTCCGGCCGGGTACGGCGCAGGACCATCACGCCGGCCGAGACCAGGACGAAGGCGAAAAGGGTTCCGACGTTCACCATCTCCTCGAGCTTGGTGATGGGAAACACCGACGCGGTCACCGCCACCACCAGGGCGACCAGCACGGTGATGCGCACCGGGGTGCCCCGCGAACCCGTCTTGGCCAGCGACCGCGGCAACAGCCCGTCGCGCGCCATCGCGAACAAGACCCGGCACTGGCCGAGCATCAGCACCATCACCACGGTGGTCAGCCCCGCCAGCGCGCCGATGGAGATGATCTTGCTCGCCCAGTGGATGCCGTTCGCGGTGAAGGCGGTGGCCAGATTCGCCTGCCCGTGGCCCCGGACGGTCTTGAGTTGGGTGTAGGACACCATGCCGGACAGCACGATGGCCACGGCGACGTAGAGCAGGGTCACGATGCCCAGCGACGCCAGGATTCCCCTCGGCACGTCGCGCTGCGGATTCTTGGTCTCCTCGGCCATGGTGGCGACGATGTCGAACCCGATGAACGCGAAGAACACGATGGACGCCCCCGCCAGGACGCCGTACCAGCCGTAGTGGCTGCTGTGCGCGCCGGTCAGCAACGACAAGACGGACTGGTCGATGCCCTTGGCCTCGCCACCGGCTTCCGGCTTGGGGATGAACGGCGAATAGTTGCCACGCTTGATGTAGAAGGCGCCGACCACCACGACGAAGATCACCACCGACACCTTGATGGCGGTGACCACCGCGGAGAACCGAGACGACAACTTGGTGCCCAACGCGATGAGGGTCGCCACCCCCGCGACGATCACCAGCGCACCCCAGTCGACCTGGGCACCGCCGACTGTGGCCGTACCACCGCCGAATCCGAACACCGTCCCCAGATAGCTCGACCAGCCCTTGGCCACCACGGCGGCACCGATCGCCAATTCCAGCAGCAGGTTCCAGCCGATGATCCAGGCCAGGAACTCCCCGAAGGTGGCGTAAGAGAAGGTATAGGCGCTACCGGCCACCGGGAGCATCGAGGCGAATTCGGCGTAGCACAGCGCGGCCAGCGCGCAGGTGCCCGCCGCGATCACGAACGACACCCAGATGGCCGGGCCCGTGATGTCGCCGGTCGTCGACGCGGTGACCGTGAAGATGCCCGCGCCGATCACCACCGCGACGCCGAACACGACCAGGTCCCGCCAGGTCAAGTCCTTGCGCAGCTTGGTATCCGGATCGTCGGTATCGGCGATTGACTGCTCGATCGACTTGGTCCGCCATCGACTGGCCATGCATTCGCCCTTTCCCAACACTGGGAGCCATTGGTCCGTCACAGTACTGGGTACTCTCCGCCAATGCCGGACAGCACAGCAACGGTGCGCGACCATGCCGTCGTCATCGGGGGCAGCATCGCGGGCCTGTGCGCGGCGCGGGTGCTTTCCGATTCGTATTCGCGGGTGACCGTGTACGAGCGCGACGAGCTGCCGGCCGCACCGGCGAGCCGGGCGACGGTGCCCCAAGACCGGCACCTGCACATGCTGATGGCGCGCGGGGCGATGGAATTCGAGGACCTGTTCCCCGGCCTGCTGGACGACATGGTGGCCGCCGGCGTGCCCAAACTGGAGAACCGGCCCGACTGCATCCACCTGGGTGCCGCGGGCCACGTGCTGGGCACCGGGCACACGCTGCGCGACGAGTTCACCGCCTATGTGCCCAGCCGCCCGCACCTGGAATGGCAGTTGCGCAAACGGGTCCACGACATCGACAACGTCACGGTGGCGCGGCGCTCGGTGGCCGAGGCGCGGTTCGACCGGGCGCGACAACGGGTGACCGGTGTGCTGCTGGATCCGGCCGATACCGAAAGCAACGACCAGGAGTTCGTGGCGGCGAACCTGGTCGTCGACGCGGCCGGCCGCGGCACCCGCCTGCCGGTGTGGTTGACGCAATGGGGATTCCAGCGTCCGGTCGAACAGGAGATGGACATCGGCATCCATTACGCGACCCAGCAGTTCCGCATCCCCGACGGGCTCATCGCGGAGAAGGTGGTGGTCGCCGGTGCCTCCCACGACCAGTCGCTGGGGCTGGGCATGCTGTGCTACGAGGACGGCACCTGGGTCCTCACCACGTTCGGCGTGGCAAACGCCAAACCGCCGAAGACCTTCCCAGACATGCTGGAGCTCGCGCGGCGGCTGCTTCCGGCCCACTTCAACGCCGCGCTGACGCGCGCCGAGCCGCTGGGCGAGCCGGCGTTTCACGCCTTTCCGGCCAGCAAGTGGCGGCGCTACGACAAGCTGGAGCGCCTGCCGGCGGGCATCCTCGCCTTCGGTGACGCGGTGGCCAGCTTCAATCCCACCTTCGGGCAGGGCATGACGATGACCTCGCTGCAGGCCGGTCATCTGCGCCGGGCGCTGCAATTGCCCGACGATCAGGTTGCCGCCGCGCTGAACCGGGCCACCGCCAAGAGCACCTTCCCGGTGTGGACCATGAACGCGATCGGCGACGTCACGTTCCACCATGCCGGCACCAAGGGGCCGATCCCGTGGTGGTGGCGGCCCTCGGGTGCGCTGTTCGACCAGTTCCTGGGCGCCGCCGAGACCGAACCCGTTCTGGCGGAATGGTTCTTGCGGCGCTTCTCCCTACTGGACAGCCTCTATATGGTTCCGCCGCCGCGGATCGTCGGCCGGGCCATGGCGCACAACCTGCGACTGTGGCTGGGCGAGCGGCGCGAGGCGCGGCGGGCCGGCAAAGAACGGGCCGTCACAGCCCGACCGTCGCCCTGAACAGCTTGGTGGGTTCATGCGCGACCAGCCGGATCGGGGCGTCGTCGGCCGCCACCCAGGCGGCCATCCCCCGTTTCAGCGTCAGCGAGCCGGATTTGCCGTGCACCGTCGTGGCGCCCTGGCTGCACAACAGGATCTGCGGGCCGTCGTGGCTGCACGTCGCGTCCACCTCGTGGCCGACGTACTCGTCGTCGAGCTCCAGCAGCGCGACGGCGAACTCGTCGGTCGGTGTCTCATAGATCAGGCCGAAGCCTTCGCGGCGGACGTGCGGCCGCAGCTGCTCCTCGGTGGTGGGCGCGAAGTCCAGCACGCGCAGCAGCTCGGGCACATCGACGTGCTTGGGGGTCAGGCCGCCGCGTAGCACGTTGTCGGAGTTGGCCATCACCTCCACCGCGAAGCCGCGCAAATAGGTGTGCAGATTTCCGGCGGAGACGAAGATGGCCTCGCCCGGAGCCAGGGTGACGCGGTTCAGCAACAGCGCCGCCAGCACCCCGGCGTCACCCGGATAGCGTTCGCCGAGCTCGAGCACCGTCTTGGCCTCGGCCGCGAATTCGGTTGCCCCCGAACTGAGGTACGCGATGGCGCCGTCCAGCACGGCGGTCACCAGCACGTCGATGTCGGGCTGCGGCGCGGTGATCCACGTGGTGAACAGCGCGCGCAGACCGTCGGCGTCGGACTGGTCGTTCAGCAGGTCGATGAAGGGGTCCAGGTCGGAGACGGCCAGGGCCCGCAACAGCTCGATGGTGCGCGAGGCCTGACGGAATCCGGCCAGCGCCTCGAACGGCTGCAGCGCCACCAGCAATTCGGGCTTGTGCGACGTGTCGCGGTAGTTGCGGACCGGCGAATTCAGCGGAATGCCGACCCGCTCCTCGCGCATGTAGCCCTCGGCCGCCTGGGCGGCACTGGGGTGGGCCTGCAGGGACAGCGGCTCGTCGGCGGCCAGCACCTTGACCAGGAAAGGCAGCACGTCGCCGAAGCGCGCCCGGGACACCGGTCCGAGCTGTCCCTCCGGGTCGTCGACCAGCGCCTCGAGCAACGTGATCTCGCCGTTGTCCGTTTCCAGCCAGGCCGGATCGCCCGGGTGCGCCCCGAACCAGAGCTCGGCCTCGGGATGCGCAGCCGGTACCGGACGCTCGGTGAATTCGGCGATGGCGGTACGCGAACCCCAGGCGTATGTTCTCAAGGCCCCGCGAAGCAGTTCCACTGTGTTATCTATCCCCGCACCAGTCGCATATAAACCGCGGCCATCTCCAGCCGGACGGCCAATACTGCCAGTTGCTGCTCGGGGTTACCGGGTCCCCCCAGAGCCGGCGAAACGCCGTAGCCGGCCGAGCCGCCGGGCCCGTCCGGCACGTCCTCGGCGGCGAGCAGGTACACGTTGTCCAGTCCTGCGGTCCGGGCGGCCACGCCCGCCTGCTCGGCGGCCAGCACGACGGCCAGCACCCGCAACCGCTCCGGCAGCGGTCCGTCGATCTCTTCGTCGTGAAACAGGGCGGCGTCGGGCTCCTCGAAACCGTCCGACGCCGCGGCGTGCAGGGCGACCAGCGCGTCCGCCAGCCCGGTCGCCGGCGTCACCTGGTTCGCGACCCGCAGCAGCACCGAGCTGCCGTGCCGGGCCAGCGCCAGCGTCGCGGCGCCGTCGCCCGCCAGCGCCACCTGACGTTCGGCGACCCGGGCGGCCAGCAGCTTGGCCGGATTCGTGAACAGCTCGCGGCCGGCGCTGTTGCGCAGCGCCTCGGCGTCCAGCTCGTCGGCGAGCATCCCCAGATCGACGTTAGGTCGCGGGTCCACGGCGTGCACCACGGCCAGTCCGGCGGCCAGATACCGGCACAATCCGAATTCGTCGGGGACCCACAGCCGGGGCGCCAGCACGGCCGCGCGCCCGGCGGTGGCGTCGCGCAATGGGCCCTCATACGGCGCTGCCACCACCACCCGGGCACCCCGGCGCAGCCCGGTCGCTGCGGCGGCGGCCAGCGCGGGATCGCCGGGATCGCCGCCCGCGACGATCAGCACGTCGAGCGGGCCCACCCACGGCGGTACCTCACCGACGAGAGTGAAGGGCTGCGACGCCGCTCCCCCCAGAGTCGCGGCCAGCATCGTCCCGGCGGTCTCGGCGGTGCCGCGCCCGCCCACCCAGACGATGCTGCGCGGACGGTCGTCGGCCCGCAGCGGGTCCAGCGCATCCTCCGTTACCGCGGTCGCGATCGCCCGCACCTGGGCACCGGCCGACGACGCGGCCCGCAGCAGGCCGTCGCGGTCGGCGGTCAGCAGGCCTTCGGTGTCCTCGAGATCGATCGCACGGGTGGGGTTCACGGTGCGGCCTTCACGCCCGCACCGGTAGCCGGGGCGGCGGTGATTTCGGCACTGATCTGGGCGACCACCGCGGCAACGTCCTCGGCCGTGCGCGCCTCCACGTTCAGCCGCAGCAACGGCTCGGTGTTGGAGCTGCGCAGGTTGAACCAGCTGCCGTCGCCCAGGTCGGCGGTCACCCCGTCCACGTGATCGAGGGAGTGGATCCGGGTGCCGAACGACTTCAGCACCGCTTCGGTGCATTGCCCGGCGTCGGCCACCGTGAAGTTGATTTCGCCGGACGATTCGTAGCGCTGGTAGTCCGCGGTCAACTCCGACAGCGGGCGGTCCTGCTCGCCGAGGGCGGCCAGCACATACAGCGCCGCCAGCATTCCGGAGTCGGCGCCCCAGAAGTCGCGGAAGTAGTAGTGCGCCGAATGTTCCCCGCCGAAAATCGCGCCGGTGTCGGCCATCAGCGCCTTGATATAGGAGTGCCCCACCCGGGACCGCAACGGCGTGCCGCCGCGTTCGGCGACCAGTTCGGGCACCGCGCGCGAGGTGATCACGTTGTGGATGATCGTCGCGCCGATCTCGCGGCCCAGCTCGCGGGCCGCCACCAGGCTGGTCACCGTCGACGGCGACACGGGGTTGCCGCATTCGTCGACGACGAAGCAGCGATCGGCGTCCCCGTCGAAGGCCAGCCCGATGTCGGCGCCGGTCTCGCGCACATAGGCCTGCAGGTCCACCAGGTTGGCGGGGTCGAGCGGGTTGGCCTCGTGATGGGGGAACGAGCCGTCGAGCTCGAAGTACAACGGCGCCAACGTGATCGCGCCGATCGGCCCGAGCACGGCCGGCGTGGTCAGACCGGCCATGCCGTTGCCGGCATCCACGGCCACCCGCAGCGGGCGCAGCGTGGAGGTGTCCACCAGCGACCGCAGGAACTGCCCGTAGTCGGCCAGCACGTCGCGATCGCCGACGGTTCCGGGTTGCCCGTCGTAGCCGTCGACGCCGGCGATCACGTCGTCGGCGATGAGGCGCAGCCCGGTCTCGGCGCCGACCGGTTTGGCCCCCGCCCGGCACAGCTTGATGCCGTTGTAGGCCGCCGGGTTGTGGCTTGCGGTGAACATGGCACCGGGGCAGTCCAGCAGCCCGGAGGCGAAGTAGAGCTGATCGGTGGACGCCAGGCCGATGCGCACCACGTCCAGTCCCTGGCCGGTCACCCCGGCGGCGAACGCGGCGGCCAGGGTGGGCGAACTGTCGCGCATGTCGTGGCCGATCACGACCCGGCGGGCACCTTCGGCGCGCATGAGTTTGGCGAAGGCCGCGCCCAGATCGGTGACCAAGGGCTCGTCGAGCTCTTCGCCGACCAGCCCACGCACGTCGTAAGCCTTGACGACACGGTGGACAGTCGCGGCGGGCCGAGACATGCGGGACTCCTGACGACGTGAACTCTTGGCCGTCAGCCTATCGGGCCGCGGAGAGCTGGAGCCGCCGCGGTGCGTGCGGATTTCGCGTCCGGCTAGTCGCTGGGGTCGGGCAACACGCGCAGGTGTCCGCGGCGCCGTCCGGACCGATGCTCGGGCGGCGCCAGCACGCTGCTGCTGGGCGCGGTGGCCTGGGCGCCGCCGTGATGGAGGTGCGAATCGGCGAAGCCGTGCACCGGAGTCACCGCGCCGGAGTAGGGCACGCCGCGATCGCCGCCCTCGCGCACCGCGTCGGCGAGGGCGACCAGGTCGTCCTCGTCAGGGTGGGCGGGCTCAGAAAAGAGGGGTCCGGCATGGCGCACCAGCTCCCACCCGCGGGGAGCGGTGATCCGGCCGGCATGGTTGACGCACAAATCCCACGAATGCGGTTCCCGCACGGTCGCCAACGGACCGACGACTGCCGTCGAGTCCGAATAGACGAACGTCAGGGTCGCCACGGCGTAGTGCGGGCACCCGGGCCGGCAACAGCGACGGGGAACGTTCACGATCGAAAGGCTATCGTGCGCAAACGCCGCCGAAGCGCCGGACACGCGCAACTCCGGGGCCCTCGATGTGCAACCGTTACCATCGGCCCAATGAGTGAATCCCGCGGCGATTCGCGCAGCTCCCCGCGAGGAGATCGGTTTTCCGACGGATCGGCTTCGCGCCGAACCGCTACCCGCCGACCCTTCCGCCGCGGCCGCGACATGCGCGGCCCCCTGTTGCCCCCGACCGTGCCGGGGTGGCGCAGCCGTGCCGAGCGCTTCGACATGGCGGTGCTGGAGGCCTACGAACCCATCGAGCGGAGCTGGCAGGATCGGCTGGCCGAACTGGACGTGGCGGTCGACGAGATACCGCGGATCTCGGCCAAGGATCCTGACAGCGTGCAGTGGCCACCCGAGGTGATCGCCGATGGGCCGATCCCGCTGGCGCGCTT
The DNA here is from genome assembly GCF_001665875.1 of Mycobacterium sp. 852002-40037_SCH5390672. Classification (GTDB taxonomy): domain Bacteria; phylum Actinomycetota; class Actinomycetes; order Mycobacteriales; family Mycobacteriaceae; genus Mycobacterium. Next base: position 10,257 of record NZ_LZTA01000121.1, read on the forward strand.
GATCCCGGCCGGCGTCGACATCCGCGGCAACTCCACGCGGGCGCGAATTGTGTTGTTCCGCAAGCCAATTGAACGACGGGCCAAAGACACCGTCGAACTCGGCGACTTGCTGCACGAAATCCTGGTGGCCCAGGTCGCCATCTACCTCGACGTCGAGCCGTCGGTCATCGATCCGACGATCGACGACGAATAACTTTCGTTACATGCCGCACTGAGCGCGCGTTGCGCCGCGTGTGCGTCAGATTATGCCGCGCTTGAGGCGCCGGCGCTCGCGTTCGGACAAACCGCCCCAGATACCGAAGCGCTCGTCATGCTCGAGGGCGTACTCGAGGCACTCATGCCGCACCTCGCAACCCAGGCAGATCTTCTTCGCCTCGCGGGTGGAGCCACCCTTTTCCGGGAAGAAAGCCTCGGGGTCGGTCTGGGCGCACAGCGCCCGGTCCTGCCACTGGTCGGCCGCGGGCTCCGGCATGGGGTCGGGCTCGAATGCGATTGGGGCATCAGGGACCACGGTCAAATGCGGCCGAGCGGGGCGGTCCAGTGCCAGGTCGATGTCGGTGTGCGGCGTGCTTGTCATTGCGCCTCGAAACGTTTCGTAAGACATACGGTCGTCCGCCTCCTCAGCTTGATTGAGAGAGAGAGTGATTGGTTTCCCTGTTCTGATGTACAGACAATTCGAACAAGTGATCGAATCTCGGTCTGCGACACCGGAGTCGGCCGGCCAACCGGGAAATGACACTGATGTGATTAGACACGGGTTGATCTGCCGGGTCAAGCATTACGGCGCATTTCCATACCATCTCGTGATCGAATTTCGGCGTTTCTGTTGTTTTGAGCCTTCGGCGTGTCGATCACAGGGCCCCCATCTTCCCCACAAGCGGTGGGGAAGCTCAACTTTGAGGCAGCCCCGATGGGCCCGCCACTGCACGGTCGCCGGGCAGTACTGTCGTGCAATGTGAAGGTCACCGTTCTGGTCGGTGGGGTTGGCGGCGCCCGCTTCCTGCTGGGGGTTCAACAGCTGTTCGGGCTGGGTCAATTTCAAACGCAACGGCGTCCGGACACGGAACCCGGCAGTCACGAGCTGACGGCGATCGTCAACATTGGCGATGACGCCTGGATCCACGGACTGCGAGTCTGCCCCGATTTGGACACCTGCATGTACACCTTAGGTGGAGGTGTAGATCCGGAACGAGGGTGGGGGCACCGGGACGAAACCTGGCACGCCAAAGAGGAATTGGCGCGCTACGGGGTGCAGCCGGACTGGTTCGGACTCGGCGACCGCGACCTGGGCACCCACCTGGTGCGCACCCAAATGCTCAACGCCGGCTACCCCCTGTCGCAGATCACCACCGCGCTGTGCGACCGATGGCAACCCGGCGCGCGGCTGCTGCCGGCCAGCGACGACCGCTGCGAGACACACGTGGTGATAACCGATCCCGCCGACGGCAACCGGCGGGCCATCCATTTCCAGGAGTGGTGGGTGCGCTACCGGGCCCGGGTGCCCACGCACAGCTTCGCCTTCGTGGGCGCCGAAAAGGCGGCCGCCACAACTGA